>NZ_LBIY01000088.1:0-234031 GCF_028128625.1 Bradyrhizobium sp. CCBAU 45389 | reverse complement strand
GAAGCGTAACCCACCTCTTTGGTATCCGCGGAGACGAAAGTGGTGGGTTACGCCCAGCGACTGCGCTTTGCGCAGCCGCAGGTCTAACCCACCCTACGCAATAAGCGGTCACGCCGCCTTCAGCCCGACATCCGGAAGCTGCGGCCGGTTCTTCAGCGCCTTGGCCATCATGGCCTCGACCTCGGCCTTCTCCTGCGGCAGCAGCGCAAGGCGCGGCGGGCGGGTCAATGCGGTGCCGCGGCCCATGATGTGCTCGCACAGCTTGATGCACTGGACGAGGTCCGGGCGTGCATCGAGATGCAGGAGCGGCATGAACCATTCGTAGAGCGGCATCGCCTCGGCGAAGCGGCCGGCCCTGGCGAGGCGGAACAGCGTCTCGCCCTCGCGCGGGAAGGCGTTCGACATGCCCGAGACCCAGCCCACCGCGCCCATGGCGACGCTCTCGACGATGACGTCGTCGAGACCTGCGAACAGCACGAAGCGATCGCCGACCATATTGCGGGTGTCGATGAAACGGCGCGTGTCGCCGGAGGAGTCCTTGAAGCAGACCACGGTCTCGACGTCGGCCAGCGAGGCCAGGATGTCGGGCGTGACGTCGTTCTTGTAGATCGGCGGATTGTTGTAGAGCATCACCGGCAGGTCGGTCGCGCTGGCGACGGCGCGGAAATGCGCGGCGGTCTCGTGCGGCTTGGAGGAGTAGACCAGCGCCGGCATCACCATCACGCCGTCGATGCCGACGCGCGCGGCTTCCTTCGCCGTCTCGACCGCAAACGCCGTCGTGAATTCGGCGATGCCGCACAGCACGGGCACGCGACCCTTCGCGACCGACTTCGCCGTCTCCATGATCGCGACCTTCTCCTTGCGCTCCAGCGAGGTGTTCTCGCCGACCGAGCCGCAGACGATCAGGCCGGAGACGCCGTCGCGGATCAGACCGTCCATGACCTTGGCGGTCGCGTCGATGTCGAGCGAAAGATCGTCGTGGAATTGGGTGGTGACGGCCGGGAAGACGCCTTCCCAGGATACGCGGCGGGGCATGGTTTTTCTCCAGATGAAAAAGGCCGGCGGGGGGCTGGGGCCGCCGGCAGTTGTGAAAGGGATGGCGGGCGGGATCAGAGCGTCGCGCCGACCTTGCGCAGCTCGGCGAGAACGGGTGCCTTCGGCAGCCAGATCTTGTCGAACTCGGCGATGACGGCTTCGGTGTCGCCGGCCGGGACCTGACGGATCGGGATCGGCGCGTTCTTGAAATTCTCGATCAGCGCGGGCTCGTTGCCGGCGAGCTCGTCGATCTGCGCGTCCAGCGTCGTCTTGATCGTCTTGGTGATCAGCTCGCGGTCGGCCGCCGGAAGCGACTGCCAGACGCGGCCGGAGACGACCGCGGCCATCGGCATGAAGACGGCGTTCATCTGCAGGATCACCTTCGATACCTTGTCGAAGCGCTGGTTCCAGGAGAACTCGAGATCGGCCTCGAGGCCGTCGACCTGGCCGTTGGCCATGGCGTCGAACACCTGCGGCGTCGGGATTGGCGTCGGCGCAGCTCCCAGCGAGGAATAGAAATCGCGATAGACCGGCGTCGGGTTGATGCGCAGCTTCATGCCCTTGATGTCGGCGAGCGAATTCAGGTCCTTGGACGAAAACACCGCGCGCATGCCGGTGATGCCCCAACCGAGGCCGATCGTGCCGGTCTCCTGCGGCAGCACCTCGAACAGCTTCACCGCCGCCGGATGCCGGACGAATTTCGCCACCGCCGGTGTCGAGCGGACGATGTAGGGCGCATTGATCGCGGCGATGTGCGGCACGCGCGAGCCGAGCTCGGCGGCCTGGATGAAGCCCATGTCGAGCGCGCCGGATTGCAATTGCTGCATCATCGCAGGCTCGTTGCCGAGCTGGCCGGAGTGGAACACGGTCAGGGTCAGGCGGCCGTTGGTGGCGGCCTTGAGTTCGTCGCCGAATTTGAGCGCGGCCTTGTTCCAGGAATGGCCGTTGGGCGTGATCAGGCCGAGGCGGAATTCCTTGGCCTGGGCGAGCGCCAGCGACGGCGCGAACACCGAAGCGGCGGCACTGGCGGCGAGAAAGCGGCGGCGTGAAAGCGGCATGGTCGGGCTTCCTTTTGAAACGGGCCTATTTGACGAGGATCAGCGAGAGCGACGGATAGAGCGAGAGCAGCACGAGGAGGACGCAGGAGATGACGAAGAACGGCAGCGTCACCATGAACATCTTGCCGGGCTTGGCGCCGGTGACGGCGGCCGCGACGAAGAAGCAGAGCCCGACCGGCGGCGACAAAAGGCCGAGCACGAGGTTGATCACGACGACGACGCCGAACTGCCGGGGATCGATGTGATAGACCTCGGTTGCGACGGGCAGCAGGATCGGCACCGTCATGATCAGGCCGGGAATGCCGTCGATGACGGTGCCGATGATCAGCAGGATGACGTTGCAGATCAGCATGAAGCTGACCGGGTCCTTGGCGGCGGACTGGATCCAGCCGGCGGTTTCCTGCGGCACCTTGCCGAAGATCAGGACCCAGGAGAACACGGCCGCGGCTGCGACCAGGAACAGCACGATCGCCGAATAGATGCCACTGCGCAGCATCATCTGCGGTAGCTGCGAGAACTCGAATTCCTTGGTCCAGTACTTGCCGACGAGGGCGGCGGCGACGGCGCCGACGGCCGCTGATTCCGTCGCATTGGCGAGGCCGC
This sequence comes from Bradyrhizobium sp. CCBAU 45389, assembly GCF_028128625.1. Lineage (NCBI taxonomy): Bacteria > Pseudomonadati > Pseudomonadota > Alphaproteobacteria > Hyphomicrobiales > Nitrobacteraceae > Bradyrhizobium > Bradyrhizobium sp. CCBAU 45389. The sequence continues at coordinate 231,335 of NZ_LBIY01000088.1, read as the reverse complement.
TCAGAATCGTGCCGACGATGACGATCGGGATCAGCAGCGTCGGTGATGTCCGCAGGATCGTCATCAGACGCTGGCGCGGCGTCTGATAGTCGGCGCGCGGATAGTTGTACATGTATCCCATCAGCGCGATGACGAGGCAGAACATCACGGTGAGGATGACGCCCGGCACGATGCCGGCAATCAGCATGTCGCTGACCGAGACCTGCGCCAGCACGCTGTAGACCACGAACATCACCGAGGGCGGAATGATCGGGCCGAGCATGCCGCCATAGGCGGTGAGGCCCGCCGCAAACGTCTTGTCGTAACCCTTCTTCTCCATCTCCGGCACCATGATCTGGGCCATGATCGCGACCTGCGCGGTCGCCGATCCCAGGATGGATGAGATGAACATGTTGGCGAGGATGTTGACGTAGGCGAGCCCGCCCTTGAGCGAGCCGACGAACGCCATCGCCATGTCGACGATGCGCCGCGTGATGCCGCCGCCGTTCATGATCTCGCCGATCAGGATGAACAGCGGAATCGCGATCAGGCCGTAGCTGTCGACGCCGCCGAACAGCTGCAGCGGATAGGACTGGAACAGCACGGGATTGCCTGAGGCGGCGATGTAGACGAGGCCGGCAAGGCACAGGCAGAGCCCGATCGGCACGCCGACCAGCATGAACGCGACGAAGGCGGCGGACGTGACCATCAGTTGACCCCGTCGAGCTCGGAGAGCTGAAAACCCTTCGGCGGCGTGCGCGGGACCAGCTCGAGATCTTCCAGCAGATTGGCGAGGCCGTGCACGGTCATCGACACCGCGAAGATCGGCAGCGTCAGATAGAGCACCCAGGTCGGCCAGTTCAGGGTCTGAGTGTGTTCTGTGTAAAGGAAGTTGAAGGTTTCGGCCGCGAGCTTGCGCCCGTCGAAGCCGGCGAGCGCCAATCCGATCGGGTCCATCCAGAGCACGCAGGTGATAGTCAGGGCAACGCCGAACACGACGACCATGCCGGTCGAGATCACTTTTGCGATCTTCTGGCGCTGCGGCGAAAGCCGCTCCGTCAGCATGGTGACCGCGAAGTCTAGCCGAAGCCGGGTCATCGCGGACGCGCCGATGAAGGTCAGCCAGACCACGCAATAGACTGCGGATTCATCGATCCAGTAGATCGGGAAACGCGCGTAGCGGGTGACGACGTTCACCAGGATCAGGCCGGTGAGCAGGTACATCAGGCCCATCAGCGCCAGACGCTCGAAGGCGAGCAGGGCGCTCGACATCCGCACGACCGTACGTCGGAGGCTGAGCGCGCGAATGGCCGGCATGGTCTGCTCGATCATGAAGAGGCCTCAACCCCCGAAGATTTGTCGTGCGATTGCCAAATGTATAATTTATACATTTTGGGAGTCAAACGGAGATTGCGGTCAATTCGGCGGCAGGGCGCGCTTTTGCTGGGCACCGGCTTTTGCGGAGTCACGGCTTTTGCCGGGCGTCTCAACATGCAAGAGAGGGACCGCCTCGCTCCGACGAGTCGGCAAGCAGGACGGAAGGTCAGATGAAACAGCCTCTGAAGCATCGCACCCTGTCGGCTGCGATCGTCGATCAGCTCCGCCAGGCGATCCTCGACGGCACCTATCCCGCCGGATCGCAGCTGCGTCAGGATGCGCTTGGGGATGCCTATGGCGTCAGCCGCATCCCGGTGCGCGAGGCGTTGTTCCAGCTCGAGGCCGAAGGGCTGGTGCGGATCGTGCCGCAGAAGGGCGCCATCGTCTCCGAGCTGTCACTGGACGAGATCAACGACGTCTTCGACCTGCGGCGCATCCTGGAGCCACGATTGTTGGCGCAGTCGGCCCCGCGTTTCACTGCTGACGATTTCGAGGGGCTCGACGACATCCACAAGAGTTTCGAGAAGGCGATCAAGGCGAGGAACGTCAGCGAATGGGGGCAGCTCAACGCCGACTTCCACATGGCGCTGTACGTGCACGCGCCGCAGCCGCGCACGCGAGCGATCGTGCTGTCGCTGCTGCAGACCAGCGATCGCTACACCCGCCTGCAGCTCTCCAACACCAAGGCGATGGGCACTGCCGAGAAGGAGCACGCCCAGCTGATCGCGCTCTGCCGCGCGCAGAAGGTGGAGGACGCCTGCCGGTTCCTGGAGCGGCACATCGAGGCCGTGCGCAAGGATCTGCTGCAGGTGGTGGCGAACGCGCCGAAGGCGCGCCGTAAGAGCGAGTAGATTTCGTAGGGCGGGTTAGCTCTGCAGATGCGCGAAGCGGATCTGAAGGGCGTAACCCACCACTATGTGTCTCCGCGGAAGCAGAAGAGGTGGGCTACGCCCAGCGACTGCGCTTCGCGCAGCCGCTGGTCTAACCCACCCTACGGCAGTTGTGGTTTTCGCTACCTGCTCCCGTCCGGCCCCATCACGAGGTCCGGCAGCCAGGTCGAGATCCCCGGCACGAAGCACAGCAGCAGCACCGCGAGCATCATCAAGAGCACGAAGGGCAGCGTGCCCCAGATCACCTCGCGCAGGGGGATATCCGGCGCGACGTTGCGGATGACAAAGATGTTGAGGCCGACGGGCGGATGGATCAGGCCCATCTCCATCACGATGGTCATGACGACGCCGAACCAGATGATGTCGAAATTGGCGGCGCGTAAGGGCGGCAGGATGATCGGGGCCGTCATCAGGATGATCGAGACCGGCGGCAGGAAGAAGCCGAGCACGACGACCATGACGAGGATCGCGAACAGCAGCTCCCAGCGCGGCAGGTGCATCGCGACGATGGATTCGGCGACCGATTGCGAGATGTGCAGATAGCTCATCACGTAGGAATAGAGCAGCGACATGCCGATGATCATCATCAGCATGGTCGATTCCCGGATCGTCGACTTCATGATGGGGGCGAGGTCGCTCGGCCGCCACACGCTGTAGATCGCTGCGATCAGCGCCAGTGCCAGGAGGCCGCCAAGGCCCGCCGTCTCCGACGGCGTGGCGTAGCCGCCGTAGAGGGCGATCATGACGCCGGTCAGCAGCAGCACAAACGGGATCACCCGCGGCAGCACGCTGAAGCGTTCGGCGAGCGTGTACTCGTCGCGGGCGAGGATCGCAGCCTCCGGACCGCCGTTCTTGTAGATCGCCTCCGCCGCGGCATATTCCTGGCGGAAGCGGAACACCGCGTAGAAGCCGAACAGGGTGACCAGCAAGAGGCCTGGCCCGATGCCGGCGAGGAACAGCCGTCCGAGCGACTTTTCGGCTGCGACCGCGAACAGGATCATGGTGATGGACGGCGGCAGCAGGATGCCGAGCGTGCCGCCGGCGGCGATGATCCCTGCGGCAAAGCCGCCGGAATAGCCGCGCTTGCGCATCTCGGGGATGCCGGCCGAACCGATCGCCGAGCAGGTCGCCGGCGAGGAGCCTGCCATTGCCGCGAATAGCGCGCAGGCGAACACGTTGGCGACGCCGAGGCCGCCGGGGACGCGATGCAGCCAGGCGTGCAGTGCCGAGTAGAGATCCTGGCCTGCGCGCGACTTGCCGATCGCGGCGCCCTTCAGGATGAAAAGCGGGATCGACAGCAGCGTGATCGAGGCCATTTCCTCGTAGACGTTCTGCGTCACCGTATCGAGCGAGGCCGATGGCATGTAGATGCCCATGAACACGACCGCGACCGCGCCGAGCGCGAACGCGATCGGCATGCCCGAGAACATGATGACCAGCGTCGCGATGCCGTAGGCGAGGCCGATCCCGAAAACGCTCATGGCCGCCGGCCTCCAGCAAAGGGCAGCGCGAGCTGCACGAGAATCTGGACGCAGAGCAGGCTCATGCCGAGCGCCATCAGTGAATAGGGGATGGCGAGCGGCGGCGACCACATCGAGTTCGAGACCTGGCCGTCGACATAGGCCTCATGTGCCAGCGTCCAGGACTTCCAGGTGAAGAAGGCGCAGAACAGGAACGTCGCGGCGTCGACCAGCCAGAGCCTGACCCGGTTCGCCAGCGGCGAGAGCAGGCCGACAAAGGCCTCGATGCCGATATGGCCGCGGTTCTGTTGCACATAGGCCGCCGTCATGAAGGTGGCGCCGACCAGCAGGAACACGGCGGCCTCGTCCTGCCAGTAATTGGCCGCCTTGAACAGCGCGCGGCTGAGCACGCTGTAGCTGAGGATGGCGCAGGCCGCGACCAGCGCGATCGCGGCGAACACGACGATGATGCTGTTGAGGATGGCGAGACCGCGATCGATCGCCGCCGCAGGGCCTGTGTCTGCGGTAGCGGTTGCGTGGTCGTCACGATCCGGAAGCGGACCGTGGCTCATGCCGCGACGTCGGTGGCGAGCTTGAGCAGGTTCGCGGAGGTCGCGGTCTTGGCGCCGTAATCCTTCCACGCGGTGTCGCGGGCGATGTCGCGCCACTTGCCGACGGTCGCGGCATCGAGCGCCGAGACTTTGGCGCCGGCCTTCTCGTAGACCTTGGCGACCTCGACGTCGTCGTCCTGCGCGCCCTTGCGGCCGAAGGCTTCGAGCTCCTGGCCCACGGTGAGCAGCACGTCCTGCTGGTTCTTCGGCAGCTTGTCGAAGATCGCCTTCGACATCATCAAGGGCTCGAGCATGAACCAGTAGGAGGCGCCTGCGCCCGATGTCAGCGACTTCGCGACCTCTTCGAGGCGGAACGAGATCAGGCTGGTGGAGGAGGTGATGCCGGCATCGCACGCGCCGGTCTGCATCGCCGCGTAGATCTCGTTCGACGGCACCGACAGCACCGAGGCGCCGGCTGTCTGCAGCACCATGTCCATCTCGCGCGAGCCGCCACGCACCTTCATGCCCTTGGCATCCTCGGGCGCGACGATCGGCTTGGAGCGGCTGGCGACGCCGCCGGCCTGCCAGACCCAGGTGAGCAGGATGATGCCCTTGTCGGCGAGGAAATCGGTCAGCGCCTTTCCGACCGGTTCCTTCTTCCAGCGCAGGCCCTGGTCGTAGGTGGTGACGAGGCCCGGCATCAGGCCGATATTGGTCTCGGGCAGCTCGCCGCCGGCATAGGGCATCGGATAGAGCGAGATGTCGAGCGCGCCCTTGCGCATCGCGGAGAACTGCGCGTTGGTCTTGATCAGCGAGGAGTTCGGATAGATCTCGGCGGCGATGTCGCCGTTGCTGCGCTTGCTGACTTCAGCGGCGAACATGCGGCAGAGACGGTCGCGGAAATCACCCTTGTCGATGGTGCCTCCAGGGAATTGATGCGAGATCTTCAGCGTGGTGGCGGCATGCGCGGTGCCGGTGCCGAAGCGCAAGATGGCGGGCGCGGCGACGGCGGTCGCGATCAGATGGCGGCGCGTAATCATGGTGTAATCCCCTTGAACGTTTCTGTTCTTGTTGATGTGATTTGGGTCGGGTCTTGTCAGACCGGCTTCAGGCCCATCCTAGCCGGTCTTTGAGGCGATGTTCTCTCATCTGATAGTTCGAGACCGAATGCCGCGGCAAGTGCCGGTCGTGTTGCGCTGCACACTTGCCATCAACCCTCCGAATGGAGGTCGGATATCGCGGACGTGATTGCGGCGAATGCGCGGCTTGGAAAAATTTCGCGGCGAGGCCGTAACAAGCCCGCACCTCGATCCGTCGAGACCAAATAGCGGCGTCCGTCGCTGACAAACACCATCTCGAAGGGAAGATGATCCATGACCATTCGTACCCGTATCGCGCTCGGCGTCTCGGCTGCCGTTCTCTCGCTTGGCCTCGCGCTGTCGCCGGCCGCTTTTGCCCAGGACAAGATGGGCAAGGACGACGGCATGATGAAGAAGGACACGATGTCCAAGGACGGCATGAAGAAAGATGCCATGTCCAAGGACGACGGCATGAAGAAGGATCACATGTCGAAGGACGGGATGAAGAAAGACGACGGGATGATGAAGAAGAACTGATCTTCTGTCGTCGCCGGCGCGCGTGCGAAAGGCAGACGCGCGCTCGGGAGAGTCCGGGGGCGGTCACATGGACCGCCCCGAATAGATGTCTCCGTTCAATTTCAGTTGAACGTGACCTCTGAACGCCACGTCGTGAACGCTACTTCCGCTTGGCCTTGCGGGCTGCGTAGCGGGCGTCACGCTTGGCCTTCTGCTCGGCCTCGAGCGCGGCTTGCCTTTCGGCGGCTTCCTCAGCCTCACGCGCGATCCGTGCGGCTTCGGCGGCCTTGGCTTCCTCCTCGAGGCGCTTCTGCTCGGCCTTGTCCGCCTCGCGCGCTGCCTTTGCCTCGGCGCGCTTGGCCGCGAGGGCCTCGCGTTCGGCGCGGCGAGCCGCTACCGCCGGATCATCGTGTCCCGGCTGCGACTTGAACTTGTTCAAAAGATTTTTGCGGGCGTCCTGCGCCGCCTTTTGCCGGTCTGCAAAACCGGGTTCCCTGAATCCACTCATCGACGAGCCTTGTCTTCCTCGCTTTCAATCCTACATCAGTGCCTGTTGGTACGTCGGCTGGGCATAGCAGGCGCCACGCGACGCAGAAGCGTGTACATCGGCGCGCGTCGCGAAGCCACCCATAATCGCAGCCGATCAGGTAGACGAAAAATCGCTCCCCCGACGATCTCTCGTAGCCCCGAAAAACTGCCGAATTGTGATGTCCCTCATAGTGGGCGTCCTGACGCAACGCCTAGCGTCCGCCCCAATACGAGACGGAGCACGGGCATGACCATCTTCCGGCTGAGCCTCAAGGCGCTCGCGGTCATCCTCGTGGTGGCGGTGCTGGCGGGTGCCGCATTGCTGTTTGCCCGTCCGCAACCGATCGAGAACGCCGTTCTGGGCGCCGACTGGGAGTGCAGCCAGACCGCTTTCGTGCTCACGACCTGCGCCCCGCGGGCTCGCGAGGCGGCCCCCGCTGTCGAGACCTCGCGCAAGGATGCGATCCGCCAGACCCGGGGCTGAGCCGGAAGGTCCGACCGGGATGTGACGCCTCGCCGCAGAGGTGATAAAGCCGGCTCACCCGTGCGATCAGGTTGTCATGTCGAGCCCCGCGTCCAAGCCCGAACCGGGCGAGAAGCCCAAATCCGCGCCAAGGCCTCAACCCGGCGACAACCGCCGCGGCGCCATTGCCGGCCTGATCATCGCGCTTCTGATCCTCGGCATCGGCTGGTGGCTCGCCCGCGATCTCACCGCGGCCAGCAAGATGCAGGACTGCCTGATGTCGGGGCGGAGCAATTGCAACGTCATCGAGCCGGCCCGCTAGCGGCGCTCCGGCGCGGCCCCTTGGGGCCGAAAAATTGCCGTGATCTTAATCATTTGTAACGGGACTTAGCCGATCAAGCAGGTCAGTTACGTCAGCCGGCATCACCCCGGCGCGAGGCGAATCGTCTATCGCGTGCGGGACACGGCAAGCGAGAAAGTAGGGGGTCAAGCACGCATGAGTGCGTCCAGCCGCAAGAAGATCATCATTCCCTTGGTTTCGGCCATGTCTTTGCTCGCGCTTTCGGCGCAGGCGCAGGAGGCCAGGCCGCCCAGGGACGCGAGCCCGCCACCGGCCGGGCAGGGCGCCGGCGCGCCGCCCCAGACCAATCAGAACATGCGCAAGGGCCCTCCGCCGCAGCAGGCGGCCCGGCCCGCGCAACAGCCCGGCGGCCAGCCGCACGCTGGCGGCCCCGGTCCCGGCCCGCACAATGCCGGCGGCCCGCCGCCCGGCCGCAACTACGCGCGTGGCCCCGCGCCGGAGCGCGACTGGGGCGGACACGCCTATCGCGGCAACCGCGCCTGGGATGGCGGGCGCTGGCGCCACGAGGTCCGCAACGGCCGCTCCGGCTGGTGGTGGGACGTCGGCGGCGTCTGGTATTATTATCCGCAGAGGATGGCCGGTCCGCCCGCCTACATCTCGGATGACTATTACGACGACGTGCCGGTCGCCTATGCGCCGGCGCCGCCTCCGGTCGCCTACGAACCGCCGCCTCCGCCGCCGCCGGCCGATCCCGGCGCAAGCGCGCTGGGTGGCGCCATTGTCGGCGGCGTGCTCGGTGGCCTGATCTCGGGCAACGCCTCGGGTGCAGCCGCGGGCGCCGTGATCGGCGGTGCCACCGGCGCGATCGCCGGCGCAACGGCGGCCTCACGCCCCGGCTACTACGTGGCCCAGGGCAATTGCTACTACCGTTATCCGAACGGGCAGTATGTGCAGGCCGATCCGCGCGCGTGCTACTGAGCTTCTGCGTAAGGATCTGAAACCGAAGAGGCGGGCGAAAGGCCCGCCTCTTTTGTTTTGGTGCGGGTCGATCCAGTTGCGCGCGGATGAGGGCCTATCGTCTCGCGCGTCAGGCTACCAGCCAGTTGAAAAATGCCATCGCGCCCCAGACCAGGCCTGCGATCCAGGCCAGCGTCACGAGACCGATCGTCGCAAGACACGCGATGCCGAACAGGTCGGACCGCTGTCGTTGTGTCGGGACCCTGGCTTCGGCGGTTGCTTCCTGTGTCATGACGGGAAAGACCTCCCACGCCGTCTCGCGCTCCCCTTGGAAGCGCTGAGGTGCTGTTTAGCGCGAGACGCCGTGCGCAGGCTGTGACGCAATTCACAGATCGCTTGGAATGAGGCCGGGCCTCTCTTTCGCTTGCGCCGCGGAGCGTTTGAAACCGCGAGTGCAAATCCCTTGGTGCAACAACCAAAGGGTGTTTCAATCTCTTATAACAACGTCGGTCCTCCGCAATCATACGGACGAAATTGCCACGCACTTGTCCAGATCGAGCGGCTAAAATAGGACTCATGTGCAACAAGTACGACCCGCAGCACGAAGCCGAGGCCGCAATGAAGCGCGCCGCAGCGGCCGAAGGCGCCGACCGGCAACGCCTGATCGAGCTCGCCATCGCCTGGCATCAGCTTGCCCGCGAGCGTCGCGACGATGAGCCGACCGAGTAGCGATCGCGCGCGCAATCAGCGCTACGGCAATTCCCTGTTAACATTTGCGCAGCCCTGATTTTCGAGGTCGCGATTCGTGCTTTGCGAACGAAGCGGAGTCGGACCGTGAACAAACATAAGGCTCCGACGGGGCTTTGGTGTTGTTACGCAGCTTCGCTCTTCGGGACCGCGTCGGCATTGACCGAGAGCTTGACGACATCGCCCTCAACCGCGCCGACATATTTCCTGTCGATGTAGTGGTGGTGGTCCTTGTGACCTTCCGGGCTGTCCTTGCGGGTCAGCTTGATGCGGTTGCCCTCGACGCGGTCGACGGTGCCGACATGCGCGCCGTCCTTGCCGATGATTTTCATGTGTTCCCTGATTTCCGACATGATGTCCTCCTTGCGCGGTCTCAACGGCGCAGGCGGATCTTCGTTGCACGGTAGCGCGCCGCAGTTTGGACCCCACAGGCGCGCCGGACGTTGAAGCAGAGTTGCAGCTGACAAGCCTCGTATGGAGACGATCAAGGCCTATCTGGAGCGCAAGCACAGGGAGATCGGGCTGCTGAATGGCTGCCTGACCAGCCCGCGGCACGTGCCGTGTCCGCGCTCGGTGGACGAGGTCATCAGGACGAAATTCCAGCTGACTGCCGCGTTGCGCGCCGAGCACGCACTGCAGGACTGGAAGGCGACGGAGACATCCTGGTCGGCCACGGCGTCTCCGACCAGCGGTCCATTCACCTTCAGCTACGACTACCAGCGGGCGGATCTGAAGGTGAACGGGCCCTCGTTCTATGAGCGCGAGCCCGGCTGCGGCAGCGAGACGATCTATACCGCCTCCGGGATGGCCGCGATCTCGGCGCTGCTGTTGGCCGCCACCCGGATCTTCGCCAAAGCTGACATCCTGGTCCTGCCGGGCTCCTACGGCGAGACGCTGGAGCTGATCGACCGCTTCGTCCCGGATTTGCGGCTCGTCACCTTGAGGCTGCCGCTGGACGGTGCGTTGGCTGGCGCGGGTGCGCCGCGAATTCTCTTGCTGGATTCCTGCGTCGCCGCCGGCGCGTTCGAAGCGGCGCTGCGCTGCGATGGTTCTGGTCTCGACCTCCTGATCTTCGACACGACATGCTTTGCCGGCCGGTCGGGCCGCATCCGGCGTGTCCTGCGTTGGGCAAGGCGAAGCGGAATCCCCGTGGTGATGGCGCGAAGCCACACCAAGCTCGATTCGCTCGGCGCGGAATACGGCCGGCTCGGCTCCGCGGTGTTCGTCAGTTGGAGCGAGGAGGGCGTCGGGCATTCATTGCCCGAACGCCTCGCGGCGGAGATGCGCGATGCCGTGCGCCTTCTCGGCGGCGCGGCGCTGCCGGCGCATTTTCCGCCCTTCGTGGGCATGGCGGATTATTGGATATCAACGAAGCGGCGTGTCGCAGCCATTTTGCGCAATGGCCGCCATGCGGCCCGACTTTTCTCGCGTGAGCTTGCCTCGCTGTCGGCCGAGCTCCACTTCACCCACGGCCTCTACGTCACGCTCCGCAGCAGGCGCCGCCTCGACGAGGCCGGCGCGCGGCAGGCCGCTGACGCGATGAGCCGCGATCTCGGCCGGGATGGCCTCCCGATTCGCCACGCCGGCAGCTTTGGCTTCGACTTCGCCGCGACGGAATGGTTTCACAATGCGACCACGGATGAGTACAGCGTCCGGGTGGCGGTGCCGGATCTGCCGACCGAGCTGTGGAATGATCTGGCGGCAGCAATCGCGAGGTGGTGGAGGGCGCACCAGTAAGCGGACGGGGAATGATGCGCTGGCCGCCGCGCCTTGGATCAATCGATCGCCAGGCATTGCTCCAGGTGTGGCTTCTCCGAGAGCGGCTTGTCGTGTTGGCCGCGCGACCACGCCTGAACGGCGAAGGCGAGCTCATGCTGGCGCGCCACCGCGTCCGTGATGGACGCCCGCGCCGTCTCGACGCGTTTCACGATCGCGCCGGTATTCACGTCGACGCCCGCATCGATTGCCAAAAATGATATTGCGATCACGGCCACCGCAGAGGCGATGGCCATTCTCGTCCACTCGGATGGTGGCATCGAGGTCCTTATCGGGCGCACGTCGCCCGGCGCATAGATAGGATTGATGCGCCCGGTTCAAAGGCCCGGTGCGGGGTTACCCACGCGTTCGTGAAGAGAAGGAGCGAAAGGTTCTGACGCTCAACTTAGCTGGTTGAGGATGGCGCCAACGTCCAACGGCTACCGAGTCGGGAAAAAGTGGCAATCGCCGAATTAACCTTGGTAAGATGCGAGGGACTGCCACGCCGGTGTTGGGCTCCTGCCCAGCGGACAGGATCAACGAGAAGTCATTTTGGAAGAAGTTTTTGAGGGATCTCGGATAGTGGATAACGAAAACCTTGAGACGCGCGTCGCGCATCTTGAAGGGCAGCTTTATCGGTTGTTAGTTGCCCTCTGCTGCGCGCTCAGCACCATTCTCGTGCTCATCTTCTACAACAGGCACCCGTACTTCAGCGAACAGGACCTCGGCGCCTTGGTAACGCGAGTAGTCGGCACTGCTGCATCAGCTTTCGTGGTGGGATGGCCGATCGTTAGATGGGTTGTCGGCAAGAAGTCCGAATAGACTTTGTGGCGCTTGCGAATTCACGCCGAGGGTGGAGATGCGAATGAAGACCTTCTCCTTATTTCGGAGAAGGATCTGCAACGGGTGTGTAGACGCGTCTGATACGGGTTTTGCAAGAGACGAACGTCCATCATCTTGAAAACACTGGCGATCCCGGCAGGACTCGAACCTGCAACCAGCGGAGTAGAAACCTTTTGGATGCTGAGTCTAATCAACGGCTTAGCCCGACGGTGTTCGTTTGGTGTTGCTTCGACGCTCAAGGATAGAAAATAGCTAGCCCAGAACAGACCGCAGACGCGGCCGCCGCTATGGCTGCGTACGCACTCCAAGATGATTGCTTCTTGAGAGTTTCGTGTAAGTCGATCCGCTGCCCCTTCTTGTCGAGTGAAATCAGATAACCACCTATGAGAGCGCCAACCCCGGCCGTGTCCGCAGGGGCAGGCACAGTTACCGTGGCTGACTTCAGCCAAAGAAGCGCGGCGAGAACGGCCAAGCCCGCTGTCAAGCCCGGCCAGAAATGTGGAATCATTGCTTAGCTCCCAAGAAGGCGTGCCTGTAATGTCTCGGCAGCCCTTTGGTCGGCCTCAGCATCAGCAAACAGGTGCCCGTATCCATCGAACGTTACCTCGATCGAGCTGTGCCCCATCAGGCGCTGGATTTGCTTCGGGTTGTACCCGTTCTCTATCCACAGAGAGGCGCAGGCGTGTCGCAACGAGTGCATGCCGTACGTTCCTGCCACAACCGTCTCGGGTGCGCCAGAGGCGTCCAGAACGGGCTTGCCGGCTTGAGCCACCACCGGGCGAACCTCCGCAATGCCGGCCGCGATCAGGATAGGCTCAAGACCGCGTTCGATCAGGTTTGAATGGCTTTCGACCCTGCCTAGAAAGGCGAGATCCAGAGCCATAACGGGCTCGCCGTTCGCATCCTTCTTGCCGGTGTCGCGCTTGGCCCTATGCCTCCACCGAGCTGGAAGACGAGTGCGAAGACGAGGGCGCTCAGTGCGAGGATGAGGGCAGCGAGCACGACGGCCGCGAGCCCGACGTGGACGATGAACCTAGCCTGTGCGGCGTGACGGTCACGCCCGGAGACGGCGGCCGAGACCTGGAGGCGGACTTGGGGTCGCTTGATCGGCAGATCGATCAGCGGCGAGCCCTGTCCGCGCCGTCCATTTGGTGTGCGACGGACGGCGAATGCGCCTGATCCAGCTTCTAGTCTCGCGGGCCCGAATCAGGCTCGCATGCTGGGCGATCAAGGGCAGCCTGTTGCTCGTCAAGCTCTACGGTGCGTTGATGCCGGAGGAGCATCGATGAAACGGAAGGCCCGCTAGCGTGAGCTGCCGGGCCTTTGCTTAAGAAGCCGCTGGCGGGCTCAGTAATAGCGATAATATCGACGCCGGGGGCCGCGATCGTAGTAGTCGTCGCCGTAGTACCCCTGTCGGCCTTGCTGAAACTGCGGGGGGACCGTTCCGTTTGGGTAGCATTGCCCATCTCGGATATCGACGTCGCTGCCGTGGCCGCAGGGCACCGGATATCTACGATAGCCGTAGCCGCCCCCGCGATAATAGTACTGCCGCGCAGCCTGTTCCTGAGGAGGAAGGTACCCGTTCGGATAGCACATGCCGTCACGGGCGCTCACGTCCCAGCCGTGGCCGCACGGTGGAGGGTGTCTGGGCACGCCATACTGGACCTGCTGCATGGGGGGCTGAAAGTCCATGCTCGGCAAAGCCTGACCCGTGAGTAGCGCGGCGGCAAGCCCAATAACAATCATCTGACAACCTCCATAAGGCGCAGCGTGCTTCAGCGGGTATGAACCCCTCGTGAACGGCAGGGTAGGCTGGCGGGCCTTTCGAGATCGCGAATTGCGGTGGCTTGCCACTCTCGAAATCCGGCTTGACCTCAGCTCCGCGGTTGCCGCACCCCTGACACCCGAAGCGCGGCTCGATGTCGGATAGCCGCATCTCGTCGGGCCAGCGAACGGCCCTCAGCGCGACGTGGTGGCCGCAATGGCAGTAGACCAGGACGCCGCGCTGGCCCATCTTGCGCATCTCTCCGAACGTGGATCTTGAGCGGCCGGCCATCGGCATGCGTAGGTGTATGGCGTCGAGCAGGGCGAGGCATGCCGCTATCAAAGCGTCAGCGAAAGTACCTCGCAAATTATCGATCCGTAGCGACCTGTCGCGGATGTGCTGGCTACTCGATTCCGGGATCGTGCTGCTGCGCCTTGATGACGATGGCCAAGAGGCCGAGCACGACAGCCGCGATCAGCAGCAGGAATCCACCGATGATCCCGAGGCAAACCACGACATGCCTCCGGTGAACATAGCGCGCAACACGGTGTTGCCACCGTGTTGCGTGGAGCAGTTTGTAATGCGGGGTAACGCATTGAATTCACTGCTACGGGATTGCAGCGCCGCGCAACACGAAATTGCCTTCGGAACGAAGCCGATACTGCGCCAAGTGGTTGATTTCGAAGTTGAAACACTGGCGATCCCGGCAGGACTCGAACCTGCAACCCGCGGAGTAGAAATCCGCTACTCTATCCAGTTGAGCTACGGGACCGTGTTGGGCCGGGCCGGTTTGGGCGGCTGGCCGTTCATCTAGCATGCCAATATGAAAAATTGGGTGTTTCGCCAAGCCTGAACCGAACCGTTTTCCTCATTGCCGCGACAAAGCGGAACGGTGGGGTGTCAGGGTGCCGGGTTGAGCGGCAGCGGACTGGACGATGGATCACATCGCCGGGAACGCTGAACAGCTTCCGGGACACGGCCGCCGGACGATTGGCTAGGTGTTGCTGCGCCATCAGGACGGCGTGCGCGGCGGTATCTGGACCGGTCTCCTCTGGGCCTGCCTTTGTCATGGCGAATGCGACGTTTTGCAGCTCTGGTTCCATCGCCTTGAGTCCGTCACCTTTCCACGCATTTCATGCGACAAGCGGCGTTCGTCCGCGATTTCCGGGAGTCCATCCATGATCGGTCTTGTTCGCGCCGTCACAATCTGCGCCGCGCTGGCGCTCGGCCTCAACGCGGCGCAGGCCGCCGACAAGGCCTTCAAACGCGACGATCTCGCCGATTCCGCGATCAAGCTGGAGGCGCAGATCAAGAGCGAGGCGGGGTCGGTCGCCAAGACCAACGCGACGCTGCGCACGGATGCCGACGCCGCCTTCAAGCGCAACGATTACCGTACCGGCCTGTCGGTGCTCGGCCAGATTGCGGCCACCACGCCTGAGGATGCCGGCAACTGGCTGCGGCTCGCCAAGGTGATCTTCCAGATCTGGCCGAAGAACTCGAGCGAGCAGACCTTCCTGCTGGAGCGCGCCTCGACCGCGGCCTACATCGCTTACATGCGCGCCGGCAATCCGGGCGAGGAGGCGGACGCGCTCGCCGTGCTCGGCAAGTCGCTGGCCGAACGCAAGCTGTGGCGGCCGGCGCTGGATTCGCTGCGGCTGTCGCTCGACCTGCGCGAGGTCGCCGACGTCCGCGGGCAATATGAGAAGCTGCGCGACGAGCACGGCTTCCGGCTGCTCGACTACACCGTGGACTCGGATTCGGCGAGCCCGCGCGCCTGCTTCCAGTTCTCGGAGGAGCTCGCCAAGCGCACCGACTTCGCGCCGTTCCTGGCCCTCGCAGGGCAGGACAAGCCGGCGCTGTCGGCGGAGGGCAAGCAGCTCTGCGTCGACGGGCTGAGGCATGGCGAACGCTACAACATCAACTTGCGCGCCGGCCTGCCGTCGACAGTGAAGGAGGGGCTGCCGAAATCGGCCGAGTTCAATATCTATGTGCGCGACCGCAAGCCGTTCGTGCGCTTCACCAGCCGCGCCTATGTGCTGCCCAGGACCGGCCAGCGCGGCATTCCCGTGGTCAGCGTCAACACGCCCGCGGTCAACATCAACGTCTTCCGGATCGGCGACCGCAATTTGATCAACACGGTGGTCGACAGCGATTTCCAGAAGACGCTCACCAAATATCAGCTGAGTGATCTCGGCGATGAGCGCGGCGTCAAGGTCTGGTCGGGCGAGCTTTCGACCGCGATGACGCTGAACCAGGACGTCACCACGGCATTCCCGGTCGACCAGGCGCTCGGCGAGCTCCAGCCCGGGGTCTACGTGATGACCGCGGCGGCCAAGGGCCCGGGCTCGGACGACGAGTACCAGCTGGCCACGCAATGGTTCATCGTCTCTGACCTCGGTGTCAGTGCCTATTCGGGCAATGACGGCATCCACGTCTTCGTCAACTCGCTGGCGTCGACCGATCCGGTCGGCAAGGTCGAGGTCCGGCTGGTCGCCCGCAACAACGAGATCCTGGCGACGCGGAAGACCGATGACAGCGGCCACGTGTTGTTCGAGGCAGGCCTTGCGCGCGGCGAGGGCGGCCTGTCACCGGCGATGCTCACGGTCACGGGCGAGAAGGCGGACTATGCCTTCCTGAGCCTGAAGACGTCGGCCTTCGACCTCTCCGACCGCGGCGTTGCGGGGCGCGCCGTGCCCGCCGGCGCCGATGCCTTCGTCTATGCCGAGCGCGGCGTCTACCGCTCCAGCGAGACCGTCTTCCTCACTGCGCTCTTGCGCGACGGGCAGGGCAATGCCGTGACCGGCGGGCCGATGACGCTGGTGGTCGAGCGCCCCGACGGCGTCGAATACCGCCGTGCTGTGCTGTCCGACCAGGGCGCCGGCGGCCGCACGCTGTCCGTGCCGCTCAACTCGGCCGTTCCGACCGGCACCTGGCGCGTGCGCGCCTTCACCGATCCGAAGGGCGCGTCGGTCGGCGAAACCACCTTCATGGTCGAGGATTACGTTCCTGATCGGATCGAATTCGATTTGTCTGCCAAGGACAAGCTGATCAAAGCTAACGCTCCAGTGGAGCTTAAGGCGGACGGTCATTTCCTTTATGGCGCGCCGGCCTCGGGCCTTGCGCTCGAAGGCGACATGCTGGTCGCGCCTGCGGCCGGACGCCCGGGCTTTGCCGGCTATCAGTTCGGCGTCGCCGACGAGGAGACCACCTCGAACGAGCGCACGCCGCTCGAGAACCTTCCCGAGGCCGATGCCAATGGCGTTGCGACCTTCCCGGTGACGCTGGACAAGCAGCCGGCGTCGACGCGTCCGCAGGAGGCGCAGATCTTCGTGCGCATGGTCGAGACCGGCGGCCGCGCCGTCGAGCGCAAGATCGTGCTGCCGGTCGCGCCCACTGCTGCGCAGATCGGCATCAAGCCGCTGTTCGGCGACAAGAACGTCGCCGAGGGCGACAAGGCCGAGTTCGACGTCGTGTTCGTCTCGCCCGAGGGCCAGACCCTTCGCCGCGATGGCCTGCGCTACGAGCTCCTGAAGATGGAGTCGCGCTACCAGTGGTATCGCCAGAACAATTACTGGGAGTACGAGCCGGTCAAGTCGACCTCGCGCGTCGCCGACGGTGACGTCACCATTGCAGCCGACAAGCCGTCGCGCATCTCGCTCAGCCCGCAGCCCGGCCGTTATCGGCTGGACGTGAAGTCCAACGATGCCGACGGCCCGGTGACCTCGGTGCAGTTCGACGTCGGCTGGTACTCCGACGGCAGCGCCGACACGCCGGACCTGCTGGAAACCTCGATCGACAAGCCGCAATACGCCTCCGGCGACACCATGACGGTGTCGGTCAATGTCCGCAGCGCCGGCAAGCTCACCATCAATGTGCTCGGTGACCGCCTGCTGACGACGCAGACCGTCGACGTCAAGGAAGGCACCGCCCAGGTCAAGCTCCCGGTCGGCAAGGACTGGGGCACCGGCGCCTATGTGGTGGCGACGCTGCGCCGTCCGCTCGATGCGGCGGCCCAGCGCATGCCGGGCCGGGCGATCGGCCTGAAATGGTTCGGCATCGACAAGCAGACCCGCACGCTTGCCGTGAAGCTGACGCCGCCGGCGCTGATCCGCCCCAATGCGATGCTGAAGATCCCGGTCAGGCTCGACGGGCTCAATCCGGGCGAGGACGCCAAGGTGGTGATTGCCGCGGTCGATGTCGGCATCCTCAACCTCACCAATTACAAGCCGCCGGCGCCGGATGACTACTATCTCGGCCAGCGCCGCCTGAGCGCGGAGATCCGCGATCTCTACGGGCAGCTCATCGACGGCATGTCGGGCACGCGCGGCCAGATCAAGTCCGGCGGCGACGCCGGTGCCGCGGAGCTGCAGGGCTCGCCGCCCGCGCAGAAGCCGCTGGCGCTCTATTCGGGCATCGTCACGGTCGCCGCTGACGGCACCGCCGAGGTGAGCTTCGATATTCCGGAGTTCGCCGGCACCGCGCGCGTCATGGCGGTGGCGTGGACCGCCACAAAACTCGGCCGCGCCAATACCGATGTCGTGATCCGCGACCCCGTGGTGCTGACCACGACGCTGCCGCGCTTCCTGCTCAACGGCGACCACGGCACGGTCAACCTCGAGATCGACAATGTCGAGGGCCAGGCCGGCGACTACGTCATCAACGTCAAGACCGGCGGCCCGGTGAAGATGACCGGCAATCCCGCAACCACCGTGAAGCTCGCCGCCAAGCAGCGCAACGCGTTCACGCTCGCGCTCGATGCGACCGCGGCGGGGCAGGCGACGCTCGACGTCGACATCAAGGGGCCGAATGGCCTTGCGCTCGCGCGGCACTACGCGTTCGACGTCAAGGCGGCAACGCAGGTGCTGGCACGGCGCTCGATCCGGACACTGGCGAAGGGCGAGAGCCTGACGCTGACCTCGGACATGTTCTCCGATCTCGTGCCTGGCACCGGCAGCGTCTCGGTCTCGGCCAGCCTGTCGACCGCGCTCGACGCGGCGACGATCCTGAAGGCGCTCGACCGCTATCCCTATGGCTGCTCGGAGCAGATCACGAGCCGTGCCATGCCGCTGCTCTATGTCAACGAGCTCGCGGCCGGCGCGCATCTCGCCATGGATACCGAGGTCGACCAGCGCATCCGCGATGCGATCGAGCGTCTCCTGGCCCGCCAGGGCTCGAACGGTTCGTTCGGCCTGTGGTCGGCGGGCGGCGACGATGCCTGGCTCGATGCGTACGTGACGGACTTCCTCACCCGGGCCCGTGAAAAGGGCTTTGCGGTGCCGGATGTGCTGTTCAAGAACGCGCTCGATCGCATCCGCAACTCGGTCGTCAACGGCAACGAGCCGGAGAAGGACGGTGGCCGCGATCTCGCCTACGGCCTCTACGTGCTTGCCCGCAACGGCGCAGCTCCCATCGGCGATCTCCGCTATCTCGCGGACACCAAGCTGAACAACCTCGCGACCCCGATCGCGAAGTCGCAGCTTGCCGCGGCGCTGGCGCTGGTCGGCGACCGCAATCGCGCCGAACGCGTCTATGGCGCGGCGCTCGACAGTCTCGCCCCGAAGCCGGTGCTGGAGTTCGGCCGCACCGACTATGGCTCGCAGCTGCGCGATGCCGCAGCGCTGGTGTCGCTTGCGAGCGAAGGTAATGCGCCGAAGGCGACGCTGACGCAGGCGGTGTCCCGGGTCGAGACCGCCCGCGGTCTGACGCCTTACACCTCCACGCAGGAGAATGCGTGGCTGGTGCTGGCGGCGCGGGCGCTGGCCAGGGAGAACCTGTCGATCGAGGTCGACGGCCAGCCGGTCAAGACCGCGCTCTACCGCAGCTACAAGGCGGACACGGTGAGCGGCAAGCCGCTGAAGATCACCAACACCGGCGATGCGCCGGTGCAGGCGGTGGTCTCGGTGTCGGGCTCGCCGGTGACGCCGGAGCCGGCGGCATCGAACGGCTTCAAGATCGAGCGCAGCTACTACACGCTCGACGGCAAGCCCGCCGACATCAGCAAGGTCAAGCAGAACCAGCGCTTTGCGGTGGTGCTGAAGATCACCGAGGCCAAGCCCGAATACGGCCACATCATGGTGTCCGACTATCTGCCGGCGGGCCTGGAGATCGACAATCCGAAGCTGGTCTCGTCGGGCGACAGCGGCACGCTGGACTGGATCGAGGACGGCGAGGAGCCTGAAGACACCGAGTTCCGCGACGACCGCTTCACCGCGGCCGTCGACCGGGCCTCGGATTCCAAGTCGGTCTTCACCGTCGCCTATGTCGTCCGCGCGGTCTCGCCGGGTAAATACGTGCTGCCGCAGGCCTATGTCGAGGACATGTACAATCCCTCGCGTTATGGCCGGACGGGCACGGGAACTGTCGAGGTGCGGGCTGCGAAGTGAGTGGTGGCGCGATGAGCGAAGGCGATAACGGCTCTCGTCATTCCGGGGCGGTGCGCAGCACCGAACTACGGCGCGCAATTGCGCGCCTGAGAATCTCGAGGTTCCGGGTCTGGTCCTTCGGACCATCCCGGAACGACGGCAGTGGAGTGCGGGGAAGAGGCTATCGCCTCCTCTCCGCAGTCGCCTTCTCGTTCATCCTCGCCATCACCGGCTTCGTCGCCTGGGTCTACTCTCTCGGTCCGCTCCCGCTCGATGAAGCGCGGCAGGTCTCCACTACCATCGTCGATCGCAACGGCAAGCTGCTGCGTGCCTATGCGATGGCGGACGGGCGCTGGCGGCTGCCGGTCGATGCCAAGACCAATGTCGATCCGACCTATCTGAAACTGCTGTTCGCCTATGAAGACCAGCGCTTCCACGCGCACAACGGTCTCGACCCGCTCGCACTTGGCCGCGCCGCCTTGCAGCTTGGAACGCGTGGCCACATCGTCTCCGGCGGCTCGACCATCACCATGCAGCTGGCGCGGCTGATGGAGCCGCGGCGGCAGCGCTCGCTCTACGCAAAACTGCGGCAGATCGTGCGTGCCATCGAGATCGAGCGCAGCATGAGCAAGGAGCAGATCCTCGATCTCTATCTGGCTCTCGCGCCCTATGGTGGCAATCTCGAAGGCATCCGCGCAGCCTCGATCGCCTATCTCGGCAAGGAGCCGAAGCGGCTGTCGCTGGCGGAAGCCGCATTGCTGGTCGCGCTGCCGCAATCGCCGGAGACGCGCCGGCTCGACCGCTATCCCGAGGCGGCGCGCAAGGCGCGCGATCGCGTGCTCGATCGCATGGTCGAGGAGCATGTGGTCAGCGCCGACGACGCGGCGCAAGCCAAGTCCGTGCCGGTACCGACACTGCGCAAGCCGATGCCGATCCTGGCGCCGCACGCCTCCGACACCGCGCTGTCGACCGTGAAAGACAACCCGGTCATCAAGCTGACGCTGGATGCGACCTTGCAGAAGGTGCTGGAGCCCTTAGCGCGCGACCGCGCCATCGCGCTCGGGCCCAACATCTCGGTCGGCATCATCGTGGTCGACAACGAGAGCGGCGACGTGCTCGCGCGCGTCGGCTCGGCGGATTATTTCGACGAGACCCGGGCAGGGCAGGTCGACATGACCCGCGCCATCCGCTCGCCGGGCTCGACGCTGAAGCCCTTCATCTACGGGCTCGCCTTCGAGGACGGCTTTGTCCATCCCGACAGCCTGATCGACGACCGGCCGGTCCGCTTCGGCTCCTACGCGCCGGAAAATTTCGACATGACCTTCCAGGGCACGGTGCCCGTGAGGAAGGCGCTGCAATTATCGCTGAACGTTCCCGCCATCGTGCTGCTCGACCGCGTCGGATCGAGTCGACTGGCCTCGCGGCTGCGGCAGGCCGGTGGCAATCTCATCTTGCCGAAAGACGAGGCGCCGGGCCTTGCCATGGGCCTCGGCGGCGTCGGCGTGACGCTGCAGGATCTCGCGCAGCTCTATGCCGGCTTCGCCCGGCTCGGAACCACCAAGCCGCTGCGCGAGATCGTCACCACCAAGGACGATCGCGAGCCGATGCGGCTGCTGGATCAGGTCGCCGCCTGGCAGGTCGGCAACGTCCTGCTCGGCACGCCGCCGCCGGAGAACGCGGCCCACAACCGGATCGCCTTCAAGACCGGCACCTCCTACGGCTATCGCGATGCCTGGTCGGTCGGCTTCGACGGCCGCATGACCATTGGCGTCTGGGTCGGCCGGCCCGACGGTGCGCCGGTTCCCGGCCTGGTTGGCCGCGTGGCTGCTGCTCCGATCCTGTTCGACGCCTTCGCCCGGAGCGGCAAGACGCTGACCCCGCTGCCCAAGCCGCCCAAGGGAACCCTGGTCGCCAGCAACGCGAAGTTGCCGTTGCCGCTCAAACGGTTCCGCCCGGTCGGGGAGCTCGTGCGGACCGGGGGCGAGCAGGCGCTGCACATCCAGTTCCCGCTGAACGGCTCGCGGATCGACGTCGATCGCTCGGGGGGGCCCGAGAGCGCCGCCATGCCCGTCAAGGTCGCCGGTGGCGTTCTGCCCATGACCGTGATGGTTAATGGAACCTCACTCGGCGAGATCGACGGCCGACGCCAGCGCCTGATCGATCCGCCCGGCCCGGGCTTTGCACGGCTCACCGTGATCGATGCCACGGGCGCCGCGGACACAGTTGTCATTCGAATTCAGTGACCCTGCCTTAAGCGGTTGTGGCGATGGCGGTTTCAGCGTAAGCGGAACCAATGGCCGAGACCTACCCAAGCCCCCGTTTTGGAGCGCCCCGTGAGCCGAAATCGCCCGTGAATCCGGGTAGCCGGCTCGTGACCATGCTCGATATCGCCACGGCCAGCCACGCCCGCGCGGTCGCTTTCCTGCTGCTGTGCGCACTGCTGCTGTTCCTGCCGGGCTTCTTCACCATCCCGCCCGTCGATCGCGACGAGGCGCGGTTCGCGCAGGCGACCAAGCAGATGGTCGAGAGCGGCGACTATGTCGACATCCGCTTCCAGGAGGACGTCCGCTACAAGAAGCCGGTCGGCATCTACTGGTTGCAATCGGCCGCGGTTGAAGCCGCATCTGCACTCAGGCTGCCGAAGGCCGAATTGCGCATCTGGGTCTACCGGCTGCCGTCGCTAATAGGTGCGATCGGCGCGGTGCTGATGACCTATTGGGCCGCGCTCGGCTTCGTCACGCGGCGCGCCGCGGTGCTCGCGGCGCTGCTGCTGTGCGCCTCCGTGCTGCTCGGCGTCGAGGCGCGGCTCGCCAAGACCGACGCGATGCTGCTGTTCTGCGTCACCGCCGCGATGGGCGCGATGGCGCGGGCCTACCTGTCGTGGCAGCGCGCCGAGGACGAGACCCGTCCGCCCTGGAGCTGGCCCGCGATCTTCTGGACCGCGCTCGCGGTCGGCATCCTGATCAAGGGCCCGCTGATCCTGATGTTCGCTGGGCTCACCATCGTCGCGCTCGCGATCCTGGACCGCGATGCCTCCTGGCTGTGGAAGCTGCGCCCGGTCTGGGGCCTGATGTGGATGCTGGTGCTGGTGCTGCCCTGGTTCGTCGCGATCTTCTGGCGCGCGGGCGAGACCTTCTTCGCCGATTCCGTCGGCGGCGACATGCTCAGCAAGTTAGGGGCGCAGGAATCCCATGGCGCACCGCCCGGGATGTACCTGGCGCTGTTCTGGATCACCTTCTGGCCGGGAGCGCCGCTGGCGGCGATGGCGGCACCCGCGGTTTGGCGAGCCCGGCGCGAGCCCGGCGCGCAATTCCTGCTGGCCTGGCTGATCCCGTCCTGGATCGTGTTCGAGGCGGTGCTGACCAAGCTGCCGCACTACGTGCTGCCGCTGTATCCGGCGATCGCGATCCTCACCGTCGGCGCGCTGGAGCGGCGCGTGCTGTCGCGGTCCTGGCTGATGCGCGGCTCGGCCTGGTGGTTCGCGATTCCGGCGGCGGCCTCGATCATCGCGGTGGTCGGCGCGGTCATGCTGACCCGGCAGCCGGCCTTCGTGGCCTGGCCGTTCATCGCGGCCTCGCTGATCTTCGGCCTGTTCGCCTGGTGGCTCTACGACAACAACCGTGCCGAACGCTCGGTGCTCAACGCGCTGGTTGCGGCCCTGATGCTTGCGGTCGTGGTCTACGGCATCGTGCTGCCGTCGCTGACCCCGTTGTTCCCGAGTATCGAGATCGCGCGCGCGCTTCGCAACGTCAGCTGCGTCGGGCCCAAGGCGGCCGCTGCCGGCTACCACGAGCCGAGCCTGGTGTTCCTGACCGGCACGCAGACGCTGCTCACCGACGGCTCGGGCGCGGCGGACTTCCTGCGGCAGGGCAGCTGCCGCTTCGCGCTGATCGAGCAACGCTCGGAGCGCAGCTTCGTGCAGCGCGCCGAGGCGATCGGGCTGCGCTACAAGGTCGGCGCGCGCATCGACGGCTACAATTTCTCGCAAGGGCGCGCGATCTCGATCTCGATCTTCCGTTCGGAAGGCACCGAATAGGATGTCGGCCCCGACCCATAGCGCGCCGCGCCCGGGCTATCCCGCGCAGTTGCTCACCGTGACGGGGCATGCGCTGGGGCAGCTCGTGCGCTCGCCGTCGCATTCGCGCCGCGCCGAGGCCGCACGTAAGCTGGCGCGACATTCGCTCTGGCTCAGCGCTGTGGGCGCGGCCGCGGTCATCGCGCTGATGCTGGCGTTCGACCTGACCGAGATCCAGTTGATGCCGGCGCGCGGCACGCCAAGCCTGTGGCCGATCCGCATCCTCACCGATTTCGGCAAGGATGAGTATGTGCTCTCGGTGCTGGGCGTCGCGCTGGTGATCGTGGCACTGATCGCCGCGGGACTTCACGGCACTCGACGCACGTTGTTGCTGGGCTTGGGCACGCGGCTGCAATTCCTGTTTCTGTCTGTTGCCTTGTCCGTGTTCGTCGGCGAGATCCTGAAATTTCTCATCGGTCGCGGGCGTCCGTTCGTCGGCGGCAACGCCGATCCGTTCAACTTCATCCCGTTCGAGGGCTCGGGAGCCTATGCCAGCCTGCCGTCGGGCCACGCGATCACAGCGTTCGCACTGGCGTTTGCGGTCTCGGCGTTGTGGCCGCGGCTGCGGGTGTTCATGTTCACTTACGCAATCGTGATCCTGCTGACGCGTCTGGTGCTGCTCGCGCATCACCCCAGCGACGTCACCGCCGGGGCCCTGGTCGGCATCGTCGGTGCCATGACCATCCGCTACTGGTTTGCGGCGCGCCGGCTCGCGTTTGCCATCCGTGCCGACGGCACCATCGTGCCGCTTCCGGGGCCGGTCACAGCGCGCCTCAAAAGGGTTGCCCGCGGAGCGTCCGCCCCATAAAAGCGGCTGCCTGCCGGGGTCGCCGGTTCCCCGAGGGGCCGGCCAATTCCAACCACGAGTCTCGATTTGTCGACGTCCCAGCCATCGGTTTCCATCGTCGTTCCCGTGCGCAACGAAGCCGACAACGTCGCGCCCCTGATCGAGGAGATCACGACGGCGCTCGACGGCCGCTGGGATTACGAGATCATCTACGTCAATGACGGTTCGACGGACACGACCGGCGAGCGGCTCAAGGCCATCATGGCGGAGCGGAGCAATCTGCGTCAGCTCCGCCACGCCAGATCAGGCGGCCAGTCGGCTGCGGTGCGCAGCGGCGTGCGCGCCGCGCGCGGGGGGATCGTGGCAACCCTCGACGGCGACGGGCAGAACAATCCAGCCTTCCTGCCGGACCTGATCGCTGCGGTGGAGAAAGGGGCGGGGCGGGTCGGCCTCGCCGCGGGACAGCGCGTCGGGCGCAAGGACACCGGCTTCAAGAAATTCCAGTCGCGCGTGGCCAACAAGGTCCGCAATGCGATCCTTCAGGACGGCACGCGCGACACCGGCTGCGGGCTGAAGGCGTTCCGCCGCGACGTGTTCCTGATGATGCCCTATTTCGATGGGCTACATCGCTTTCTGCCGGCGCTGGTCCGCCGCGAGGGCTACGACATCGCCTATGTCGACGTGATCGACCGGCCGCGCCGTTCCGGCGTGTCCAATTATGGCTTCTTCGACCGGCTATGGATCGGCATCATGGACCTCGCCGGCGTGTGGTGGCTGATCCGCCGCAAGAAGACGACACCAGATGTGACCGAGGTGAACGCATGATCATTCAATACGGTCAGGCGCTGAGCAACTATCTCTACGACGTCTTCGTCGCCAAGTTCGACTTCTGGCTCGCATTCGGCCTGGTCGCACAGCTGTTCTTCACCGCGCGCTTCCTGGTGCAGTGGATCGCGAGCGAGCGCGCCGGCAACAGCGTGGTGCCGATGGCGTTCTGGTTCTGCTCGATGGGCGGCGGGCTGATGACGCTGGTCTATGGCGTCGTCAAGCGCGAGCCGGTGATCATCCTCGGACAGGCGCTCGCGACCATCATCTATGTCCGCAACATCATGCTGATCGTCAAGAACCGCGGCCGCGCCTCGAAGACACTGGAGCGCTGACCAGGGACCGAGGGCGGCAGGGCATCCAGACTTCCCGATTGGCATGCGCAAGTCACCGATAGTTCTGTTCGTATCGGTTGTTCTGATCGGCCTGGTCTTGCTCGGGCTCGGCCTTGTCGAACTCGGCGGCACCATCGCATTTCTCGCGAGGGCCGAGCAGACCGATGCGCGTTTCGCCGGCGCCGTCGCGCGCAGCGGTGGAAATCATGGCGGGACCTTTCTCTATCCGACGTTTCGATTCACGACGCGCGAGGGGCGCGTAGTGACGTTCACGTCCTCATCTGGATCAACCGGGCAGCCCTATGCGGAGGGCGAGCGGGTCAGGATCGCCTACGATCCCGGGCGGCCCAAGGATGCGCGGCTGCTGTCGTTCCTGACATTGTGGATCGTGCCTAGCCTGCTCTGCGGCGCCGGCCTGCTCCTTGTGGGAGGCGCTGTTCTCGTTCGCGCCGCCCTAGCGCGGCAGCGCCGAGGCCGCGCCTGAGGCGGGCAGGGCGGCCGTCTCCGCCTCGTGCCTGCGATAGGGCTCGCCGGCGGCATCCAGCACGGGATAGGCGACCGAGCAGATATGCGAGTGGATGCGGCGCAGGTCGCGCAGCACGTCGAGATGCAGCGAGGTGGTCTCGATGGTCTCGGGCCGGCCCTCGCGCAGGCGGTCGAGATGGCGCTCGACGGCGGCAAGCTCGGTGTTCTTCAGCGTGGTCTTCTCCACCAGCAGCTTGCGCGCCTCGTTGGCATCGCCCGACATGAACACGCCGAAGGCGATCCGCAACGATTCCATGGTGCGCTTGTGGAAGGCGGCGAGCTCCTCGGCGCCCTCGGCCGAGAACTGGAAGCGGCGCTTGATCTTCTTGGTCGCAAGCTCGCTCAGGCTCTTGTCGATGATGTCGCCGATATGCTCGAGGTTGATGGCGAAGGAGACGATTTCCATCGCGCGCCGTCCCTCGCTCTCGTCGAGGCTGCCGCGCATCAGCTTGGTCACGTAGAGCTTGATGGCCTCGTCGAGACCGTCGACGGCATTGTCCATCTTCGAGACCTGGTCGACCAGCCCGCGGTCGCCCGTCATCATCGCGGTCATCACCTTGCGCAGCATGATTTCGACGAGATCACCCATCCGCAGCACCTCGCGGGCGGCGTCGGCCAGCGCCAGCGACGGCGTCTCCAGCGCGCTCTCGTCGAGATAGCGCGGCCGGGCCGGGTCGGTCTCCTGCACGCGATCGGGGAGAAGGCGGGTCAACAGACGCGACATGGTGTCGAGCAGTCCGATGAAGATGATGGCGGTGCCGGCGTTGAAGGCGATGTGGAAGACCGCCGTCATCTTCGCGAGATCCGGCTGCCAGGCATGCATGTGCGCAGCGATCACGCCCAGGAACGGCAGCACGAGCGCGATCCCGATCACGCGGTTGACGAGATTGCCGACCGGCAGGCGATAGCTCGCGGGATCGTCGCGCCTGGCGCCTTCGAACACGGGATTGATGGCGCTGCCGAGATTGGCGCCCAGCACCAGCGCCAGCGCCGCCTCGGGCGAGATGAACTGCGAATAGGCCAGCGACATGATCAAGAGCACGCTGGCGACGCTCGAATGCACCGCCCAGGTGACGAGCGCGGCGATGACGATGCACAGCACGGGATCGCCCGTGAACGCCGACATCACGACGCGCATGCCGGGTGCGTTCTCCGCCGGGGCCAGCGTGTCGAGCAGGATGTGCAGCGACAGCAGCATCAGGCCGAGGCCGATGCAGACGCGGCCGATGTCCTTGATCCGGGAGCGCGGTCCCGAGCGGAAGGCGACGAGGCCGAGCACGAACAGGACGGGCGCGACGGCGGCGATGTTGAACGACAGCACCTGCACGATCAGCGTCGTGCCGACATTGGCCCCCAGCATGATGGCGAGCGCGGCTGCGAGGCTGACGAGGCCCTCGGCCGCGAACGAAGAGGTGATCAGGGCAGTCGCCGTGCTGCTCTGGAGCAGCGCGGTGAGCGAGAGCCCGGCGGCGAACGCGCTGATGCGGTTGCCGAGCGCCTTGCCGAGCAGCCGCCGCAGGTCGGGACCGAACGCGCGCAGGATTCCGCTGTGGACCATGTGCAGGCCCCACAGCAACAGCGCAACGCCGCCCATCAGATCGAGCAGAACCAACGTTCCCATTCTCCGTGTCCGGATTGGAGTCGATTGGTGAGGCTAGCGCCAAATGCTTGAGGATCAAACCATTTGTTGGCGCGTCGGCGTTAACGTTTGCGCCGGTTGCTCGTTCCCGCGGCGCGATGCCTTGTGAGCAGGCTCACATTGCCGCCTTGAGGGCAGCGAAGCCGCGATCGAGATCGGCCTTGAGGTCGTCGACGCTCTCGAGGCCGATGTGGAGTCGCAGCGTCGGCCCGCCGGGCGCCCACTTGGTCGCGGTGCGATAGTCGCTGCAGTCGAAGGGAATCGCGAGGCTCTCGAAGCCGCCCCAGGAAAAGCCCATGCCGAACAGCTTGAGCGTGTTGAGCATGGTGTCGACCGCCTGCTGCGGCGCCGGCTTCAAGACGATGCTGAACAGGCCCGAGGCGCCGGTGAAGTCGCGCTTCCAGATCGCGTGGCCGGGATCGGTCTCCAATCCGGGATGCAGCACGCGCGCAACCTCGGGACGCCCCGCCAGCCAGCGCGCCATGTCGAGCCCGGAGCGATGGTGCTGCGCGAGCCGCACCGACAACGTGCGCAGGCCGCGCAGCGCCAGGAAGACGTCGTCGGGGCCAGCGCAGACGCCGAGCAGGCGGATGCCTTCGGACACCATCGGCCAGGCCTTGGCATTGGCCGAGATGGTGCCGAACATGATGTCGGAGTGACCGCCGATATATTTGGTGGCGGCCTGCATGCTGATGTCGACACCCTGCTCGAGCGAGCGGTGATAGAGCGGCGTCGCCCAGGTGTTGTCGTCGATGACGAGCGCGCCCTTCGCATGCGCGACCTCGGCGATGGCGCGGATGTCGGGCATTTCGAACGACTGCGAGCCCGGCGCCTCCACCAGCACCGCGCGGGTGTTGGGCTTGAACAGCTTGTCGATGCCGGCGCCGATCAGCGGATCGAAATAGGCGGTCTCGACGCCATAGCGGGTCAGCATGCCGTTGCAGAAATTGCGCGAGGGCCGATAGACGTTGTCGACGACCAGAATGTGGTCGCCGGCCTTCAGCACCGAGAGCAGGGTGGTGGAGATCGCCGCGAGCCCCGACGGCACGATGCCGACGCCGGCGCATTGCGGCCCCTCCAGCGCCATCAGCGTGTCCTGGAACGCCCTGGTCGTCGGGGTGCCGTGGCGGCCATAGGTGAACTCGCCGCGATGGGCGTGCAGGTCCTCGGCGGTCGGATAGAGCACGGTCGAGCCGTGGAACACCGGCGGATTGACGAACCCCTTCTGCGCCTTGGTGTCGCGGCCGGAGGTGACCAGCCGGGTCTCGGCCTGCTGCTGGGAGGGGTGCGAGGAATCCATGCGCCTGCTTTCAAAACCGCGTTTCCGCCGGGGCGCCTTGCGCCGTGGGGGCCGGCCGAAAGGCCGCTGTCGTTAATAACAGAACACAGAAGAGTCCCGTCAACCCCTTGACCCGGCTCGCCAGTCGTTCTGTGATGCGCAGGTGCTATTCAGTCGCCGCATGTTGAGGGGCCTGCCGCGACCTTCGATCCATCGTCTGACCGAACCTGGCGCCACGGCCATCATGGCGGGCGCCTGCGGCGGGGATTAAGGTATGGCCTCCCGGGATCGGCGAGTGTTCGGCAAGGTTTCCCAGCATGACTCTTGCAAGGCTATCCCTGGCAGAGACGATCCTGAGACAACATTCCTGACCTTGAGACGACTTTGAAAGGCCTTCAGCCCATGAAACGCGTAACCCTGGCTCTCACTCTCGCTCTCGCCGCCGGCCTGTCTGCCCAGGCCGCCGATGCGCAAACGCTCAAGACCATCAAGGACCGGGGCACGCTGTCCTGCGGCGTCAGCCAGGGCCTGCCGGGTTTCTCCTCGCCCGACGACAAGGGCAACTGGACCGGCCTCGACGTCGACCTCTGCCGCGCGATCGCGGCCGCCATCTTCAACGACCCGACCAAGGTCAAGTACGTGCCGACCTCGGCCAAGGACCGCTTCACCGCGCTGCAATCCGGCGAAATCGACGTTCTCTCGCGCAACACCACCTGGACCATCTCGCGCGACACCTCGCTCGGCGCCAACTTCACCGGCGTGACCTATTATGACGGGCAGGGCTTCATGGTGAAGAAGTCGCTGAAGGTGAATTCGGCGCTCGAGCTCAACAGCGCTTCCGTCTGCGTGCAGACCGGCACCACGACCGAGCAGAATCTGGCCGACTACTTCAAGGCCAACAACATGAAGTACGAGGTGATCGCGTTCGGCACCAACGACGAAACCGTCAAGGCCTATGAAGCCGGCCGCTGCGACGTCTTCACCACCGACCAGTCGGGCCTCTACGCCAATCGCCTCAAGCTCGCCAATCCCAACGACCACATGGTGCTCCCCGAGATCATTTCGAAGGAGCCGCTCGGCCCGATGGTGCGCCACGGCGACGACCAGTGGTTCGACATCGTGAAATGGACGCTGTTCGCGCTCGTCACCGCCGAAGAGCTCGGCATCACCTCCAAGAACGTCGACGAGAAGGCGAAGCTGGAGAGCCCGGAGCTGAAGCGCGTGCTCGGCAGCGACGGTAATTTCGGCGAACAGCTCGGCCTGACCAAGGACTGGGTGGTGCGGATCGTGAAGGCGACCGGCAATTACGGCGAGGTGTTCGATCGCAACGTCGGCGCCGGCTCGCCGCTCGCCATCAATCGCGGCCTCAACAATCTCTGGAACAAGGGCGGTCTCCAATACGCACCGCCGATCCGCTGATCCTGCTTGATCCGCGGCACGCGGCGATGAGCACCGAGGCTCGAAAACCGCCGGCCCAGATCGCGCTGAAGATCAGGCGCATTCTGGGCGGCAAGGCAGGCTGGAACGGCGTCGCCGTCCAGTTTGCCTTCGCCGCGATCCTGGGCTGGATCGGCTACGAGATCGTCTCCAATGCGCGCGCCAATCTCGAGAACCAGCATATCGCCGCCGGCTTCGGCTTCCTCAGGAACAATGCCGGCTTCGACGTCAACCAGACGCTGATCTCCTATACCGGCTCGGACACGTTCCTGCGCGTGTTCGTGGTCGGGCTTCTCAACACGCTCGTCGTCTCGGTGGTCGGTATCTTCTTCGCCACCGTGATCGGCTTCATCATCGCGCTGTGCCGACTGTCGCCCAACTGGCTGCTGTCGCGCGTCGGCGAGATCTATGTCGAGATCATCCGCAACCTGCCGCTGCTGTTCCAGATCCTGTTCTGGTACCTGGCGGTGCTCGCGGCCCTGCCCAATCCGCGGCAGAGCATTTCGCTGCTGGGCATCGCCTTCATCAGCAATCGCGGCCTCGTCATTCCCCGTCCGATCGGCGAGAGCGGGTTCGAGCCGTTCCTGGCGATGCTGGCCCTCGGCATCGTCGTCTCGCTGGGATTGCGCTTCTACGCCAGGCGCGCGCTGTTTGAGCGGGGGCAGGTGATCCGCATCTGGCCCTCTGTGCTGGCCTTGCTGCTCGGACTTCCGCTGGCCACGATGCTGGTCTTCGGTCTGCCCTTCACCTTCGAGCTGCCGCAGCTCAAGGGGTTCAATTTCGCCGGCGGCTCGCGGATCATCCCGGAATTCGTGGCGCTGACGGTGGCTCTGTCGACCTATACCGCCGCCTTCATCGCCGAGATCGTACGCGCCGGCATCCTGTCGGTCCACAAGGGACAGATGGAGGCGGGGTCTTCGCTCGGCCTCAGCCGCGGTGCCACGCTCCGGCTGATTGTCGTGCCGCAGGCCATGCGCGTTATCGTGCCGCCGCTGACCAACCAGTATCTCAACCTCACCAAGAACTCCTCGCTGGCGGTCGCGATCGGCTATCCTGACCTCGTCTCGGTGTTCGCCGGCACCTCGCTGAGCCAGACCGGGCAGGCGATCGAGATCATTGCGATGACGATGGGCGTCTATCTCCTGATCTCCCTCATCACCAGCGCCGTCATGAGCGTCTACGGTTGGCGCGTCAGCCGGAGCCTTGGCGCATGACCGATATCGCCTCATCCTCCTTCGTCCGGCACGATCTGGTGAACGAGCGTCCCGCGCCGGTGAAGACGACGGGCTTCATCGGCTGGGCGCGGACCCGCCTGTTCAACTCGCCGACCAACATCCTGCTCACGATCCTGGGCGCCTTGCTGCTCTGGTTCACCATCGTTCCCAGCGTCAAGTTCCTGATGGTCGATGCGGTCTGGAGCGGCAAGGACCGCACGGCCTGCCTCACCGAGAACGTCGGTTTCGCGGTGGGCGCCTGCTGGCCCTACATCCAGGCCAAGCTGCCGCAACTGATCTACGGCTTCTATCCCGAGGCCGAGCGCTGGCGGGTCAACCTCACATTCGTCCTGGCGGCGGTCCTGCTGGTGCCGCTGCTCGTTCCGCGCCTGCCGGCGAAGGGCCTCAGCGCCGGCCTGTTCTTCTTCGCGTTTCCGGTCGTCGCATTCTTCCTGCTGCGTGGCGGCGGCATCACCGGCTTCGGCCTGAGCTGGACGGCCGGCGTGCTGCAATTGTTCGACGAGAGCATCATCGGCGCCGGCCAGGTGCTGCTCAATCTCAGCAAGACCTCGGCCATCGCACCCCTGTTGTGGGTCGTCGGCAACCTGATCGTGCTGATTGGCACCGCGATCCACTGGCTGATCTTTCCGTTGACCTGGCTGCGCGACCAGATCCAGGCCTCGGGGCAGGCGGTCTGGACCGATTTCGCCGTCACCACGGTCGTCGTTTCTCTGATCGCCTTCTTTCTCGCAGGCGGCCTGCGGACTGGCTGGCGCGCTCTGGCGTCGAGCTTCGCAACTTTCGTCGCCATCGCGATCGTCATCAAGCTGATGGGGCTCGACCACGGCGGACTGCCGATCGTGTTGACCAATCTGTGGGGCGGGCTGCTGGTGACGCTGGTGGTCTCCGTCACCGGCATCGTCACATCGCTGCCGATCGGCATTGCGCTCGCGCTCGGCCGCCGTTCGACCATTCCGCTGATCCGGATCTTCTCGATCGCCTTCATCGAGTTCTGGCGCGGCGTGCCGCTGATCACCGTGCTGTTCTTCGCCACCTACATGCTGCCGCTGTTCCTGCCCGGCAATTTCACCGTCGACGGCCTTGTCCGCGCGCTGATCGGCATCGCGCTGTTCACCGGCGCGTATCAGGCCGAGAACGTCCGCGGCGGGCTTGCCGCGATCCCGCGCGGGCAGGGCGAGGCCGCAGCGGCGCTGGGACTGTCCTGGTGGAAGACGACCTCGTTGATCGTTCTGCCGCAGGCGCTGCGCCATGTCATTCCGAACCTCGTCAACAGCTTCATCTCGCTGTTCAAGGACACCTCGCTGGTCTCGATCGTGGCACTGTTCGACCTCCTGGGCTCGCTACGCGCCTCGTTCTCTGACCCGAAATGGTCGACGCCATCGACCGCGTTCACCGGCTTTGCCTTTGCCGGGATCATCTATTTCATCTTCTGCTTTGGAATGTCGCGCTACTCGCTGTTCGTCGAGCACCGCCTCAACGCCCACCGCCGCAACTGATCGAGGCCATCATGTCCGACCCCATCGTCAAGATTTCCGGCCTGAACAAATGGTACGGTGAATTCCACGTCCTGCGCGACATCGACCTCGAGGTCAAGAAGGGCGAGCGCATCGTCATCTGCGGGCCCTCCGGCTCCGGCAAGTCCACGCTGATCCGCTGCATCAATGCGCTGGAAGAATTCCAGGAGGGCGAGATCGTCGTCGACGGCATCGAGCTCGGGCCCAATCTCAAACACATCGACGCCGTGCGCCGCGAGGTCGGCATGGTGTTCCAGAGTTTTAATCTGTTCCCGCACCTCACAGTGCTCGACAATTGCACGCTGGCGCCGATCTGGGTGCGCAACATCCCCAAGAGGGACGCCGAGGCGACCGCGATGAAATTCCTGGAGCGGGTCAAGATCCCGCACCAGGCCAACAAGTTTCCGGGCCAGATGTCCGGTGGCCAGCAGCAGCGCGTCGCGATCGCGCGCGCGCTGACCATGAACCCGAAGGTGATGCTGTTCGACGAGCCGACCTCGGCGCTCGACCCCGAGATGGTCAAGGAGGTCCTCGACACCATGGTCGACCTCGCCGAAGAGGGTATGACCATGCTGGTCGTGACCCACGAGATGGGCTTTGCCCGCGAGGTCGCCAACCGTGTGGTGTTCATGGACGCCGGCCAGATCATCGAGGCCAACACCCCGAACGAGTTCTTCGCCAGCCCGCAGCACGCCCGTACAAAGCTGTTCCTGAGCCAGATTCTGCGGTGAGCGCCTGCAGTCCGGCGGCCTCGCCGGTCTGACGGACACACAAGCTTGGCACCATGCGAATCGGCTGGGCTCTTTTCGGACCATCCTCCGGAGAGAAACCTTGCAGAGCAGTCTCGGCGCGCGCGCCTACCAGAACGCGCGATTGCAGAAGAAGTTGAGGAAGCAGGCGGACGCCGTCATGTCCTTCGCCATCGAGGCGCTGGGGCAGGGCAGACGTGACGAGACCGAGAATCTCTGCCGCGAGATCCTGAAAGAGGTTCCGGATCATTTCCACGCCACGCACCTGCTTGGCCTGCTGGCGTTCGACGGCGGGTGGCTTGAGGACGCGCAATTCCTGCTCGAGCGTGCAACCATGCTCGATCCGCGTTCACCCGATGCCCACAGCAATCTCGGCGCCGTGTATTTCGCGCTCGAGAAATTCAAGGACGCCCGCGCATGCCAGGAGAAGGCCCTTGCGCTGAAGCCGAATTGTCCGATCACCCTGACCAATCTCGGCAATACGATGCTGCACCTCGGCGAGGCCAAAGAGGCAATTGCGCTGCATGAGCGCGCGATCAGGCTGAAGCCGGACTATGCCGACGCATTCTGCAACCGCGGCATGGCGGAACTGATGATCGGCCAGTTCGAGCGTGCCGGAAAGAACTTCGAACGGGCCCTATCGTTGCAGCCGCGTCATGCGGAAGCGATTGCCGGCAGGGGTATGGTGAGCCTCGAACTCCGGCACTTCGAGGAGGCGGAAGCCGCGCTCGATACCGCGCTGGCGCTCAAGCCGGGCTCGGCCAGAATTCTGGTGCAGCGCGGACGCCTCTATCTGACTGTGTCCCGGCTGCAGCAGGCGGCAGCGGATTTCGACGCCGCACTGGCGCAATCGCCTCGGAATGAGCTCGCGCTGTGCTGGCGGGCGCAAGTCGACATCATGGTACGGAACACGGCGGGCGCGATGGCGGGCGCCAAAAAGCTGCTCGAAATCAATCCGCAATCCGAGGCGGCCATGTCGCTCCTGGCCTCTTGCTATGCGAACCAGGGAGACATCGCGACGGCGCTCGAGTATCTCGATGCGGCGCTGGCGATCGCGCCCGACTTTCCCGAGGCCATCGGATACAAGATATTCGTGCTGGATTACCTGCAGGAGGCCGATTTCGTGGTCCAGCAGGCGGCGCGAAAATACTGGTGGGATCAGATCGGCGCCAAGCTTCCTCAACGGACCTTGGCGCCGCGCGATCTCGATCCGGACCGACAGATCGTGGTCGGATATGTCGCTTCCGAATTCAGGCAGCACTCGGCGGCTTACTCGCTGATGCCGGTGCTGCGCCATCACGATCGTGCCGCGTTCAAGATCGTCTGCTATTCCTGCTGGCCGCTGCAGGACGAGATGACCGGGAAATTCAAGTCTTGCGCAGACGTCTGGGTCGAGGCCGCGCAGTTCTCGGACGACGAACTGGCCGATCGCATCCAGGCCGACGGAATCGATATTCTGATCGATGTGTCCGGGCATACGACCGGCAGCAGGCTCCATGTGTTCTCGCGGAAGCCGGCCCCCATCCAGGTCACGGGTTTCGGGCACGCCACCGGCACCGGCCTGCAGACCATGGACTACGTGCTCGCGGACCCGACCTTCATTCCGCAATCGGCACGCCATCTGCTGGCCGAAAAGGTCTATGACCTGCCGTGCCTGATCACGATCGATCCCATCCTGGACGTGCCGCCTTCGGAGCTGCCCATGCTCCGCAACGGCTATGTGACTTTCGGCGTGTTCAACCGCATCTTCAAGATCTCGGACGAGGCGATGCGGGTGTGGTCGAAGGTGATGCGCGAGGTGGCGGGATCGAAGATCATCATCAAGAACGGGCTGCTCGACGATCCCTTGTTGCGCGACGGCCTGATCGCGCGGTTCGTGGCACACGGCATTGCCGAGGAGAACGTCATCTGCATGGGCACGACGCCGCGCAACGAGCATTTGCGGGCCTTTGCCAACGTCGACATCTCGCTCGATACGTTTCCGCAAAACGGCGGCATTAGCACCTGGGAATCCCTGTACGCCGGCGTTCCGGTTGTCGCCAAGCTCGGCAACGGCTCGTCATCGCGCGCCGGCGGGTCGATCGTGGCGGCCGTGGGCCTTGACGACTGGGTCGCCGAGGACGAGGAGGGCTATGCCGCGATCGCGATCAAGTATGCCGCCCAGCCTGCGCATCTGGCAAAGCTGCGCGCGGAACTGCCGGCCCAGATCGCCGCTTCGCCCGCCGGCAATGTCGAGATCTACACGCGCAGGGTCGAGGCGGGGTATCGCCAATTCTGGCGCGACTACTGTGCCTCGGCCTCCGAAGGCGGCGAGGTTGCGTAGGCAGATCGACCGCGCCGGATGAGCATACGCGAACACCGGGAAATCACAGAGGCGTTGCCAGTCGAGCCGGCCGGCTGGCCGGGCTTGCGAATCAGCTAGACTCTCCCTGGGCCATCCTCCGGAGAGCAACCTTGCAGAACAGCGGCGCCGGCGCACGCGCATTCCAGAACGCGCGGTTGCAGAAGAAATTGATGAAGCAGGCGGGCGCCGTCACCTCCGCCGCAGCCGCCGCCTATGGCCAGGGAAAATATGCCGAGACGGAGGCGCTCTGCCGTGAGATCCTGAAAGCGCTTCCGGACCATGTCGACGCCATGCACCTGCTCGGGATGTGCGCGCATGACGGCCGGCGCCTTGAGGAGGCGAAGGAGCTGCTCGAGCGCGTGATTGCGCTCGATCCACGTCTGCACGATGCCCACAACAACCTCGCGACCGTGCATTTCGACCTCGGCAATTTCGAGGAGGCGCGGCGGTGCCAGGAGAAGGCGATCGCGCTGAAGCCGAATTTCGCAGTGGCGCTGACCAATCTCGGCAATACGCTGATGCATCTGGGGCAGTACGAACAGGCGCTCGAACTGCACGAGCGCGCAATCAAGCTCAAGCCGGATTACGCCGATGCATTCTGCAATCGCGGCATGGTCGAGATGTTGCTCGGACTGATCGAGCGCGCCAAGCAAAGTTTCGATCGCGCCCTGCTGTTTCAGCCGCGGCACGCCGAGGCGATCGTCGGCAACGGCATGATCAGCATGGAGCTCCGGCATCACGAGGAGGCGGCAGCCAAGTTTGCCATGGCGCTCGCGATCAAGCCGGGCTCGCCCAGGATTCTCGCCCAGCGTGGGCGGCTCAGTTACGAGTTGCAGCGCCTGGAGCCGGCGCTTGCGGATTTCGAGGCCGCGCTTGCGATTTCGCCCAAATTCGAACTGGCTCTCCAGGGCAAGGCACAGGTCTGTCTCGTGATGGGAAGGACCGCGCAGGCGATGGCGGCCGCAACGGCCCTGATCGAGCAGAATCCGCGCTCCGAGCTTGGCTTGGCGCTGATGGGTTTCTGTTATTCGAACCAGGGAGAGATGGACGCCGCGATCGAATATCTCGATCGCGCGCTGGCGATAAAGCCGGCCTACGAGGATGCGATCAGGGGCAAGATCTTCTTGCAGGACTACCTCCCCGAGGCCGATTTCGCGCTCCAGCAGGCAGTGCGACGAGATTGGTGGGACTTGATCGGCTCCAAGCTGCCGCGGCGGACACTGCCAAAGCGGCCGCTCGATCCGGACAAGCAGATTGTGGTCGGCTATGTCGCTGCCGAATTCCGGCAACACTCGGCGGGACTGACCTTGCTGCCGGTGCTGCGCCATCACGATCACGCCAACTTCAAGATCATCTGCTACTACACTTGGCCGGGAGCGGACGAGTACACCGCCATGTTCAAGCAACAGGCGGACGTCTGGGTGGACGCCTGGCAGCTTTCGGACGACGAACTCGCCGATCGCATCGAGGCCGACAATGTCGACATCCTGATCGACGTTTCGGGCCACACGAACACCAACAGGCTGCGGGTTTTCGCGCGGAAGCCGGCTCCGATCCAGGCCACCGGATTCGGACATGCGACGGGCACGGGCATGCAGACCATGGACTATGTGCTCGCGGATCCCGTTTTCATTCCGCCATCGGTCCGGCATCTGTTTCCCGAAAAGATCCACGATCTGCCGTGTCTGATCACGATGGAGCCCGTCTCGGATCTGCAGCCGTCGGAGCTGCCGATGCTGCGCAACGGCTACGTCACCTTTGGCGTGTTCAACCGCATCTACAAGATTTCGGATGATGCGATCCGTGTGTGGTCGCGCCTGATGCGGGAGCTGCCGGGGTCGAGGATCATCCTCAAGAATGGTTTGCTCGACGAACCCTTGTTGCGCGACGGCCTGGTCGCACGCTTCGTGGCGCAAGGCATTGCCGAGGAGAACATCACCTGCCTGGGCTTCACCTCGCGCAACGACCACCTGCTGGCCTTTGCCAATGTCGATATTTCCCTGGATACGTTTCCGCAAAATGGCGGCATCAGCAGCTGGGAATCGCTCTACACGGGTGTTCCCGTGGTGACCAAGCTCGGCAACGGCGCCCCCTCGCGGGCCGGCGCCTCGATCGTGGCTTCTGTCGGTCTCGGCGACTGGGTCGCGGAAGATGACGAGGGCTATATCGAGATCGCCCGGAAATTTGCCTCGCAGCCTGAGCTTCTGGCGAAGTTGCGCGCAGGCCTGCCGGCTCAGATCGCAGCCTCGCCCGCCGGCAATGTCGAGATCTACACGCGTGAGCTCGAAGCGGGTTATCGCAAGTTCTGGCGCGACTATTGTGCTGCGGCCTCGGAAGGCGACGAGCGGGCGTAAACCGGCTGCCCCGGCGCGAACTCGTGGATGCCCGTCCCCGACGTGAGGAGGCCGCTGCCGATCAGACGAACGGCGGCTTGATGTTGCTGCGCTTCTCCAGCCATTCCGGCACTGGAAGATTCTTGGCGCGCATGAAATCCGCGTTGAACAGCTTGGACTGATAGCGGCTGCCGGAATCGCACAGCACGGTGACGATGGTCTTGCCGGGTCCGAGCTGCTTGGCGAGGCGAATTGCGCCCACTATGTTGATGCCGGTGGAGCCGCCGAGGCACAGGCCTTCGTGCAGGAGCAGGTCGTAGATCACCGACACAGCTTCGGCGTCCGGAATCAGGAAGGCATCGTCGACCTTGGCGGTTTCGATCACGGGCGTGACGCGGCCGAGGCCGATACCCTCGGTGATGGAGTCGCCCGGGGTCGATTTGGCCTGGCCGTTCTTGAACAGCTCGTACATCGCAAACCCCTGCGGATCGGCGCAGGCATTGACGATGCCGGGGTGCTTCTCCTTGAGATAACGGCTGGTGCCGGCCAGCGTGCCGCCGGTGCCGACCGAGCAGATGAAGCCGTCGATCTTGCCGCCGGTCTGCTCCCAGATCTCGGGGCCCGTCGACTCGTAATGCGCCTTGGCGTTGTCGAGGTTGTTCCACTGGTCGGCGAACAGCACGCCGTTCGGTTCGGTCTTGCGCAGCTCGTCGGCGAGCCTGCGGCCGACATGTTGGTAATTGTTGGGATTGGCGAAAGGAAGGGCCGGGACCTCGATCAGCTCGGCGCCGCACAGCTTCAGGAAATCCTTCTTCTCCTGGCTTTGGGTCTCCGGGATCACGATCAGCGTGCGGTAGCCGCGGGCGCTGGCGACGACCGCCAGGCCGATGCCGGTGTTGCCGGCGGTCGCTTCCACCACGAGGCCCCCGGGCTTGAGCTCGCCGCGCTTCTCCGCCTCCAGGATCATCCATTTGCCGGCCCGGTCCTTCACCGACTGGCCGGGATTCATGAACTCGGCCTTGCCCAGGATGGTGCAGCCGGTCAATTCCGAGGCGCGCTTGAGCTTGATCAGCGGGGTGTTGCCGATGGCTTCGACAACGTTGGTTCGAATGGTCATGTCGGGGGAAATCACTGGCAAAGGGTTGATCTGGCTGGCCAGAACCTAGTGCCTGGGAGGGCAAAGGGGAAGGCTTTTGCGCTGCGGCGAAAGTGGTGGAAGCGCCCCGCAGAGCGGCGACATTCCCGAGCAAAGAACAGCGCGAATGATGCCGGGATACGGTCTCGGATAGCGGCGGAACGAATATGCCCGATGACCGCAGGGACACGGAAGATATCGGTCGTCGCAAGCACCGCTCACAGCCCATCTCTACCGCGTGCATGCCGGCTTGGCCGCACGTGGTTCCCGGACGAGTTGAATTGCACTTGGGGAAGCATGTGCGAGCGGGGTGTTCGTGCCCGATCCTTGACGGCCTTGTGAGCGCTGCCCGCTGCGTCTTGAGACAGAGCCGAGGCCGCATGCAGCTCGCTGCTGACCGGTGCAGCCGGATCAAGCCGCTCTCGCCTGGGTGTGGCGCCAATATCACATGAAATCTTGGTAAGCTTGAACGTCCTTTCCGGCGCCATGAAAAATCGAGAAGTAACTGCAAGACAGGCATATCTTGCATTTGTTTGGTCGTGATGGGATGGCGCGGGGACTGCCATCTCGCACCTGCGGGACTGTCCCGCTGTTCCGCGCCCGGCTAGTATGAAGCTCAAGGTTCCGCAGAAAGCATCGCCTGTGAACGAGTTGCCAAAAGCCCCCCGACCGTCCGGCCGCGAATCGGTTAATCCGGCTGCGCGGTGGCGGCTCGATCTGCCCGGCGGGGGGTGGATGTGACACAGCATGTTCCGGCGATCGCCGTGCGGCGGTCTTTGGGGTCTGCGTCCCGGACGCGTCGTGCAGCGCGCTGGCTTGCTGTGCTGTGCGTGGCTGCAAGTTCGGGCGCATGCGTGCTGACGCAGGATCTTCCGGATCCCGCGCTCGATGTTCCCACGCAGTACAAATATGCCGGGAAGGGCGATGCGCCGCCGTCGCTGGATTGGTGGCGTGGCTTCCGTTCCTCCGAGCTGACGCAGCTGATGGAGGAGGCGCAGACCGTCAATCTCGATATCGCTGCCGCCGTCGCGCGCATCGTTCAGGCTGACGCCCAGGCGCGGCAGGCCGGCGCGGCGTTGTTGCCGAGTCTGTCGGGGAGCGGATCGGAAACCTATTCGCGCACCTCGGGCTCCTCGTCATCAGGTCTCACCAATGGCGGGCGCGAAGTCGTCAACTATTCGGCCTCGCTGAGCGCGAGCTACCAGCTCGATTTCTGGGGTCAGAACCGCGATGCGCTGCAGACGGCGGAAGAGACCGCGAACGCCAACCGTTTCGATCGTGACGTCGTCGCCCTGACGACGCTCGCCGGCGTCGCCAACGCCTATTTCCAGGTGCTGGCCTCGCAGGACCGCCTGCGTACCGCCCAGAGCAACATCGCCAGCGCGCAGCGCATCCTCGATGCGATCCGCGAGCGCCGCAAGGCCGGCACCGGCACCGACCTCGACGTCGCCCAGCAGGAGAGCGTGCTCGCCAACCAGAAGGCACTGGTGCCGCCACTGCGCCAGACGCTCGACCAGAACGCCAACGCGCTCGCCGTGCTGGTGTCGCGGCCGCCGGAGAGCGTCCGCGTGCTCGGCGGCTCGCTGAACAAGATCGCCATCCCGCGCGTCACGCCCGGCCTGCCGTCGGAGATCCTGACGCAGCGGCCGGACATTCGCCGGCAGGAAGCGCAGCTCGCCTCGGCGACCGCCAATATCGGCAATGCCCGCGCGCAGTTCTTCCCGACCATCCAGCTCACCGGCAATGGCGGCTATCAGAGCTCGGCGCTGGTCTCGCTGTTCCAGCCGCATGCGGCCTTCTTCCAACTCGTCGGCAGCGCCACGCAGCCGATCTTCGACGGCGGCAAGATCCTCGGCAATTTCGAATTCGCCAAGGCGCGGCAGGACGAGTTGCTCCAGACCTACCGCAAGACCATCATCCAGTCGTTTGCCGACGTCGACAACGCGCTGTATTCGATCAAGCAGACCACGATCAAGCTACAATTGCAGCGCGATGTCGTTACCTCGTCGAAGCGCGCCTTCGATCTCGCCGAGCAGCAATTGCGCGCCGGCACGGCCGACATCGTGACCGTGCTGAACGTCCAGCAGACACTATTTCAGGCCGAAGACGCGTTGTGGCAGGCCCAACTCGCACGGCTTCTCGCCATCGTCAGCCTGTATCAGGCGCTCGGCGGCGGCTGGGAGCCGCGAATGGAGAAACCGGTCAATGCTCTTTAAGCCGGACATGAAGCAAGGCGCGAAGGAGGGCACGGCGACCAGGTCGCGCGGCCGCGGCTTCGTCATGACCCTGATCACGCTCGCGATCCTCGGCGGCCTCGGTTATGTCGGCTGGACCGTCATGCACCAGCAGCAGGCGAACAACCGCAACCAGCGGCCCGATCTGCCGGTGCCGGTGCTGGCGGCGACGCCGCGCATCCAGGACGTGCCGGTCTACCTCGACGGCGTCGGCGCGATCCGTGCGCTCAACACCGTGACCGTGCGCTCGCAGGTCGACGGCAAGCTGATCGCGGTCAACTTCACCGAAGGCCAGGACGTCAAGAAGGGTGACGTGCTCGGCGAGATCGATCCCGCGCTCTATCAGGCGACATACGACCAGGCGGTCGCCAAGAAGGCGCAGGACCAGGCCCAGCTCGCCAACCAGCGCATCGACCTCGCGCGCTACGAGCAGCTCGCTGCCTCCAATGCCGGCTCCAAGCAGCAGGCCGATACCCAGCGCGCGCTGGTCGCGCAGACCGAGGCGCTGGTCAAGGCCGACCAGGCCGCGATCGACAATGCCGCGGCAACGCTGAGCTATACCAAGATCGTGGCGCCGCTCTCGGGCCGCGCCGGCCTGCGCCAGGTCGACCAGGGCAACATCATCCACGCCTCCGACACCACGGGCCTCGTGGTGATCACGCAACTGCAGCCGATCGCGGTATGGTTCAGCCTGCCGCAGCAGCAGATCATGCGGGTCAACGCGGCTGCCGCCAAGGGGGCGCTTGCCGTCGACGTGTTCGGCAATGACGGCATCACCGTGATCGACACCGGCAAGCTGACCGGGATCGACAACCAGGTCGACCAGACCACCGGCACGCTCAAGCTCAAGGCCGAATTCCCCAACGCCCACTACCAGCTCTGGCCCGGCCAGTTCGTCAATGTCCGCCTCAAGGTCGAGACCTTGACGCAGGCGCTGGTGGTGCCGACATCGGCGGTGCAGCGCGGTCCTGTCGGAACCTTCAGCTATGTCATCGGCGAGGACAATGTCGTCTCCGCCAAGCCCATGACGGTGACGCAGCAGAACGAGCATGATGCGGTGATCGCCAGCGGCCTGTCGCCGAACGACAAGGTCGTCACCACCGGCTTTGCCAACCTCTCCGACGGCTCCAAGGTGATCGTCGGC
Source organism: Bradyrhizobium sp. CCBAU 45389 (assembly GCF_028128625.1). Lineage (NCBI taxonomy): Bacteria > Pseudomonadati > Pseudomonadota > Alphaproteobacteria > Hyphomicrobiales > Nitrobacteraceae > Bradyrhizobium > Bradyrhizobium sp. CCBAU 45389. The sequence continues at coordinate 188,172 of NZ_LBIY01000088.1, read as the reverse complement.
CGCGACGACCAGACGCCGTCGGCCGATCTCGCCCCGCGCAAGCGCTCGCGCGGTCCGGATGCTCAGAAGAAGGATGGTCAGAAGGAATCGCAAAAGGACGGACAAGCCAAGGACGGCGAGTTCCGCGCCAAGCGAAACAGCAGCGAAGGCGACCAGAAGGGACAGACCGGTCCGGCACCGGGGCCGGGGGCATCGGGATCTGGAGCCAAGCAGCCATGATCCCGACAACAGCCGCCTAGGCGGCAGGCGTATTCCATGGGAGTCTCCGAACCCTTCATCCGCCGGCCCATCGCGACCTCGCTGCTCGGCATCGCGCTGCTGATCGGCGGGCTGCTCGGCTATTTCGCGCTGCCGGTCTCGGCGCTGCCGCAGGTCGACTTCCCGACCGTGCAGGTGACGACGCAGTTGCCGGGCGCGAGCCCCGACGTGATTGCCTCGCTGATCACCGCGCCGCTGGAGCGGCAGCTCGGCCAGATCCCGTCGCTGTCTGCGATGAATTCGACGAGCTCGTTCGGCGTCAGCCAGATCTCGCTGCAGTTCGACCTCAACCGCGATATCGACGGCGCAACGCAGGACGTGCAGGCCGCGATCAATGCCGCCGCGGGAGTCTTGCCAAAAACCCTGCCTTATCCGCCGACCTACGCCAAGGTGAACCCGGCCGACGCGCCGGTCATGACGCTGGCGCTGCGCTCGGACACGATCTCGCTGCGGGCGATGAGCGACATCGCGGACACGCTATTGGCGCAGCGGCTGAGCCAGATCTCCGGCGTCGGCCGGGTCTCGGTGCTGGGCGGGCTGAAGCCGGCCGTGCGCATCCAGGCGGATCTGGCGCGCCTTGCCGCCTATGGCATCGCCATGGAGGACCTGCGCACCGCGATCTCGAACGCAAATGTCTCCGGCCCGAAGGGCTCGCTCGACGGCGCGCAGCAATCCTACATCATCGCCGCCAACGACCAGATCGCCGCCGCCGAGGCCTACAAGCCGATCATCATCGCCTATCGCAACGGCTCGCCTGTTACGATCGCGGACGTCGCGCAGATCGTCGATGGCCTGGAGAACGACCGCACCGGAGGCTGGTACCAGGGCTCGCCGGCCGTCATCATCGACATCCAGCGCCAGCCCGGCGCCAATGTCATCGACGTCGTCAGCCAAATCCGCGCCGAAATTCCCAAGGTTCAGCGCGCGATTCCGGCCGGCGTGAACCTCACCATCGTGTCCGACCGCACCGTCACCATCCGCGCCTCGGTGCGCGACGTGCAGTTCACGCTGATCCTCAGCGTCGTGCTGGTGACGCTGGTCGTGCTGCTGTTCCTGCGCTCGCTGCGCGCCACGCTGATCGCGGGCGTCGCGCTGCCGCTGTCGCTGATCACCAGCTTCGGCATCATGTATTTCGCCGGCTTCAGCCTCGACAATCTGTCGCTGATGGCGTTGACCATCGGCACCGGTTTCGTCGTCGACGACGCCATCGTCATGATCGAGAACATCGTCCGCCACATGGAGAACGGCGATGGGCCGATGGAAGCTTCGCTCAAGGGCGCCAGCGAAATCGGCTTCACCGTGATCTCGCTGACGGTGTCGCTGATCGCGGTGTTTATCCCGCTGCTGTTCATGTCGGGCCTCGTCGGCCGTATGTTCCGCGAATTCGCGCTGACGCTGACCATCGCGGTCGTGACCTCGGCCGTGGTCTCGCTGACGCTGACGCCGATGATGTGCTCGCGGCTGCTCAAGCACGCACACGAGGAGCTGGCGGTGCCGGGCCTTGCCGCCATCAGCCGCTTCATCGACCGCACCGTCGAGTTCTACCATCGCACCCTGCTTGTGGTCTTGCAGCACCAGCGCCTCACGCTGGTCGTGACCTTCGCGACGCTGATTGCGACCCTCGTTCTCTACGTCGTCGCGCCAAAGGGCTTCCTGCCGCTGCAGGACACCGCCTCGATCACGGCGGTGACGGAGGCGGGGCCCGACGTCTCGTTCGCGGAGATGCAGAAGCGGCAGGCCGAGGCCGCCGACGCCATCAAGGCCGATCCTGACGTGGTTGGCGTGGTCTCGGTGATCGGCGCGGGCTCGGTCAACCCGACCACCAATGTCGGCCGTCTCGTCATGACGCTGAAGCCGCGCGGCGAGCGGCGTGACGATGTCGGCGTGGTCGTGACCCGGCTGAAGGAGCGGGTGGCGGGCATCCCCGGCATGACCGTCTATTTTCAGCCGGTGCAGGACGTCCAGATCTCGACCCAGTCGAGCCGCTCGCAATACCAGTACACGCTGACCGGCACCGATGCGGCGCTGGTCTCGGAATGGGCGCGCAAGCTGGTTGCGGAGATGCGGCGCGATCCCCTGTTCCGCGACGTCTCCTCCGAGGCGCAGGAGGGCGGCCTGCGGGCGCAGCTCGATGTCGACCGCACCCGCGCCGGCCAGCTCGGCGTCAGCCTGCAGGCCATCACCGACACGCTGAACGATGCCTTCGCGCAGCGGCAGATTTCGACCATCTACGGCCAGGCCAACCAGTACCGCGTCGTGCTGGAGGCGCTGCCGATGTACCAGCGCGATCCCTCGATCCTGTCAAAACTCTATCTGCCGGGCGCTGCGAGCACGACCGTCGGCGCGCCGAGCGCCCAGGTGCCGCTCTCGGCCGTGGCGACGCTGAAGCGCACCACGGCGCCGCTCGCGATCTCGCACCAAGCGCAATTCCCGTCGATCTCGCTCAGCTTCAACCTCGCGCCGGGCGCCGCGCTCGGCGATGCGGTCGAAGCCGTCAAGGCGATCGAGACCCGGATCGAGATGCCCAACAGCATCGTCGGGGTCTATGCCGGTGACGCCGCCGAATTCGCCAAGGCGCTTGCGGGACAGCCCTGGCTGCTGCTCGCCGCCGTGATCACGATCTACATCGTGCTGGGCGTGCTCTATGAGAGCTATATCCACCCGATCACGATCCTGTCGACGCTGCCCTCGGCCGGCGTCGGCGCCATCCTGGCGCTGGTGCTGTGCGGGCAGGACCTCTCGGTGATCGGCCTGATCGGCATCATCCTCTTGATGGGCATCGTCAAGAAGAACGCGATCATGATGATCGACTTCGCGCTGGAGGCCGAGCGCGGGCAGGGGATGTCGCCCAACGAAGCCATCGTGCAGGCGTGTCTCTTGCGCTTCCGTCCGATCATGATGACGACGCTGGCGGCGTTGTTCGGCGCGCTGCCGCTCGCAATCGAAAGCGGGACCGGCGCCGAGCTGCGCTTTCCGCTCGGCATCTCCATCATCGGCGGCCTGCTGCTGAGCCAGCTGCTGACGCTCTACACCACGCCCGTGATCTACCTTGCCTTGGACCGCATCAACCGTCGCCTCGAGCAGGCGCTGCCGCCGGCCGAATCCGGCGGCCCGCCGGTCGCGGGCGCAACCGAGGGGATGCAGTGATGGCATCGATCTCGGAGCCCTTCATCCGCCGCCCTGTCGCGACCACGCTGCTCTCGATCGGGTTGTTCCTGCTGGGTGTCGTCGCCTACGAGTTCCTGCCCGTCGCCTCGGTCCCGAACGTCGACTTCCCCGCCATCTTCGTCTCGGCCAGCCGTCCGGGCGCCGATCCCTCCGTGATGGCGGCGACGGTCGCCTCGCCGCTGGAGCGGAGGCTAGGGGAGATCGCCGGCATCAACCAGATCACCTCGACCTCGTCGCTCGGCACGACCAACATCCAGCTCCAGTTCGACATCGGCCGCAACATCGACAAAGCCGCCCGCGATGTGCAGGCGGCGATCAACGCCTCGCTGGTCGACCTGCCGAGCGACCTGCCGACGCTGCCAAAATTCCGGAAGGCGAACACGGCCGGCGCGCCCGTCTTCGTGCTGGCGCTGACCTCGAAGACGCTGTCGGCGAGCGCGATCTACGACGTCGCCGACACGGTGCTGGCGCAGCGCATCTCGCAGGTGCCGGGCGTCGGCGACGTCACCGTCTCCGGCGCCGACCAGCCGGCTGTGCGGGTGCAGCTCAACCCTGTGGCGCTGTCGAATGCCGGCATCGCCACCGACGACGTCCGGACCGCGATCATCAACGCTAATCCGCTCGGCCCCGTCGGCATCTTCAACGGCGAGCGCCAGAGCGAGACGCTGTCGCTGAACAAGCAGATGCGCACGGCGAAAGAGTTCCGCGACATCGTCATCAAGAGCTCGAACGGCAATTTCGTCCGCCTCTCCGACGTCGCCGATATCGAGGATTCCGTCCGCAACGCCCGCTCGATCGCCTGGTTCAACAAGCAGCCGGCGGTACTGATCCAGATCACCAAGCAGGGCGACGCCAACGTCATCGATACCGTCGACCGGGTGAAGGCGCTGATCCCTGAGCTGAAGCAGTGGATTCCGGCCGGCGTCGAGATCTCCACTTTGGTCGATCGCACCGGCACGATCCGCGCCAGCGTGCTGGACATGCAATGGACATTGCTGGCGACGGCCGTCTTGGTGATGGTCGTCGTGTTCGTGTTCCTGCGGCGGCTGACGCCGACGATCGCGGCCGGCATCTCGGTGCCGCTGGCGCTGGCCGGCACCTGCGCCGGCATGTGGGTCGCGGGCTTCTCGATCGACAATCTGTCGCTGATGGCGCTCGCCATCTCCGTCGGCTTCGTGGTCGACGACGCCATCGTCATGATCGAGAACATGTTCCGCAATCTCGAGCACGGCATGCGGCCGTTCCAGGCGGCACAGGAGGGGGCGAAGCAGATCGGCTTCACCGTGGTCTCGATCAGCCTGTCGCTGATTGCGGCCTTCACGCCGCTGATCTTCATGGACGGCATCGTCGGCCGCCTGCTGCGCGAATTCTCACTGACGCTGACCTTCGCGATCCTGGTCTCGACCCTGGTGTCGCTGACGGTCACGCCGATGATCTGCGCGCATTACATCCGGCAGACCACCTCCGGCACCGCGACGCTGTTCGACCGGATCATCGAAGGCTCGCTGTCGCGCATCGTCGCCTTCTACGCGCGAACCTTGCGGACCGTGCTGGAATATCCGTTGCTGACGCTGCTGGTGTTCTTCGCCACCATCGGCCTCACGGTGACGCTCTACATCAAGGTCCCCAAGGGTTATTTCCCGACCGACGATTCCGGCTTCATCATCGGCGCGACGCGCGCCTCGGCCGACATCTCGTTCCAGTCCATGCTCGGCCTGCAGCAGCGGCTCGCCGACATCGTGATGCAGGATCCGGCCGTGGCCGGCATCGGCTCGACCGTCGGCAGCGGAGGCGGGGGGCCGGGGGCGGCGACCTCGAACCGCGGCACCATGTTCATCAGCCTGAAGCCGCCGGAGGAACGCGACCACGTCTCGACGCAGGTCGTGATCGACCGTCTGAGGCGCGCATTGTATCCCGTGCCCGGCATCCGCCTCTTCATGTTCGCCGCCCAGGACGTGCGCGCCGGCGGACGGCAAAGCGATTCCGACTACCAGTACACGCTCTCCTCGACCGATCTCGACCTGTTGCAGAAATGGGCGCCGATCGTGGCCAAACGCATGGAGAGCGTCGAGGGCATCACCGACATCTCCAGCGACCGCGACCCCGGCGGGCTCCAGCTGACATTGTCCATCGACCGCAAGAAGGCCTCTGCGCTCGGCGTCAATGTCCAGGACATCGACAACGCCCTGAACAACGCGTTCTCGCAGCGGCAGATATCGATCATCTACACCCAGCGCAACCAGTACATGACCGTGCTCGAGATCGATCCGAAATTCCAGGTCGATCCCTCCAACCTCGATCGCATCTATGTCGCCGGCGCCAACGACGTGCAGGTGCCGCTGTCGGCCGTGGTGCACGCGACGCGCGGGCTGGCCGCGCTCGCGGTCTACCATTCGCAGTCGTTCCCCTCGACCACTGTGTCTTTCAACCTGCTGCCGGACGTGCCGCTGCAGGCGGCGACGCAAAACATCCAGCGCGCGGTCGAGGAACTGCATATGCCGGAAGGAATCCGCGGCAGCTTTGACGGCAATGCCGGCGATTTCGCCAGGACCAGCGGTCGCCAGCCGCTCTTGATCCTCGGCGCGCTGGTGGCGATGTATATCGTGCTCGGGGTGCTCTATGAGAGCCTTGCCCATCCGCTCACGATCATCTCGACGCTGCCCTCGGCCGGCCTCGGCGCGCTGCTGGCCCTGCAGATCACCAACACGCCGCTGACCGTGATCGCCTTCGTCGGCATCATCCTGTTGATCGGCATCGTCAAGAAGAACGGCATCATGATGGTGGACTTCGCGCTCGATGCCGAACGCCAGCGCGGGCTGTCCTCGGCGGAGGCGATCTTCGAAGCCTGCCAGGCGCGCTTCCGTCCGATCCTGATGACGACGATGGCGGCGCTGTTCGCGGGCATTCCGCTGGTCATCGCAACCGGGCCGGGCACTGAGCTGCGGCGTCCGCTCGGTATCACCATCATCGGCGGCCTGTTCGTCTCCCAAATCCTGACGCTCTACACCACGCCCGTGATCTACCTGCTGATCGATCGCCTGCGGCGCCGGTCCGAGCCGCGTCCAGTCCCTGCGCCGGCGGAATAGGTTGTTGCAGCGCCGCGCGAAGCGTATAGCGGCGACCATGTCGAACCCATCCGAGACCCCGGCCGCCGCGCCCGAGCCGATCCCCGAATGCCCGCACTGCCAGAAGCCGATGCCGTTGTGCATCTGCGACAGCGTCAGGCCCATCGAGAACCGCCTCTCGCTCCTGATCCTGCAGCATCCGCAGGAGCAGGACAGGGCGCTCGGCACCGCCCGGCTGCTGGCCAAGCACTTTGCCGATGCCACAGTGCGGGTCGGCCTGTCCTGGCCGAGCCTGTCCAAGGCGCTGGGGCGGCCGATCGAGAACGCCTCGCATTGGGGCGTGCTCTATCTCGGCTCGGCCCGTGCGGCCGATCTTGAGGCCGAGGGCGAGATCGTGGCGCTCAATCGCAAGGGCGAGGTTGCGGACAACCAGCGCGCACTCCTCGGCAAGCTCGAAGGCGTCGTGCTGCTCGACGGCACCTGGAGTCAGGCCAAGGCCTTGTGGTGGCGCAATCCCTGGATGCTGAAATGCCAGCGCGTGATCCTCAACCCGTCACGCCCATCGCTATACGGACGCTTGCGCAAGGAGCCGCGCCGCGACGGTCTCTCGACCATCGAAGCGGCCGCCACGATGCTGGCCGGTCTCGAGCGGCGCCCCGACATCGCCGAGACCCTGCATGCCAGTTTCGACCGGATGCTGGCCCGCTACCGCGAGGTCCAGGCCGATATGCCGGAACTGGCACCCAAACCCGCACCCAAGAAGGGTCGTCGGCGCGACTTCCGGCGCGGCAAGCGCGCCTGAGTTTGGTCCACACCGGAAGCGGCTATCGCTGCCAAAGTCGGACGAAGGCGGTTGCCTAAGCCATTGATCCCCTATATTGGTCCGCCCTTACGGGGCCACGTGGCGGAGTGGTTACGCAACGGTCTGCAAAACCGTGTACACCAGTTCAATTCTGGTCGTGGCCTCCATCACAACCTTCTGATTTTCCAGCAAAACTTGCTATCGTCGCGAGTTCCATCGAACGCGCGGACGAGGCTTGCCAAGCCTTGACCACCGGGTTTGCCCGGGGATTGGTGGAAACCCGCGATTCAGGCCCTCTGGCATAGACTTCGCATCTGCGAAGGGACGCATCCAAAACCCTGGAGCTGGAGAGCACGTGGGCGACGTCGTTCGATTTGTCCCGAAATCCGAGTTGGAGCGCGCGCGCCTCATCCGCGAGGCCCGCGCGATCTATGACAGCATCTTCCCGCCGGCTGCACCCGACCGGGCGCCGCAGGATGGCGAGGAGCGCGTCAAAACTTGATCGAGGCTGCGCCGGTCGCCGGCGCGCGGTGATGCCGAACCGCCCGCAAGGCGGGCGCATCAGTTCACGGCAAGGCGGGCCTCAGCAGGCCGCGTACCAGCCGTCCGGAAACGGCAGCAGGGGCCAGGCGCCCTCATTGTCGTTGGCGGCCTTGGGTGTTGCGGCGTACGACCAAGAGCGGGGCACGAATTCCTCCTCCGGCGCGGACGCGAAATCTTCAACGATCATAGCGTCCCGGACGGCATCCAGCAGCAAGTTGAATTCGGCTTCGCTCATCACACCCTCGCAGAACGCGGATGGCGCAATGTCGCAAAGCCGGTTTGTTACCCGATTGAGCCGATCGTTCGCATTTTAACGATCCGGCGATCGGGTCCCGTTTGGTTAGCGATTCCTGAAAAAATCCCCGCGGGAACCTAGGCGTCGGTGGCTCGGCGCCAGTGTGAAAGAGATCACATTCTCGGCGATTTATTTCTCCTACCCCTTCGCAACGACCGGCCAACGCGGGCCGGGAGCGGGCGGGCAGAACGGGAGACTTGGTCATGAAGACAAGGTTCTTGCGGTTTGCGGCTGTGAAGAGCCGGGCGCACCGGGCCTCGACCGTCGGGCTGTTCCTGACGCTATTTGCCTCCGCCGCTCACGCGCAGCAGGGAACACCCGAACAGCGCCGGGCCTGCACCCCCGACGTCTACCGGCTCTGCGCCGGCGAGATCCCCAACGTCCGTGCCATCACGGCGTGCCTGCGCCGTAACCGATCAAGCTTGAGCGAGGCTTGCCGCACCGTGTTCGACCAGGCCGGCGGCTGATACATGCCAGCCCTGTGAATTTGTGCGCAGCAAGTGGTCGGTGCTGTCTCGCGAATCCGACATAGTGAGGCTGTGGATATGCTGCGGACAGGCTGTGAAGTGCTGTGGATGACGGCCGCAGATCCGTTCGCCCGACGTCGTATCTGTGCCAGCAGGCGTCATATATCTGTCAAATCGCCTCAACAGATGGTTCCAGAATCGTACTGATTGCTGCGCCATCCAGGCTGATTTGGTTCCGCCGAATTCGGAATCCCGCGTCTGCATCGGCTTGCGACCTGCGAACAGTTTTTGTGCAGCCGCTTGCCCAAATCGCGGGCCGCCTCCATCCAATTTTTTGTACGCCCGCGGACAAGCTTTTCCGTGCGCTCTGCACCTAGGCTGACCTTCGAGTTCAGCAACATGGCCATGGCCATGCCAATTCGAAGGAGCAGCACATGGACAGACGGGATTTGCCCCAGGCGCGGCGGGGGATGGCGCGCACATCGATGCCGTGGCGCAAGGCCGCGCTCGGCGCGGCCGTCGCTTTCGGCCTCGTCGCCGCCGCGCCGCTGAGCGCACAGGCCGCAGCGCCCGCCGCCTGCGCCGCGCTCCAGGAGAAATATCCGGACTGGAAGGGCAAGACGCTCGTCAACGCCATCAACCCGCACACGCCGGGCTATGAGACCATCGATCCCAAGGATCCCAGCAAATATATCGGCTTCGACATCGATCTCGGCGAAGCCATCGGTGAATGCCTCGGCTTCAAGCTGACCTACAAGCCCGTGGTGTTCGCAGCGCTCCTGACCACGCTCGCCGCGGGTCAGGCCGACATCGTGATCTCCGACATCTACGCCACCAAGGAGCGCGCCAAGGCCGCCGACTTCATCACCTACTCGAAGGTGTTCGACGGCGTGCTGGTCGCCAAGGGCAATCCGAAGGGTATCAACGGCATCAACATGTCGATGTGCGGCGCGGCCGCCGCCGAGAACACCGGCTATGTCGAGGTGCCCCTGATCCAGGCGCTGATCCCGGAATGCAAGAAGGCCGGCAAGGCGGAGCCGACCATCCAGCTCTACGACAACAACGCCAACTGCATCCAGGCGATCCTCGCCGGCCGCGCCGACACCTATGTCAACGACGTCAACACGGTCGACAGCGCGGTGAAGGCCTATCCGGACAAGCTGGAGAAGGCGATCGCGGTGACGATCCCGTATTCGGTCGGCATCGCCGTTCCCAAGGACAAGCCGAAATTCCGTGACGCCGTGCTCGCCGCGCTGATCGAGGTGCAGAAGGCCGGCACGCATATGGAGCTTCTGAAGAAGCATGGGCTCGATGTGAACAACTTCAAGGAACCGGACATTCTGACGGCCGACTGATGTCGCTGTTCCTCCATTACCTGAGCATGCCGTATCTGCTCGAGGGCATCGAGCTCACCCTCGAGGTGACTGCCCTCGGGCTCGGCGGCGGATTGATCCTCGGACTGATCCTCGCCAGCATGCAGCTCTCGCGCTTCTGGCCCCTGGCGGCGATCGCCCGGGGCTACACCGTGATCTTCCGCGGCACGCCGCTGATCCTGCAGATGGTGTTCGCCTACGACGCGTTGCCGCATATCGGCATCAAGCTGCCGGCGGTGCTGGCGGCCGGTCTCGCGCTTGCCTGCAACGAGGCTCCGTTCATCGCCGAGATGCTGCGCGCCGGCGTGCTCGGCGTCGATCGCGGGCAGGTGACGGCCGGGCAGGCGCTCGGCATGACGCCGTCAGTGCTGATGCGCAGGGTCATCGCGCCGCAGGCGATCCGCACCATGATCCCGGCCTTCGGCAACGAGGCCGTGAGTGCGCTGAAGAATTCCTCGCTCGCTTCCGTCGTCGCGGTGCAAGAGTTGACGCTGCGCTCGACCCAGCTGGCGTCCTCCACATTCGACTTCTTCTCGATCTTCTTCGCTTCGGGCCTGCTCTACCTCGTGCTGACCGCGACCATCAGCGGCATTCAGCTTTTCGTTGAATGGCTGCTCGATCTCGACCGCGCGAAGGGGCGTGAGCGCAAGCTTGCCGATTATCTACCCTGGCGCCGCGTTGACCTCGTCACCAGGCTCGAACTTGCCGATGCGACCGCGATCGATCCCGAGCCCGCGCAAGCAGAGCTCACGGACACGCCGCCGCTGGCCCTGACCCGCGAGGAACGCGCCCGCCGCACCGCGACGATCGCGCGCAACAACATCGCGGTCGAGGTCAAGGATCTCACCAAGAGCTACGGTCCGCAAAGGGTGCTCGACAGTCTCGATCTCACGGTCCGCGTGGGCGAGGTGGTGGCGCTGCTCGGTCCGAGCGGTTCGGGCAAGAGCACGCTGCTCCGCTGCATCAACCATCTCGAAAACTGGGATGCCGGCACCGTGCGCGTGGGCGGCCGGCGCCTCGGCTTTGGCGAAGACGGCAAGCCGCTGTCGCCGCGCGCCATCGCCAACGAGCGGGCGAGCGTCGGCGTCGGCATGGTGTTCCAGCAGTTCAATTTGTTCGCCCATCTCTCGGCGAAGGAGAACATCGCCGGGCCCCTGCGCTGGGTCCACGGCATGACCCGCATCGACGCCGACTGCCGCGCCACCGAGCTGCTCGACCGCGTCGGGCTGTCGCATCGCGCCGATGCGCTGCCGCGGCATCTCTCCGGCGGCCAGCAGCAGCGCGTCGCCATCGCCCGCGCGCTCGCGCCCAATCCGAGCGTGCTGCTGCTGGATGAGCCGACCTCGGCGCTCGACCCCGAGCTCGTCAACGAGGTGCTGGAGGTGATCCGGCGTCTCGCCATCGACGACGGCCTCACCATGATCATCTCGACGCACCAGATCCGTTTCGCCGACGAGGTCGCCGACCGCGTCGCGTTCCTGAGCGGTGGCGCGATCATCGAGGAGGGGCCGGCGCACGAGGTGCTCTCCAACCCGCGCCATACGCTGACGGCGCGTTTCCTCAGCGTGATGGAAGCCGACAAGACTCCGGAGACGGTGCGATGAGCGCTCTCTCCACCATGTTTAAGACCCCCGAAGAGGCCACCTCATGAAACATGTCACGCTGCCGGTTTCGCCGAAAACCGTCCACTGGGGCTATTTCTCCAAGAAAGTCACCCCGGCGCTGACGCTGCGCTCGGGAGACCGTGCCACCATCGAGACGCTGACGCATCATGCCAATGACGATTACGAGCGCATGATCCAGGGCGATCCCGGCGCCGAGAGCGTGTTCCAGTGGACGCGCGAGCACAAGGCCGTGGCGCGTCGCGGCTCAGGCCCCATCGAAGGCCCCTTCATCCGCGGCGCAGGCGAGGGGATCGGCGTGCATCTTCTCACTGGCCCGGTCGCGATCGAAGGCGCCGAGCCCGGCGACATTCTCGAAGTGCGCATCCTCGATATCAGGCCGCGGCCGAGTTGCAGCGCCTGCCATGCCGGCCGCTGCTTCGGCTCCAACGTCGCCGCCAACTGGGGCTTTCACTACCACGACCTGATCGAGGAGCCGAAGCCGCGCGAGGTCGTCACCATCTTCGAGCTCGACACGTCAGGGGAGCCCTATGCAAAGGCGGTCTACAACTATGTCTGGACGCCGCAGATCGACCCTGACGGCATCGTGCACCCGACCATCGACTATCCCGGCGTCCGCGTCGACCACACCACCATCAGGAAGCGCGAGAACATCCTCTCCAGTGTGAAAGTGCCCGCGCGATTGCACTTCGGCACGATGGGCCTCGCGCCGTCGGAAGCCGATTTCGTCAGCTCGATCCCGCCGGGCTACACCGGCGGCAATATCGACGACTGGCGCATCGGCAAGGGTGCGCGGATGTTCTATCCGGTTGCCGTGCCCGGCGCCTATTTCTCGGTCGGCGATCCCCATGCCGCGCAGGGCGACAGCGAGCTCGGCGGCACCGCGATCGAGACCTCGCTGACCGGCGATTTCGAATTCATCCTGCACAAGAAGGCTGATCTGGCCGGCACCCATCTGGAAGGCCTCGACCATCCCATGCTGGAGACCGACCACGCCTGGTCGTTCTACGGCTTCACCTATCCGAACTACCTCGCAGCGCTCGGCGCCGATGCCCAAACCGAGATTGCCAATCACAGTAGTCTCGACCGTGCGATGCGCGATGCCTTCAGAAAACTCCGCCGGTTCCTGATGACCGTGCATCGCCTCAGCGAGGACGAGGCGATCTCGCTGATGTCGGTCGGCGCCGATTTCGGCGTCACCCAGGTGGTCGATGCCAATTGGGGCGTCCACGGCACGATCCGCAAGAACATCTTCCGGTGCGACTAATGCGTTGAGGCGCGGTCTGTTTTCGGGATGAACAGGTGACAAGCGGAGACCATTTGCGGCCCGTCGCAGCGACGGATGACCGCGTTCGTCTGGCACAGAGGTTGCTTCGATCGACCGCAATCTGGGTCGATCCGATGAGCTTCCGGCCGTTCACGAGCGAGTCCTACGCGCAAGACGACCGTCCCGAAGCCTGGCGGGACGTGCTGGCGGCGGTCGGCCTGCAGCCGGCAGGCGGACATTCCTTCTTCGACGGGCACGCAACCGCCTCGCATCGCCAGGCCGCAGGTGTTGCACTGACGCGCATGGCTGCGGGCGCACAGAGCGTCGCACCTCTCTCGCAAGCCAATGAAGACCTGCCCATCGCGCTGATGCCGGTCGAGGACGGCATGGTGCTGAAAAGTGCCGGCGGTCATCGCATCGTTCCGGTCGGCCATCTCGTGCTGCTGCCGCGCAGCGGTGGCTGGAGCATCGTGTTCCAGCGCGACATGCGCGCCATCGTGCTGTCGGTGACCTCGGAGGCGCTGCACGGACGCCTGTCGGGCAAGCCGAGGCTTGGCGAGCCCCGTGTCGTTCCGCCGGGCGGCTTTGCCGACGTGTTCTCGCGCCTGCTGGACGCGACCGCGCGCACGCTCGATAGTCTGAGCGATGCCGAATGGAATTCGCTCGCGCAGTCGCTGGTCGATCTGCTGCTGACGCTCGCGCATCAACTGGCGGCATCGACGTCCGACGCCGGGTCGAGCGCGACGCAGGCCGCGCTGCTGCATCGGATCTGCCAGACCATCGAGCGCCGGCTCGACGATCCCGACCTCGTGCCGGCGCGTGTCGCGCAGGCCGAGGGGATTTCCGAGCGTTACTTGCAAAAGCTGTTCGAGACGGTCGGCGATAATTTCACCCACTATGTTCGCGAGCGTCGTCTCCAGCGTGCCTGGGCGGATCTCTCCAACCCGGCCGAGGCGCATCGCTCGATCTCGGAGATCGCCTACGCCTATGGCTTTGGCGACTCCGCACATTTCAGCCGCGCCTTCCGTCATCGCTTCGGCCTGCCGCCGCGCGAGTTTCGCCAGCAGGAGGCGGAGCGGGCGACCTCGCAGCATGGCGTCGCGGGCCAGCGCGGCTGGCCACAGGACGCGCTGGCGCAGCTCCGCACACATCAGAGCGTCGAGGCACGCAGCAACGTCGCCTGTGCCGGCGCCGAGGAGCGTACGACCACGGAGTGCAGGCATCATCATCTCCCGGTCGAGGCCAGCCGCGTTCATTGGGGCTATTTCAGCCGCTCGCTGCCGCCGCAAATCGAGATCGCATCGGGCGACACCATCACCATCGAGACTCTGACGCAGCACGCCTCCGATGCCCCCGACATGATGATCGCCGGTGATGCCGCCGCCGAGAGCGTGTTCGGCTGGACACGGGACAAGAAGAACATCGACCGCCGCGGCGCAGGACCGATGGATGCCAGCGTGTTCGGCCGCGGTGCCGGCGAGGGGTTTGGCGTACATATCTGCACTGGGCCCGTCGCCGTGAAGGACGCCCAGCCCGGCGATGTGCTGGAGGTGCGCATCCTCGACATCGTGCCGCGGGCGAGCCGGAGCCCGAACCATGCCGGGCGCGTGTTCGGCTCCTCGGTGGCGGCCTGGTGGGGCTATCACTACAACGAGTTTCTCGGCGGGCCCAAGCCGCGCGAAGCCGTGACCATCTATGAGATCTTTGACGATGCGGACGCGCCGCATGCACGCGCGCTTTATTCCTATCGCTGGGAGCCGCAGACCGATCCGTTTGGCGTGGTGCATGCCACCTACGACTATCCCGGCGTTCCCGTCGCACCCGGGACGATCAAGCGCCGGCACGCCGTGCTCGACGGCATCCGCATTCCCTTGCGGCCGCATTTCGGCGTGATCGCGGTGGCGCCGCGCGAGGTCGATTTCGTCGATTCCGTGCCGCCGTCCTATTTCGGCGGCAATCTCGACAATTGGCGGCTGGGGAAGGGAGCAACGGTCTATCTTCCGGTCTCCGTGCCCGGCGCGCTGTTGTCGGTCGGCGATCCCCACGCCGCGCAAGGCGACGGCGAGCTCAGCGGCACCGCGATCGAGTGCTCGATGACCGGCACTTTTGAGGTGATCCTGCACAAGAAGGCCGATCTCGCCGGCCGGCCCTTCGCCGATCTCTCTTATCCCCTGATCGAAACCGCCACCGATTGGGTGCTGACCGGCTTCAGCCACCCCAATTACCTCGCCGAATTCGGCGCGCAAGGGCAGAGCGAGGTCTATGCCAAATCGTCGCTCGATCTCGCCATGAAGGATGCGTTCCGCAAGATGCGGCGCTTCCTGATGAATACCAAAGGGCTCAGTGAGGACGAGGCGATCGCACTGATGTCGGCCGCCGTCGATTTCGGCGTCACGCAAGTCGTCGACGGCAATTGGGGCGTGCACGCCATTCTCAGCAAGCGCTTGTTCCAGAGCGCGACTTAACGAGGACACATCAAGTGAAATTCCACATGATCAGCGGCGGACCGAAGCCGGTCGCGCCCTTCAGCCACGCCGTCGAGACTGACGGCTTCGTCTTCGTCACCGGCCAGATGCCCGACACGCCGCAGACGCCGGGCGTGCTGCCCAACGGCATCGTCGCGCAGACCCGCGCGGTGATGGAAAACCTGAAGGTCGTTCTGGCGGGCCTCGATCTCGGCCTCGAGCACGTCGTGATGGCGCGCGTCTACCTGACGCGTTTCAAGGAAGACTACACGGCGATGAACGAGACCTATCGCAGCTTCTTCCCACCGGAACGTCTGCCGGCCCGTACCTGTGTCGGTGTCACCGGCCTTGCCTATGACGCGCTGATCGAGATCGATCTGGTGTGCCGGCGGCCATGAGTCAGCTGTCACGTTGATGGAGGCGCGCCACCGGCAGGACGCCCCGGGCGCGAGTTAGGCTCGTCGGGGCACGAGTTGCGGTCAGAATGTCGCAGGGGTGGAGCGTATGCTCCATCTCAGCGGAATGCTATACAACGTAACTACTTTAGATTGTTTTTCAGAATTTGAGCCCGCGCAATGTCGCCGGCGAATGTCATTTCAAGGGGGAGGGGCCAATGCCGACGCCTGACGTCAATAACGGTGCAAATCCGAACATCGTAGCTTTGAATCCTGCGGACGACACTCCGACTCCAATCGTTCCGGCCGGAGAACCCGTTGTTGACCCGCCTCGTGTCGAGGCTCTGACACCGGCAGACGAGGTGGAGAATGAAGAAGAGCCGCCGGCACGAGAAGAGGGCGACCCCGCATCTCACCCCGTCTACTACGAAACTGTCAGCGTGGCCGACGATGATCCGTCACGCCTGAAGTTCAAAAGACCTCCCACCGCGGAAGCACCGCCTCCTGCCGTTCGCGCGATGCGTCGGCAGGTCGAGGATGTCTCTCGGTTGGTCCGTATCCTGTTTCAGGACGACGAGGCGCGGCGCAAACAATTTATCGGTCAGTTGAAGGAGGCCGCGGAATCGGGACTCGTCGGCCCGAATTCGAATGTCGAAATTGGTCTTGAGAATTTGCAAGACGTCAAGGATGGCATTGCCGACGCATATACGGCGATCCGCAGCAAACTATGGCGGGCGAACCTTGTGTTGCTGAGCTCGGCGATCGCTTGTTGTGGAATCGCTTCAGCAGCCTTCCTGCTCTTGGGCGCTCCGTTGCTGTGGCTGGCCACGAGCGGCTGGCCGATGTACACCGCGATAGGTTTAATGATCTTTCTCGGCACGATGGCGGGCCTTTTCCTCGAGTTCATTTTCCGCGTCAACGATGACATCCCCTACGATCAATTGCGAGCGATCAATCCGGGGCGTTGGAAGCCGCTTCATCGTGCGATGAACACGACTATCGTTGCCGCTATCTTCGCGGCAATTTTGGCGGTGAAGATCTTTCAGGTTGGAGTCGGCAGCGTTCTGCTCAACGATTTCGTCACCAAGTCATGGCTCGCCGTCGTGATCGGATTTGTGACCGGATTCGCATTCCCTTATGTCCGCGATCTGGTTCAGCAAGTGCGCCCTGTCAGTAGGACGTAGTCTCGTCGCCCGTATGGAGCCAACGGGTCGGCGCGTAGCGCCCGATGACAGGCTCCGCGAAATCCGGGATGTTCAGAGCTTGCGGCTCGGGCGAAACATGCCGCGACGATGCGGAGGTGTGTCTGCGGTTGAGGTGCGCGTTTGAAGGAGCGGCGCTCCTCCGCACTCCGTCATTGCGAGCCAAGCGAAGCAATCCAGAATCTTTCCGCGGAGGGATGCTGGATTGCTTCGGTCGCAACAGCTCCTCGCAATGACCAGCCGAGAGAGCGGCAGCCTACCAAACGCTCCCCGCATTTCGTCTCAAATTGCAACCCGCGCGTGCAAGAAGTCTTGATCGGCCGTGAGCTAGGGGTGATCGTTCGGCTTGAACGCGGGCCGGGATCGCCGCGACTAATCGACAGAGTGCACAAGGGATCAGTGGAACGTGATCGGACTTCCTCTTCCTAAAGCACCAAAATGGTGCTTTAGTGCTTTCCATGCGCCAGTCGCCCCGAAACGCGCCGTCCGCGCTGCGTTACAGGCTTGCCCCTGACCCGGCCGCCAAGGCCGCCATCGAGGCGACATTCCAGGCCTATGCCCGCATGATGGAGATCCTCGACGAGGTGGCCCGGACCCACAATGTGGGTTCCAACGTCGTCCTGCTCCATGCCCACGCCTATGAGCCGATCCGCAAAGAGACCGCGCTGCCCTCGCGCCTGGTGACGCTGGGCCTGCGCGACCGCACGGAGTATCGCGCCGCGCAAGGGCGCCGCCTGCCGCTCGATGACAAGCTCGCCAAGATCAAGGGGCCTGCCACCATTTCGATTGCGACGGTGCAAGGGCGCTTCAGCGTGCCCTTCGACTACGTCGGCTATGCGGAGGGCTGGGGACAGAGCGTGCCCGCGCATCTCATCCGCACCGACGACGGTTTCGAAGTTCACTACGGCGTCACGCCGAACAGCCTGCCAGAGGAGGAGAACGCTATGGATACCATCGCTGCCGCCCCCGACAACTTCCTGTCCCGGGTCGGGCGCCTGATCGCCGGGATCGCCTATGACGCGATCGAGCAGGCGGAAGGCAAGAACAAGCTCAAGGTGGTCGGACAGGCCATCCGCGAGATCGAGCGTGCCGAAAGCGAGGCGCGCGACGCGCTCGCGGCCGCACGCGCCGAGGAGTACCGCCTCAACGCGCGCCGCACCGAGATCGAGCGCGAGATGACCGATCTCGCGCCCAAGATCGAGGGCGCGATCGCTGATGGCCGCGACGACCTCGCCCGCGCCGGCATCGCCCGGCAGATGGACCTGGAGGCGCAGTTCGAGGTGCTCTCCCGCGCCATCGACGAGAACAACGAGAAGATCGAGCAGTGCGTGACCTCGCTGCGCGCGGTGCTGTCGGCGCTCCAGGATGCCGAGCAGCGCCGCGCCGATCTCGAAAAGAGCGAGGCACATGCCAGCCATCAGGCATCGACGTCGCCCCGGAAGTCCGGCGGCACTTCCGCAGCAGCCAAGGCCCTGCGGGCGGGCAGGGCAGTGGCGCGCGCCACCGGCGTGCCGCAGAGTATCCCGTATTCAAGCGACATCGACGAGCTCAGCGCGCTTCATCGCGACAAGGAGATTGCGGCGAGGCTCGCGCGGTTGAAGTCGCGCTCCTGAGTGCCGTGTCATGAGCGCATTGCTCGAACACGTCATGTCGCCCGAGGTCAGGCCGTTCGCGATCGCGGCGGCCATGATCGTCATCGTCGGCACGCTCGAGGTGATCACGATGCTAGTCGGGGCTTCCTTGAGCGAGATGCTCGGCACCAGCATCGATTTCAGCCACCCCAGCGACAACGGCGTGCTCAACGCCATCTCCTGGATCAATGTCGGCGGCGTGCCGTTGTTGATCTTCCTGTTGCTGGCGCTCGGCGCCTTTTCCATCACCGGCTTCCTGATCCAGGACATTGCGCGGATGGTCGCGGGTCCCTTGCCGGCGACGGTCGCCTCGATCGGGGCCGTCGCGGTGTCGGTACCGCTGGTGCGCGCCGCCAGCGGCGCCATCGCGCGGATCATTCCCAAGGACGAGAGCTATGTCGTCGGCCTCGGCGATCTCGTCGGCCGCGTCGGTGAGGTCGTCGTCGGTCCGCTCGACCAGGGGCCGCCCGGCCGGGTCAGCGTCGCCGACGTCCACGGCAACCGTCACTTTGTCCTGGCGGTCGCAGCACCTTCGTCGTCGCCCCTGCCGCAGGGAACCCTGGTCCTGCTGGTCGATCGCGATGGCACCCGCTTCGTGGCGGTGAAGGCCGAGGATGAACTCAAACCGTCCAAGCCACCTCTAAGCAGCAGCTAAGTCATTCATTGGAGAAAGTCATGTTCGACATCGCAGTCCCGGCCATGATCGGCGTCGCGCTGATCGTCGTCCTGGGGATCGTTTTCACCATTCTCTACAAGCGCGCCACGCGTGACGAGGCGTTCGTGCGCACCGGCCTCGGCGGCAAGAAGGTCGTGCTCGACGGCGGCGCCATGATCCTGCCGATCTTCCACTCCTATGCCAGCGTCAATCTGAAGACGCTGCGCCTGACGGTCGAGCGCAAGGAGCGGGAATCCCTGATCACCAAGGACCGCCTGCGCGTCGACATCGTCGCCGAGTTCTACGTGCGCGTCCGCCCGGACGAGGAGAGCATCGCGCTCGCCAGCCAGACCCTGGGCGCGCTGACCAACGATGCCGAGGCGCTGCGCAACCAGGTCGAGGCGAAATTCGTCGACGGTCTGCGCTCGGTCGCGGCGACCATGAGCATCCTGGAGCTTCAGGAGAAGCGCTCGGACTTCGTCAAGCACGTGCAGTCCACCGTCGAGTCCGACGTGAAGTCGAACGGGCTCGAGCTTGAATCGGTGTCGCTGACCAAGCTCGACCAGACCGACGTCAAATTCTTCAATCCGGAGAATTTCTTCGACGCCGAAGGTCTGACCCAACTCAAGACCGTCACCGAGACCCGCCGGCGCGACCGCAACGCCATCGTGCGCGACAACGAGGTGGCGATCGCGCAAAAGGACCTCGAGGCGCGGCAGCAGACACTCGGGATCGAGCGGACCAAGAAGGAGGCCGAGCTGTCGCAGGAGCGCGACATCGCCAACAAGACCGCCAGCACCCGCGCCGAGGTCGCGACCGCCACGCAGACCGCACGCCTGACCGAGGAGAACGCTCGTATCGACACCGACCGGGCCGTCGCCGAGAAGGAGGCGGGCGCCAAGCAGGTCAAGGAGACCGCGGTCATCGAATCCGATCTCGCCATCAACAAGCGCAAGACCGACGCCCAGCGCGAGATCCAGATCGCCACGCAGGAGAACGAGATCCAGATCGCGGCCAAGAGCAAGGAGACTTCGGAAGCGGTGACCGAGGCCAAGACCGCCGAGGCGCTCGCGGTCTCCGCGGAAGAAAAGGTCGTGACCGCCCGCGCCGTCGAGGTCGCCGACCGCGCCCGTCTCACCCAGGTGCTCGCCGCGCGGACCGAGGCCGAGCGCAAATCGACCGAGCTGATCGTCGCGGCCGAAGCCGAGAAGAAGGCCTCGCTCGATCGCGCCGAAGCCGTGAAGACGCTGGCCACCGCCGAAGCCGAATCCAACAAGATCAAGGCAGTCGGCGTCCGTAATATTGGTGAGGCCGAGGCCGCCGTCATCACCATGAAGAACGAGGCTCAGAACAAGCTCGGCAGCAACGTCATCGATTTCGAGATCGCCAAGAAGCGGATCGAGACCATGCCCTCGGCGCTGGCCGAGATGGTGAAGCCGATCGCCAACCTGAAGGATGTCCGCATCCTGCACACCGGCGGTGCGTTCGGCAGCAATGGGAACGGCGCTGCGGGCGGTGGCGTCGGCTTCGGTGAAGGCCTTGCCGGCGAGCTGCTCAAGGTGCATGCGCTGCGTCCGATGATCGACGAGATCCTGCGTCAGAGCGGCTTTGCGCCGGGCGACGATCCCGTGAAGGCGCTGGTCGGCGCCGTGACGGGCAAGAACAACGGCGCCGCAGTGCCGGCGCCCGTGCCGGAGAAAACAAACAGCGCCGATCTATGAATGCCGGTTCATTGCTGCTGAGAATTCGAAACGATAAGAACAGGCTCGTTGCGCGTCTCGCGTCGCGCAACGCGCCGGAGTGCTGATCGGATCGTGTTGAACCTTCGATCGCACCCCGGCCGAATCTCGGGAGGCAACGTTATTTGTTGCCGCGGCGCCTGCGCCGATCGACGTCAGGCGCTTACAGCCTGTTTCGATCGGGAGAATTTCACATGAAGTATTTTCTGTCCGGACTGATCGCGATCGGTCTTTCGATCGCGGCCACGGCATCGTTCGCCGCCGACGCCCGCAACGTCACCGTCGTCAACGAGACCGGCTATGCCATCAAGTTCCTCGGCTTCAATGCGCCGGACGATGGCCTCGACGAATGGGAGAACGAGCTCGACAAGGTTTTGCAGAACCAGGCGAGCACCTATGTCGAGTTCGACGAGGATGACGAGGGCTGTGTCTGGAACATCCGCGTCGACTGGCAGAACTACGACGAGGCCGTACTCTGGAAGAACGTCAACCTCTGCAAGATCACCGCGCTCCGGCTGCGCTACGACTCCGGGACCAAGACCACATCCTTCGTCGCTGAATAGTTGTTGCCCGACTGAGAGCGTTTTCGAGCGAAGTGGATACCGGTTCGCGTGAAGAAAACGCGTCAAACCAAAAACCTTGAGGCCCGGAGGAGGGGCCGGCGCAGGCCCTTCCCAAAGCGCGTTGCGGAAGATGACGAATTCGTCCTTTGCAAGCGCAACCGGCTTTGTTATACGCACCGCGCGCGGACGACAGTTCGCCCTTTTCCTCGGTAGCTCAGCGGTAGAGCATCCGACTGTTAATCGGATGGTCGCTGGTTCGAATCCAGCCCGGGGAGCCAAATTCCGCCGTAAATTCATAGGCTTGCGAACGATCGCTGATGTGGCGCGCGATGCTGCTCGAGTCGTCCCTCAAGGGTCTGGCGGCCCGATCCACGCAGAATCGCGTTCAAGTAGATGTGTGCGGCATAGCCATCGCAGCCGCCGGGACGGCACCAAATCGACTTAATTCAAATTGAGCTTCGCAGAGCCGGACTCTTACGGAGCTGATTCCCATGCCCGACATCCAGATCGACCGCGCCCAACTGGCTCCCTCGATTCTGCCGGACGTTCCCGAGCTCAGCGACGACGAATGCCTCGCCCGCCTTGCGCGTGCGGTCGAGACCCCCGATTCGGCGCGGCTGGATGAGGTCGCCGCCCTGATCGGCCGCCTCGCGGTGACGATCGAATAATATGTCCTGATCCCTGGTGCGGTGAGTTGCGGCAAGCCTTGGCTGGCTAAAGCCAACGGCCATGTTGCGTTTTCGCCGGGCATGTTCCAAAGATGCCGCCAACTTCCGTCCGCGGCATCGTCCGCATTTCAGGGTCCGCAAATGTCCGGTTTCTCGACCGCGCGCCTCAAAATGGTCGATGGCCAGGTGCGCACCAATGACGTCACCGATCGTCGTATTCTCGATGCCATGCTTACGGTTCCGCGCGAGGCCTTCGTGCCGGCCAGCCGTCAGGCCTTGGCCTATCTCGACCTCGACCTCGATGTGAGCGAGGGGGCCGCCAAGCGGTTCCTGATCAAGCCGCAGCTCACCGGCAAGCTGCTCCAGGCCGCCGAGATCGCCGAGGGTGACAGCGTCCTGGTCGTCGGCTGCGCCACGGGCTATCTCGCCGCGCTGGCGGCCAAGCTGGCGCGTCAGGTCACCGCGACGGAATGCGATTCGGCCCTGGCCGCGAAGGCCAAGGAAGCCTTTGCTGCCCTCGGCCTCGCCAACGTCACCTGCAAGGCCGCTGCCTGCACCGAGGGCGATCCGTCGGCCGCCCCCTATGACGTGATTATCCTCAATGGCGCCGCCGAGGTGACCCCGGAGGAGCTGTTCGGGCAGCTCAAGGAGGGCGGGCGTCTGGTGGGCGTGTCGGCCGAATCGCGGCCGCCGCGGGCGATGATTGTGACCCGTACCCACGGCGAATTCGGCCATCGGGCGCTGTTCGACGCCGCCGCTCCGGTCCTTCCCGGGCTGGAACGGGCCGCCGCCTTCGTCTTCTGACGGCCCAAAGCCCGTTAAAATCCCGTTCTGAATCAGAAGTGTGGCCGGGATGCTGCACGTGAAGAGTTTCCACCGAGAACTACCTTGAGGTAGTTCCGTCGCGGCAATCCGCGTCCTATGTTGCGACGGGGCAACGACTCCACTCGGTAGACGCTAACCCGGCTCGCGGGCACGAGCCGGGCGTTAAAAATGAAACGGAAATTTTGGGATGCATGGGGTGAAGCTCTTCACCGGAGCTGCGGTTTCGGTCCTGCTGCTGGCGCTGGCCGGGCCGACGCCTGCCTTGGCGGACACGATCGAGGCCGCCTTGGTGCGCGCCTATCAGAACAATCCGCAGCTCAACGCGCAGCGCGCCCAGGTGCGCTCGACCGACGAGAACGTGCCGCAGGCCTTGTCCGGCTATCGCCCAAGGGTCGCACTGACCGCCAGCGGCGGCTATCAATATACGGATTTGCAGAGTGGCGTGGGGAGTAGCTCAATCCACGGATCCACCTCACCTCGCAGCGTTGGCGTTACCGCTACGCAGACGCTCTACAATGGCAACCAGACGGCCAACAGAACGCGGGCGGCGGAGAGCCAGGTGTCCGGTGCACGCGAAGCGCTGCGCAGCCTCGATCAAAGCGTGCTGCTCCAGGCCGCCACGACCTACATGGATTATCTGCGCGATGCCGCCACGCTGGAAGTCCAGCGCAGCAACGTGCGCGTGCTCGAGCAGACGCTGAAGCAGACCCGTGACCGCTTCAACGTCGGCGAAGTGACGCGCACCGACGTCGCGCAATCGGAAGCGCAACTGGCGGCCGGCAAGACGCAGGCCCTCACCGCGGAAGCAAATCTCACCACGACGCGGGCGAACTTCCGCCGCATCATCGGCAACGAGCCGACGAACCTCGCACCGGGCTCGCCGGTCGACCGATTCCTGCCGTCAACGCTCGCTTCGGCCGTTGAGCTCGGCCTGATCGAGCATCCCAACGTCACGGCCGCAATGTATGGCATTGACGTCAATTTCTTGCAGGTCAAAGTCGCCGAAGGTGCATTGCTGCCGACGGTTACGATCCAGGCAGCGGCCACGCAGTCCAACGAACAGTCCTTGATTCAGTTGCGCTCGTTCAACGCATCCGCGATCGCGCAGCTCTCGGTGCCGATTTATCAGGGCGGTAGCGAATATTCGCTGATCCGCCAATCCAAGGAAAACCTGGCGCAGCAGCGTCTCAACCTAGAAACCACGCGCGACCAGACTCGTGCGAACGTGGTGCAGTTCTGGGGGACGTTGCAGGCCGGCAAGGCGCAGGTGCAGTCTGCGCAGGCGCAGGTGACGGCGTCCGAGATCGCACTCAACGGTGTGCGCGAGGAAGCCAAGGCCGGTCAGCGCACCACGCTCGACGTGCTCAACGCGCAGCAGGCGCTGGTCAATGCGCGCGTCGCGCTGGTGACCGCGCAGCACGACCGGGTGGTGGCGTCCTATAACGTCCTTGCCGCCGTCGGCCGTCTGGCGCCGCAGGTGCTCGGCCTTGCGACCACGGTCTACGATGCCAGCGTTCACTACCATCAGGTCCGTGACAGCTGGGGCGGCGTGCGTACGCCTGACGGGCGCTGATTCCCGTCGTCATCCGGTCGGCCTCGCGAATAATTGCGGCCGACCGGTGCTTTGCTTGCAATCATCAAAATCCCTGACATAGCCTTGCCAAGAAGATGCGGGTCGATTCGCTCCGCATTCGATGTCGTATGCGTAAAGCTTGAGTGCCGAGGGCAGGGGCGCGCCGCCGCACGTTGAGCCGTGATCTGGGGACAAGTCGGGCTGCCGCGGCGAAAATGTCGGGGGCTCGTTGCGGAACCGGCCAATCCTGTCGTGCTTGGTGTAAAACAACGCATGCGAGGGCGTTGATGATGTGGAGTCGGAGATGACGCAGCCTGCAAAGGTCACAGAACCCTCCATGGAGGAGATTCTGGCCTCGATCCGGCGCATCATTGCCGACGACGAGGCCAAGCCGCCGCCGGCCGAAGCTGCGAAGCCCGAGAAGGCTGCGGCGCCCGCCGCGCCGCCCAAGCCGATGAACGATATTCCGCCATCCAAGGTCGCACCGCCCAAACCTGCCGCCGAGAAGCCCGCGCCACCTCCGGCTGCGAAGCCAGCTCCGGCACCGCCGCCGCCCGCTCCCGCCGCAGATGCGGGTCCGAACAGCCAGGACGATATCGATGCGCTGCTGGCCGGGCTCGACGCGGCCACGCCTGCGCCCGAGGTCCGTGCTCCAGAGCCCGAGCCGGAGCCTGAGCCCGACGTGCTCGAACTGACCGACGAAATGGCGATGGACCCGGCGCCGACACCACCTCCGCCGCCGCCAAGCTTCCGCAAGGTCGAGCCGCGCGACGATCTTGAGTTCGCCGAATCGGCGCCGCCGCGTCCGGCGCCTGCGCCGTCCTACGCGCCGGTGGACTTCGACGCGCCGCCGCTGCCGCCGCAGCAGCCGATCCTGGCGCAATCGACGGTCTCCGCGGTCGAATCCGCTTTCAACTCCCTGGCCCATACGGTCCTCAGCAGCAATGCGCGGACGCTGGAGGATCTGGTCAAGGAAATGCTGCGTCCGATGCTGAAATCCTGGCTCGATGACAACCTTCCGGGCCTGGTTGAACGCATCGTGAAGGCGGAAATCGAGCGTGTCTCGCGCGGCGGCCGCTGAGAGCGCCCGGAGGCCCTCATAAAGCCCGGCTTGTGTGCCATTTCCGGCCTCGGACCGGACCGGAAAGCGCTGTGCCGCCTCGCTTTCCGCTGACTTTTCGTTGACTTGGCCCCCGCGCGCGGCTTTCTAGCAGCCCCATGATCGAGAAAAATTACCAGCCCGCCGATATCGAAGCCCGCATGTCCGTCGTGTGGGAGGACAGCCTTGCCTTCAAGGCCGGCCGCCCCGACCGCCGTGACGCAGTGCCCTTTACCATCGTGATCCCGCCGCCGAACGTGACGGGCTCGCTGCACATGGGCCACGCCCTCAACAACACGCTGCAGGACATCCTGTGCCGGTTCGAGCGCATGCGCGGCCGCGACGTGCTGTGGCAGCCCGGCACCGACCATGCCGGTATCGCCACCCAGATGGTGGTCGAGCGCCAGCTGATGGAGCGCCAGCAGCCCGGCCGCCGCGAGATGGGCCGCGAGAAGTTTCTTGAGCGGGTCTGGCAGTGGAAGGCCGAGAGCGGCGACACCATCATCAACCAGCTCAAGCGGCTCGGCGCTTCGTGCGACTGGTCGCGCGAGCGCTTCACCATGGACGAGGGCCTTTCGAAGGCCGTCATCAAGGTGTTCGTCGAGCTGCACCGCGACGGTCTGATCTACAAGGACAAGCGGTTGGTGAACTGGGACACCAAGCTGCTCACCGCGATCTCCGATCTCGAAGTGCAGCAGACCGAGGTCAAGGGCAACCTCTGGTATCTGCGCTATCCGATCGAGGGCAAGACGTTCAGCCCCGAGGATCCCTCGAGCTTTATCGTCGTCGCCACGACGCGCCCGGAAACGATGCTCGGCGACACCGGCGTTGCCGTGCATCCGGAGGACGAGCGCTACCAGAAGCTGGTCGGCAAGAACGTCGTCCTGCCGCTGGTCGGCCGCAAGATCAAGATTGTCGCTGACGAGTATTCCGATCCCGACAAGGGCTCGGGCGCGGTCAAGGTGACGCCGGCGCACGACTTCAACGATTTCGAGGTCGGCAATCGTCACGGCCTGCGCCGCATCAGCGTGATCGACAAGGAAGGCTGCCTCGATCTCGTCGACAACGAGGATTATCTGCGCGACCTGCCGGAAGGTGCCGCGCAATTCGCCGAGGAGTTCAACAAGGTCGACCGCTTCGCGGCGCGCAAGCGCATCGTCGAGCGGCTGGAATCGTTCGGCTTCGTCGAGCGGATCGAGCCGCACACCCACATGGTGCCGCACGGCGACCGCTCCAACAGCGTGATCGAGCCGTATCTGACCGACCAATGGTACGTTGACGCCAAGACGCTCGCAAAACCCGCGATCGCGGCGGTGCGTTCGGGCGAGACGACCTTCGTGCCGAAGAACTGGGAAAAGACCTATTTCGAGTGGATGGAGAACATCCAGCCCTGGTGCATCTCGCGCCAGCTGTGGTGGGGCCATCAGATCCCGGCCTGGTATGGGCCTGACGGCAAGGTGTTCGTCGCCGAGACCGAGGAGGAGGCAATCAGCCACGCGCTCGGTTATTATGTCGAGCAGGAGGTCATCACGGTCGAGCAGGGCCGCGAGATGGCGCTCGACCGCAACAAGCGCGAGGGCTTCATCACGCGTGACGAGGACGTGCTCGACACCTGGTTCTCCTCGGCACTGTGGCCGTTCTCGACGCTCGGCTGGCCCGACGATACGCCGGAGGTGCAGCGCTACTACCCGACCAACGCGCTGGTCACCGGCTTCGACATCATCTTCTTCTGGGTTGCCCGCATGATGATGATGGGCATGCACTTCATGAAGGAGATTCCGTTCTCGACGATCTACATCCACGCCCTCGTCCGCGACGAGAAGGGCGCCAAGATGTCGAAGTCGAAGGGCAACGTCATCGATCCGCTCAACCTGATCGATGAATATGGCGCGGACGCGCTGCGCTTCACGCTGGCCGCGATGGCGGCGCAGGGCCGCGACATCAAGCTCGCCACCAGCCGCGTCGAAGGCTATCGCAATTTCGCAACCAAGCTCTGGAACGCCTGCCGCTTCGCGGAGATGAACCAGTGCGCGGTGCCCGACGGTTTCGAGCCGGCGAAGACGAAGGAGACGCTGAGCCGCTGGATCGCCCATGAGACCGCGCACACCACGCGCGAGGTGACCGAGGCGGTCGAGGCGTATCGCTTCAACGATGCCGCCGGCGCCATCTATCGGTTCGTCTGGAACGTCTATTGCGACTGGTATGTCGAACTCGCCAAGCCCGTGCTGCTCGGCCCCGATAGCCCCGCCAAGGACGAAACCCGCGCCATGGTGGCCTGGGCGCGCGACGAGATCCTGAAGCTGCTGCACCCCTTCATGCCCTTCATCACCGAGGAGCTGTGGGAGGTGACGGCCAAGCGCGACGGCCTGCTCGCGCTGGCGTCGTGGCCGCTGAAGCCGTCCGAGCCTTCGCCGGAGCAACTCGCGATGCTCGCCGCGGCGGCCGGGCCGACCGATCCGCTGATCTCGCCGGCCCTGGTGTTGCCGATCTTCGACCATGCCGACTTCACCGATCCCAAGGCGGAAGCCGAGATCGGCTGGGTCATCGACCTCGTGACGCAGATCCGTTCCGTGCGCGCCGAGATGAACATTCCGCCGGCGACACTGACCGCACTGGTGCTCGCGGGCGCCTCCGCCGAGACGAAGGAACGCGCGCCGCGCTGGACCGAAATCATCAAGCGCATGGCGCGGCTGTCCGACATCTCCTTCGCCGATCGTGCACCGGATGGTGCCGTTCAGCTGCTTGTGCGCGGCGAAGTGGCCGCGCTGCCGCTGAAGGGCGTGATCGACGTCGCTGCTGAGCGGACGCGCCTCGACAAGGAAATCGGCAAGGCCGACGCCGACATCAAGCGCGCCGAATCCAAGCTGGCGAACGAGAAGTTCGTCGCCAACGCGGCCGAGGAGGTGGTCGAGGAGGAGCGTGAAAAGCGCGAGGCTGCGCTGGCCCGCAAGGCCAAGCTGCTGGAGGCGCTGGAGCGGTTGAAGCAGGCGTCGTAGGGCTACTTCGGAAACGGCTTGCTCAAAAACTTCGAGCCCCTGACGCCGTAGCGCCAGGGTAGCTCGACGGCCTTGGTGATGCCGATCCGGATGCCGGATGCGACCTCCAAATCCTCGGTGCGCGCATGCAGCGCGATCGGCGGTCGGTCCAGGGGCAGCGTGTTGTGCGCGATGGTGATGCCGAGCGCCTCGGTCAGCTTGCCCGGGCCCGAGCACAGCGTGTGCACTTCTTGGAAATGACGGCGACGACGCATCGCGGCGAGGCCATGCGTCGGCTCCAGCGCGCGGATCAGGACGGCGCTGGCCGAGCCTTCCTCCTCGCAGACGAAGTTCACACACCAGTGGATGCCGTAGGAACGGTAGACATAGGCGTAGCCGGGCGGGCCAAACATCACCTGGTTCCGCGGCGTCGGGCCATTGTAGGAATGCGCCGCCGGCTCGGTATGATGATAGGCCTCGACCTCGACAATGATCCCGCCGACGCCGTCGACCAGCATGGTGGCCCCGATTAGGTCGTGGGCGACCTCGCGCACGTTGCGCGCGAAAAAGGCACGCTTGAGGGCCTTTCCAAGCCGGGGTGTGGAAGGTTTCGAGACTGGAGCCATTCGAGGTGAGAATCGCCTGAGAACAGAGCAGGATATTGCCCATATCTGCCATGTTCCCTGAAGTGGTGCGAGCCGGGTTGCGATGCCGGGCCAGACCGACTAGGTAGGACCTGAACAGACCGGATACCCAATGGTCGTTATTGTCGATACCATCTCGAACCCGCTGCGCCCGCGCCACCCTGAAAAGGTGAATCGTCCTGATTCCGCTTCGCCGCCGAAGCCGGACTGGATCCGCGTGCGCGCGCCCAATACCCGCGGCTATGCCGACACCCGCAACATCGTTCGCGCCAACGGCCTGCACACGGTGTGCGAGGAGGCTGGCTGCCCGAACATCGGCGAGTGCTGGGACAAGAAGCACGCGACCTTCATGATCATGGGTGACACCTGCACCCGGGCCTGCGCCTTCTGCAACGTCAAGACCGGCCTGCCCAACGCGCTGGATGCGGCCGAGCCGCAGAACGTCGCCGAGGCCGTGGCCAAGCTGGGCCTCGCTCACGTCGTCATTACCTCGGTCGACCGCGACGACCTCGCCGATGGCGGCGCCGAGCATTTTGCCCAGACCATCCGCGCCATCCGCGCCGCATGCCCCTCGACCACGATCGAGATCCTGACGCCGGACTTCCTCCGCAAGGAAGGCGCGCTGGAGGTCGTCGTTGCGGCGAGGCCCGACGTGTTCAACCACAATCTCGAGACCGTGCCGTCGCGCTATCTCACGGTGCGGCCCGGCGCGCGCTATTTCCACTCGATCCGGCTGTTGCAGCGGGTCAAGGAGCTCGATGCCACCATCTTCACCAAGTCCGGCATCATGGTCGGCCTCGGCGAGGAGCGCCACGAGGTCCAGCAGGTGATGGACGATCTGCGCTCGGCGGACGTCGACTTCCTGACCATCGGGCAATATCTGCAGCCCACCCGCAAGCATCACGCGGTGATGCGCTACGTGCCGCCGGACGAATTCTCGTCCTATGAAAAGATCGCCTACACCAAGGGATTCCTGATGGTGTCGGCGAGTCCGCTCACCCGCTCGTCGCATCATGCCGGCGAGGATTTCGCAAGACTGAAGGCTGCGCGGGCAGCTCACGCCCGCTGACGCACCATGCATCGAGTTTCGAGCAAGCACCGCGTCAACCACAGCGCGTCCGAGATGTTTGATCTGGTCGCCGATGTCGAGCGCTACCCGGAATTCGTGCCGCTGTGCAGCGCGCTCAAGGTCCGACAGCGCATGGCGAAGCCCGACGGCACCGAGGTGCTGGTCGCGGACATGACGGTGTCGTTCAAGCTGGTCAAGGAATCCTTCACCAGCCGCGTGACGCTCGACCGCGCCAATCTGAAGATCCTGGTCGAATATCTGCAAGGTCCGTTCAGGAATCTGGAGAACCGTTGGACGTTCGAGCCCAAAGGCCAGCAAGACGGCAAAGACGTCTGCGACGTCGGCTTCTTCCTCGCCTACGAATTCAAGAGCCGCATGCTGGCGATGCTGATGGGCTCGATGTTCGACGCCGCCTTCGCGCGGTTCTCGACCGCGTTCGAGAAGCGTGCGGACGCGATCTACGGACGACCGAAGCTGGCGCCGACCTGATCAATCCACCGCCTTCACGACATCAGGCGGCTGCGAGGCGTAATATGCCGCGGCCTGCTCGATCTCCTGCGGCGTCATCGCACGCGCGACGTTGCGCATCTGCTGGCTGATGTCGTTGCGGCGGTCGCCTGAGGCGAAGGCCTGCAGCTGCGCCTTCATATAGGCTTCCGACTGGCCTTCGAGCCATGGGCTGCCGGTCTTGTTGTCGAGGCTGCCGTGACAGGAGCCGCAGGGCGCGATCCCGCGCATCGGCGCGCCATAGATGACGATGTTCGGCTTCGGCAGTTGCGGTGTCGGGTGATAGGCGGGCAGCCGCGGCAGGTAGGCGTAGTAGAGCGAGAGATCGGCGATCTCCTGATCGGTCAGATTGACGGCAAACGGCGACATCACGGCATTGGTGCGGGCGCCGGAGCGGAAATCGTGCAGCTCCTTGTAGATCACCGCTGCGTACTGCCCGGCGAGGTTCGGCGAGTCGGCACGGCTGATGCCGGTCGGGCCGTGGCAGATCGCACAGCGCTGCGCCAGCGTGGCGCCGCGACCGATCGCCTCCTGGCTCGGGCGTGACAGCGTGTTCGACGTGAGCACGACCGCAGACAGCCGCTTTGCCTGTTCAGGCACCGCAACGGTCGCCGCGCGCTGCGGCACACCGGCGGCGCTGCAGATCGCATCCCAGACATTGGCGAACTGGACCCAGGGCTGGGCGAAGGGCAGCACGATGAAGCCCACAATCGCCGTCACGATCAGGATCGCGGCGGTGATGCCGACGCCTCGAGTGAAATGCGGATTGCTGAAGGTGAAGAGGTCGCGCGCGCTCATCACTGCGCTCCCACATAGACGGCCGGCACCGACGTGCCCTCGGTCAGCGCCAGCGTCAGGATCGGGTAGCCGTAATTGGTGAGGGTGAGCACGATCATCAGCGCCACCCAGAGGGCGTGGGTGTTGAGCGCAATCGGCACGGTCGCGGGCTGATGCACGGCCAGCGCAAAGCGATAGGGTCCGGCGTCTGCCTGAGGCGCGCGCATGCCGCGGGCGAGGATGACCAGGAACAGGATCCCCGAGGTCAGCAGGATGAAGCCGCCGATCGCGGAGAGCGTGACCGATAGCGCCTGCGGCGCAATCGCGGGATCGCCGAAGTCGAAATAGGCCATGCGCCGCGGCATCCCCAGAATGCCGACCCAGTGCCAGGGAAACGTGGTGACGATCATGCCGACGAACCACAGCCAGAGCTGGGTCCGGATCAGTCGGAGGTCGATCAGCTCGCGTCCGGTCAGATGCGGCCACAGATCATAGGCGATCGCAAAGTACATGATCACGATGGCGCCGCCGAAGATCAGGTGGAAGTGGCCGGTGATCCACTGCGTGTTGTGGATCGACGCATCGAGCTGATAGCTCATGTTGATGAGGCCGCCGGCGCCGCCGAAGCCGAGCATGACGAAGGAGAAGGCCAGCGCCAGCATCATCGGATTGTCCCAGGGCAGGGCCCTGATCCAGCCGAACCGGCCGCGGCCGCCGCGCAGGCGTGCCGCGATCTCGACCGATGCGCAGATCGTGAACACCGTAAGCAGCGTCGGCAGTGCGACCAGCGCGGTGAAAGCCGAATGGATGAACTTGAATCCGGCACCGACCTGCGGATCGGCGAAGGTGTGGTGCATGCCGATCGGCATCGCCACCACCAGGAACAGGATGAAGGAGATCCGCGCCATGGAGTCGGAATAGACCCGGCCGCCGATCGCGCGCGGCACGATGGTGTAATAGGCGATGTAAGTCGGCATCAGCCAGAAATAGACGATGGCGTGCAGCGTCCAGGAGAAGAAGACGCGCGCCAGGCCGGCATCGATGGTGGCCTTCAGGCCCGCCGCCACGGGAATGATCTGGAGCAGCAGCTCGAGCGCGGCGCCGACGGCGGTCCACGCCCACAGATAGGAGCCCGCGACATTGGCGTACATGGCGAGCGGCACGGGCGCGCCGGGATGGGCCTTGCGCCAGACGCGCAGATTGACCGACATCAGCGCGACCCAGATCCAGGAGCCGACCACGACCAGCACGACGCCGAGATAGTAGAAGACGTTGCCGATCAGCGGCGGATAGAAGGTGTAGAGCACCGAGGCGCGCCCCAGCGCGACCGGGATCACCGCCATGATGCTGCCGGCGACGATCAGCCAGAACCCGGCCCAGGCCCAGCGCACGCCGACGAGGCGCTGCTCCAGCGCGGACTCGCTGATGGCATAGCCAAAACCCATCGCGACCAAGGTCGGGAAGACGTAG
Source organism: Bradyrhizobium sp. CCBAU 45389 (assembly GCF_028128625.1). Taxonomy (NCBI): domain Bacteria; kingdom Pseudomonadati; phylum Pseudomonadota; class Alphaproteobacteria; order Hyphomicrobiales; family Nitrobacteraceae; genus Bradyrhizobium; species Bradyrhizobium sp. CCBAU 45389. The sequence goes on along the minus strand of NZ_LBIY01000088.1, from coordinate 155,055 downwards.
CCCATCACAGTGCCGTGCGCGGTCAGCGAGCGGTAATAGAGCTCGGGATTGGACAGCCATGTCCCGATCGGGCTGCGGATGAACATCTGCCAGGCACCGAGCGTCAGCGCGATGCCGAACACCGTAAAGGCGAGCCAGAAATGGGCGAGGATGAGCTTCCTATTGACCAACACAGCTCAGCCTCCCGCCGCCCTTCGCACGATCAGCGAATTCGGTCTTGTCGATCACCTTGACCTTGCCCCACATGCCCTCGTGACCGAAGGAGCAGAACTCCTGGCAGGGCATCAGATAGTCGCCGGTCCTCGCAAAGCGCATCAGCTGCTCGGAGATGTAACCCGGTACCAGCATGGTGTTGATATTGGTGCCCTGGATCAGGATGCCGTGCACGACATCGGCGCTGGTGGCGCGCAGCGTGATCGGCGTGTCCACGGGCACCACGATGCAGGCCGGCGTGAAGGAATATTGCTGGCCGATCGCACGCACCGTCACATTGCCGTTGGCCTCCAGCACGCTGCCGAGATTGCTCTCGACGAACTCGCCTGACAGATGAATCCGCGAGGGATCGGTGGTCTCGACGCGCGGCTGCGGCATGGTCGCGCGATGAATGCCGGCGAACGCCGCAAGCAGCGCCATCGCCACGATGATGATCACGGCAATGGTGGCCCAGCGCCGCTCGACGCGGGCGGCGACCTCGGCGCTGGCGCTGCCGTTTCCATGGGTGTCTTCGGCGCTCATTGCAGCGGCCCGCGCGGCAGGAAGACGAACAGGTAGAAGGCAAGCCACATCGCGACGACGCAGGCTGTCGCAATGCCGGCGAGCAGAAGCGCGCCCGAGGGGCCTTGCGCCACGACCTCCTCGACGGCCTGATCGGCGGCGGCTGGGCTGGTCGGCGGATCGGAGTTGATCATGACGTTTCTCAGTTCAGCGGTGCGGAGCGCAGCTCGTTGGCCTCGCGCGCCGAGACCGGCGTGCCGCGATTGCCCCAGGCGGTGCGGATGTAGGAGACAACGGCGGCGACCTCGTTGTCGGACAGGAGGCCCGCGAAAGGCGGCATGCCGTAGGGCATCGGGTTGCCCTTGGTGCCCGGTGGATAACCGCCATTGAGCACCATGCGGATCGGGTTGACCGCCGACTCCATCTCGATCGACTGGTTGTTGGCGAGCGGCGGCCAGTGCGGCGGCTTGCCTTCACCCTGCGTGCCGTGGCAGCTCGCGCAGCTCTTGTCGTAGACGGTCTTGCCGAGGCTGATCAGTAGGCTGCTCTCGGTGGTCGGCAGCGCCGAGCTTGCCGGCGGCGGCGGGGAGGGCTCCGAGATCCCTTTGAGGTACACCGCCATCGCGCGCGTGTCTTCGTCGCTGAGATATTGCAGGCTGTTGTGCACGACCTCGGCCATCGGGCCGTAGACCACGCCCCGTGCCGAAACGCCGGTCTGGAGCAGGTCGGTGATGTCCTTGATGCTCCAGTCGCCGAGTCCCGCCTCGCGGTTGGAAGTGAGGGACGGCGCGTACCAGTTCTGCATCGGGATCAGGCCGCCCTTGAAGGCGTCCGATTGCGAGGTGCCGCCGAGCGCGTTGATCGGCGAATGGCACATGCTGCAATGGCCGAGGCCCTCGACCAGATAGGCGCCGCGATTCCATTCAGCAGACTTGGTCGGGTCGGGCTTGAACTCGCCTTCGCGGAAATACAGCGTGCGCCAGCCGAGGATGAGCTGGCGGTTGTCATAGGGGAAGCGCAGGTCGTGCGGCCTGTTCTTCTGGTTCACCGGCGGGATCGAGCGCAAATATGCGAAGATCGCGTCGCTGTCGGCACGCGTCACCTTGGTGTAGGACGCAAACGGCATCGCCGGATAGATCAGCCCGCCATCGGGGAAACGGCCGCTGTGCATGGTCTTGTAGAAATCGTCGGCGCTCCATTTTCCGATTCCGGTCTCCGGATCGGGCGTGATGTTGGAGGTGTAGAGCGTGCCGAACGGGGTCGGCATGGCGCGGCCGCCGGCGAACAGGCGTCCCTCAGGCGCGGTGTGGCAGGCGGTGCAGTCGCCGGCGCGCGCGAGATATTCGCCGCGCGCGATGATGTCGCTGCTCTTGTCCTGCGCTTGCGCGAGCGTGGTGAGCGCGGCGAGGGCGAGAAGCGTGATCCATGGTCTCGAACCCATCATCCGCCTCGTCAGTTGGGCTGGCTGCCGCAGCCGAACGGCAGCGCGTAGGTGCCTTTCGGCGCGGGGGCCGGGTTGGTGGGGGCGGGACGCGTCGCAAGCCAGGCTGCGACGGCGGTAACATCTGCTTCCGTCAGGTGTCCGGCAACGAGCTGCATGCAGTCAGGCGATTTCGCGGTGCGCGTGCCGTAGCGCCAGGCGCCGAGCTGGGCGCTGACGTAAGCGGCGCGCAGGCCAAGCAGGCCGGGGATGCCGGGCTGCATGCCCGTGAGGCCCGGACCATGGCAACTCACGCAGGCCGGAATGTTGCGGCCGGCATCGCCGCTGGTGGCAAGCAACTCGCCCTGCGCCAAAACTTCCTTGCTGACCTCGCTCGGAGCCGGCTGCGGCAGCGGCGGATGCTCACCGGCAAAATATTCGGCCATCGCCTCCAGGTATGGGTCAGGCAGAAACTCCAGCAGATAATTCATCGGCGGGTATTTGCGCCGGCCGCTGCGGAAGGCGAGGAGCTGGTTGTAGAGATAGCCGGCGGGCTTGCCGGCGAGGCGCGGAAAATAGACGTCGCTCGTGCCTTCGCCCTTGTTGCCGTGACAAGGCGTGCACGCCTCCACCCGCGCCGCCATCGTATCGGGCGGCTGGTTGGCCGTTTGTGCGGCCGCACCATCAAACGCGGCCAAAGTGACGATGACGGCGGCCGAGGCCGCGGTGCGAGCGAACACTTTCGTCGCCCTCCACAAGGCTGGTCCGGTTGATTCCGGATCACAAGGTAGAGCGGCATTATTGCGCCAATATTTTCCTGCGCAAGATCAGGCACGTGTGATGACGTTTGGTCGCGCCTGCACATTTATGATCCCGATCGTTTTCGACAAGAATTGCGTGCTTTTTGAAAAGCAGACATGACGCTGCAATCTCGCGACGTGTTTCGTCCGAGCTTTGCTTCGTCGTATCGCGCTCTCTTGTCAGAGGGCGCAGGGAAGGCCGGGTGCCGGCTGGGCACCCACGGTCCACTGTGCGGAGATTGCGCTAAAGGAAGCTGCACAGCGGCATACAGGTGAAGCCCGAACACACGGCCTTCCCTGCGCGATGGTTTGACGGCTTATGCCGAGCTCTCCCCGGGGAGCGATGCACTATTGCCCCCGTCGCCTTGCAGATGGCTGATGCGCGTGCCCGGTCGGGCCGATGCATCACTGCAAGACTTGGCGCTCAGACCCCGGGCGCCAGGACGACACGGTTTTGCCGTACGCCAGATCACACCGGTCGTGTGCGCGATGGCGCTCGCTCACGGTTGCCCGCCCTGCGATGCCTGTCGCGCCGACGTGACTAGCGTCCACCGCCGCTCACCCCGCATGTCGTGACGATCGCGATACGCCCCTCTGACCGGGATGAGGTGGCGGAACGACTACGCGAAAGCCGAATTTCGGTAAAGTGGAATATTTTTGCGGGCGCGGATTGACCGCCCGCTGGGTGTTTTGCCCGCCGGCAACACAAGGATTGGTAGGGATGGGCGGGCACCCGGCGTGCCCTGCGCACAACCAACAATTCAGACTCGTGCGACCGAAGGTGACAAGTGCAGTTTGTGCCAAAACGCAAAACCGTGACGGAACACCCCTTGCCGCGCGCGGTACACCTGCAAGGGCTGTATTTCATGGGGAATTCAACTAAAGTCTGAGTCGGGCGCTGGGGCTTGTTGGAGTGGGACTGGAGACATGGCGCGCTGGAAGCAATCGTGGAGCGAGGACGACCTGAACCGGCTCAGGAAGCTCGCAGGCACCAAGCCGATCACGACGATCGCGAAAGAGCTCGGACGGACCACGGGAACGGTGCTCGCGAAGGCAATCGAGCAAAAGCTTCCCGTCATCTGTCGGATCGAGCGAACGGCGCAATGACGGGCCGCCGGGGCCGAACGCGGTATTCCCGCCGGGCCAAGTGCCCGGGTTTCACGCTGCTCCCACCTATGCAGTCCAGCGGCAGGCGCTTGAGGATCGGCAAGCCCCGGAAGGGATCATTTTCCGCGACAGCGAGTTCTCAACCGATCGTCCCGGTTGGAGCCGCCATGACCGTCAATTTCGACACGCTGAAAGCGTCGCTCGTCCTGTACGGGCTGAATGCGATCTACGCGATCCTGCTCCTCGCCATCGGCTGGTATCTGTCCGGCGCGATGCAGCGTTGCGTCACGCGCTTGCTGAGCGTTACGCACCGCGTCGATCCGCTGGTGACGTTGTTCGTCGGCAGCCTTGCGCGCTATGGCGTGCTCGCGGTGGTCGGCATCGCCGTGCTGCAGCTGTTCGGCATCCAGACCGCGAGCCTCGTCGCCGTGCTGGGCGCGACGTCACTCGCGATCGGCCTCGCGCTTCAGGGCACGCTGTCCAATCTCGCCGCCGGCGTGATGCTGCTGCTGTTCCGGCCGTTTCACATCGGCGACGACGTCGAAGTCGCCGGCAAGGCGGGCAAGGTGAGGTCGCTGTCGCTGTTCATGACCGAGCTGGTCGCGCCCGACAACACGCAGATCCTGCTGCCGAACGGACAGGTGTGGGGCGCAGCGATCGTCAACCACAGCGTCTATCCCGGCACGGGCGAGGTCAAGGTGGCGTTTCCGGTCCCGGCCGGCGCGGCCAATACGCTGGCCGATCGCATCCTGAAGGAATTGCGTCGCGACTCCCGCATCGACGATCAGGCCCAACCTGCCGTCTCCGTCACCAAGGTTCTCGATGTCGCCAATCCCGCGGCACCGATCCTGGAACTGACGGTCAGCGCGAAGGCGAAGCCGTCCCAAGCCGATGCGGTCAAGCAGTGCGTGCTCGACCATGCGAGCGCGTTGCTTGCGGCGGCGTGAAGCGGTCCATCAGGATCCGGCGCGGCCGTAGCCCGCATGAGCGTAGCGATATGCGGGACTTCTCTGCGAATGTACCGGGTATCGCTGCGCTCACCCGGGCTATGGGGCTTCAGCCCCTGGGAGAGCGCGGCGGCCGGCGCTTCACCGCATGCCGGCGCGGCGAGCGGGTCACGCGCGGGCGCAGGCGGCTTGTGGCGGTGCGCTGCGGCTTGGCGGCGACTTGCGGGCCGCGGGCGAGGTCCATCAGCATGCGCAGCGCCTCGACCACCGAGCGGGCGCGCACGGCGCTGCGGCCGATGGCGCCAAAACGGTGCTCGCGGTGGATGATGCGGCCGTCGCGCGCGGCGGCGGCAAAGTGCACGAGACCGACCGGCTTGCCGGGCGTGGCGCCGCCGGGGCCGGCGATGCCGGTGATGGCGACGGCGAGATCGACATCGGCACGCTCCAGCGCGCCGATCGCCATCGCGGTTGCGGTTTCCTTGCTGACGGCGCCGAAATTCGTCAGCGTACCCGCTTCGACGCCAAGCATCGCGCGCTTGGCCTCATTGGAATAGGTGACGAAGCCGCGGTCGATGACGTCGGAGGAACCGGGGATGTCGGTCAGCGCGCCGGCAACCAGGCCGCCGGTGCAGGACTCCGCGGTCGCGATCGTCAGCTTGCGCATCCGGCACAAATCCAGCAGCGAGCGGGAGAGGGCGCGTGCGTCGCTGCCGCCCATGGCCTTATACGCTCCAGGGAAGACGGATAGTGGCGCTCGCGGTGGCCGCGATGCCTTCCTCGCGGCCGGTAAAGCCGAGCCGCTCGCTGGTGGTCGCCTTCACCGCGACGCGCGAGATGTCGACGCCGGAGATCTCGGCGATGCGCGCGCGCATGGTGTCGCGCAAGGGGCCGATCTTCGGCCGCTCGCAGATCAGCGTCACCTCGAGATTGGCGACGCGGCCGCCGCGCTGGGCGACCCGCTCGATGGCGTATTTCAGGAACTGGTCGGAGGAGGCGCCCTTCCACTTGGCGTCGCTCGGCGGGAAGTGCGAGCCGATGTCGCCGTCGGCGAGCGCGCCGAGGATGGCGTCGACCAGCGCATGCAGGCCGACATCGCCGTCGGAATGCGCCAGGAAACCCTTGCTGTGCGGCACGCGCACGCCGCAGATCATGACATGGTCGCCTTCGCCGAAGGCGTGCACGTCGTAGCCGGTGCCGGTCCTGATGTCGCCGAGCTGGGCAGCCAGGCGCGCTTCCTCGCGCACGAAATCCTCGGGGGTGGTGAGCTTCATATTGGCAACATCGCCTTCAAAGGTTGCAACCGTCAATCCCGCCCATTCGGCAATCGCGGCATCGTCGGTGAAATCGGAGCGCCCGTCCTTCGCGGCGCGACGATGCGCCTCGAGGATGACGTCGAAACGAAAGGATTGCGGCGTCTGCGCGATCCGCAGGCGCGACCGGTCCGGCGTGTCCTCGACATTGCCGCTCGCGCCGGTGACCTTGATGGTGTCGGTGACGGCAACGGTCGGGATCGCAGCGCCGGTGCGGCTCGCCGCCTCGATCGCGCGCGAGATCACGCCTTCCGAGACGAAGGGCCGCGCGGCGTCGTGGATCAGGACGATGTCCGGCTTGTGCTTGGCCAGCGCTTCGAGGCCAGCAAGCACCGAAGCCTGACGGGTGGCGCCGCCATTGGTCGGCGCCTCGTGCTTCAATCCTGCGACCGCTGCCGTGAACATGGCGCTGTCGTCGGGGTTCACCACCGGCTGCACCGCAAATACATCGGCGTGGCGGCTGAAGGCTTCCATGGCGCGATAGATCACAGGCACGCCGCCGATCTCGCGATATTGCTTCGGCGCGCCGGCGCCGGCGCGCAGGCCGCGTCCGGCCGCCACGAGGACGACAGCGGTACGTTGTGATTTCGCCATAGGACTCAAATACTCAGTTGCTAATGAAAGAGCAGGGGGTGATGTGCCGGCATGCCTCTAGCACGGCAGGCCCGCAAAAAAAGGGGGTTTCCCCGGATTGTGGGAAACAGCATTTTGCTGCACTGCACTTGAAAGATCTGCAGAACTGTCTAAACTGTAGGCATGACGCTTGACTGCACAAGAATTGTGCGCAAGATAGGTCATGGCCAGCGCGATGAGGCGCTGCTGAGTTGACGAGACCCCTGTGACAGGCCCGGCAGTATCCGGCTCTAAGCCGTTGAAAATAGGCGATATTGAAGTCGCCACCCCGGTCTTCCTGGCGCCGATGTCGGGGGTGACTGACTCGCCCGTTCGGCGGTTGGTGGCCGAGCTCGGGGCCGGCTTGGTCGTGTCCGAGATGACTGCGAGCGATGAGCTTGCCAACGGCCACCGGATGTCGCGGTTGCGCTGCGAAGCGACGGGAATCGGCCCGCACGTGGTCCAGCTTGCCGGCTGCGAGACGCACTGGATGGCCGAAGGCGCCCGCATCGCGGAAGCCGAGGGCGCCGACATCATCGATATCAACATGGGCTGTCCGGCCCGCCATGTCACCGGTGGCCAGTCCGGCTCGGCCCTGATGCGCGATCTCGACCACGCCGTCAGCCTGATCGATGCGACGATCGCCGCGGTAAAGGTTCCGGTGACGCTGAAGATGCGGCTCGGCTGGGACGACCACAGCCGCAACGCGCCGGAACTGGCGCGGCGCGCCGAAGCCGCCGGCATCAAGCTCGTCACCGTTCATGGCCGTACCCGCTGCCAGTTCTACAAAGGCGAGGCCGATTGGGATGCGATCCGCGCCGTGCGCGAGGCGATCTCTCTCCCGCTCATCGTCAATGGCGACATCACCTCGTACGAGAAGGCGCTTGCCGCGCTCGAGGCCTCCGGCGCCGATGCCGTGATGATCGGCCGCGGCGCGCAGGGCCAGCCCTGGCTGCCGGGCCAGATCGGCCGGCGCCTGAAGGGCGGGGCAGTGGAAGCCACGCCGTCGCTTCAGACGCAGCTGCATTATGTCCGCACCCTCTATGAGGGCGTCTGCGCGCTCTATGGTCTGCGCGTCGGTCTCAGGCATGCGCGCAAGCATCTCGGCTGGGCGCTCGACGTCGCGGCCGATGTGAGCCGCGCGCCGGCCGAGAAGCTGAAATCCTGGCGCCAGAAGATCCTCACCTCCGAGGATCCGCGCCTCGTTCACGGTTCACTGCAAGATGCCTTCGACGACTTCGCATGGAGCGCTGCTGCATGAGCTCAGCCGCTGAACATCGTCGGCCGCTTCCGTCCGACAGCGACGCGATCCTGGATGCGCTTCCCAATCCCGTGCTGATGATCGGGCCGGACGGCAAGATCGTCGGCGCCAACATCGCAACCGAAGCCTTTTTCGAGATCTCAACGCAGTTCCTGAAGCGGCAGTCGTTGAAAGAGCTGGTGCCTTTCGGCAGCCCCTTGCTGGCGCTGATCGACCAGGTGCGCTCCTCGAACTCGCCGGTCAATGAATACAAGGTCGATCTCGGCACGCCGCGCATGGGCGGCGACCGCCAGGTCGACCTGCACGTGGCGCCGCTCACCGAGCGGCCCGGCTACATCGTGGTGATGCTCCAGGAGCGCACCATCGCCGACAAGATGGATCGGCAGCTCACCCATCGCAGCGCGGCGCGCTCGGTGATAGCGCTAGCAGCAATGCTCGCGCATGAGATCAAGAATCCGCTTTCGGGCATTCGCGGCGCGGCGCAGCTGCTGGAGCAGCAGGCCTCGTCCGAGGACCGCATGCTGACGCGGCTGATCTGCGACGAGGCCGACCGCATCGTGACGCTGGTCGACCGCATGGAGGTGTTCGGCGACGAGCGCCCCGTGGTGCGCGGCCCCGTCAACATCCATTCGGTGCTCGATCACGTGAAGCGGCTGGCGCAGTCGGGCTTTGCCCGCAACATCCGTTTCATCGAGGATTACGATCCCTCGCTGCCGCCGGTGCTGGCGAACCAGGATCAGCTGATCCAGGTGTTCCTCAATCTCGTGAAGAATGCCGCCGAAGCCTTGATCGACGTGCCCGACGCCGAGATCCAGCTCACCACCGCGTTCCGCCCCGGCGTGCGCCTGTCAGTCCCCGGTCAAAAATCCCGGGTATCCCTGCCGCTCGAATTCTGCGTGAGGGACAATGGACCTGGCGTGCCCGATGATCTTCTGCCCAACCTGTTCGATCCCTTCGTGACCACCAAGCAGACCGGCTCTGGTCTCGGTTTGGCGCTGGTCGCAAAAATCGTCGGCGATCACGGGGGCATCATCGAATGCGAATCTCAGCCGCGCAAAACCACCTTCCGCGTGCTGATGCCGATGTATTCCACATCGGTGAAACATGCCGATCAAAGCAGTCGCGACGGCTCTGCCGGGAAGTCGTCGTCTGCGTCACAGGGGGCAAAATGAGGATTAACGATGCCCGCAGGTAGCATTCTCGTCGCTGATGACGACACCGCCATCCGCACGGTTCTCAATCAGGCACTTTCCCGCGCCGGCTATGAAGTCAGGCTCACCGGCAACGCCGCAACGCTGTGGCGCTGGGTCAGCCAGGGGGAGGGCGATCTCGTCATCACCGACGTGGTGATGCCAGACGAAAACGCCTTCGACCTGTTGCCGCGGATCAAGAAGATGCGGCCGAATTTGCCCGTCATCGTCATGAGCGCGCAAAACACCTTCATGACGGCGATCCGCGCCTCCGAGCGCGGGGCGTATGAATATCTGCCAAAGCCCTTCGACCTGAAGGAGCTGATCGCCATCGTCGGCCGCGCGCTGGCCGAGCCGAAGGAGCGGGTCTCGACGCCGGACGAGGACGCCGAGATGGAGGCGATCCCGCTGGTCGGCCGCTCGCCGGCGATGCAGGAAATCTACCGCGTGCTGGCGCGTCTGATGCAGACCGACCTCACCGTGATGATCACGGGCGAGTCCGGCACCGGCAAGGAGCTGGTGGCGCGCGCGCTGCACGATTACGGCAAGCGCCGCAACGGCCCGTTCGTCGCCGTCAACATGGCGGCGATCCCGCGCGACCTGATCGAGTCCGAGCTGTTCGGCCATGAACGCGGCGCCTTCACCGGCGCCAACACCCGCGCCTCCGGCCGGTTCGAGCAGGCCGAGGGCGGCACGCTGTTCCTCGACGAGATCGGCGACATGCCGATGGAGGCGCAGACCCGATTGCTGCGCGTCCTGCAGCAGGGCGAATACACCACCGTCGGCGGCCGCACCCCGATCAAGACCGACGTGCGCATCGTCGCGGCCTCGAACAAGGATCTCCGCGTCCTGATCCAGCAGGGCCTGTTCCGCGAGGACCTGTTCTTCCGCCTCAACGTCGTGCCGCTGCGCCTGCCCCCCTTGCGCGAGCGCATCGAGGATCTGCCCGATCTCGTGCGGCACTTCTTCTCGCTGGCCGAGAAGGACGGTCTGCCGCCGAAGAAGCTCGACGCCCTGGCGCTGGAGCGGCTCAAGCAGCACCGCTGGCCCGGCAACGTGCGCGAGCTCGAGAACCTCGCCCGGCGCCTTGCCGCGCTCTATCCGCAGGACGTGATCACGTCCTCCGTCATCGACGGCGAACTGGCGCCGCCCTCGGTCAGTCCGGGCGCCGCGGTCCAGCAGGGTGTCGACAATCTCGGCGGCGCGGTCGAGGCCTATCTGTCCTCGCACTTCCAGGGTTTTCCGAACGGCATGCCGCCGCCGGGCCTCTACCACCGCATCCTCAAGGAGATCGAGGTTCCGCTGCTCACGGCAGCGCTCGCCGCCACCCGCGGCAACCAGATCCGCGCCGCCGATCTGCTCGGCCTCAACCGCAACACGCTGCGGAAGAAGATCCGGGATCTCGATATCCAGGTCTATCGGAGCGGGGGTTAGTTTTCGGACGGTGGCTCAGCTCCCCCTACCACAGCGGAGCTGAGCCTGTCCGGATCGCGCTGGCCGTTGTGGCTGGCGCGGTGAGCAGAAGTCGGAATCGGGCCGAAATGTTCCGTCGGAACCATCGAAATCGGTCATTCGGCCGCAAGACGCGGCGTCGCACTATCTGAACAGGCGCGGCGGCACCGGCACCACGTTGGCCAGTTGCGTCGGCGGCGGCTGCAGGCCGACGCCGTTGACCAGGAGGTCGGCAGCCACGATCAGCAGCAGCACGGCCGAAACCATCGTCGCAAGGAAGAACCTATCCATCCCGGTCAATCCGGAGGCAGGGGAATCCGTTCCCGCCAGCAAGTGCCGATCAGCTTCCCCCTGTGGATTGCGCCATCCGGGCAGCGCCGAAATTACTATAGCCATTACAACGGGTTGCCGAATGCGGGCTTGCCGGATTCGATCGTCCGCGCGCATGTCCTGAACGGCATTCTTCGCGTGCATGCCGCGTGAGAGCGGCGAGCAGGGACTGGTCGTCGCGGCCGCTTGATCTGGATCAAGAATGTCGGGCGGCGGAGGCCGCTACGTCCATCGGGTATCCGCACTCCCGGAAGGACAGCGTCGTCTTGACCCCACTTCGCAAGCTTCTCTCCGCGGAGCAGATCGTCCAGCTCGTGATCCGCCTCGGATTGCTGGCGCTCCTGATCGCATGGACGTTTCTGATCATCCGCCCCTTCGTGCCGATCCTGACCTGGAGCGCGGTGCTAGCGGTCGCGTTCTATCCCGCCTTCAGCTGGCTCGCCAAACGCCTCGGCGGTCGTCCCCGGACGGCGGCGATCATCCTCACGCTGATGATGCTTGGCATCGTTATCGGTCCGGCGGCATGGCTCGGGCTGAGCGCGGCCGAAGGCATCAAGGATCTCGCGAGCCAGATCGGCAGCGGCGATGTCGTGCTCCAGGCGGCACCGGAATGGCTCAAGGACTGGCCCCTGATCGGCCAGCAGCTGTTCGATTTCTGGACGCTGGCCTATACCAACATTCGTGCCGTTCTGCGCGAGGTGGCGCCATATCTGAAACCGCTGGCCGGGGTGATGCTGTCGTTCGCCGGCAGCGCCGGTGTCGGCACGTTGCAGTTCCTGCTGTCGGTGCTTGTCGCCGGCTTCCTGTTCCCGTACGGACCGCAGCTCGTTGGCGCGGTCCGCGGTTTCCTGTTCCGCATCGTGCCGGAGCAGAGCGAGCATTTTCTCGAGCTGGCGGGCGCTACGATCCGGGCGGTGTCGCAAGGCGTGATCGGCGTTGCGATCATCCAGGCGCTGCTCGCCGGCATCGGCCTCAAGCTTGCGGGCATTCCGAGCGCCGGCTTGCTCGCCATCCTCGTTCTGCTGCTGTCGATCGTGCAGATCGGTGCTGCGATCGTCCTCGTGCCCGTGGTGATCTGGATCTGGATGGACAAGGAGGTGACCACGGCGGTGCCTCTGACGATCTTCCTCGTCGTCGTCGGACTGCTCGACAATATCCTCAAGCCATTGGTCATGGGCCGCGGCCTGAGCACGCCGACGCTCGTCATCCTGATCGGGGTCATCGGCGGCACATTGGCGCACGGCATCATCGGCCTCTTCATCGGCCCGATCATCCTGGCGGTCGCCTGGGAACTCGCGGCGGCCTGGATCCAGATCGACCGTTCCGCAGCGCTGCAGGCGCAGGATCAGGCCGAAATTTCCACTGCCGTCCAACGATGACTTCACGCTCGCAGGCGACCTCCGGCGCTGCTGTTGAGCGGCTTCCGTCGCACCGAGATTGGCCCGAAAGGCAAGAAGGTCGGTCCTGATGCTGCTCCAGGTCCTTGTCGGCGCGCTGGTCAGCGCGATCAATATCGGGATGCACGCGCTGGCAACGGTCATTGCCGTATCGATCGCGCGAGCGGCCGGCTTGAGGCAGACCGATAGTCCGCGGCTGCATTTGATGGGCGTGATGGTCGCAACGGCCGCAGCGTTGAGCGTCGCGCACACCGTGGAGGTCCTGGTCTGGGTCTGCACGTATTGGCTCGTCCAGGCGGCGCAGCCGGGGAGCGACCTGCTGTATTTCGCCTTCGTGAACTACACCACGCTCGGCTATGGCGACATCACGCCGGTGCCCCAATGGCGCCTGATCGGGCCGTTGACGGCGATGAACGGCATCCTGCTGTTCGGCTGGTCGGCGGCCATCCTGTTCGAGGTCCTGCGCAAGACGATCGAGCATCTCGAGGCGATCAAACGGCTCCCGAGTCAAGACAATGCTTGAATTGACCGCGTCAAGATGGGTTGCCGATTTCCTGTTCGGCTTCGGCGCGCTGTTTGCGATCATCAACCCGTACGGACTCGCCTTCATCTTCCTGGACAGGACAATCAGCCTGTCTGAGGCTGAGCGTGCCCGTGTCGCGCTGCGCGTCGCAGCCTATGCGTTCGCGGTCCTGCTGGTGTCGCTGTTCCTCGGAAGCCAGATCCTGAATATCTTCGGGGTCACGATTCCCGCGCTGCGAATCGCCGGCGGGCTCGTGGTGGCGGCGGCGGGCTGGTCCATGCTGCATGCGACGCCGACCTCCGCCAGCGCGCACGCGGCCGCGTCGGCCGATGTTGCGACAATCCAGCGCATGGCCTTCTTTCCGCTGACCATCCCGCTCACGACGGGGCCGGGGACGATCGCGACCGCCATCGCGATCGGCATCAGCCGATCGGACAGTCTGGATGGCATGTTCGCATCGTCGATCGTGTCGCTGGTCGTCGCGCTGGCCGTGACCGTCACGATTTACCACGCCTACCGGAAATCCAGCGCCATGGCGCGCCTGTTCGGGCAGGAGGGAACGAGCGTCGTCACGAAGCTGTCGGCGTTCCTGCTGCTCTGCATCGGCGTGCAGATCATCATCACGGGCACTTCGGAGGTCGCGCGGTCCATCCTGGAGGGGGCCTCGCACGCGGTTCGATAGGACCTGGCGCCGCTCAGGGCTGAAGATCGAGGCTCGCGAGCTGCTCTCGGTCCAGGAGCACGATCTGGCGCTGCGTGTTGCCGATGAATCCGAGGATGCCGAGCTCGTGCAGTCGCGAGAGGGCGCGAGAGACGGTTTCCAGCGTCAGGCCGAGATAGTCGGCGATATCGCGCCGCGACATCGGCAGCGCCAGGACACCCGCAGCGGTCAGCCTCTTGTCCATTTCCAGCAGGAAAGCCGCGACCCGTTCCAGCGAGGTCTTGCGGCCGAGCAGCAGCATGTGATCTTCCGCATGCTGCAGATTGTTCGTGGTCATGCTGAGCAGGTTTCTGGCAACCATGGCATCGCTCTCGGCCACGATCTCGAGGCTTTGCCGCCGCACGAGGCGAACCGTGGTGTCGACGATCGCCTCGGTCGTGAAACGATGCTCGTTCCCGTTCTCCAGACCGAAAATGTCGCTGGTCAGGTGAAACGCGCCGATCTGCCTGCGGCCGTCGGACAACAGCTTGTAGCTCCGCACCGCGCCAGACTTGACCTGGTAGACATATTCGGCGGGTTCTTTCTCGCCGTAGATCTCGGCGCCCTTCTTGTAGGAAAACTCGATTAAACTGACGAGCGCATTTGAATCGCTCGTCAAGCCGAGGTCGCGAAGAGAGTTGGGACGCAGCGCGGAATCCGTCGTGACGCGAACGAACATGGGCCAGCTCCTCAGCTTACCGTCGAATTGGCCTTTGAGACAAAATCTCTCGCAGCGGAAATTCGCCGCGCAATCGCACTCCCGCCGAGGTTGATTTACGACTAACGAGGTATTTCAATCCATTGTCCCAAGGGTCAATGTCCCAAGGGACAGCGGGGGGCGTTCGCTGCGCGGACTGAGAAGACCTCGATGGAGACCGGAAAGTATTTTGTTGCGAAGCATATGTTTCGGTTTTTGAACCGTTGGCAACCACGCGGCCACGGTTAAAGATTGCTTTATTGAATTTTACGCGAGGTAAATGGTGCCCGGTCTTGTCCATGTTGTCGATGACGACGCATCGTTCCGGACGGCGATCGAGCGCCGGCTGAAGCTTGCAGGTTATGACGTCGTCACTTACGCATCGGCGCAGGACTTCCTGAACGCAGCGCTAGACGACGAGCAGCCGGGATGCATCCTGCTCGACGTGCGTATACCGGGCTTGAGCGGCCCTGAACTGCAGAACCGCCTGATCGCCTCGGGCTCGACGTTGCCGATCATATTCCTGACGGGGCATGCCGACACGCCGACGACCGTGCAGGCCATCAAGGCGGGAGCGGAAGACTTCCTGACCAAACCTGTGTCGTCAGAGCTGTTGCTCGACGCGATCGCGCGTGCACTGGCAAGGCAGGATGCCGCGCGCAGCCATCGTGGCAGGCTCGAAGCCTTTCGCGCGCACCTTGCGACGCTGACGCAGCGCGAACGGCAGGTGTTCGATCTGATCGTCCGCGGCAGGATCAACAAGCAAATCGCCTACGAGCTCGGGACGACCGAGCGTACCGTGAAAGCGCATCGCCATCAGGTGATGGAGAAGATGCAGGTTCATTCGCTTGCCGAGCTCGTTTCTATCGCGGAGCGGCTTGGAATGCTGGATTCGAATGGCGGTTAGCTATTCCGTCGCTTCGCATCCAGTTCCTGCCGTGTCACTGCCCCAAAGGACAATATGAAGCGCGTTGACGTGGTGCTGCCATGCGCGTGTGGCACGTGATGATTGCAGCCGCCGCGTCAGCATCGTGCCTAGTCCGAAAGGTCGCTTTCCTGCCGATGCGCGAATCAGTCTTCATCGTCGACGACGATCCCTCCATGCGAGTCAGCATGAACAGGCTGCTGCGCGCGCATGGATTCGCCGTCACGCTGTTCGATTCCGCGGCGGCCTTGCTTGATCACGACGATTTCGACAAGGCGATCTGCATCGTCCTCGACATCAATCTCGACGGCAAGTCGGGTGTCGAGTTGCGCCGCAAGCTCGCGGCGGAGGGGGTTACGGCCCCAGTGATCTACATTACCGGCAACGACAGCCCGGTGAACCGTAGTGCCGCGGTTGCGTCGGGCTGCGTCGCCTATCTGACAAAGCCGTTCACGGCGCAATCCCTGATCGATTCCGTCACGCGTGCCGCTGCCGCATAGCACCGAAACGCGAAACGCCGATCACTCCTCGACATACTGCTCGAGCATTTTCGTGGGCGCACCCTTGTGGACCGTGCCGAACTGCGCCAGCGGCACCTGGGTCGTCAGCGCCAGCAGATTCGAATCGACAACCTCGAGCGTCAGCGCCTTCCCGGACTCCATCTCCTTGATGATGCCGGCAGGCGCGACGTCAGCGGCGATGCAGGTATTGGTCAGACACCAGCTATAGGGAACACTGAAGGCGCTGCCCCGATCGATCGACAGCTTGACCGGTTGCTGCAGGTACATGCCGACCGGCACGAAGAGCTGCAGCCGGGCCGTCGGCGTGCCCTCGCGTTCGATCAGGTCGACGCGCACAGCTACCTGGCCGGTCGGGAATGTCCCGCTGATGGTCGTCCGGCACAGCATCGGCGCGCCGCCGGCTTTGAAGCAGAACTTCTGCCAGTCACCGTAGCTGACGTCCTTGACTTCGCGCTGACCGCGCGTTGCCACCTCGGCAGGCTTGTCTGCGCGCGCGGCTTTTGGCGCGGCGATGGCAGGATATGTCGCGGCGCCCAAGACCGCGACGATCAGCAGGCCACAGAGCCGTTTATGGATAGCTGACATGGTTGCGCCTCCAGGGCAGGTCTATTTCTGTGCCTCGAGAAATTTTGCCACTAACGGTGACCAGAGCGGGATCGCATCGGGCGAGCCGATGAAGAAATGCCCCTCATCGCCGAACGGCGGCATCAGGTGATACTCGGCGCGGCCGCCGGCGGCGGTGAACGCCGCATGCATGCGCTTCGAGAGATCGGGCCCGAAGAACGTGTCGTTCTCGATGTAGATCCACAGCATCGGCACCCGCGAGGTGCGGCCGAAATCCGCGGTGGCCTCGACCAGCCTGTCGGGCGCGCAATTGTTGTTGGGCTTGCCGCCGACCCGGCCGCCACGGCCGGCAGCGAAGGTGATGATGGCCTTCACCTGCGGCGGGTTGACGCTCGACAGGGCGATGGAAGCCCAGCCGCCGGCGGACTGCCCGACCACGATCACATCCTTGGGGATGATGCGCTTCTGGGCCGCCAGGTGGTCGATGATCCAGAGATCGACCTGTGCGACCGCAAGGCCGGCATCGCGGAAGTTCGGATTGGTGCATTTGCCGACCTTGGAGAAGAACGGTCCGTAGAGCGCACGCTCGGAAATATCGATGGCGGCTGCGCCATAACCGGTGCCGACGGGCGCCACCACAAGATAGCCGCGCCTGGCGAACCATTTTGCGGCGTCACGGAATTCCACCAGTGGAAAGAAGCTCCGGTCCCTGGGGTTGAGCGAGACGCCGTGGTTCATGATCACCAGCGGGAAGGGTCCGTCGCCGACGGGGCGCACCAGATAGGCGAACATCGGCAGTGGCAGCGACAGCGCCCAGATCTCTTCCTGGATGCGAACTTCGTCCTCGGCGCGGGCCGGCGCCATGAGCCCGGCGAGAAGGAGCAGGACGGTTGCAAGGAGGCGACGGATTGCGGGGAGATCAAAGCACATCCTGGCCTCCTCAACCCGTGAACGTCGCGGCCACCACGATCGGACCGAGCACGGTGAGGACGACATTGCCGACCGCGTAGGGGACGGCGACGCCGAGCACCGGGGTCTGGCTCTCGGCAACGTCGCAGGCACCGGTGACGGCGGCATCGACCGTCATGGCGCCGGCGAGCGCACCGCAGGTCACGACCGGGTTCATGCGCAGCAAATAATAGGCAACGAGCGTTCCGACCGTCATCGGAACCAGCGTGACGACGATGCCCATGCCGACCAGCAGGAGACCCTGCGTCTGGATTGCCGACCAGGCGGCAAGCCCGTTGCCGAGTCCGACGGCCGCGATGAACCCGCCGAGCCCGAGATCGCTGAGCGTTTGCTGTGCGGCCGGCGGCATCGCACCGATACCGGGCTTGCGCGTCCGCAGCCAGCCGCAGACGAGCCCTGCGATCAGCGCGCCACCACCGCCTCCGAGCGTCAGCGCGACAGTGCCGACCTTGAAGCTGGCAAGACCGGCCAGCAGACCGGCGGCGATACCGACCGCAAGGAAGGCGATGTCGGTCCGGTCGCTCGTATTGAGGGCATGTCCCACTTGCGCCGTGGCCCGCGCGATATTGCCGGTGCTGCCGACCAGGGTCATGACGTCACCGATATAGACCCGCGTGTCGGGACCGAGCGGCACCTCCCGGCCCATGCGTGTGAGCGCACGCAGGAAGACACCACGCGCATTGTCACCCAGCCGCTCGACGATCTCGCGGAGCGAGCGGCCGTGCAGGTCGCGGTTCTCGACCAGCACCTCGATCACATTGCCGGGCAGGCTGCGCAGCAGTTCTCCCGCATCGATCTCGGCCCCGAGGATGGGCTTGGCTGAAACGATCGCCGCGGTCGGGCCGGCAATGACGATGTCGTCGCCGGCCTCGAGCACGAGGTCATGCTGCAGCTTGACGTCGGTTCCGCCGCGAACGATCCGTTCCACCACTGTGCGGCTGCCGATCTCGGCCTCGATCGCCGCGACGGTGCGGCCTGCGCCGGCGGACACGCGATAGGCCCGGGCCTGGAATTT
The DNA here is from genome assembly GCF_028128625.1 of Bradyrhizobium sp. CCBAU 45389. Classification (NCBI taxonomy): domain Bacteria; kingdom Pseudomonadati; phylum Pseudomonadota; class Alphaproteobacteria; order Hyphomicrobiales; family Nitrobacteraceae; genus Bradyrhizobium; species Bradyrhizobium sp. CCBAU 45389. The sequence goes on along the minus strand of NZ_LBIY01000088.1, from coordinate 136,601 downwards.
GCGATAGGACAGGTTTTCCGTCTTCGGCGGCGCACCACCCGCGAGTTCGGCCTCGAGCTTCTTTGCCTCCGCCTTCAGATCGATGCGCATCAGCCGCGGCGCGACGAACGGCACGAACAGGAGCGTGAGGATGTAGCCGAGCACGTACGTCACGGCATAACCCGCCGCGATGTTGGCTTCCTGCTGCTTCAGCACGTCACTTGGCAGGCCGAGCTGCGCCAGCGCACCCGAGGCCGTGCCGATCACGGAGGATTGGGTCAGCGCACCGGCCGTCAGCCCCGCCGCGGTGCCTGCATCGAGCTTGAAGGCATAGGCGAAGGCGAGCACCAGGACGAGCCCGGTGGCTCCGATCACCAGCGCCAGCACGACCTGCGCCAGGGTTCGAACGCTCAAGGAGGCGAAGAATTCCGGCCCCGAGCGATAGCCGATGGTGAAGACGAACAGGCTGAACAGGATCGCCCTGAGGATCGGCGGGAAGGTGAAGTGCCCGAGTTGTCCGATCAGCACCGCGACGATCAGGATGCAGGCCGTGGTCCCGATCGAGAAGCCGCGGATCCTGATGCGGCCGAGGAGGGTGCCGATCGCCATCGCCAGCAGCAGGAAGATTTCCGGTGCGGTGGTGATGATCCACCTGACGGTATCCATGGTCACATTTCCCCCGGCGTATTGCGGCGGATTTGATTGGGCGCGTCAGAACATTGCTTGATCCAGATCAAGCCTTGCCGAGGGGAAGCCGCGGCCAATGATCTAATGAAGAGTTCGCGACAGCCGCTATCGCCGACATGAGTACTCTGGACGTCGCAGCCGGCGCGATCCGCCGCGATGAGACGGTCGAAATCGTGATGCTGCTCGCTTTCGCCGGCGGATATATCGACGCCTATACCTGGATCATCCACGGCGTGATGGCCAACGCCCAGACTGCCAATGTGATCTTCCTCTGGGTCTACGCGATGGCCGGCGATTGGATGCAGGCATTGCACTTCGTGCCGCCGATCCTGGCCTTCACCGTCGGCATCGTGATCGCGGCCTGGCTGCGCCGCGTGGCCGGCGACCGGGCCGGCGCACTCAGTATCCTCGTCGAGATCGTGTTCTTGATCACGGTCGGCATCCTGCACAACCGGCTCCCGGATCTAGCCGGCACGCTCGGCATTTCCCTGGTCGCGGCGATGCAGGCGGCAATGTTCGTCAAGGTCGAGGGCTCCGTGTGCAGCACGGTGATGATCACCGGCAACATGCGTCAGTCGGTCGAAACCATTTTTGCGGTCGTCTACGGAGGCGCGCCGCTCGGGACACTGCGCAAATCGGTCATCTTCTTTGCGTTGTGCGCGGTGTTCGGCTGCGGCGCGGCTGCCGGCGCCTTCGCCACCAAGGTCTTTCCCGACCTCGCGCTCGGCATTCCCGTGGTTGCGCTGCTGATAGTCCTCTTGCGCTGCGAAGCGACACCACGTGAGGTGATCAGATGAACGCGCCGCCTGACGCAAGCTGGATGCGGTTCTTTCCGCCCGCCGGCTGGCTTGCTGCCTACCGGAGCGAATGGCTGCCCTCCGACGCCGTCGCGGGCATCACGCTCGCCGCTTACGCGATCCCGGTCTCGCTGGCCTATGCGGCGCTCGCCGGCCTGCCGCCGCAGGTCGGCGTCTACGGCTACATGCTCGGCGGCCTCGGCTATGCCTTGCTCGGCTCGTCCAGGCAGCTTGCGATCGGCCCGACCTCGGCGATCTCGCTGATGATCGCCGGCACCGTCGGCGCGCTGGCCGGCGGTGACGCCGTGCGCTATGCGCAGATCGCGAGCCTTGCCGCGTTCGCCGTCGCGGTGCTGTGCTTCATCGCTTGGCTGTTCAAGCTCAGCGTGCTGGTTCGCCTCGTCAGCGACAGCATCCTGGTCGGCTTCAAGGCCGGAGCAGGGCTCACCATCATCATGAGCCAGCTGCCGAGCCTGCTCGGCGTCGCGGGCGGCGGTCACAATTTCTTCGACCGGGCCATCAAGCTGATCGGGCAGCTCGGCCAGATCCATCCGCTGGTGCTGACGATCGGCGCGGTCGCGCTGCTGCTCCTGCTGCTCGGGGAACGGCGGCTGCCGGGCAAGCCGGTCGGCATCACCATCGTGGCGCTGGCGATCCTGGTCGCGACGATGCTCGGCTTTGCGGCGATGGGTGTGCCCGTTACCGGGAAGATACCGGAGGGGCTGCCGGCGGTGGCGATGCCCACGTTCGGCCTGCTGGAGTTCGACGATCTGTTTCCGCTTGCAGCCGGCTGCGTGCTGCTGGCCTACATCGAAGGCGTCTCCGCCGCGCGCAGCTTTGCCGCCAAGCACGGCTATGCGCTCGACGTGCGCCAGGAATTCCTGGGGCTGGGTGCCGCGAACCTGGCTGCGGCCTTCGGCCACGGCTATCCCGTCGCCGGCGGCCTGTCGCAATCCGCCGTCAACGACAGCGCCGGCGCGCGAACACCGCTGGCGCTGGTGATCTGCTCGGTGACCCTTGGGCTCTGCCTACTCTTCTTTACAGGACTATTGACCAATTTGCCCAAGGCGGTGCTCGCAGCCATCGTCTTTGCCGCGGTCTACAAGCTCGTCGATATCGCCGCGCTGAAGCGAATGTGGCAAGTCAGCCGGATCGACTTCCTGGCCGCGTCCATCGCGCTGGTCGCGGTGCTGCTGCTCGGCATTCTCCAGGGCGTGCTGCTGGCGGCGATTGCCTCGATCTTCCTGCTCCTGGCGCGGGCCTCGCGGCCGAACGTGGCGTTTCTCGGCCGGCTGCCGGGCAGCGGCCGCTATTCCGACAGCGCCAGGCATGAGGACGTCGAGCCGCTGGTCGGCGTCATCGCCTTCCGACCCGAAGCCTCGCTACTCTACATCAATGCCGAGACAATCCTCGATGCTGCGCTGGCCGCGCTGCGGGGCTCCGCCGGCATCAGGCTGGTTGCCTGCGACCTTTCGGCATCGCCCTATATCGATCTCGCCGGTGCGCGCATGCTGCATGAGCTGAGCGATGAGCTTGCCGCGCGCCGGATCAGCTTCTGCATTGTCGGCGCGCACGCGCAGCTGCGCGATCTGCTGCGCGCCGAGGGATTGGCGGAAAAGACCGACAGCAGCCAGTGGCTGCGCTCGCTCGACAGCGTCCTTGGCGAAGATCGTGCCGGAACCGTGCAACGCTCCGCCTGACAGGGCGTGCTGCATTGCAAAGAGCATCGGCCGCGGGACGTGCGTCCACCATAACGCGCGACCGTTGACTTGGATCAATGGAGCCTCGGCCTCCGTACTCACGATCCGCCATCACCTTCGCCCACTGGCCGGCACCGATCGGGAGAGAGACATGTCCAAGGACACCAAGCTCGCACAGAAGCGCATCGATCAGTTCTTCTCCGGCCCCGGCGCGCGGGCGGACGACTGGCGTGACCTGGTGGAGGCCGCGAAAGTCTGGGCTCGCGTCGGCAATCGCGCGGCCTATGACGCGGCGCTGGCCGAGCTTTCGGTCACGGAGGAGTATCACGGTTATCCCGGTCTGCAATTGATGGCGGCGCTGCGCGAAGCAGCAGTCGCCGGGGACGGTGCGACATCGTTCGCCCTTGCGACGAGGATTGCCCAGGCGCTGGCGACGCGATCCTTCCGTCAGCATGCCGGCGACTGGAGCGCAAAGGATGACGGCAATGGCGATGCACCCGAGCTGGTGCCGCCGAGCTTCGGCGCGCATACGGCGCGCCGGCCTTATTTCGAGACGCTGATTGTCACTGGCATATCATCCAGCCAATGGCCGGCACTGGCCGCGGAATGGCGCAAGCTGCGGCGGCCTGTCGACGGCTTCATCTATGAGCCCGTCATCGTCGGCAGCCTCGAGGATGCCTTCTGTGCGACGTTGCTCAATCCGAACATCGGCGCCGTCGTCATCAACGAGGGCTTTGGGCTGCGTTCGCGGCACAATGCGCCGGTGCTCCGCTCGATCATGGCCGCGGCCGGCCTCAACGACGAAACCGACGCGTCCGCCCTGCGGCTCGCGCAGATCATCAAGCGCATCAGGCCCGAACTCGACCTTTACATGATCTCGAACCGCGACGTGGAGGAGCTCGCCGGCGATCCCGAGGCCAGCGTCGTCCGCCGCATCTTCTATTCGGTCGAAGAGCTGCTGGAGCTGCATCTATCGATCCTCGAAGGCATCCAGGACCGCTACGACACGCCGTTCTTCGACAATCTCAAGAAATACGCCCAGCGTCCGATCGGCACCTTCCACGCACTGCCGATCGCCCGCGGCAAGTCGATCTTCAAGTCCGACTGGATCCGCGACATGGGCGAGTTCTACGGCCCGAACCTGTTCCTGGCCGAGAGCAGCGCCACCACAGGCGGCCTCGACAGCATGCTGGAGCCAACCGGAAACATCAAGAAGGCGCAGGAGAAGGCGGCGAGGGCGCTCGGCGCCGATCGCGTCTTCTTCGTCACCAACGGCACCTCGACCTCCAACAAGATGGCGGTGCAGGCGCTGCTCGCGCCCGGCGACATCGCGATCGTCGATCGCAACTGCCACAAGTCGCATCACTACGGCATGGTGCTGGCCGGTGCGCAACCGCTCTATGTCGAAGCCTTCCCGATGACGGAATATTCGATGTATGGCGCCGTGCCGCTGAAGACGATCAAGCAGGCGCTCCTGAACGCCAAGGCCGACGGCCGGCTCGACCGCGTCAAAATGGTCGACCTGACCAATTGCACCTTCGACGGCCACATCTACAACACCCGGCGCGTGATGGAGGAATGCCTTGCCATCAAGCCCGACCTGACCTTCCTGTGGGACGAGGCCTGGTTCGGCTTCGCGCGCTTCTCGCCGTTCCTGCGCCGCCGCACGGGCCTCGGCGCCGCCAACGAGATCGAGGCGTGGATGCGCGATCCCAAGTCGGTCGAGGCCTATGAGAAGCAGCAGGCCGAGCTCGGCAAGAACCCATCCGACGAGACGCTGCTCAAAGTCCGGCTGATCCCCGATCCCAGGCAGATCCGGCTGCGCGTCTACCAGACCAACTCGACCCACAAGTCGATGTCGGCGATTCGCCAGGGCTCGATGCTTTCGGTCAAGGACGTCGAATTCCACACGGTCGAGCAGCAGTTCAAGGAGGCGGTGTTCACCCATGCCTCGACCAGTCCGAACCAGCAGCTGATCGCCAGCCTCGATATCTCGCGGCGGCAGATGGAGCTGGAAGGCTATGGCCTCGTCGCCAATGCGATCGAGATCGCGTTCGCCATCCGCCAGGCGGTCAACAACAATCCGCTGATCTCGAAATACTTCCGCATCCTCGGTGCCGACGCCATGGTGCCCGCCCAATACCGCCAGACCGGCTTCACCGACTTTCTCGCCGCCGGCGCGAACTGGGCGAATATCCTCAAGAGCCTGGACGAGGACGAGTTCTGCCTCGACCCGACCCGCATGACGTTGGTCTGCGGGACCGCAGGGTTTGATGGAACTCAGTTCAAGGGCGTTCTGGCCAGCGAGTACAACATCCAGGTCAACAAGACCTCGCGCAATTCGGTGCTGGTCCAGTCCAACATCAACAACACCCGCAGCGACGTCGCGCATCTGATCCGCGTGCTCGCCGAGATCGCGGGCGAGATCGACCGCGGCCTTGCCCAGGGTGGCGCCAATGCCAGGAAGACCTTCGAGGCACGGGTCACGAGCCTGATGAAGGATGTGCCCGATCTGCCGAACTTCTCGCACTTCCACCCGAGCTTCCGCGGCGACGCCGGCGGCAAGACCAACGAAGGTGACATCCGCACCGGCTTCTATGCGGCCTATGACGTCGCCGGCTGCGAGCACATCCGCCTCAACGATGCCGAGATCGACCGGCGGCTGAAGGCCGGGCCCGAGCTGGTCTCGGCCAATTTCGTGATCCCGTATCCGCCGGGCTTCCCGATCATGGTGCCCGGCCAGGTTATCACCCAGGAAACCATCGACTTCATGCGCAAGCTCGATGTGAAGGAGATCCATGGCTACGACGCCAAGGAAGGATTGAAGCTCGTGCGCACGGAAGCCTTGGCGAAACTCGGCCGGCCGAAGCCCGGTGCTCAGCCGAAGCTGAAGGCCGCGTCATAAGGCTTGGAGGGGACGAACATGCAGGCGTTCTTCACGTTTCTGCAGCAGAATCCGTATCTGCTGCTGTTCTTCGTCGTCGGGCTCGCCGTCTATATCGGGCGGGCCAGCATCAAGGGCTATGGCCTCGGCATGGTCGCCGGCGCCATCGTGGTGGGCGCCGGTCTGTCGGTGTGGGCCTCAACCTATGGGGTGAAGCTCGAGCTGAACAATTTTGCCAAGAGCCTGTTCTACTATCTCTTCATGTACGGCGTGGGCCTGCGGGTCGGTCCGTCCTTCCTCAACAGCCTGAAGGGCGACGGCCTGAAATTCTGTCTGCTGGCCGTGGTGTCGAGCGTCATCGGCCTCGCGCTCGTCGTGATCGGCGCCAAGATGTTCTCGCTGCCGCCCGGTGCTGCCGGCGGCATGCTGGCGGGATCGCAGACCATGTCGGCGGCGATCGGTTCGGCCGAGCAGGCCGTCACCTCCGGCGTCGTCAAACTGCCTGATGGGATGAAGCCCGAGGAGGCCTCGGGCATGATCGCGCTGTCCTACGGCATCACCTATATCTGGGGCACCGTCGGCATCATCCTGATCTGCAAATATCTGCCGCGCTGGTGGGGCGTCGATGCCAAGGCCGCCGCCAAGCAGTATGAGACGGAATTCGGCGTCAAGGATCTCGAGGGCGGCGGCCTGACCGGCTATCGCCAGTTCGGCCTGCGTGCCTACCGGCTGGAGAACCCGGCGACGGTCGGCATGAGCATCGCGAAATTCCGCGCGGTCAATCCGGAATACCGGATCGTCAATGTGGGACGGAACGGCGTGCCGCAAGGGGCCGATCCCGAATTCGTGCTGCAGAAAGGCGACGTTGTTGCGCTCGGCGGCTCGACGGAACATCTCACCGAGAAGATGGGCCTGATCGGCCCGGAGGTCGCAGATGCCAAGACGCTCGGCATTCCCATGGACCAGGCGGAGATCCTCATCACCAACAAGGAGATGGTGGGGCGCACCTTTGAGTCCTTCCGCGATACCGCGATCGCCGGCCAGCTGCAGGTCACCAAGGTCGAACGTGGCGGCGTGCAGATTCCGGCCGGTCTCAAGACCAAGCTGGAGCGGATGGACATCGTCTCGGTGGTTGGCCTCAAGTCCGCCGTCAACGAGCTCGGCGAGATGTGGGGGCGCATTGCGCGGTCCAACACCTCGACCGATCTGCTGACGCTCGCCGTCGGCATGATCATCGGCTTCCTGATCGGCAAGATCGAATTCCCGGCATTCGGCGCCAAGATCGGTCTCGGCAATGCCGGCGGCCTCCTGCTGTCGGGCGTGATCGTGTCCTCGGTCGTGTCGCGGCTGCGCTTCTTCGGCAATACGCCGAATGCGGCGCGGAACGTGCTGGAGGATCTCGGCCTCGTCGTCTTCGTGGCCATCGTCGGCGTCAATGCCGGCGCGGGACTTCTGGCACAACTCACCGGCGCGGTTGCCTTGAAGATCTTCCTGGTCGGCTTCATCGCCTGCACGATCCCGCCCTTCATCGTCTGGGCGATCGGCTACCACGTCTTCAAGATCAATCCTGCAGTGCTGATGGGCGGCGTCGCCGGTGCCCGCTCGCATTCAGGACCGTGCCGCGAGGCGGCCGTCGAAATCCAGAGCTCTGTACCCTGGATCGGATTCCCGGTCGGCTATGCCGTCTCGGGCATCCTGCTCACCGTGTTTGGCTACTTCGCCATGATCCTGGCTCAATAGGGGGAAGAAAACGTCATGAGAAAGTTCACCATCGGCGCCGTCCTGATCGCCTCGCTCGCAGCCATTGCCGGCTTCAGCACGCCCTCGCGTGCCGAGACCGGCGACGTTGCGGTGGTCTTCACCAAGGGCGGGTTCGTCGTCGGCGTCGGCGGCGGGGAGGGCGTGCTGCTTCTGAGGGGCAAGAAATACCCCTTCACGGTCTCCGGCATGAGCGTCGGCCTCACCATCGGCGCATCGACCAGCAAGTTCGTGGGCAAGGCCCTCAATCTGAAGGGGCCCGCGTCGATCGAAGGATCCTACGCGGTGGGCGGAGCCGGCGGTGCGGTCGCAGCTGGCGCCGGTGCCGTCCAGTTGCAGAACAGCAATGGCGTGATCCTTCAGCTCACCGGTCCAAGGGTCGGTGCGGAGGTGTCGGCCGCGGTCGGCGGCGTAACGATCCGCCTGAAATAGGCCCAATGGCCTCAAGGCGAACGGGCTGCGTCACCGCAGCCCGTTCGGCTTTTCACGATCGCGCGTTTCAGTATCGCTCTTCGACGAACTTCAGTCCGCGCAGGCTTGCCTGGTCGTTGTAGCGTCCCTTGTGCGACCGCGACGGCAGCTTGATCTTATCGCGCTTGACCTTCTTGTAGGGGATCGTTCTCAGGATGTGCGAGATGACGTTGAGCCGCGCGCGCCGCTTGTCGTCGGAGCGGATCAGTCGCCACGGCGCATGTTTGGTGTCGGTCGCCTCGAACATCATGTCCCGCGCGCGCGAATAATCGTACCAGCGCCCGAACGACTCGGTGTCCATCGGGCTCAGCTTCCACTGCCGCAGCGGATCCTCGATGCGCGCCATGAAGCGGCGTTCCTGCTCCTCCATCCCGACCTCGAGCCAGAGCTTGATCAGGATAATGCCGGCGTCGACGGCGAATTTCTCGACCAGCGGACACAGTTCCAGGAAACGCTTGTGCTCGGCCGGCGAGCAGAAGCCCATGACATATTCGACGCCGGCGCGGTTGTACCAGCTGCGGTCGAAGATCACGATTTCGCCGCCGGCCGGGTATTGCTCGATATAGCGCTGCAGGAACAGCTGGGACTTTTGCCGGTCGGAGGGCGCGGGCAGGGCGCAGACACGAAACACGCGCGGACTGACCTTTTCGGTCAATGCCTTGATGGTGCCGCCCTTGCCGGCGGCATCGCGTCCTTCGAAGATGATGATCACCTTCAGTTTCTGGGCCCTGACCCAGTCCTGGAGATGACACAGCTCGACCTGGAGCTTTTCCAGCTCCTTCTCATAGTCCTTGCGCTTCATCCGCTCGGCAGAATCGTCCTTGGCCATGCCCCGTCCTTCCGCTGCTACGGCGCTACTCGTCGCCCCATGAAATGGTCACGCCGATGTCGCCGGGCACGCCGCCAGGAAATTCGATGATCTGATAGGCGATGCGATAGCCGCGCGGCTTCAGATAGTCGGTCCAGAGCTGAAAGATCTCCTTGGGGATGCCGGTCAGCGTATTCTCCCAGCCCTTTTCCATCTGGTTGATGGCGCGTCCCTTGTCGGTGCAGAGCGTGTTGGGGAAGCGATAGACCATGACCTCGGACATTCCGTTTCGCACCGCACGCTGGATGATCGTCGAGGCGAGTTTGATCTTCTCCTCCTCGGTCTTGCCGGAAGGCTTGCTCAGTCGCTCGATCAGGGCGCGCTTCTCGGCCTCGGCCGCCGCGGCGAGGCGGACATACTCTTCCGCCTTCTCGGCCTCCTTGAGCGCGGCCTCTTTGCGGATCTGCGTGGCATTGGGAATGAGATCGTCGAGGCCGGGCATGGCTGCGGCTCCCTTGGATTGTGCAGTGTGGTTCCGGGGACGCTATGTCCAGCAGCAGGCGTTCCCTTGATTCAAATCAAGCAAATTGGGAAGCAGCCTGAACACAGTGCTTGCCAAGTGCACGTTCGTTGACCGGGAGAGACGTTTGAGCGACCAGCTTCATCCGATGGCCCCGCACCATCTGCCGTTCTATCTCGCGCCGGGAAGCGGCACCGATACGCTGATGGTGGTGATGGGCATATTCCTGATCGGCACCGTGCTCTGGGTCGGCACGCTCTATTGGAAGCTGCACAGCTTGCCGGAACGGATGGCGCACAAGTCGCAGAAGCTGCAGTTCGAGCTCGTCGCCGTGCTCGGCTTGATCTCGCTGTTCACGCACATGCACATCTTCTGGGTCGCGGGCCTCCTGCTCGCTTTGATCGATTTGCCCGACTTCGGCACGCCGTTGCGCAGCATAGCCGGGTCCGTCGAGAAGATTGCCGACGCGACGCCGACAGTCGTCGATGGCGGCGACGTCCCGGCCGAGGCTGCGGCGGCGCCGCATCCGGCAGACAAGCCGGAGCCCGCCAAGAAGGAGCACAGCCATGTTTGAGCTGATGTTTTGCTCGCTGCTGACGATCCTGCCCGACTACCTCTACCGCCGCTACGTCCAGGGCAAGCGCTTCGGCAAGGAGATCACCTTCTTCTCGGTCTGGTACGAGCTGCGCTGGGGCATCACCGGCTGCCTGATGCTGACGGTGTCGCTGATCACGATGATCTTCTACTTCCACCCGTCGACGTCGTCGGCGACGCTGTATTTCCGGACGGTGCCCATCCTTCCCGAAGGCTCGGGCCGTGTTGCCGAGGTCAAGGTCGGCTTCAGCGCGCCGGTCAAGAAGGGCGACGTGCTGTTCACGCTCGACACCTCGAGGCAGCAGGCTGCATTCGAGACGGCCAAGCGAAAAGTTGCGGAGGTCGATGCCGCCATGCAGGCGGCGGAGGCCGACGTGGCCAAGGCCGAGGCGCAGATCGCGGAAGCGAAGGCCAATTACCAGCAGGCCAAGGACGAGCTCGAGGTCAAGAGCGAGCTGCAGCGACGCAACCCCGGAATCGTTCCGCAGCGTGACATCGAGAAGCTCCAGGTCCTCGTCGATCAGCGCCAGGCTGGTGTCGATGCCGCAACCGCCGCCAAGCAATCCGCATCCTTGCAGATATCCACTCTGTTGCCGGCTCAAAAGGCCAGCGCGGCGGCCGCGCTCGACCAGGCCCAGGTTGATCTCGACAAGACTGTCGTCCGTGCCGGCGTTGACGGGCGGGTCGAGCAGTTCTTGGTTCGCTCCGGCGACGTCGTCAACCAGCTGATGCGCCCGGCCGGCGTCCTGATTCCGGAAGAGGCCGGCCGAAAGCTTCTTCAGGCCGGCTTCGGCCAGATCGAGGCGCAGGTGATGAAGACCGGCATGGTGGCGGAGGCGACCTGCATTTCCAAACCGTGGGTGATCATCCCGATGGTGATCACGACCGTGCAGGACTACATCGCAGCCGGACAATTCCGGTCCGGCGAGCAATTGCTGGAAGCGCAGAATGCCGTCCGTCCCGGTACGATCCTCGTCTTCCTCGAGCCGCTCTACAAAGGCGGGCTCGAGGGTGTGACGCCCGGCTCGAGCTGCATCGTCAATGCCTACACCAGCAACCACGAGGAAATCTCCGCCAAGGATACGCCGACCAGCCGGAAGATCGCACTTCACGTCGTGGATGGCGTCGGCCTCGTTCACGCGCTGCTGCTGCGGATCCAGGCTCTGTTGCTGCCGATCCAGACACTCGTGCTGAGCGGCCATTGAAGAGCGAGAGAAGGACGGATCACATGGGTTCACGGAAATTGATCACGCTCGGCGCGACGTTGATCTCGCTGATCGTTGCGGCCGCCAGCGCCGAGGCTCTCGACCTCAACGGCGCCTGGGTCGGCGATGCCGACAATTGCAGCAAGGTGTTCGCGCGCAAGGGCGCGCAGCTCGGTTTCACCGACATGTCGGACGTCTATGGCGGCGGCTTCATCGTCGACGGAGATCAGATCGTCGGAAAATTTGCGCGCTGCCGGATAAAGGCGAGGAAGGACAACGGTCCGAACGTCAACCTGGTTGCGGCCTGCGCGACCGACATCATGCTCTCCAGCATTCAGCTGAGCCTGAAGGAGCTGGATGCAAACAGCATCGTCCGGCTGTTCCCGGGCATGGAGGACATGGAGATCCGCTATTTCCGGTGCCCGGCCTCCTAGCGACGGATTGTGTCTTTGCCGCGGGACTGTCCTGGAACGGCACGCCCATTTCGGCGTCCTCGCGGAGACGCACGCGAGGGCAGGACGACCGCTCACGCCGATCAGCTATGCTTACGGACGCGTCACCACCCGCCGCCGAGGCGTGCTCTCACGGGCTGTCCGTGCGTGACGATTGCCGCTAGAATTGTCGGGAAAGCAGCCACCGGAAGCTGCGGGAATTGGAGCTGAGCGGACGCATGTCCTCTGACCCGGTCAGGTCGTGGCCTGCCGTGCTGTTCTGCCTGGGCTTGTTCGTCGCCGCGTGCATGTCGCCGGACCAGGCAAGTGGCGTCGAGCGAAGCCTGCGCGGCGAGCTCAAGCGCGTGCTGGTGCTGCATTCCTTTGGCCGCGAGTTTCGGCCGTGGAGCGAATACGCACGCGACATCAAGGCCGAGCTCGAGCGGCAATCGCCATGGCCGCTCGACATCCAGGAGCACGCGCTGCTCACCGCGCGGTTCAATAATCCAGGTCCCGAGGCGCCTTTCGTCGAGTATCTGCAATCGCTCTACCAGGGGGCGTTGCCCGATATTGTGTTGACCATTGGTGCGCCTGCCGCCCGGTTTGCGCAGAGATACCGCGCGAGACTGTTTCCCGATACGCCGTTGGTTCTTTCCGCGGTCGAGTACCGGCTGATCGACCGCGCGGATCTCACCGACAATGACGTCGTCGTGGCGATCCGCAACGATTTCACGGCTGCATTCGCCAACATCCTTCAGCTGCTGCCGGACACCAGGGCGGTCGCGATCGTGATCGGTGCCTCGCCGCTCGAGAAGTTCTGGATGGAGGAGGTGAAACGCGAACTGAAGCCTCTGGGCGGGCGGCTGGAGCTGATCTGGTATTCGGACCTGTCATTCGAGGAGATCCTGAAACGGGCTGCAACGCTCCCCCCGCACACGGTGCTGTTCTGGGGTCTGATGTCGGTGGACGCAGCCGGGATCGTCCACGAGAGCGATATCGCCCTGCGCAGCCTGCACGCGGTTGCGAATGCACCGATCTTTTCCTACCAGGACCCGTTCTTCGGGGGCAGTACCGTCGGCGGACCGATGCATTCGGTTGCGGAAACCAGCTCAAGGACGGTCAGCGTCGTGATCCGCGTTCTCGGAGGCACCAAACCTTCGAGCATCACCTATGAGCCGCTCGGCTTTGCGGCGCCGAGATATGATTGGCGGGAATTGCAGCGCTGGGGCATCAGCGAGAGCCGCTTGCCTCCCGGCAGCGAAATCCTGTTTCGCGAACCGAACATCTGGGAGCGCTATCGCTGGCAGATGCTGATGATCTCGGCCGTATTCCTGGTGCAGGCCGGACTGATCAGCGGGCTGCTGCATGAACGTCGCCGCCGCCGGCTCGCCGAAGTGGAATCGCGCCAGCGGCTGGCGGAACTTGCCCACGTGAACCGGTACTCGGCCGTTGGCGAGCTGACGACCTCGATCGCGCATGAATTGAACCAGCCGCTCGGATCCATCCTGACCAACGCCGAGACGGCGGAGCTCATGCTCAGGGCCACTCGGCCCGATATCGACGAGATTCGCCAGATCCTCGCCGACATCAGAAGGGACGACCAGCGGGCGAGCGAGGTGATCCGCAGGCTGCGCAGTGTCCTGAAGAAGACTCCGTTCGAGGTCAGGGATATCGAGCTGAACGACACGGTGCGGGAGGCGATCGGACTGGTGTCCGCCGTCGCCGATGGACGGCGCATCGCGCTGAGCTACATGCCCGCGTTCGCGGATCTGCACGTCAAGGGCGATCCCGTGCAGCTTCAGCAGGTCGTGCTCAACCTGATCATCAATGCGATGGATGCCGTCTCGGACGCAGACACGAAAAAGCGCGAAATCAGCGTGTCGACCATGCGCGCCGGCAATCAGGCCGAGATCAGGATTTCCGACACCGGTCCAGGCATTGCCTCCGCGGATCTCGCAAACGTCTTCAATCCGTTCTTCACGACCAAGCCGCAAGGAATGGGAATGGGACTTGCGATCGTGAAGACCATCATCGAGGCCCATCACGGCACGATCGCCGCCGAGAACCAGGCGTCGGGCGGTGCCCTGTTCACGATCAAGCTGCCGCTCATTCGCTGACGGCGGTGTCTTGATCTCGATCAAGCCTTCAACCCACCAAGGCCGTTTCCTTTCGCGGTTGCGTCATGGCCGGGCTGGGCGCGGGCATGGTGGGGGATAGTGGTTTGATCATGAAGCGCCGCGAGTTCATGGCTCTGCTTGGCGCTACGGCTGCGTTTCCAGTCTCGGCGCGAGGGCAGGAAAGGGCACCGTGGCAGTCGATGCCTTCGGTGGGCGTGTTGACCGGCAATGTTGCGGGCGATTCCGGCGCCCAGATGCGTGTCGATGCGTTCCAGCAGGGGCTGGCCGATCGCGGCTGGATCGCCAACCAGAACTATCGGCTCGAAATACGCTGGCCGGGCCCCAATCCGGCGCGGCAGAAACTCGAGGCGCTCGAGCTCGTCGCCGCCATGCCGGACGTCTTGTTTGCGACCAGCACGGGCACGACCCGGGCACTGCGCGATGCGACCCAGCGAATTCCGATCGTCTTCGTCGGGCTCTCCGATCCGGTCGGGACCGGCCTGGTCGCCAATCTGGCACGACCGACCGGCAACCTGACCGGCTTCTCACTCTACGAGCACTCGATGAGCGGGAAGTGGCTCAGCCTGCTCAAGGACATGGTGCCCGGCATGACTCATGCCGCGGTTCTGTTCAATCCGGACTCGGCACCCTATGCGCCATTCTACATCGAGGCCGCGCACCAGATGGAAAGCCGTCTCGGCATGAAGGTCACTGGTGCGAGCGTTCGGAGCGGAGCCGACATCGCGGGGGTGATCGAGACGGCGGCGCGCAATGGAGCCGGCCTCGTCGTGTTGCCGGATGGCGGCTTCTTCAGCGCACAGAGTGCGATGACGATTCCCTTGCTGGCACAGCGCCGCGTGCCGGCCATTTTCGCGGTCCGCTTCTACGCCGCCAATGGTGGCCTGATGTCGTACGGTGCCGACCTGACCCAGCAGTTTCGCGAAGGTGCCGGCTATGTCGATCGCATCCTGCGAGGCGCGGACATCCGCACGCTACCGGTGCAATTCGCCAGCAAGTTCGAGCTCGTCATCAACATGAAGGCGGCCAATGCGCTTGGGCTGACGGTACCGGGCCGGCTCCTGATGGAGGCCGAGCTGATCGAGTGAATTCATCGCTCTCGCGTTGCAACAGGAACGGCGGCTCCCGGTTTCGTTGATCTCGATCAACAAACGCCCATGCCGCGGCCCCGATCTTCGCGATCGGAAAGTTGGATGGAGGGTGGAATGTCTCGCTGCGGCAAGACCCTGATGGCAATTGCGCTGATGCTGGCGATGCCAGTCGTGGCAATTGCACAGACGGCTGACAAGCCGGCGACGCCGAGCACGCAGGCACAGCCGGCTCCCCCGCCGGCGCCGGCAGCAGAGCTGCTGAAGCCGGAGCAGCTCGAGGCACTGGTCGCACCGATCGCGCTCTATCCTGACGAGCTGCTCGCCAACGTGCTGGCCGCCTCGACCTATCCGCTCGAAGTGGTGCAGGCCGACCGCTGGCTGAAGGAGCACAAGACCTTGAAGGGCGAGGCGCTGAAGACGGAGGTCGACAAGCAGGCCTGGGACGACAGCGTCAAGGCGCTCGCGAGCACCGCCGAAGTTCTTTCCATGATGAGCGACAAGCTCGACTGGACCCAGAAGCTGGGCGACGCCTTTCTCGCCCAGCAGCCCGACGTGATGGATGCGATCCAGCGCCTGCGCAACAAGGCCTATGACAACAAGAAGCTGGTGACCACCAAGCAGCAGAAGGTCAGCGTCCAGTCGCAGGAAGGCAAGCAGGTGGTCGTCATCCAGCAGGCCGATCCCGAGACGGTGTATGTGCCGTACTACGATCCGGCGACGGTCTACGGCACCTGGCCCTATGCGGAATATCCGCCGTATTATTGGGGCTATCCCTCCTATATCGGCGCCGGCGTGGTTGCCGCCGGGCTCGCGTTCGGCACGGCCTGGGCAATCGGACGCTGGGGCAATTACTGGGGCGGCGGCTGCAACTGGGGCAACCGCAACGTCTACGTCAATCATCGCAACACCAACATCAATACCGGCTGGCAGCACAATCCGGCGCATCGCCAGGGCGTGCGCTACAACAACACCAATGTTCAGCAGCGCTTCGGCAACAACAATCTGAAGGCCGGTGCGTCGGACCGGATGGATTTCCGCGGCCGCGACGGCAACCAGGTGCTGCGTCCAAACCAGGGTGCTGGAGACCGCGCAGGCGATCGTGCAGGCGATCGCGGCGGCCCCGGTGATCGCGCCGGCAATCGGGGCGATCGTCCTGGTGCCGGGGATCGTCCCAGCGCAGGAACGCGCGACCGGCCGGGCGGCGGCGATCGGGCCGGTGCGGGCGATCGGGCCAAGGGTGGGGGTGACCGTGCCAAAGGTGGCGGAGATCGTGCCAAGGCTGCGAACCGTGCCGGCGGCGGTGCGGGCAACCGTGGCGGTGGCGGCAATCGCGGCGGCGCGATGAACGTCTCCTCCGGCCGGGCGGCTGCTGCAGCCTCGGCGCGCGGTCGCGCCAGCATGGCGAGCATGCCCCGCGGTGGCGGGGGAGCGAGCTTTGCCGGTCGCGGCGGCGGTGGCGGAATGGCGATGCGCGGTGGCGGAGGTGGCGGCTTCCGTGGTGGAGGCGGAGGTGGGGGGGGCCGCGGTGGCGGCGGTGGTGGCCGGCGCTCGGACATCGCACTGAAGCACGACATCGCGCTGCTCGGCCATCTCGGCAACGGCCTCGGCTATTATCGCTTCAGCTATATCGGCAGCGACAAGGCCTATGTCGGCGTCATGGCGCAGGAGGTCGAGAGCGTGATGCCTAATGCGGTGACCCGCGGCAGCGACGGCTATCTGCGCGTTCATTACGAAAAGCTTGGTCTGAAGTTCCGCACCTACAGCGATTGGCTCGCCGGCGGCGCGAAGATTCCTGCGGAGGTCGCGCCATGAACGGTCTGATGTCGCTTTGTCGCGCGGTCCTGCCGGCAATCATGGTTCTGGCGCTTCTGGGATCGGTGACACAGGCGCAGGAATCCTACAAGACTCCGGAGGACGCGGCCGCGGCGCTGGCCGCAGCCGCCAAGAGCGGTCCGCGCGACCTCCTGAAGGTGCTGGGCAGGGCGGCGGACGACATCGTCTCGTCCGGCGACGAGATCTCCGACGCCGACATCCGCGCGCGGTTCGTCTCGATGTATGACGCCAAACACGCGATCAAGGCCGAGGGCAACAAGAAGGCCACGCTGCTGCTAGGTCCGGACGACTTCCCGTTCCCGATTCCACTGGTCAACACCAAGAACGGGTGGGAGTTCGACACCGACGAGGGCCGCATCGAGGTGCTTCGCCGCCGCATCGGCCGCAACGAGCTCGACGCGATCCAGACCGCGCTCGCCTATGTCGACGCGCAGATCGAATATGCCGACAAGGATCGCGGCGAGGGGGCGGGCGTCTACGCGCAGCGCTTCCTGTCCACGGCCGGCAAGAAGGACGGCCTGTTCTGGCGTGATGATGCCGATCCCAGTCCGCTCGGAGCGCTGGTCGCGGAGGCCACGGCCGAAGGCTATAAGCAAGGCGCTGGCGACGGGCCGGCGCCCTATCACGGCTATTACTTCCATATTCTGAAGGGCCAGGGCCCCAACGCGCCCGGCGGCGCGCTCAACTATGTCGTCAAGGACAAGATGATCGGCGGCTTCGCGCTGATCGCGTGGCCCGCCGAGTATGGCAATTCCGGCGTGATGACCTTTCTGGTCAACCATGCCGGCACCGTCTACCAGAAGGATCTCGGCACACGGACCAGCTTCATCGCGCCGCGCACGACACTGTTCGATCCCGACCAGACGTGGAAGAAAGTCGATGCCGAGAAGCCCTAGGCTGGAACGCGTCCTGCGCGCCGTCGCAATCGGCTTCGCGGCGCTGATGCTCGTCCTGCTTGCGATGCCAGCCACGCCATCCTTCGCACAGGCGAGCGGTGACGTTCGCGTCAAGATCGTCAAGGCCGGCCTTCTGGTCGGCGGCGGCGCGGGCAGCGGCGTGTTGACCTATCGCGGCAGGAACTATCCCTTCAGGATCGCCGGCCTCAGCTTGGGCATCACTGCCGGCGCGAGTGTTGGCCGGTTCGGAGGGCGGGCGTCGGGTATCCGGGACGTCGCTGACTTCGCCGGGACGTACAGTTCCGTCGGCGGCGGGTTCGCTCTGGTCGGCGGCATCAATGGCGTTCAGTTGCGCAACGAAAAGGGCGTGACCCTCGTGCTGCAGGGCCCGAAGGCGGGCCTGGAGCTCGCGGCCAACATCAGCCAGATCACGATTTCGCTGAAGTGAGACAGTCGCGGACCTCGTCGAGCGACCGGCGATCGTCGAATCCCGTCCCGTGCGATTTGGTAAATCGTGGCTAAAAGAAGAAGTTGAATTCGGTAAGGTATTGAGATCGCGTGGCTAATTGACACTGTAGTGTCTCAGCAACAATGTGGTACGAATACATCAGTCGCCGCCCGCCGCGGACCCGTTTTCAGCACCATTGCCGGAATGACCAGCGCAGATACCTCGGCCGCATCCTTTGACACGGCCCCAGCCGAAGAGCCGCGGCGCTGGTCGCCGCGACGCTGGCTGGCGCCCTTTGCCGTGGCGCTGGCACTGCTGTCGGGCCTTTTGACCTTCCTCGTCTTGACCGGCCTGACCCGGATCGATCCGACGCCGGAGGTGGTCCGCTCGTTCTACCTGATCAATGCCGGCACCATCCTGCTGCTGGTCGGAATCATCGTCCGCGAGCTCTGGCAGCTGATCCTGGCGCGGCGCCGGGGCAGGGCAGCGGCGCGCCTCCATGTCCAGATCGTCAGCCTGTTCTCGATCGTGGCCCTGTTGCCGGCGGTGCTGGTCTCCGTCGTCGCCAACGTCACCCTCGAGCGCGGCCTCGACCGGTTGTTCTCGGGGCCGACCAAGGAAGTCATCCAGAACTCGCTGAACATCGCGCGCGCCTACATGCAGGACCACGCGCAGCTGATCCAGGGCGACATTCTCGGCATGGCCAACGACATCGCCCACGCCAGGCCGCTCTACGACCAGGACCGCCGCTCGTTCCGCGAAATGCTGACGGCCAGCGCCAGCTCGCGCAACCTGCCGGGCGCGATGATCATCGACAAGAGCACCAACATCCTGGAATCCGCCGACACCGGCATGCGGCTGGCTTATTCGCCGCCGGCGCCGGACTTTCTCAGCAATGTCAGCGAGAGCCAGCCGGAGATCGCGATCCTTCCGGACGCGAGCTACGTCGCGGCGGTGATCCGCCTGCGCGCCTTCAACGACACCTTCCTCTACGTCGCGCGGCCGCTCGATCCCAACGTGGTCAACCAGCTGAAGCAGACCGAGGTCAGCGTCGCCGAATATGCCCAGATCGAGTCGCGGCGGCTCGGCATCCAGGTCGCTTTCGCCCTGATGTTCGCAGTGATCGCGCTCACCATCCTGATGGCCTCGGTGCTGATCGGGCTGAACTTCGCCAACTCGCTGGTGGCGCCGATCCGGCGGCTGATGAACGCGGCGCATACGGTTTCGACCGGCGACCTGCACGTGAAGGTGCCGGTGCATCAGTCTGAGGGCGACCTCGCCCAGCTCGGTGAGACCTTCAACAAGATGACGCAGGAATTGCGCAGCCAGCGCGACGAGCTCGTCAACGCCAGCGACCTCATCGACAGCCGCCGCCGTTTCATCGAGGCCGTGCTGTCCTCGGCGAGCGCCGGCATCATCGGCGTCGACACATCGGGCAGCGTCGGCATCCTCAACCGCTCCGCCGAGAAGCTGATCGGGCACTCCGAAGCGGAGACGCTGGGCCATCCGCTCTCGGACGTTCTGCCCGAGCTCGACGAGATGATGAAGACCGCGCGGGAAGGGACCCAGCGCCTGGTGCAGGGCCAGATCACGATCACCCGCGACGGGCAGGAACGCAATCTCTCGGTCCGCGTGAGCGCCGAGAAGAACCAGCCGCACGACAGCTACATCATCACCCTCGACGACATCACCGAGCTGGTCTCGGCGCAGCGCACCTCGGCCTGGGGCGACGTGGCGCGCCGCATCGCCCACGAGATCAAGAATCCGCTGACGCCGATCCAGCTCTCCGCCGAGCGCATCCGCCGCAAGTTCGGCAAGACGATCACCGAGGACAAGGACAAGCAGATCTTCGACCAGTGCACCGACACCATCGTGCGCCAGGTCGACGACATCAGGCGCATGGTCGACGAGTTCTCGCGCTTCGCGCGGATGCCCAAGCCCGTGATGGAGGGCGAAGACGTCGCCGACACGGTGCGCCAGGCGGTGTTCCTGATGAAGGTCGCCCATCCCGAAATCGACATCGAGGCCGACTTCAAGCAGGATCCGCTCCGGGCCCAGTTCGACCGCCGGCTGATCTCGCAGGCGGTCACCAACATCGTCAAGAATGCCACCGAGGCGATCGAGCAGGTCCCGCCGGAGGAGCTCGGCAAGGGGCGCATCGACGTCGTGGTGTCGCGCGAGGGCGAGGACGTGCTGATCGACGTCATCGACAACGGCATCGGCCTGCCCAAGGTGGCGCGCTCGCGGCTGCTCGAGCCCTACGTGACGACACGCGCCAAGGGCACCGGCCTTGGCCTTGCGATCGTCGGCCGCGTCCTGGAAGACCATGGCGGGCGCATCGAGCTGAAGGACGCCTCCGATTTCCGCGAAGGCCAGCGCGGCGCCTGGATGCGCATGCGCTTTGCGATCTCCGGCCAGCCTGCGAAGGCACAGGGAGCCGAGCAGGCGCCAGCGCTTGAGCCCACGGCCAGGCCGGACATCAAGGACACGTCCCCGGAATCCATCAAGGAATCCGGCAAAGACTTGGAAACAAAAGAGCCGGCGGACGGAACCAAAGAGCCGGACGAAAAGACCAATGATTCAACGAAAATCGAAGCCTCAACAGGCAGCTGAGCAGACAGGCGCGACCCATGGCTAGTGAAATTCTGATTGTCGATGACGAGGCCGATATTCGGGATCTCGTCGCGGGCATTCTCGAAGACGAGGGGTTCGTCACCAGGACCGCACGCGACAGCGATACGGCGCTCGCCGAGATCGCCAATCGCAGGCCGCATCTGGTGTTCCTCGACATCTGGCTGCAGGGCTCCAAGCTCGACGGCCTGCAGCTGCTGGAGCAGGTCAAGAAGGACAATGCCGACCTGCCGGTCGTGATGATTTCCGGCCACGGCAACATCGAGACCGCCGTCGCCGCGATCAAGCGCGGCGCCTATGACTTCATCGAGAAGCCGTTCAAGGCCGACCGGTTGATCCTGGTCGCAAATCGCGCGCTGGAGAACTCGCGGCTCAAGCGCGAGGTCAAGGAGCTGAAGCAGCTCGCGCCGAGCGCCAGCCAGCTGGTCGGCCGCTCGCCCAGCATGAACCAGCTGCGCCAGACCATCGAGCGCGCGGCCAAGGCCAACAGCCGCATCCTGATCGTCGGTCCCGCCGGCGCCGGCAAGGAGCTGACCGCGCGCACGCTGCATGCGGCCTCGGGCCGCGCCGACGGTCCCTTCGTCGTCATCAACGCCGCCGCGATCACGCCCGAACGGATGGAGCACGAGCTGTTCGGCATCGAGCAGTCCAACGGCGAGCAGCCGCGCAAGCCCGGCGCGCTCGAAGAAGCGCATGGCGGCACGCTGTTCATCGACGAGATCGCGGACATGCCGCGCGAGACCCAGAACAAGATTTTGCGCGTGCTGGTCGAGCAGTCGTTCCAGCGCGTCGGCGGCACCGCCAAGGTGCAGGTCGACGTGCGCATCATCTCCTCGACCGCGCGCAATCTCGAGGAAGAGATCGCCGCCGGCCATTTCCGCGAGGACCTCTATCACCGCCTCTCGGTGGTGCCGATCCGCGTGCCCGCGCTGTCGGAACGGCGCGAGGACATTCCGGAGCTGATCGACTATTTCATGGAGCAGATCTCGGCCGGCAGCGGCCTGCCCAAGCGCCAGATCGGGCAGGACGCGATGGCGGTGCTGCAATCGCATGTCTGGCCCGGCAATGTGCGCCAGCTCCGCAACAATGTTGAGAGGGTCATGATTCTGGCCGCCGGCGGCCCGGAGGTCATCATCACCGCCGACATGTTGCCCCAGGACGTCGGCTCGATGGTGCCGGCGATGCCGACCAGCAACAATGGCGAGCACATCATGGGCCTGCCTCTGCGCGAGGCACGCGAAGTGTTCGAGCGCGACTATTTGATTGCACAGATCAGCCGTTTTTCAGGAAATATTTCTCGTACGGCCGAGTTCGTTGGCATGGAACGGTCGGCGCTGCATCGGAAGCTGAAGGCACTCGGCGTCGGCTGACGCTGCGACGTTGCGGCGGCATCTCGGGAATAGGCAAAGAAAATCATCGATTTCCGTAGTTTTTCGGGGCAATAGGGCGCCGGCTGCCGCGTGAAGCGGCTTGCCTAATAACCCGACCTGTCTTCTAATCGAACCGCTGTTCCTCCGAGGGGGATCTCATGAGGAACGGCAACCGGAAGAGGCCCCGAATTTCACAAAGAGGGCAGCAACCGGCGCAATAAAAAGAAACTCAAAGTGAGAAAAAAACAATGGCGGCAGACCGCGCACAAAACCTACAGGACACCTTCCTTAATCACGTTCGCAAAACCAAGACGCCACTGACGATCTTTCTGGTCAACGGAGTGAAGCTCCAGGGCATCGTGACCTGGTTCGACAATTTCTGTTTGCTGCTTCGTCGCGACGGTCACTCGCAGCTGGTCTACAAGCATGCGATCTCGACCATCATGCCGGGCGCGCCCATCCAGTTGTTCGAAGGCGGCGAGGATCAGCCGGCTTGAGAGTGATCTGATTGGAACCCCGGAATTTCGACGGGGAAGCCGACCGTCCGCGGTCGGCAGGGGCTAAGCAGACGGGGCGGGTGCTTGTCATCGGCCCCTATTTGCGGGTGCGCGCGGGAAGTCCCGACGCGCAATCGGAGAGCCATGTCGTGCGAGATGCCGAGGCGCGGCTCGATGAAGCCGCCGGCCTTGCGCGCGCGATCGACCTCGTCATTGCCGATGCCATCATCGCGCCGATCAGCCAGATCCGGCCCGCCACCTATATCGGCAAGGGCAAGGTCGAGGAGATCGCTGCGCTGGCCAAGAGCCTCGACGTCGAGCTCGTGGTGATGGATTGCGCGCTGGCGCCAATCCAGCAGCGCAATCTCGAGAAGGAACTGCACGCCAAGGTGCTCGACCGCACCGGTCTGATCCTGGAAATCTTCGGCCGCCGCGCCAAGACCAAGGAGGGCTCGCTCCAGGTCGAGCTCGCGCATCTCAACTACCAGCGCTCGCGTCTGGTTCGTTCGTGGACCCATCTGGAGCGCCAGCGCGGCGGTTTCGGATTCATGGGCGGTCCCGGCGAGACCCAGATCGAAGCCGACCGCCGCCTGATCCAGGAGCGCATCACCAAGCTCGAGAGCGAGCTGAAGAAGGTGCAGGCCACGCGTCGCCTGCATCGCGCCGGCCGCCAGCGCGTGCCGTACCGCGTCGTCGCGCTGGTCGGCTACACCAATGCCGGCAAATCGACGCTGTTCAACCGCCTGACCCGCGCCGACGTGCAGGCGGCCGACATGCTGTTCGCAACGCTCGATCCGACCTTGCGCGCACTCAACCTGCCGCATGGCGGCAAGGCGATGCTGTCCGACACCGTCGGGTTCATCTCGAACCTGCCGACGCAGCTCGTCGCCGCCTTCCGCGCCACGCTGGAGGAGGTGCTGGAGGCTGACGTCATCCTGCACGTCCGCGACATCTCGCATGAAGACGCCGAAGCACAGCAGAGCGACGTCGACGCGGTGCTGCGCCAGCTCGGCATCAACCCCGATGACTCAGGCCGCATCATCGAGGTCTGGAACAAGATCGACCGTTACGACCCAGAGCAGCGCGAAGAGCTGTTGAACATTGCCGCACGCAGGCCCGAAGATCATCCGGCGATGCTGGTCTCGGCCGTATCAGGCGAGGGCATCGATGCGCTGCTCGCCGCGATCGAGGAGCGGTTAGCGGCCAAGCGCACCACGCTCGATCTCTCCATCGACGCCGCCGACGGCGCCGGCATCTCCTGGCTGCACCGCAATTCCGAGGTGCTGGCAAAAGAGCTGCACGACGGCCGCTTCGACATGACGGTGCGGGTCGATGAGACCAAGCGGGATATCGTGGTGAACAGGTTCGACGCCGTGCCGCATCTGTCAGCCACATAACATCCGTCGTCCTGGCGAAAGCCAGGACCTATACCGCGTGATCTATCGAGGCCGCGAGATCTGGGTACCGACGAACGTTTAACTCCGAGTCTTCGCCAAACTGCTTTGTGGGGTAATGGGTCCTGGCTTTCGCCAGGACGACGGTGGAGGCGCACGCCCAAGATCACCTCGACAGTTCGAGGCTCATGAACTGGTTGTGCGGGCTCGCCTGATAGTCGGCGAACGGCTCGCAGGATACGAAGCCGGCGCTGCGGTAAAGTGCGACGGCCGGCACGTGCAGCGGCGCCGTGCCAGTCTCCAGGCTGAGACGCGCATAGCCGCGGTTGCGGCCTTCGGCGATGATGTGGCTCAAAAGCGCGCGTCCGGCCCCAGTCCGCCGTGCAGTAGGCGCGGCGCGCATCGACTTCACCTCGCCATGTGTTGCATCCAGCTGCTTCAGGGCGCCGAAGCCTGCCAGCGCGCCGTCCTGCCAGGCGGTCCAGAACGTCACGTCAGGAGCTGACAGGCCGCTCGCGTCCAGCGCTTGCGCGTGCTCGCCCATGACGCTGCGGAGCTCCTCCAGATGATACGCCAGCAACTCGGCGACGTGTGGCGCCCTTGGATCGTCCTGCCTGATGTCCACGGTGAGCCCTCGCGTCACGTCGCGGTCTTCGCGGCATTCCACAGCGCATCCATCTCCGCCAGCGAGGCCTGCTCGAGCGTCCGCCCCTGCGCCTCCAGCGCCCGCTCGATGAACGCAAATCGCCGCTCGAATTTTGCGTTGGTCGCGCGCAGCGCAGCTTCCGGATCGGCATCGACATGGCGGGCGAGGTTGACGAGGGCGAACATCAAATCGCCGGTCTCTTCGGCGATCTCCTGCTTGTCGTTGCGATCGAGCGCGGCCTCGATCTCGTCGGCTTCCTCGCGGATCTTTTGCAGCACCGCGCGCGGGTCATTCCAGTCGAAGCCGACGGTGGAGGCCTTGCGCTGCAGCTCCATGGCGCGCGTCAGCGCCGGTTGGCCGGCCTTGACGCCTGATAGCAGTGACTTGTGCGCCGGTGTCTCCTCCGGCGGCCGGCGCGCGGCACGTTCGGCCTTTTCCTCGGTTTTGATGCGGTCCCAGACTTCCTTGACGTGCGAGGAGGCGAGGTTGCCGTCCTTGTCGGCGAAGACGTGCGGATGGCGCCGGATCATCTTGCGGGTGATGGCCTCGACCACGTCCCCAAATGCAAACGCGTTCTGCTCCTCGGCCATCTGGGCGTGGAACACGACCTGGAGCAGGAGGTCGCCGAGCTCCTCGCGGAGGTCGTCGAGATCGCCCCGGGTGATGGCGTCCACCACCTCATAGGCTTCCTCGATCGTGTAGGGCGCGATCGTCGCAAAATCCTGCTCGAGGTCCCAGGGACAGCCGGTCACCGGCGTGCGCAGCGCCGCCATGATCTCGATCAGGCGGGAAATGTCGCGGGAAGGGGTCATTGCGGGCCGTTCTCCTGGGTCCAAAGCCTTATGCCAAAAGCGGGCTGCCGATCCCAGCGCAAGGCGCCGGAACAGGCCGATTTCCACCGATTGGCTGATACGTTCCGCAGTGCTAAAGCGCGGGCCATGAATGACGCATTTTCCTCCGAAACCGCGCTGGTGCTGTTCTCCGGCGGCCAGGATTCCACCACCTGCCTCGCCTGGGCGCTGAGCCGCTTTGCCCGCGTGGAGACATTGGGGCTCGAGTACGGCCAGCGCCACGCCATCGAACTTGCCTGCCGCGACCGCCTGTTCGACGGCATCAAGGGCCTGCGCGCCGATTGGGCCGCAAAACTCGGCGAGAGCCATACGCTGTCCATCCCGACGCTGGCAGCCGTGTCCGAGACGGCGTTGACCCGCGACGTCGCGATTGCGATGGGGGCCGACGGTTTGCCCAATACCTTCGTGCCGGGCCGCAACCTGGTGTTCCTGACCTTCGCCGCCGCCCTGGCCTACCGGCGCGGCATCACCCACATCGTCGGCGGCATGTGCGAGACGGATTACTCCGGCTATCCGGACTGCCGCGACGAGACCATCCGCGCCATGCAGGCCGCGCTCTCGCTCGGCATGGCGAGGCCCTTCGAGCTGCACACGCCGCTGATGTGGATCAACAAGGCCGCGACGTGGAAGCTGGCGCATGATCTCGGCGG
The DNA here is from genome assembly GCF_028128625.1 of Bradyrhizobium sp. CCBAU 45389. Taxonomy (NCBI): domain Bacteria; kingdom Pseudomonadati; phylum Pseudomonadota; class Alphaproteobacteria; order Hyphomicrobiales; family Nitrobacteraceae; genus Bradyrhizobium; species Bradyrhizobium sp. CCBAU 45389. The sequence goes on along the minus strand of NZ_LBIY01000088.1, from coordinate 110,325 downwards.
CGACGGGCTGGTCGACCTCATCCGCGAGGAGTCCCACACCTGCTATCTCGGCGAACGCGGCGCGCAGCACGATTGGGGCTATGGGTGCGGGGAGTGCCCGGCGTGCAGCCTGCGGGCGAAGGGGTGGCAGGAGTATGTGGCGGGGAGGTAGGGCCGCCGTCATTGCGAGGAGCGAAGCGACGAAGCAATCCAGAGACCTCTGCGGTGGGATTCTGGATTGCTTCGCTGCGCTCGCAATGACGGGTGTGGCGACAGCTAGCCAAAATCCTCCGGCCTGAGTTCGATCGGCGTGCCATGCGGCGTACGATCCGCCGCGTGGTCCCAGGCGTCGCGGTAGCGGTGCAGCGTTTCCGTCGAGGCGACGCCTTTCCTTGCGACGAGCCCCTCGAGCGTTGCGAGCCAGTGCAGATAGTAGGTCTCGCCCGTGTCAGGATCCCCCGCAGCCTGCGCGCGCTTGATCTCGTCGGCTAGCGCTGCGGCCCATTCCGGCCAGGTGAACACGCCACGCTCGTGCAGGGTCAACGCCATCGCGAACGCATGCGCCTCCCATGGTGCGCGAAACACCGGGCCTTCGTCATCGCGGGGAATGCTCGGAATGGCCGCCGTCGCGGCGGCAGCAGCCGTGCTACTCATCACGCCGGGTCCAGGTAAGGCTCGAACGCGTCGATCGACACTTTCAGCGTCGGATCACCATCCTCGCCCCAGAGATCGCGTCCATCGAACACTACGGTGTAGAGCCATTGCGGATTCTCGCCGAGCTCCATCGCGGCCGTGTCAGGAAACACGTGGCAGCCATGGTTGAGCTCGACCACGCCGACATGCCCACGCACATAGCGCGGCAGCCGCGTGTGCGTCGCCGGATGGATGTTCTTGGTACGCACGCGATCGCCGATGTTGAATTTCGCCGGGGTCGGAGCAGGGCGGGCGAACTTGCCGCGCACCATGATGCGCTCGACCTGGGCGAGATCGAACTTGCCGTGCTTGAGTGCCTTGGCAGGCTGCATCGCGTGGCCGGCAGCAACTTCCTCCCGCGTGAGGTAGCCCTTCTCGATCAACATCTCCTCGAGCCCGAGAAACCATTTCTTGTAGTAGGAGCTCGACAGGTAGACATGCGGCGGCAGCGTCTCGCGATAGAAGCGCGAGGTGTCGATGTTGAAGGCGCCGGCTGCGCCCATCGCGCGCACCATGGCCAGCACGCGCGACTCCCACTCCTCGTGAAACATCGGCTCGTTCGACTCGGGCTCGACCTTGCCGAACCCGTCCATGCCGCCCATGTCGTGCACGCCGTTCACGACGGAGCTCCCGGCGTCCTGGGGAAACCGGTGCCGATCATGGAGTCGCGCGTGACGAGCTCGGCGAGCTGCTCCTCGCTCCAGCCTTCGGTGCCCGCGGGCCGCATCGGCAGCACCAGGAAGCGGGTCTCGGCTGTGGAGTCCCAGACCCGGATCTCCATGTCCTTCGGCAGGCTGACGTCGAAATCGGCGAGCACGCCGCGCGGATCCTTCACCGCGCGCGAGCGATACGGCGCGGCCTTGTACCAGACCGGCGGCAGGCCCAGCATTTCCCAGGGATAGCAGGAGCACAGCGTGCACACGACCATGTTGTGCCGCTCCGGCGTGTTCTCGACCACGACGAGATGATCGCCGACGCGGCTGACATGGCCGAGCGTGCCGATCGCCTTGGAGCCGTCCTCCAGCAACGCCTGCTTGAACGCCGGATCGGTCCAGGCCTTGGCGACGACGCGCGCGCCGTTATGCGGGCCGATCTTGGTCTCGTAGGCCTGGATGATCGCGTCGAGCGCGGCCGGCTCGACATAGCCTTTTTCGGTCAGGATCGTCTCGAGCGCGCGCACGCGCAGCTCGGTTTCGGACAGCTCCGAATGATCGTGATCGTGGTGATGATGGTCGTGATCGTGGCTCATGGCGCGAAGATAGGCGCAATGGTCCCCGCCTGTCGAGTAGCCGTTACCGCGCGACCGGGTCCCATATTCGTGAGGCCGGGTGTAGGGTTAGCGCCGCAGCAAATGCAGATTGGAGATGCCGGTGACGGAGTTCGTGACAATCGAGAAGGGCCTTGGGCCGGAAGGACGGATTGCGGTGGTGCGGTTCGACCGCAATGACGGCATCAATGCGCTGTCGCCGGAAGCGCTGCGCCAGCTCACCGCGGCGGCCCGCAGCTTCGAAGATGACGCGACAACCTCGGTCGTGGTGCTGACGGGCAGCACCAGCGCCTTCAGCGCCGGCTTCGATCTGAAGGACGCCGAGGGACGCTCGCGCAAGGAGATGGATCTCGGCACGCTGCGCCGGCACCTCAAGCTCGGACCGCGTCTGACGCACGCCTGGCAGGAGATGGAGCAGATCACGATCGCGGCGATCGAGGGCTTCTGTGTGGGCGGCGGCGTGGCCCTCGCCGTTGCGCTCGACTTCCGCATCATGGGCCGCGATGCGCATCTGCGCGTGCCCGAGATCGGGCTCGGCATGAACATGAGCTGGCAGAGCATCCCGCGCATGCTGCACCTGATCGGGCCGGCCCGCACCAAGCAGGCGGTGATCCTGGCCGACCAGCGCATCAGCGCGGACGAGGCCTATGAGTGGGGCCTGGTGGAAGAGGTGACCGATCCCGGCCACGCGCTCGATGCCGCCATGGAGCTTGCCCGCAAGGTCGCCGCGCAGCCGCCGCTTTCGGTCGCCATGACCAAGCTGACCGTCAACCGCCTCGCGCATGCGCTGGACGATCTCGCCAGCCACATGGACGTCGACCAGTTTGCGCTCGCAAGCCTCAGCGAGGACCACAAGGAGGGTGTCGAAGCGTTCCTGACGCGCCGCAAACCCCGCTTCAGGGGACGGTAAAACCTGACGTCAGACCATTGATCGCACCGCGGACAATCCGTATACGCCGCGCTGGGACAAAAGCAGCCCGGCCAACGGGCGCACGATGTGACGGCAATCGAGGGGAGGGCTTATGGCCGCTGGTTCGCAGGCGCCTGAGGCAGAAGGATTTCGCTGGAAGCTGATCGCGCCGCTCGTGGTGTGGCTGGCGATCTATCTGTGGCCCGTTCCCACGGGGCTCAATGTCAATCAGTGGCACTATTTTGCCGTTTTCGCGGCCGTCATCACCGGGCTCATCCTGGAATCGATGCCGGTCGGCGCGGTCGGCTTCATCGGCCTGACGGTCGCAGGCGTGGCCGGCTATATCGACCCCGATCCCGGCAAATCGCTGCGCTGGATGCTGGCGGGCTTTGCCGAGAGCACGGTGTGGTTGATCGTCGGCGCCTTCGTGTTCTCGATCGGCTACCGCAAGAGCCAGCTCGGCCGGCGCATCGCGCTGGTGCTGGTGCAGCGGCTCGGCCGCAACACGCTCGGCCTCGGTTATGCGGTCGCGATGTCCGACTTCCTGCTCGCGCCGGCGACGCCCTCCAATACCGCGCGCAGCGGCGGCATCGTCTATCCCATCATCAGCAACATCCCGCGCATCTACGGCTCGGAGCCCGGACCGACCGCAGGCAAGATCGGCACCTACGTGATGTGGACCGCCTTCGCGGCGACCGCGATCACCAGCTCGCTGTTCTTCACCGCGCTCGCGCCCAATGCGGCGGCGCTGGCGATCGCCAAGAAGACCGTCGGCGTCGAGGTGAGCTGGGGCCAGTGGTTCCTGGGCTTCGCGCCGCTCGGCATCCTCCTGATGGTGGTCGTGCCGCTGCTCAGCTATCTGGTGTGCCGTCCCGAGGTGAAGCGCAGCCCGGAAATCTCCGAATGGGCGGCGAACGAGCTCAAGGCGATGGGCCCGATGTCGCGCAACGAGTGGATCATGCTGGCGCTGATCGTGCTCGCGATGTTTCTGTGGATCGCCGGTTCCAGCCCCGACATCCGCGTCCCGGTGCTCGGCTCGAACTTCGTCAACGCCACCACCGTCGTCTTCATCGTGATCTCGCTGATGCTGATCACGGGGGTGATCGAGTTTGCCGACATCGTCAGCGAAAAAAGCGCATGGGAGGTGTTCTTCTATTTCACCTCGCTGCTGACGCTGGCCTCGGGCCTCAACGAGATCGGCTTCATCAAATGGTTCGCGACCGAATACGCAAAACCGCTCGCCGGGCTCTCGCCCTTTACCGCGATGCTCCTCCTGGTCGCGCTGTTCTTCTGGATCCACTATTTCTTCTCGAGCATCACCTCGCATGCCGCCGCCGTGCTGCCGGTGGTGCTGGCGGTCGGCTCCGGCATCGCCGACCTGCCGGTCACGACGCTGGCCATGCTCTGCATGTACTCGCTCGGCCTGATGGGTGTGATCTCGCCTTATGCGACCGGGCCGGCGCCGATGTATTTCGGCAGCGGCTATATCGGGAAGGGGCAGTTCTGGGGCTTTGGGCTGATCTTCGGGCTGCTCTATTTCGCCGGCCTGCTTTTGATTGTGCTGCCCTGGTTGCAGATGCGGTGAGCCGGGCAGGAGGCTGATACCCCCGGCGGAGGAATATTCTTCTCCGGGGAGGGATCGGGAAATCTTCGTCCAACTCCCGCCAAATATCTGAAATTGCAAGAAAGACCGGAAAAGGCGATGGTGCGTGCTGCGGTGCAGCGCGTTCCTTCCGGGCCCTCACCGCTGTTTATCTCCCCGTCGCTCGATGCGACCTGGTTCCATGTGCCGCTGGGGCGCACGGGACAGCGAACTATTGTGCATGAAGGCCGCTTCCATGAATGCCCACCAATCGCTCGCGATCGGACAGCCGATCGAAACGCTTGAAGCGGTTTCGCCCGCTGCGACCGAGCCGGACGCGATGGTCCGTTTCGAAGGCATCTCGAAGACCTATCCGGCCTATCGCGGCAAGCCCGGCGTCAATGCGCTGCAGAATATCGACTTCGCCATTCCGCGCGGTTCCATCACCGGCGTGATCGGCCGCTCCGGCGCCGGCAAGTCGAGCCTGGTGCGCCTGATCAACGGGCTGGAGAAGCCGACCACGGGCCGCGTGATCGTGGACAACAGGGACATCTCGGCGCTTGCAGGCCGCGAGCTGCGGCTGGCGCAGCGCTCGATCGGCATGATCTTCCAGCATTTCAACCTGCTGTCCTCGCGCACCGCGGCCGACAACATCGCGCTGCCGCTCGAGATCGCCGGCTGGGCCAAGGCCGATATCAAGGCCCGCGTGACCGAGCTGCTCGCCCTCGTCGGCATCGCCGACAAGCACGACCGCTATCCGTCGGAACTGTCCGGCGGCCAGAAGCAGCGCGTCGGCATTGCGCGAGCCCTCGCCACGCGGCCGGACGTGCTGCTGTCCGACGAGGCGACCTCCGCGCTCGATCCGCAGACCACCCGCGCGATCCTCGACCTGCTTGCGAACATCAACCGCGAGCTCGGGGTGACCATCGTGCTGATCACCCACGAAATGTCCGTGGTGCGCCAGCTCGCCAAGGAAGTGGTCGTGCTGGATGCCGGCCACGTGGTCGAGAGCGGCCATGTCGCCGACATCTTCACGCACCCGAAGCATCCGATCACGCAATCCTTCCTGGCCGAGGTGATCGGCGACAGCCTGCCGGTCTCGCTGGCGAGCCGGATCGTTTCTGAGCCGTCCGCAGGCGGGCAGGCCGTGATCCGCGTCCAGGTGCGCGGGGCAGGGGCCGGCGACACCGTGGTGGCGCGGCTCGCGCGCGAGCTCGGCCTCGACGTGTCGCTGCTGTCGGCGCGCATCGACGAGATCGGCGGCCAGCATGTGGGTTCGCTGACATTAGGCATTCCGGGCGGCGAGGACGCGGTGACGCGGACGCTCGCCTGGCTCTCTCAATATCAATTCTCGGCGGAGAGTCTCGGCTATGTCGCCTGAACTCATCAATCTCATCATCCAGGCCACGGGCGAGAGCCTGTACATGGTCGGCATCGCGGCGCTGCTGGGCACCGCCTTCGGACTGCCGCTCGGCGTCTTCCTCGCAACCAGCCGGAAGGGCGAGCTGTTCGCGGCGCCCATCGTCAATCGCGTGCTCGGGGCCGTCGTCAATGCGACACGCTCGACGCCCTTCATCATCCTGGTCGTCGCCATCATCCCGTTCACGCGGCTCATTGCGGGGACCTCGATCGGCTCGACCGCGGCGATCGTGCCGCTGACCATCGCCTCGACGCCGTTCATCGCGCGCCTCGTGGAAGCTGCGATCCGCGAGGTCGATGGCGGCCTGATCGAGACGGCGTCCTCGTTCGGGGCATCCCCGATCCAGATCGTGCTCAAGGTGCTGATCCCCGAAGCGCTGCCGGGCCTCTTGCTGGCGCTGACGCTCGCGGTGGTCAGCCTGCTCGGCTACTCCGCCATGGTCGGTGCCGTCGGCGGCGGAGGTCTCGGCGATCTCGGCATCCGCTACGGCTACCAGCGCTTCATGCCGGAGATGATGCTCGCCGTCGTCGTCGTGCTGATCGCGCTGGTGCAGCTGGTCCAGAGCGCGGGCGATTATCTGGCGCGCCGGGTCAACCGCCGGCTTCGGCACCGCTGAACCAACTCTTCTGAAACTGGAGACTTCAATGCGCTTTCTCGCAACCCTTGCGGCTGCAGCCTTGCTTGCGACCTCCGCCCAGGCCGAAACCATCCGCGTCGGCGTCACGGCGGGGCCCCATGCCGAAATCCTCGACATCGTGAAGAAGGTCGGCGCCGAGCGCGGCCTCGACATCAAGGTGGTCGAGTTCACCGATTACGTGATCCCCAACCAGGCGCTGGCGCTGAAGGACCTGGAAGCCAATTCGTTCCAGCACGAGCCCTACCTCAAGAACCAGATCTCCAAGACCGGCTGGAAGATCGTCAAGGTCGCCAACACGATCGGCTCGCCCCAGGGCGTCTATTCGCAGAAATACAAGAAGCTCGCCGATCTGCCGGAGGGAGCGCGCGTCGCCATCGCCAACGATCCCTCCAACGGCGCGCGCGGCCTGATGATCCTGGCGTTGCACGGCGTGATCAAGCTGAAGGATCCGAACAACGTCTCCTCGACCATCGCCGACATCACCGACAACCCGAAGAAGCTGCGCTTCGTCGAGCTCGATGCCGCCCAGCTTCCGCGCGCGCTGCAGGACGTCGACGTCGTCTCGATCAACAACAACTACGCGGTACAGGCCGGCCTCAATCCGGCGACCGATGCGATCGCCCGCGAAAACCCCGATGGACCCTGGGTCAACATCCTCGCTGTGCGCGAGGAGGACAAGGACAAGCCGTGGGTGAAACAGCTGATCGAGGCCTATCACTCCGAGCCCGTGAAGGCGTTTCTGGAGACCCGCTTCAAGGGCACGTACCTGCCGACCTGGTAAGAAGACGCGCGTCAGGCCGCCAGCCTGGCGCGCCGCAGTGTCTCCGAGGGCTTTTCGGAGAAGTGGCGCCTGTAGTCGAGCGAGAACTGGCTGAAGTGCCAGAAGCCGTGCTGCACGGCGATGTCGTAGATAGAGGTCTCGGCGCCGCCGGCGCGCTTGAGATCGCGCCGCACCCGGTTCAGCCGCATCGCGCGCCAGTAATGCATCGGGCTCGTGCCCAAAACCTCCTGGAAGCAATAGCCGAGCTTGCGCGGGCTGGCGCCGACCGCCTTGCAGACCTCCAGCAGCGACAGGGAGCGCTCGCCGCTGCCATGCATCAGCTCGCGGGCGCGATCGACGGTGCGCTTGCGCGCCGCCGAGCTGCGGCCGGGATCGCTCGGCCGCGCTGTCGGCAGCATGTCCATGATCTCGACGAGGAGGGCATCCTCCAGCGCCTGGCGTGCCGCGGGATCGTCGAACTGCTCCGGCGCCGTCGTGATGGTCTCGTGAATGGCGGCGAGATGCGCGCGCAGCCGCGCGACCGGCGCCTCCGCCATCTCGATCACCCGCAACTGGTGCCAGACGCCGCGCGGCAGCGCGATGTCGAGGCGGCCGGCAAGCTCCTCGATCAGCGCCGCGCTGGCGACGACGCCGCGCAGCTCGAACGCCTTCGGCGTGCACATGTCGACCTCGGCGTCGATGCAGGCGATCACCTGGGCACCCGCGACGCTGCTCCCGTTGCAATTGACCTCGCCATCACCGTCCCAGGGCAGGCCGATGCCAAAACTGTCCGCGCCAAGCTGGCCGTATTGGCGGACCTGCTGGCTGGTGATCTCGCGGAAGACTTCGACGCGGGGCAGGGAGAGCTGGGTGAAGCTGCCTCTGAAGGCTCCTGCGCTGATCTGGTCGTAGCTCAGGTGCCAGCGGCCGAGCGAGGCGCAATGATCGTCGACATCCGTGCTGCTCGCCTGAAGCAGGATGGCAGCCGAGTCTTGAATCGGAAGAGTTGCGCTTAAGGCCATGACAATACGTCGGAATTTTCCAGCCATGAGGCCGGCAGGAGCTACGTCAAGACTGGCACGCCCCGCGCCCCTGTCCAGCAAAATATTGCGGGATTTCGATAACACCTGACCGCGCCGCCATGCAGGCTTCCCGCTCAGCCGTTCCGACATCGCAGCCGGAATGGCGCTTCGCGGAGGGATCGAAATGCGACCGACTGACGTCATGCGCGGCAGCCCGCCGGCGCCGGAGGCCCAGGTGACCCGCGCCAACTGGCGTAGCTTTCCCGCGATCCGCTGGGGCTTCACCCACACCCGTGAAGTGCTGCCGACGGCCGAGGTCCGCCGCTCCGCGCATCCGTCACCGATGCTGAGCGCGCCGCGCGAGCTTCAAAAGCTTGGCTTCACCGCGCCGGACGGCAAGCCCACCACGATCGAGGCGACATTGCGCGAGACCTTCGCCGATACGCTGCTCGTCATGCACCGGGGCACCCTGATCCACGAATGGTACGGCGACGGCATGAGCGTAACCACGCCGCATCTGATCTGCTCGATCAGCAAGGCGATCGCGGGCACGCTCGGCGGCATTCTGGCTGCGCGCGGGCTACTCGATCCCGAGGCGAGAGTGGTGCGCTACGTGCCGGAGCTGGAGACGTCCGTCTATGGCGGCTGCACCGTCCGTAACTTGCTCGACATGGCCGTCGCCATCAAGTTCGAGGAGGATTACGAGGACCCCGCCGGCGACGTCGCGCGCTATCGCTTCTCCTCGGGCTGGGATGTGCCGCCGCCGGGCGTCGATCCCAGTCATCAGCGCGCCTATCTCACCACGCTGCGCGGGACGGGCAAGCCGCACGGCAAGGTGTTCCACTACGTCTCGCCCAACACCGAGGTGCTCGGCTGGGTCTATGAGCGCGCCTGCGGCATGCCCTACCACCGCATCCTTTCCGAATATCTCTGGCAGCCCCTGGGCGCAGAGGAGGACGGCTCGCTCACGCTCGACAGCCACGGCATGGGCCGCATCGCCGGCGGCCTCTCGGTCACCGCACGCGACCTCATCCGCTTCGGCGAGATGATCCGCTGCCGCGGCGTGGTCGAGGGGCGGCAGGTGGTGCCCGGCTGGTGGATCGACGACATTCGCGAGAACGGCGATCCCAAGGCCTGGGCCGACGGCGACCTCGCCGAGTTCTTCCCGGGCGCGCGCTACCGCAGCAAATGGTTCACGATCGATCCGTCACGCAACGCGCTCACCGCGATCGGGATTCACGGCCAGCACCTCTATGTCGATCTCGATTCGGATACCGTCATCGTCAAGCTCGCGACGCAGCCCAAGGCGATGGACGTGCCGATCGACCAGCGCTGGTTTGTCGCCTTCAGCGCCATCACTGCGCATCTCGCCTGACTTTTGGACATCGCCATGCTCGACACCGTCAAAGCCCAATCGCCGACGCAGTCCGCGACGCCGCATGCGCTCGATCCGCTGACGGCTGAAGAGATTACCGCAGCCTGCACGCTCGTGCGTGCGGCGGCCACATCGCCCGAAAACTGCCGCTTCCCGACCGTGCGGCTGGAAGAGCCGACCAAACAGGAGCTTGCCGCGGGTGGGGCAGGGCGCCGCGCCTTCGTGCTGACGCTGGACGTGACCACGGGCGAGGCGATCGAGCACGTCGTCGATCTCGCCCGCGGTGAGATCGTCACGCGAAGGACCATCCCGAACCGCGAAGCGCCCTACGGGCAGCCGCCGGTGATGCTGGAAGAGTTCTTCAAGTGCGAGGCCGTGGTGAAGGCCGACCCGGGCTGGCGCGCGGCGATGGTCCGGCGCGGGCTCTCCGACAAAGATATCGATCTGGTCCAGGTCGATCCGTTCTCGTCGGGTTTCTTCGACAAGGAGTTTGAGCGCGGCGCGCGCATCGTGCGGGCCGTCAGCTATTTCCGCGAGCACCTCCAGGACAACGGCTATGCCCATCCGATCGAGGGCGTTGTCGCCGTCGTCGACCTGATCGGCGGCAGGGTGATCGACCTCACCGACGAAGACCCGATCGTGCCGATCCCGCGCAAGAAGCGGAATTACGGCGCGCATGAAGTCCAGAACCCGCGCACCGACATCAAGCCGCTGCATATCGAGCAGCCGCAAGGCGCGAGCTTCAAGGTCGATGGCTGGAAGGTCGACTGGCAAAAATGGAGCTTTCGCGTCGGCTTCACCCCACGCGAGGGCCTGGTGCTGCATCAGCTCGCCTATCAGGACGGCGCGCGCAAGCGCGCGCTGATCCATCGCGCCAGCGTCACCGAGATGGTGGTGCCTTACGCCGATCCGACCGGGAACCATTTCTGGAAATCGGCGTTCGATGCCGGCGAATACGGGCTCGGCATGCTCGCCAATGCGCTGGAGCTCGGCTGCGACTGCCTCGGCAACATCCACTATTTCGACGTGCCGGCCGCCGACAGCAAGGGCGAGCCCTTCGTCATGCAGAACGCTATCTGCATGCATGAAGAAGACTACGGAATTGCCTGGAAACATTACGAATTCCGTAATGGTCTGTTCGAGGTGCGGCGATCGCGGCGTCTGGTGATCTCGTTCTTCGCCACCGTCGGCAATTACGATTACGGCTTCTATTGGTACCTCTACCAGGACGGCACGATCCAGCTCGAGACAAAACTCACCGGCATCATCCAGACCGCCGCCGTGCCATCAGGCGAGAAGTACAAATGGGGCGGCATGGTCGACGACAATCTGGGCGGGCCGACCCACCAGCACTTCTTCAACGTGCGCCTGCACATGGATCTCGACGGCGGCGGCAACACGGTGACGGAGCATGAATTCGTGCCGCGGCCCTGGGGCCATGACAATCCGCACGGCAACGTGTTCGACATCACGACGCGCGTGCTGTCGCGCGAGCGCGATGCGGCGGCGATCGCCAATGGCGAGACCGGCCGTTTCTGGAAGATCAGCAATCCCAACGAGACCAACTCGGTCGGCAATGCGCCGGCCTACAAGCTCGTGGTCAATCCGAGCCCGCTGATGCTGGCGCAGGAGGGCAGCTATGTGCGCAGGCGCGGCGGCTTTGCCACCAGGCACGTCTGGGTCACCGCCTTCGATCCAGCGGAAAAATATGCCAGCGGCGACTATCCCAACGTCCATGCCGGCGGCGACGGCCTGCCGCGCTATGCCGCGCAGAACCGCAGCATCGAGAATGCGGACATCGTGGTGTGGCACTCCTTCGGCCACACCCATGTCTGCAAGCCCGAGGACTTTCCGATCATGCCGGTCGAATATGCCGGCTTCATGCTGAAGCCGACCGGCTTCTTTTCGGCCAATGCGGCGGGCGATATCCCGCCTGATCGTAACAGCCGCAGCGTGCTCGCGGGCGAGGAGAAGGGCGGCGGCAGCTCGTGCTGCAAGAGCTAGGCAGCCGGCGGATAGTAGAGAAACTCGATCATCAGGCAGCCGTCGCGGGTGAAGAACGGTCCATGCTCGACATGGGCCGGCCTCACGGCATAGGTGCCGGCCTCGAGCCGTTGCGTTTCCTGTGCCGCCGTGCCGATCGACAGCGTGCCCGAGATCAGAAACACTTCCTCGCACCAATCGTGTGAAACCGGGTGCTCCACCGACGCACCCGCGGCCCAGCGCGACAGCCGCGTCACGGCGCCCGTTTGCGCCGGGTGATCGAAACGGCCGGACAGGATCTTCTCCTCGACACCGACATAGCCGGGAACGGCCCGCCAGCCGTCCTCGGCCAGCGCGTTGAAAAACTCCCGGTGGTCCTTCATGAACCGACCGAAGCCGGGCTCCGCCATGAACATCATCTCCTGCGCCGACACTGACACAGGGACGACATTACAGCAGGTAAACGGCATTTCCCATTTGGAGCCGCAGGGCAGGAATGTCCCGGAGAGGGGGGCGCCTTCAGCCCGCCGCCAGTTCGGCGTCGCTCGCCGGCACTTCGATCGATGCCGGGCCGGCAACCAGGCTGTCGAGATCGACCAGCAACAGGTCGGCAATGTGCGTGAGCTGGTGCAGTGGGATGCTGATCTCGCCGCGCTCGGCACGCGACACGAACGCGGGCGAGACGCTGATGAGGTTCGCGATCTGCAGCTCGGTATAGCCACGCGCCTCGCGCGCGGCCTTGACCTGCGCGCCGATGTGCTGCCGGTGCAAGGCCTGCTCTTCCTCGGTCATCATGAGCGCCTGCTCGTCCAGGCTTGCCACGCCATCGGCGAACGCGACGCCGAGCAGCCGCCGCTTCTGCCAGGCCACACGACAGGACTTCCGCAGCCCGTCGGCAAAGATCAACGTGGCCTGTTGCGGCAACGACAGCGACCAGTCGAGCTTCAGCCGCGCTCCGGTGCCTGATACGTCTGCGATCGTGCAGGGGATGCTGACGGTGCCCCTGGCGCCGTCAAATTCGATAAGGCCTGTTCTTGCCGTGGATTGCCTGGTCGCAGCGCGCAATTCGCTCATGGACGTCGACCCCTGGATGCCCAGCATGCGCTGGCAAAGAACGTTGCGGCACGGCCTGCAACGCAAATGAAATATCCCGCAACAGATTCTACCCCCGGGGTTCCTCAGGCTCAATCGGGCGCCGGGGCCATGGTAAAGGATTCGTTCTCCGGGCCGGCTTTCGATGTCGCTGGCGGTCGCGCCTCGTCGGTTGACCACGGTCATCTAGAAAGATTCCAAATCCACGCGCCTCTCACCGCGCCTGAGCGCATTCGCCGCACGTGCTGCGCACAGGTCTGGAGAAGTTCTAACCCAGTTCCTATCGCTCTCCGAAATCGCCTGCGTTAGGGCGGGGCAGCAAAAATGATACCGGCGAAGCCGGCAGTGCGTGGGGCTGCTAAGACGTGACTGACTTCCAACTTTCTTCGCGTTTCCAAACGTGCCATCGACAGCTTCAGGTGCTCTTCTTCGGAGCCGTCAGCTCAGTCGCTCTCATCCTTCCCTTTGGTCCCGTGCAGGCGCAGACGCAAATTCCCTCGGTCACCGTTGACGCGCCGGCCCAGCGCGCACGTCCCGCGGCGACCGCCGTATCGCGACGATCGGCATCGACGCGCACCTCCCGCGCCAGCCGTCGCGCTCCCGCGCAGCAAGCCGTGCCGACCCAGTCGGCGTCGAATGGCGCGACGGGTGAACGCGCCGGCGGACCTGTCCGCGGCTTCGTCGCCACGCGCAGCGGCACCGCCACCAAGACCGACACGCCGCTGATCGAGACCCCACAGTCGGTGTCCATCGTCACCACCGACCAGATCAGGAACCAGGGCGCAGTCTCGATCGGCGAGGCCTTGCGCTACACCGCCGGCGTCAGCGGCGACGTCAATGGCGGCTCGGACACCCGCTTCGGCGGCCTCCAGATCCGCGGCTTCGACATGACCATGCCGGGCCTGTACATCGACGGCCTGCGAATCCCATCCAGCAATTACGTGCATTTCAACGGGCTCGATCCCTACGGCGCCGAGCGCCTGGAAGTTCTCAAGGGCCCGTCCTCGGCGATGTATGGCGGCAGCGGCACCGGCGGCCTGCTCAACTACGTGACCAAGCTGCCGACAGCGCAGCAGTTCGGTGAGGTCTCGATCTCCGGCGGCAGCTTCAACCGCTATCAGGGCCAGTTCGACATGGGCGGACCGGCCAACAAGGAAGGCACCGTGCTGTGGCGCCTGACCGGCGTGGTGCGCGACGGCGAGACCCAGGTCGACTTCAGCAAGGACAACCGCGTCTTCATCGCGCCCGCCGTCACCTTCAAGCCGAACGAGGACACCACCCTCACCGTGCTCGCCGCCTATCAGAAGGACCGGGCAGGGTGGGGCCTCCAGTTCCTACCGGCCTCGGGCACGGTATGGCCGAACAACGGCCGCACCATTCCGGTCTCGTTCTTTGCGGGCGTTCCGAGCTTCGACGCCTTCAACACCGAGATCGCAACCGCCGGCTACCAGCTCTCGCACGATTTCACCGACAACATCACGTTCCGGCAGAACCTGCGCTACGCCTACCAGCACAACGAGGAGAAGGTGTTTTACGGCGGTGGCTATACCGACGAGGCCGCGGGGCAGCTCGCGCGCTACGGCAGCTACAGCAACTCCTACATCAACTCTTTTGCGGTGGATAACCAGCTCCAGGGCAAGTTCACGACCGGCATCCTCAGCCACACCACGCTGGTCGGGTTCGACTATCGCAACACCACCTTCCGCGACACCGCCTTCGGCGTCACGACGTCCGCGCCCGAGATCAACGTCTTCAACCCGGTCTACAGCTACGACTATGCCATCGGCGCGAAGAGCGACGATACCGGGGTCAAGCAGTCGCAGGCCGGCCTCTATGCGCAGGATCAGATCAAGCTCGGCCGGTTGTCGTTCCAACTCGGCGGCCGTCAGGACTTCGTGACGACCCAGGTCGACAGCGGAATCGCCAATACGACGGTCACGAAGGACGCCTCGGCCTTCACCGGCCGTGCCGCGGTGATGTACAATTTCGACAACGGCATCGCGCCTTACTTCAGTTACTCGGAATCGTTCCTGCCGGTGCTGGCGACGGGGCCGGGCGGCCAGATGCTCAATCCCGAAACCGGCGTCCAGTACGAGGTCGGCGTCAAGTACCAGCCGCTCGGCTGGAACGCACTGTTCACCTTTGCGGCCTTCGATTTGACGCGTGACAACGTCGTCGTCTACGCGCCGCCGAGCTATTCCGCCGAACAAATCGGCCAGGTCAAATCGCGCGGCATCGAGCTCGAAGGCACGATGTCGCTCGCGGACGGCTGGAACCTGCGTGCGGCCTATGCCTATGTCGATGCAGAGCTCTCGCGGGATCCGGTGAATCTCGGCAAGGCGCCGCCCACCGTGCCGCTCAACCGCGCCTCACTGTGGAGCGACTACACGCTGCAGAACGGGATGCTGGCGGGCGTGCAGTTCGGCGGCGGCATCCGTTATGTCGGCGCGACCTGGGGCGATGACGCCAACACGTTCAAGGTGGGAGCCTCGACCGTGCTGGATGCTCTGCTCGCCTACACGAGGGACAATTGGCGCCTGTCGCTGAACGTCACCAACCTCGCCGACACCCGCTACGTCGCCGCCTGCTACAACCTGTCGGGCTGCTTCTACGCGGAGGGACGCAAGGCCATCGGCAAGCTGACCTATCGGTGGTGAGTTCGAACTGAAGATGGTCCGGCAATGGGGAGCCGGACCTGCTGGATGAGAGAAGACGATGAGAGCAATATTCGGCAAACTGCATCGCTGGGCGGGATTGCTCACGGCCGGATTTCTGTTCTTCTCCGGCATTACAGGTGCGATCATCTCCTGGGACCATGAGATCGACGACGTCCTGAACAGCCATCTATTCGATGTCTCGACCAAGGGCCCGGCCATACCCTCGATCGAGCTCGCCAAGATGATCGAGCAGCGCGACCCACGGGCGCGCGTCGTCTATCTCTTCATGACGCCGGAGGAGGGCCACTCGCTGTGGTTCTTCATCATGCCGCGGATCGATCCGGCGACCGGCAAGCGCTATCCGCTCGACTACAATCAGGTGTTCCTCGACCCCAACACCGGCGTGGAGCTCGGACGCCGCTATTGGGGCGCGGTGTGGCCGGTCACGCGAGAGAACTTCGTCTCGTTCCTCTACAAGCTGCACTACACCATGCATATCCCCGAATTCTGGGGCAGCGACCGCTGGGGCATGCGCGTGCTCGGCATCATCGCCATCATCTGGACCATCGACTGCTTCGTTGGCTTCTATCTGACGCTGCCATCGCGGCGACGCGCCAAGGCGGCGCGCCCGCCCGAGGTCACGCGCCAGCTTGATCGCGGCTTCTGGGCGCGCTGGGCGCCGGCCTGGACCATCAAGACCTCGGGCAGCGCCTACCGGATCAATTTCGACATCCACCGCGCCTTTAGCCTGTGGACCTGGGGTGTGCTGTTCGTCATCGCCTTCACGGCGTTCTCGCTGAACCTCTATTTCGAGGTGTTCTCGCCACTGATGAAGATGGTGTCGAACTACACGCCGACGCCCTATGAGCAGCGGCCCTATCGCGATCTCGACGACCCGATCGAACCCAGGATGACGTTCGCCGAGATCGCCGCCCGCGCGGCCGCCCACGGCAAGGCGCGAGGCTGGACCACCCCGGTCGGCGCGCTCAGCTACGGCCCGGCCCATGGCGTCTACGCCGCCGCCTACTTCCACCCCGGCGACGATCACGGCGCCGGCGGCGTCGGCCCGGCGCAGCTCTATTACGACAGCGAGGACGGCCGTCCGATCGGCGAGCGGCTGCCCTGGGTCGGCACCGCCGCCGACATCTTCGTCCAGGCGCAGTTTCCGCTGCATTCGGGCCGCATTGTCGGGCTGCCTGGCCGCATCCTGATCTCGATCATGGGGCTGGTCGTGGCCGCGCTCTCAGTGACCGGCGTCGTGATCTGGTGGCGCAAGCGCCGCGCCCGTGTCCGCGTGCGCGAGACCGCTGCGCTGCGCCTGAACCGGCAGCTCACGCCGGCGGAGTAGGCGTCCGCGGGCCCGTCGGCGGATGAACCTTCGCGCCCGGCGCCGGCACAAAGACTGGAGGTCGTTCCAGTCTTTCGGATATTGCAATGAGATCGCTCGCCTTGCTCTGCCTGCTCGCCTTCGCGACGCCTGCCCATGCAGCCGCGCCCGAGCAGCACTATCTCGACCTGCGCGACCGCTACATCGCAAAGTTTTCCAAGGCCAAGGAGAACGACGAGACCTTCAAGCAGCATGACGCCGCGCTTGACGAGTTGACGCGTGTCCTGCGTGGCCTGGTCGGTGCGGCCACGATCAAGGGCCTCCCGGCTGACGGCAAGTCGAACGTCGATACCCTGTTCAAGGGCGATTCAGGCTTCGGCCATCTCGATGGACTCGGCTTCGCTTCCGAAGGCGACAAGATGCAGGCCGTGGTGACGACGACCGGGCTGCTCAAGCACTGGTTGGGTGAGCATCGCGAGGATGGCATGCCGCAGGAGATCGGCGCGGCGATCAAGTCGGACCGCTTCTACTATCAGGCCATCCAGGACGCAGCCTTCGCCAAATATGCGGATCTCCCGGTGACTAAGCCCGCATCCGCGAGCGCCGCGGTCGCCGTGCTGGGCGTGCGCGGCAACGGCGATTTGAAGGGCCCGCCGAGCGAAATCGGTGTGGTCGCGATCCAGGGCGAGAAGGTCTTCTTCCTTGCCGCCACCAACGCCGTGAAGACGGCTGAAATCCCGGCCTGTGAGAAGGTCTGGAAGCAGATGATGGCCAGGAAGACCCCGCAGGACGCCATGGCCAAGGAAGACCAGGCCATGGACGCCTACACAAAATGCTTCGCCAAGGAAGCGCCGAGCCAGAGCTGGTTCGCGGCGGCAGTGACGAAGGCGCAGAGCCAGCTGGACCTGCTGCCGCTGCGCTAAGGCGAACGACCGCCCAGCTTCAGAACGGATAATGGCGAGGCCCGGTCTGCACGGTGATCCAGCGCAGCTCGGTGAACTCGTCGATCGCGGCCTTGCCGCCGAAGCGCCCGTAGCCTGACGCCTTGGTGCCGCCGAACGGCATCTGGGGCTCGTCATGCACGGTCGGCGCATTGACGTGGCAGATGCCGGCTTCGATCCGCTTGGCGACGCCGAGGGCGCGCGCGATGTCGCGGCCGAACACGGCGGAGGACAGGCCGTATTCGGTGTCATTGGCAACCCGCACCGCCTCATCCACCCCGCTGACCCGCACGACGGTCACGACCGGCCCAAAGCTTTCCTCGCCATAGATGCGCATCGCCGGGGTGACGTGATCGACGATGGTGGCCGGCATGATCGTGCCGCTGCCGTGGCCGCCTGCCGCAAGCACGGCGCCCTTGGCGACGGCATCGTCGATCAGGCCGCGGACGCGGTCGCAGGCAGCATCACTGATGAGCGAGCCGAGCACGACATTGCCCTTGCCGGGATCGCCGTGAGGCAGGCTCTTGGCCTTGGCCGCGAACTTGGCGATGAAGGCGTCCGCCACCTTGTCGTCGACCACGATCCGTTCCGTCGACATGCAGATCTGACCCTGGTTCATGAAGGCGCCGAAGGCCGCCGCATTCACGGCGGCATCGAGGTCGGCATCGTCGAGGATGACGAGCGGGGCCTTGCCACCGAGCTCCAGCAGCGCGCGCTTGAGATGCTTGGCGCAAGCGAGGGCGATGAGACGGCCGACCCGGGTCGAGCCGGTGAAGTTGACGCGGCGGATGGCGGGATGGGCGATCAGCGCCTCGACCACGGCCTGCGCATCCTCCGGCGCGTTGGTCACGACATTGACGACGCCGTCGCCGAGCCCGGCCTCCGCCAGGCAGCTTCCGATCAGGCGATGCACGCCGGGGCTCATCTCGGAGGCCTTCAGCACCACCGTGTTGCCGCAGGCGAGCGGCATCGCGACCGATCGCACGCCGAGGATGACAGGCGCATTCCACGGCGCAATTCCGAGCACGACGCCGACCGGCTGTCGGAAGGCCATCGCGAGATTGTCGGGCTTGTCGGACGGGATGACCTCGCCCGAGATCTGCGTCGTCATGGCGGCGGCCTCGCGCAGCATGTCTTCGGCGAGGTGCACGTTGAAGCCGGCCCAGCCCGCGGTGGCGCCGGTCTCGGCGACCATCAGCGCGGTGAACTCCGCCGCACGGCGCGCAAGGATGTCGGCGGCCGCGCTGAGCCGCTTGCGGCGCTCGGAGGGGCCGAGCTGCGACCAGGCCGGAAAGGCGGCGGCCGCGGCATCGGCGGCGCGCATCGCATCGTCGATCGAGGCCGCCGCCACGATGGTGGCGACCTCGCCGGAGATCGGATTGCGGCGCTGGAAGGTGCGCTGGTTGCTGGCCGTCTGGGCCTTGCCGCCGATGAGAAGGTCGATTGCGTTCATGGCGCTCTCCATGATGGGCTGGGGGTGATCAATGTGGGGACGATGTGGCGCGCGCCTTGCCGAGATAGGCGCGCTGGATCTCGGGGTCGTTCTTCATTGCGCTCGCTGCTCCGCTGCCGGCGTTGCGGCCGGACTCGATCAGATAGACGCGATCGGCGATGTCGAGGCTGGCGCGCGCATTCTGCTCGACCAGGAGGACGCCGACGCCGCCGGCGCGGATCTGCGCCAGCGCGCGAAACACCTCGCGGCTGAGGAGAGGCGACAGGCCGAGCGAGGGCTCATCGAGCAGGAGCAGCAGCGGGTTCGACATCAGCGCCCGGCCGATCGCCACCATCTGCTGCTCGCCGCCGCTCATGGTGCGGACGGCCTGGGTCATGCGCTCGGCAAGGCGCGGGAACAGCTGCAAGATCTTTGCGAGCCTATCCGCTTCGCCGGCGCGGGCGCGCGCGGGATAGGCGCCGAGCTGCAAATTCTCGGCAACCGTCAGTTCGCCGAAGACGCCGCGTCCCTCAGGTACCAGGGCAATGCCGCGCTCCACGATCAGATGGGCGGGCAGCTCGGCAATGCTCTGTCCCTCGAACCTGATCGTCGCGCCCGGCGCAGGCCTGACCAGCCCGGCGATGCTCTTGAGCAAGGTGGACTTGCCGGCGCCGTTGGCGCCGAGGATCGCGACGATCTCGCCCTGCTTGATGCCGAGCGCAATTTCGGCGAGCGCCTGATGCTTGCCGTAGAAGTGGGAGAGGGCGGCGACCTCAAGCATCGTCACCTCCGAGATAGGCGGCAACGACCTTTGGATCGGTAAGGACATCGTCCGGCGTGCCGCGCGCGATCACGCTGCCGGCGTTCATGACGATGCAATGGCCGCACAGCGCGCGGATCGCATCCATGACATGCTCGACCATGATGATGGTGAGGCCGCGGTCGCGCAGTTTCGCGATCAGGGCGATGCCGGTCTCGAGCTCGCTCGGATTGAGGCCGGCCAGCCATTCGTCGAGCAGCACGAGGCGCGGCTGCAGCGCCAGTGCGCGGGCAAGCTCGAGCCGCTTCTGGTCGATATAGGTCAATTCGCTGGCGGGGGCTTCGTGCATGGTGCCGAGTCCGACCAGATCCAGCAGCTCGCGTCCCGTTGCGTCCGAACCGCTTGACGTCGAGAACAGTCGCGCCGCCGCGACGTTCTCGGCGACGGTCAGGTCCGGCATCACCCGCACCAGCTGGAACGTGCGCGCAAGCCCCAGGCGCGCGATCTGGTGCGCGCGCAGGCCGTTGAGGACGGTGCCGCTGAAGCGGATCGTGCCCGACGAGGGGCGCAGGGCCCCGGACAGCGTATTCAGCAGCGTCGTCTTGCCGGAGCCGTTCGGGCCGATGATGCCGATGATCTCGCCCGGCGCGACGGTGAAGCTGACGTCCTCGACAGCGCGGAGCCCGCTGAACGATTTGCTGACGCCGTCGACCGCGAGCAGCGTTGCATCCGTCTTACGGGCGGATGCGGCGGCGGGATGACCCGCCGGAACGCGCCAGCGGCCCGCCCCGAACAGGCCGATCACGCCGTTCGGCAGCACCATGACAATGAGGACGAAGATGATCCCGAGCACGATGCTGAAATGGTTAGGCAGCGTCGCGGTCAGCACCTCGAACAGCAGCACCAGTGGAACGACGCCGAGCACGGGCCCGAACAGCGAGCCGGCGCCGCCGAGCAAGGCCATGATCACGACCTGGAACGAGATGGTCGGATTGAAGGCGATCGCGGGATCGATATAGGTCCAGCGCGGCGCCATCACCGCGCCGGTCATCGCCATGAAGGTCGCGCTCAGGATGAAGACGCCGAGCTTGATGCGCGTCGCGTCTATGCCGGAATGGCTGGCCGCGGTCTCGTCGGCGCCGATGGCGCGCAAGGCCAGCCCGTAGCGCGAGCGTCCGAGCAGCCAGCCGACCAGGAAGACGATCGCGGTCAAGCCCAGCAGCTGCCAGTAGAGAATGTCCTGCGTCACCGCGCTGAAGAGATAGCGCCCGACCGATTTATGGATGTTGACCTCGTACCAGATCACGAGCTGCCGGATCAGCTCGGCCAGCCCGAAGGAGAAGATCACGAAATAGATGCCTGACAGCCGCAGCGTCGAAAGTCCGGTGATGGCGGCGGTGAGGGCGCCGACGCCGGCCGCGGCCAGCAGCACGACCGGCCAGGGCATGGTCTCACCCAACACCGCGGCCGTGTAGGCGCCGAGGCCGAAGAAGGCGACCGTCGCAAGCGAGATGTAACGGGTCGGGCCTGAGAACATCGCCCACGCGGTCGCAAGGATCGTGAAATAGAGCACGCTGATGCCGAGCGCGAGGTAATAGCCGTTGGCATAAAGCGGATAGGTGACAACAGCCGCAGCCAGCACCGGCGCGGCACACCACAGCAATGCACGCATCGGCCCGGTCACGACGCAGCTCTCCCGAACAGGCCGGTCGGCCTGATCAGCAGCACGCCGAGAAACAGCGCGTAGGTCGCCGCCAGCGTCAGCCCGGGATCGACCAGCCGCGCCACCGCAGTCTCGACCACGCCGAGCAAGAGTCCCGCAACCAGCGCGCCCAAGACGTTGCCGACGCCGCCCATGATGACGACGACCAGCGCCTTCATCGTGAAGACCACGCCCATCGCCGCATTGAAGGTGAGGAACATGCTGACCAGCACGCCGCCGACGGCGACCAGGCCCCCGCCGAAGGCAAACGCCAGCCCCGACAACGCCGCGACGTCGATCCCGACGAGGCGCGCAGCGTTGGCATCGACCGCGATGGCGCGCACGGCGGTGCCGATCCGCGTGCGGGTGAGGGCGAGATAGACGGCGCCGCCGACCACGGCCGCAAACAGCAGCGCGACGAGGCGATTGACCGCAAGCGTCGAGCCCATGATCGTCAGAGGGATGGAGAGATAGCTGTAGCTGTAATACTGGCCGCCGAAGGCGACCAGCATGGCGCCCTGGATCACGAACAGCACGCCGAAGGTCACGAGAATGCTGTCGATCTCCTGCGCGCCCCGGTCCTTGCCCCGCCGCATCAGCCGTTCGAGCAGGAAGCGATAGAGCAGCCAGTTCAGCACCATCGCGATCGGGACAGCCAGCAGCAGGGCGGCCAGCGGACTCAGCCCAAGACCGCTGTAGAGCGAGAACGCGCCGAAGGCGGCCGCGACCAGCGACTCCCCGTAGGACAGGTTCATGATCCGCGCCACGCCGTATTGCAGCGTCAGCCCGAGCGCGATCAGCGCGTACATGCCGCCGAGCACGAGGCCCGGCAGGATGATGTCGACAAGCAGCATGAAACCGCGTCCCCTCGAGCGGACGGCAGGCAGGCCTCGCGGGCGCAAGGCCTGCCAACCAGCCTTACTGCCACTGCGCCTTGGGCACGACCGGCGCACGTGCGCCCGGCAGCGAAGCCGGTGCAAGCGCGTAGAACTCGCCGTTCTGCCACTGGCCGACGCTCCAGACTTCCTGGAGCAGCCCGTCCTTCAGCTTGACCTTGCCGATGATGGTGTCGAACGTGCCCGAGCGGATTTCGGCCGCGACGGCGGCGCGATCGAGCTTGCCGACCTTTTCGATCGCCTGCTGCAGCACCTGGAGGCTGGCATAGGTGATCGAGCTCGCCCAGCGATCGGGCTCCTTGCCGGTCGCGGCCTTATGGCGCGCGAGATAGTCCTTCAGCTGGGGCGAGTCCGCGTTCCAGCCGCCGATCCCCATCACGCCCTCGCTATTCGCAGCGAACTTGCCCTTGTAGAGCGGGAAGGCGGTGCCGACGCCGACGTAGAAGACCTTCGGATTGAACTTCAGCAGCTGCGCCTGCTCGGTCAGCGCGATCGTATCCGGCGGATAGCTGAAGGCGACGAACGCATCCGGGTTCGACGCGATCGCGTCCTTCAGCAGCGGCTGAAGATCCTGCGCCCCCATCGGATAGGTCTTGTCATAGGTGAGCGTAAAGCCGTGCTTCTTGAAGGCTTCGCGGCCGGCGGCGGAGAGTTCGATGCCGAACTGATCGGCGACGCTGACCATCGCGACGTTCGCGCCGATCTTGCCTTCACTCTTCAGCTTGCCGAGCAGGTCCGCCAAGCCCTCCGATATCTGCGCCGACGTGCCGAGCCAGAACGTCGCGTTCGACCAGCGCTTGGCGAGCTCCGGCGCCTTGTCGGTCACCGATGTCACCGCGAGGTGAGGGTAGCCCAGACGGTTCAGCGTCGGACCGACCGCAAGGTTGAGGCCCGTGCTCCAGGGCGGAAGAATGAAGTCGACCTTGTCCTGGTTCGCGAGGCGCTCGATCGCCTTGACGGCTTCCTCCGAGCTGCTGCGGTCGTCATATTCGACCACCTCGATCGGCAGCTTCTTGTCGCCGAGCTTGATGCCGCCGGCGGCATTCACGTCCTTCACCCACAGCTCGTAATTGGGCAGGGTGGTGATGCCGGCGCCGCCAGCATAGGGACCCGTCTTGGAAATGGCATAGCCGATCCGGATCTTCTCCTGCGCATCGGCCGCGGACGTAAAGCTCCCCAGCGCCGTGGCGACAGCCAAAAGGCCAGTGACGCGCAGCAACGTTCGACGGTTCGCCGAATACATGTCGATCCTCCCTCGTGTTTCACTCAAGCGGTTGTTCGCTACGTGTGAGTGGGTCGTTCCTCTTGGTCCCGGCTTCTTTTCGGCGCGGCTTCATGAAGCCGGCCGCGACCAGGACTTGACCTAGCAAGCACCGAGGGGTTTGTTCGCACAATGGACAGATCCGGCGAAAGATTGGACGTTTCTGGTCGCGACGGCCAGGTGCGTCGAGGCGTCGCGGGCACCGGTCCAGCGGCCGCGAGCGGCGCTGCGCCTGTCGGCGCCGAGCTGATCGCCCCGCACTACGTTGCGCGGCGCTGGATGCTCTCGTCCAAAACGGCCCGGCCGTTCATTCATCTGCTCTGCCTGCACGGCGCCTCCACCGCTGAAGTCGGCAAGCCCGGCAAGACGATGACCTTCACCGGCCCGGCCATTGTCTGGCTGCCGGCGGGATCAGCCGAATGGCTCGAGGTGTCGCCCGGCGCGACCGCCGAGCTGCTGCAGCTGCGCGCGGGCGTGTGGCATCGCTATCTGCCGCCGTCGGCCGAGCCTGCCTATCTCGCGCTCGAAGCCGCCGGCGGCATCATGGCGCGGCCGGTCGAGCCCGGTCTCGTGACCACGATGTCCCGGTCGATTGCAGCAATCGGCGCCGAGATCGCATCGCCTGCCCGCAGTGGTGCGGCGTCGATCATGTCGGCCGAGCTGACGCTGTGCGTGCTGCGCTTCTGGCGCCTGTTCGCCGGCGATAGCGACCGCGACGAGGAGGGGAGCAGTACCGAGATCCTGAGCCGCTTCCGCCGGCTGCTAGAGGAGCGCTATCAGCAGCATCTGCGCGTCAGTGACTATGCCAACCTTCTCGGCATGACGCCGGATCGACTGCACGCGCTGTGCAGCCGCGAGCTGAAGCGCTCGCCGAGCGAGCTGATCCAGCAGCGTCTCGTCCAGGAAGCCGCGACCCGGCTCGAGGCCGGCACCGTGGCCGTCAAGCAGATCGCCTTTGCGCTGGGCTTCAAGGACACAGCTTACTTCAGCCGCTTCTTCCGCAAGCACACCGGTGAGGCACCGGGTGTCTGGCGCCGGCGCGTCGCGGCGCGCGTGCGAGCGGGCCGATCCAGGCCGACGCTCAACTTTGCCGACTGGCCGTGAGGGCTTGGCAAGACACCAAATGCATCAGTTTTTGAATGGGTTAGGTATCCAAATGACGACGCCGAGACCGATCTGCGCCGACCACGTTCGCGTGAAGATTTACTCCAATATTCGCTAAGGCTAGCCGGAGTTCCAAGGGCGTGTATGATGCCCTGCGGCATCCGGTCTGGCGCCAGCTGGGGACCGTGCTTGCTGTGCGGGAACGGGCTGGCCTCGACAGCGACCATGAAGACGCAGACCCGCGAACCGAAAGGCGAACGTCATCGATTGACGGTGCTTTTCTCTGACCTCGTCGGGTCCACCGTTTTGGGCAGAGATATGGAGTCGGAGCACCTTTCCGAACTCCTGAGCCAACTGCGGGAGATCTGGCATCGCGCGGTAGCCAGGCACGAAGGTCGCATCATCAGAACGCAAGGTGACGGCGCGCTCGCCGTGTTCGGCTATCCCAGGTCCGGCGAGGATGACGGTCGTCGTGCCGCGGAAGCTGCAATCGATATTCACCAATGGGTCGAGCAGGTGCGCCACGATGGCGTGTCGCCGGCGCTGATGCCGCTTCGCATGCATTCCGGTATCCATGCCGGCACCCTGCTCCTGACGGAAGGGGACATCGAGTCCGGCCGCTATGACCTGATCGGCGACGTCGTGAACACGGCGGCGCACCTGTCGCGCTACGCCGCCCCTGGCCAGATACTCGCCAGCGTTGATGCCCTGGGGCCGAATGCCAATTTCTTCGAGCTCGGCGAACATCTCCAGACGGTGGGTGCGGGATCCGGAATGCCGCCGGCACGGGTGGTGCTGGGACGAAGCACGGCGACGCGCAGATTTGAGGCGACGTCTCGCCGCGGCCTGACGCCCTTCATTGGCCGCGACGAGATATTCAGCTTTCTGACTGGCTTTCTGCGCGAGACCCAGGCGGCCACGCAACGTTGCGCGATCGTCGTCGGCGGTCCCGGGCTCGGAAAGACGCGCCTGCTGGAAGAAGTGCTGCACCAATTCGGCACCGATCAGTTCAGGCTGCTGCGGGGCAATTGCGAGAGTTATGTCGGTGCCGAAGTCCTGCAGCCATTCCTGCAGATGTTGCGCGGCTGCTTGGGAATACGACCGGACGCTTCCATCGCCGAGGCCGAAGAGACGGCCCGCATCGCTCTGCAGCCATGGGCCGCGCAGCTCGGTCCGCGTGCAGAAACGATCCTCGGGCTGGCGTCGACCGGCGCCGATGCACGCGGCGGCCGGATGACCGTCGATGGCGTGGTCGGTGACCTCCTCGGATTCTTTACGGCCCTGGCTGCGCGGGGCGCGCTGGTGCTGGTGATCGACGACTGGCAGTGGTCCGATGACGCGAGCCGGCAGTTGCTGGAGGCACTGCTGCAATTGCCCAATGGGCCGCGCATCATCCTCGCCAGCCGGCCGCGCGACGACGGCACCGAATGGATTTCCAGCGCGCCGCACATGCCGTTGGAGCCGTTTCAGGGGCCGGAAACCGACCTTGCCGTCAGGCGCTGGGTGCCGCAGGCCGATCCCTTCCTGGTGGCCCGCATTCATGCCTATGCCGGCGGGGTGCCGCTGTTCATCGAAGAGCTGTGCCATTCCGTTGCGGCCAACGATCCTAACTCGTTCGAAATGCGCAGCAAGCAGGGATGGATCGCAACGCTGGTCGCCTCGCGCCTGGCGCGCCTGCCGCCGGATCAAGCGAACGTGGTGCGTGCCGCGGCGGTCATCGGAAACACGGTGCCGAACGGCTTGCTGGTTGCGGCCTGCGGCAGCGAGCCCGACCCGACGACGATGCGGGCATTGGCTGACTCGGATTTTCTCTTTGCCGATCCGGCGGGCGGTGTGCTTCGCTTCAAGCATGGCATCACGCGGGACGCGGTGTACGACACGATCGGCCTGCACGAGCGTCAGGCGTTGCACAAGCGTATCGAAACCACCTTGTTGTCGCGATCCGAGCAGGCCGATCGCGAAGACACGCTGGAAGCCCTCGCTTACCACGCGCGCGGCGCAGGTCGTTGGGAAAGCGCGGCCCATTATGCCGAACGCGCCGGCGACAAGGCCATGGCTGCGTTCGCGCTGGACCGTGCCCGTGTCCAGTATCAGGTCGCCATGGAAGCGCTGGATCGCGTGCCGGACCGCTCGCGCGAGCAATCCCTGCGCTGGTGCTTGCTGACCAACAAGTTAGGTATGGTCACGATATTCGACCCGCTATCGCTGACTGACGATGTCACCGTGTTCGAGCGGGCGGTTGCGATTGCGTGCTCGCTCGGCGACACCGTCGCGATGGTCAGTTCATATGAATGGCTCGGCTGGATGTGCTATGCGTTCGGCCGATTTCGCGCTGGTGTGACACACACAAGGACAGCACTGGAGCTCGCGCGCAAGCTCGGTGACCACCGCCTGATTGCCCACATCGAAGCCACGCTGGGCCAGATTCTCGCCGCAAGCTGCCAGTACGACGAAGCCATCGCCTTGATCGACGCTGCCATCTCGACCAAGCAGCAACGCAGCCGGCGGCACGGCGCCATCTCCATCGGCTCAGCCTACGCGCTGTCGTGCAAGGGCGGCGTCCTGGCGGATCGCGGCGATTTCGACGGCGCTCACGAATGTTTCAGCGAAGCCATGGCCCTGGTCGAAGGCTCGACCCACCCGGTCGTCAATTCGGTGCGCAACTGGATCTCGGTCGCGCTGGTCTGGCAAGGCCGCTGGCAGGAGGCGGAGCGATTAGCCGTCGAAGGCGCACGTGTTGCCGAAAACACGCGCAGCCTGCTGCTGTTGGCGGATTGCCGCGCCGCGTCCGGATTTGCCCGCTGGTCCGCGACCGCCGATGCCGATGGGTTGCAGCAATTGCGCAACGCCGCGCAGTGGATGGAAGCGCGAAACTTCCACTTCTACACGTCGGTTCAATACAGCTGGCTGGTCGAGGCCGCCGCGGCCGATGGCGACGTCGACACGGCACGGCGGTACGCCGCTTATGTCCTGGGCCGCGCGCGTGAAGGCGAACGTGTGGGCGAGGCGATGGCCTGCCGCTCGCTTGCGAGGCTTGCAGCCTTGCGCCGGGAGTTTGGACGAAGCCAGCGCTGGTTGCAGCGTGCCGAGATCTCCGCAGGCTGGCGCGGGTCACTGCGCGATGCAGCCCTGAACCTCGCCCTGCGCGGCGAGCTTCTCGCGGGGCAGGGGCAGGGTGAGGCGGCACGCCAGACCATTACGGAAGCCGCCGAGAAACTGCAGGCGCTCGGCATGCACTGGCATGCGGAGCAGGCGAGCCGGCTCGTCATCGGCACGCCCGTCATCCACGCCGGCGATCAGCTCGGTAGCGGTCAGCATTTTGCTGTCTAGCCAAAGCGCAACGCGATCAGGATGAACCGTCATCGCGCTTTGTATGATTGTCTGGGTATGCGCAAATCCATTCCGCGTCATGCGGCTCTAGGGTGAAGGCGGGCTCGGCGGCGCGGGAACCCTTCCGTTCATCGTCAGGCTCATTGGAATGGGGCCGGCGCGCAAGGGTAGCGGCGTCTCCACCAGTGCGCTGAAGAAACCCAGCATCACTGCCAGTGCCGGGTCTGCTCCGGGACATGAATGCGTGGGATGCCCCTCGACCCTGCGGTTGCCGCCGAAGGCGTGATAGATGTCCTGACGACCTTCGGCGAGACTTTGCTGGGTGGCGGAGACCGCGCCGGCGACGATGACGTCTCCCGGCCTGATCTCGACATCTCCGATGGTGTGCGACACGATGGCTGTCCGCCAGATCAGTTCGGGCACCGCGCGGAGTTGCATGGCCGGGATGAAGTCGTCTCTCAGCCGGTTCAGGGCGTCGGTGTAGTTCTCCGCCACCGTGCCGGCATAGCGAGCGCGCAACGCCCACAGCGTCCCTTCACGCAGCCATTCGTTCAATATCCTGCGCAGGTTTCCGTCGACGGTCGGAATGAAGCCCATCATGGCGCCGGCGATCGTACGCGCCACGAAGGGTATGTCGCCGGTGCCCCGCGGCGAGTTGTAAACCGCCTTCGTGACTGGTCCGTTGGTCGGCCCGAACTGCGTCAGGAAACTTTCCATGGCACTGCGCGCAGCCTCGCCATGTGCCGCGCCGACCGCCTCCACTGTCTTGTTCGGATGAGGCTGGAAGATGTAGCGCGAAGGGGAGAGGAAATGGCCGGGATAACCGGGCGCCTCGCCTGGCTTCCAATCCCAGCGATAGCCGACGCGGCGGAAATACCCCCCGTCTTCGCTCAACCCGAACCACTCTTCGCAGAAGGCGGCGAGCAGCGGATCCACCAGTTCGTGCACGTCGACGGTCAGTTCCCAGCTCGCTTCGCCGTCGTCGGCGGCATAACCAATGGTCTGCTTGACCATGAAGCCCAGCACCTTCTGTGTGACCGCGCGCGCCAGCTCGAATGCGGCGGGTTGGTCGAGGGCCATGATCGCAGCGTTGCAGGCTGCGGATTCCTGCTCGTAGACCTTGTCTGGCTGTCCGGCGTCGCGGCCAAGATAGAGGATGCCGAACGACCGCAGCATGCGGGGAAGATAGCCGGTGATGGTCAGCTTGGTGTCGGAATCGGCAAAGACCTTAGAGACCATGTCGCGGTCGGCCACCAAGACCCCGAAGGGCGTGCGGAGCGCGCCGTAATGGCGCTCGCGGATCGCAGCCCAGATCGACGCGTTGACGAAATGCGAGGCTGAATCCGGATCTTCGAGCGCCGTCTTCCACGCGGCCATCGCCGCGGCTTCACCCTGCCGGCTCTCGATCAGGCGCAGACGCGCGATCTCTTTTTCGCCCTCATCCGCGCTCCACGTCACCGCCGGTTTGCGCCCCTGGCTCGCCGCCCATTGCTGCAGATCGGCAAGCGCCTTTTTCGATGGCGCAAAGAAATACGCGCCCCATTCCAGACGTACGAACGGACGCGGTTCGTCGTGGAGCCGGTCCGAGCCATCCAGCGCGACGCGAACGGTCTGGCCGCCATGCTCGAAACGGAAATGTCGAAGCCGGCCGGGTTCGGCGAGGCCGAGGAAAGGATCGCTTTCCCCGGACGAGGATCCCGAACTGTTGCCGCCGGCCAGCCAGCTCTGCACCACCTCGAACTGCTCGCCGAGGCTGGCATTGTAGGCCATGAAAACCAGGCCGCGCTCTGGCTGCGGGGCGGATTTGGCGGCTTGCGGGTCGACGGGCGGACCGTAGGACATGCCGCGCCTGACGATCCGTGGGGGCCGGGCACCGGCATCCGCCTTGGTGATCGAGACGCGCGGATTGGCGCGCCGTATGTGCGCGTGGAACGGGCACAGTTGGGCCTGCTGATCTGCGTCGTAGTTGAAGTCGTTGTAGCCCTGGTCAGGGGGCGGAGTAGGGGTCAGGGGTTGGCCGGCCTGGGGATGGCCCGTCGGCCAGCGTCCCATCATCTTGGCCATCAGCGTCTCGCGCGTCAGGGCAGGTGCGTCCGGTCCGACCGTCTCGGTCGCCTGTCGCGTAGCGCGGGACAGGACGTCCTCGAGCTGCTCAACATCCTGTCGCAGCTTGCGCAGCGCCATGAAGCTGCCGTCGCGGAGCATCGCGTGAGCACGGTTGGTCGCATCGCCGAGCGGCGCCGTCACGTCGGCGAGGTTCGGGTAGCCGCACAAGATCTCGCCGAGATGCACCCGATTGGAATAGATCTCGCCGGCCTGGTCCTCGTACAGCACCGGGTTCGAACTGCCGTCGGCGAAACCAAAATGGTCCTTCATGTTCTCGGAGGACCCAACACGTTGCCGCTGCATCCACTGGATCGAGAGCGGCCTGACGCCTGGATCCACCTCGACCAGGCGGTTCATTTCGGCCATCAACGGTTTTCTCGCATCCGCCGTCGTTTGCGGGTCCTTGTTCGGGTCCTTGGTCAGCAGGCGAAGCTGAAGGACGGCATGGACGGAGCTCATGCTGATGCGCGCCGCAGGATCGTTTTCGCTCAGGTCCGGCGCGTCGATGCCGCGCGCCCAGTTGCTTGCCGGAAGGCGCCAGCGCTGGGGATGATTCCAGCGCACGTCGCCGAGCAGGCCGGCGCGTCTTTCCATGCCCTGCAAAAACTCTTCCGGCAGTGTGCGGACCTCTGCGTCGGTCAATCCGGCGTGACGCAGCCCCTCGACCGTGAATGCGATGTTGGTGACGATCTGCCCCGGGGTGAGCTTGTCAGCTTCGGACGTCACCTGCAGGACGTTGAGAAACGCAGCCAGTGCCGCTGGATTGGCGAACTGCAGCAGCAGAAGGCAGCCGTGATCCGAAGCGGGGTAGGCGGAGAGAATCCCGCCTTGCACGTTGCTGCGATCCTGCAACGGCGGTTGGGGCGGCAGGACGAGCGGCAGGTTTTGCCTTACCGGCGCCACGTCGGGCGGGGTCAGCAACCAGTTCAGCGCCTCTTCATAGCGCCGGCGGGCGCGCTTGACGCCTTCCGCATAGGCGGGGGCGTTGATCATGGTGACGAATTCCGGCAGCAGCTCGTGGGCGGCCCGATGCAGCACCACCCCGTCATGCGTCCCCGGCGGATAGAAGTCGGCCAGATGGTAGAGCCCCGCCAGCGCTAATATGCCGTGGCGAAAGGCAGGTCGGCCGGCCGCTTCGGGGGTGAGCGGTTTGCTGAATCCGGCATTGGTCGGATCGACGCCGCCCTGGAATATCGAGCCTCGCGCAATCTCTTCCGGCGACGGAACCCTGATCCGCGTGACGATCTGATCGGCGCCGGCGCCCGAGGTGCGCCGATAAACCCGCTCCTCCATCCGCAGGAAGCGCGTGTCATCCACGGTCAGGTCGGGGGTGGCATAGAGGAAATAGGCTTCGGTCTGCATGCTCTTGAGCCAGATGCCCCAGTTTTCGTATGTGCTCTCGTGACCGAGCGGATAGTGATCGGTATTGCAGAAGATGAGGTCGAGCAGCCGCGCGGCCTTCTGCCAGATGACGCGGACATAGGCTTCCCAGGAGCCATCGAATGTCGCGGTCAGCAGCACATAGTCCACGGCGTCCACGGAGTCGTCTTCGGGTTCGAGCACGGCGATGCCCACCGAGTGGATGCGTCCGACGCGGTCCACGGAGTCGGACAGCACGCGGGCGAGCTCGTATTCATATGCGTTGGCGCGTCCGCCATTCAGCGCCCGCAACACGTATTTGACGCGCGTCTTGTACGTGGTCGCATCCAGGGACGGCACGAACCCCTTCTTGATCGGAGCCATCACCCTGAAATCCGATGTGCCGGCCATGCTGCCGGTCTTGATGGTCAAATCACGACGCATCTTTTTGCCTCCCTGGCGGTTGGCGGCTGAACCTCGGCGTGTTTCAGCCTGTAATACTGCTTTTGCGTGCTATTCTTCGGAATGCAATTCGAGTCGGAATGTCGAAGGCTTTTGGTCGCAATGGTCACGGGAGCTAGCTTCGGCGTCGGCCACAACCTGCACGGCTGATCGACCGATGACGTCGCTCAACTCTGCCGGTTCCCCATGCTTGCTTCTATGAACTGGCCCACAATTCCCGACCTTTCCTTCGGCGGCGCGCCGAACAGTCCCGCGAGCCCGACAGCCTCTGCCGCATCGGGACTCCTTAGCGGTCCAGGACCAACGAGCGCTGGGGAGGGCGCCTCACCTCGGATCAAGCCGATCTGCGACGCCGCGCTGTCTCGGTCCGGGCCGAGCCTTCCCGGCAATCAATCGCGCGAGTCCAGCCATTGCACGCGCCGCGCCCACGATCCGCTCCGCATGTCGCGATCCAGCTCCGCATGTGGTTGGGCGGCGAGCTGCTGGGACCACCAGCGGGTATGCCTCGACCTGGCGGTCTGGATGGCCGCACGCAGCGCCAGCCGCGCAGACGGGGCAGGTCCTGCGAGCGCCCGGAAGCTCTACGAACACGCAAGGAGGCTGCCGCCGCCCGGATCTGCACCACCATATCCACAATTCGCATAAGGTATATTATGGAATATCTTTATATACAATTGGATCAGATATTTAGACAGAATTCCTGCCACCGCACCTTCGCTTCAGCGTCATTTCCGGCCCGGCGTTCCACCATCGTCCCAGCTATTGACGGCTACTGTGCATGGGGTTGTTTTCGCATTTTTTGTCAGGCCCCATGTGGCGAAAGCCGATATTGCCGTGGCGTTGTCCGGCTGCAATAAGCGAGCTTCGCGAGATCGCAGATGACCTTCTGACGTGACGTCCGTATAGGTTTGCATCTCAGAACAAAAACAATCCTTCCGAGGAAGCAGACCCATGAGCTTTTCCCGACGCACGCTTCTCAAGGCCTCCGCCGCGACCGCGGTCCTGGGCAGCATTGGCGCGCCCCATGTGGCCCGCGCCCAGAGCGCCGAGTTCACCTACAAATATGCCAACAACCTGCCGGACACCCATCCGCTGAACGTGCGCGCCAAGGAGATGGCGGCAGCGATCAAGAGCGAGACCAACGGCAAGTTCGATCTCCAGATCTTCCCGAACAACCAACTCGGCTCCGATACCGACATGCTGAGCCAGATCCGCTCCGGCGGCGTCGAGTTCTTCACTTTGTCGGGCCTGATCCTGTCGACCCTGGTGCCGGCGGCCTCCATCAACGGCATCGGCTTTGCGTTCCCGGACTACGACACTGTCTGGAAGGCCATGGACGGCGACCTCGGCGCCCATGTCCGCGGCGAGATCAAGAAGGCCGGCCTCGAGGTCATGGACAAGATCTGGGACAACGGCTTCCGCCAGACCACATCCTCGACGAGGCCGATCACCGGTCCTGACGATCTCAAGGGCTTCAAGATCCGCGTCCCGGTGTCGCCGCTGTGGACCTCGATGTTCAAGGCGTTCGACGCCGCGCCCGCCTCGATCAATTTCAGCGAGGTCTATTCGGCGCTGCAGACCAAGATCGTCGAGGGCCAGGAGAACCCGCTGGCGATCATCTCGACCGCCAAGCTCTACGAGGTGCAGAAGTACTGCTCGCTGACCAATCACATGTGGGACGGCTTCTGGTTCCTGGCCAACCGCCGCGCCTGGAACGCGTTGCCGGAGGACGTGCGCACCATCGTCGCCAAGAACATCAACGCCGCCGCCGTCAAGGAGCGCGAGGACACCGCCAAGCTCAATGCCAATCTGCAGCAGGAGCTCGCAGGCAAAGGCCTGGCCTTCAACCAGCCCACTGTCGCGCCGTTCCGCGACAAGCTGCGCTCGGCCGGATTCTATGCCGAGTGGAAGGGTAAATATGGCGACCAGGCCTGGGACCTTCTGGAAAAGGCCGTCGGCAAGCTGTCGTAACGCGTTGGGGCCGTCATGGCTCATATCGAGGTCGAGGTGATCGAAGTGGCGGGCGAGGCGGCTGTACAGTCCCCTCGCCGATCCTCTCTGCTGGCCTCGACGGAGCGCGCCCTCGGCCTTCTGGTCGAAATCCCGGCGGCCATTCTGGTGGTCGCCGAGATCGTGATCCTGTTCGCGGGCGTAGTCGCGCGCTACGGCCTGCACCGGCCGCTGATCTGGTCGGACGAGCTCGCCTCGATCCTGTTCCTGTGGCTGGCCATGCTGGGCGCGGCGGTCGCATTCCGCCGCTCCGAGCACATGCGCATGACGGCCGTCGTCGCGAGCGCCGGCCCCGCGATGCGTGCCTATCTCGACGTCGTCGCGACCTGCGCGGCGCTGGCGTTCCTGGCGATGATCGTCTGGCCGTCCTGGGACTACGCCTACGAGGAAAGCTTCATCACCACGCCGGCGCTCCAGATCTCGAACATGTGGCGCGCCGCGGCGCTGCCGGCCGGCATCTGCCTGATGGCGGCGTTCGCGCTGCTCCGGCTGCTGCGCGCCGCCGACTACCGGATGGTGCTTGCGGCCGTGATCTCGGTTGCCGTGGTGGTCGGCCTGTTCTGGCTGGCGCAGCCTTACTTGCGGCCGCTCGGCAATATCAACCTCGTCATCTTCTTCGTCGGCGTCGCCGGCTTCTGCGTCTTTGCCGGCGTTCCCATTGCGTTCGGCTTTGGCCTCGCGATCTTCGGCTATCTGGCGCTGACCACGCGCACGCCGGTGATGGTGCTGGTCGGGCGCATGGACGAGGGCATGAGCCACCTCATCCTGCTCTCGGTGCCGCTGTTCGTGTTCTTAGGGTTGCTGATCGAGATGACCGGCATGGCGCGGGCCATGGTGGCGTTCCTGGCGAGCCTGCTCGGCCATGTCCGCGGCGGCCTGCATTACGTCCTTGTCGGCGCCATGTACCTGGTCTCCGGCATATCCGGCGCCAAGGCTGCCGACATGGCCGCGGTCGCGCCCGTTCTGTTTCCGGAGATGAAGCAGCGCGGCGCCAAGCCCGGCGATCTCGTC
This sequence comes from Bradyrhizobium sp. CCBAU 45389, assembly GCF_028128625.1. Lineage (NCBI taxonomy): Bacteria > Pseudomonadati > Pseudomonadota > Alphaproteobacteria > Hyphomicrobiales > Nitrobacteraceae > Bradyrhizobium > Bradyrhizobium sp. CCBAU 45389. The sequence goes on along the minus strand of NZ_LBIY01000088.1, from coordinate 75,247 downwards.
GCGCTGCTCGCGGCAACCGGCGCCCAGACCGAGACCATTCCGCCGAGCCTTGTGCTGATCACGATCGGCTCGGTCACCGGCGTCTCGATCGCGGCGCTGTTTACCGGCGGCCTGCTGCCCGGCGTCGTGCTCGCAATCACGCTCTGCATGCTGGTGTGGTGGCGATACCGCCACGAGGACATGAGCCACGTCCGCCGCGCCACGGGGAGCGAGATCGGCAAGACCTTCGTCGTCGCCCTGCCCGCGCTCGCGCTGCCCTTCGTGATCCGCTACGCCGTGGTCGAGGGCATCGCGACAGCGACCGAGGTCTCCACCATCGGCATCGTCTATGGCGCCCTGGTCGGCCTGCTCGTGTACCGCCGCTTCGACTGGCGACGGCTGTTTCCGATGCTGGTCGAGACCGCGGCATTATCCGGCGCCATCCTCCTGATCATCGGCACGGCCACCGGCATGGCCTGGGGCCTGACGCAATCCGGCTTCTCGCGTTCGCTGGCATCCGCCATGACGGGATTGCCGGGCGGGCCTGCGACCTTCATCGCCGTGTCCATCCTGGCCTTCACCATCCTCGGCAGCGTGCTGGAGGGCATTCCGGCGATCGTGCTGTTCGGCCCGCTGCTGTTTCCGATCGCCCGCGCCGTCGGCGTGCACGAGGTGCACTATGCGATGGTGATCATTCTGGCCATGGGTATCGGGCTATTCGCCCCGCCCTTCGGCGTCGGCTATTATGCCGCCTGCGCCATCGGACGCGTCGATCCGGCCGAAGGCATCAGGCCGATCTGGGGCTATCTGCTGGCGCTGCTCGTGGGATTGATCATCGTTGCAATCTTCCCCTGGATCTCGATCGGATTTCTTTGACGCGGTTTAAGGAGGGTGTCGATGAGTGAGCGGCAGAACCCGTACAATATCGGCCTCGACAAGACTCCCGCCAACTACGTGCCGCTGAGCCCGCTGAGTTTCCTCGCGCGGAGCGCGGCGGTCTATCCCGATCACGTCAGCACGGTCTATGAAGGCCGCAGCTTCACCTGGACGCAGACCTACGAGCGCTGCCGGCGCTTTGCGTCGTATCTCGCCGGCAAGGGCATCGGCGTCGGCGATACCGTGGCGGCGATGCTGCCGAACATCCCCGCCATGAACGAGGCGCACTTTGCAGTGCCGATGACCGGCGCCGTGCTCAACGCACTCAACATCCGCCTCGATGCGCCCTCGATCGCGTTTCAGCTCCATCATGGCGGCGCGAAAATCATCCTTGTCGATCCAGAATTTTCCGGCGTGATCACCGATGCGCTGGCGCAGATGAGCGGGCCAAAGCCATTCGTGATCGATGTCGACGATGCCGCCTTCAAGGGCGGCAAGCGCATCGGCGAGATCGAGTACGAGGCCGCCGTCGCGCAAGGCGATCCCGGCTTCGCCGCGATCACGCCGAATGACGAATGGGATGCGATCGCGCTGAGCTACACCTCGGGCACGACGGGCAATCCCAAGGGCGTCGTCACCCATCACCGCGGCGCGTATTTGAACGCCGTCAGCAACATCCTCGCCGGCAATCTCGGCCAGCATCCGGTCTATCTCTGGACGCTGCCGATGTTCCATTGCAACGGCTGGTGCTTCCCCTGGACCATCGCGGCCGCGGCCGGCATCAATGTCTGCCTGCGCAAGGTCGAGCCGACCAAGATCTTCGAGCTGATCAAGCAGCACGGCGTCACCCACATGTGCGGCGCGCCGATCGTCTACAATACGCTGATCAACGCACCCGATGCGCCCAAGGAAACGTCAACCGGCAATGCCGTCCGCCGTGTCGTCGGCCTGATCGCCGGCGCCGCACCGCCGGTGGCGGTGCTGGAAGGTGCGGAAAACATCGGCATCAAGCTGACCCATGTCTACGGCCTGACCGAGGTCTACGGTCCCGCCTCCGTCTGCGCCGAGCAGCCAGGCTGGGACGAGCTTCCCGCGCCCGAGCGCGCAAGCATGAAGCGGCGGCAGGGCGTTCCCTACCCACTCGAGGAAGCCGTCACCGTCATCAATCCGCAGACCATGCAAGAGGTGCCGCGCGACGGCGAGACCATCGGCGAGGTCATGTTCCGCGGCAACATTGTGATGAAGGGCTATTTGAAGAACGAGAAGGCAACGATGGAAGCCTTCGCCGGCGGCTGGTTTCACACCGGCGATCTCGGCGTGCTCGACGAGCACGGCTATGTCATCATCAAGGACCGCTCCAAGGACATCATCATCTCCGGCGGCGAGAACATTTCTTCGGTCGAGGTCGAGGACATCCTCTACAAGCATCCCGCCGTATTGTTCGCCGCCGTGGTCGCCAAGCCCGATCCGAAATGGGGCGAGGTGCCCTGCGCCTTCGTCGAGCTGAAGGACGGCGCCAGCGCGAGCGAAGCCGAGATCATCGCCTTCTGCCGTTCGCATATGAGCGGCTTCAAGACGCCGAAGGCGGTCGTGTTCGGCCCAATCCCAAAGACGTCGACGGGCAAGATCCAGAAATTCCTGCTGCGCAACGAAGTAGGCTCTGCCAAGGCGATCTCGGCTTGATTTGCCAGCCTCGCGGGATTCCCGTGAAACTCCGGACATCGCGGGAAAAGATTTGAAAAACATGCCGCTCCCCCTTTAGGGTTCCATCGCTTTTGGGGTCGCCGAATCTTGAACGGCGCACCGCGCGGTCGGTCGCCGGCGCGGTTGGGGCGCTTCATGCGATTGATCACGCGCGCAGCCGCATCCTTGCGGCTCGCACCGCTATTGATGATTGGATTGTTGTCGGGCACCGCGAATGTTCGCGCCGCCGCGACGACGCCTGCCAGCGCCTCCCCGGCGCCCCAGAGCGTAACTGCCCCAGCTCCGACCCAGACCAGTGCGGCGGCCGTCGTCCCGGCGCCATCGTCACAGATTTCCACGGCAACGAGCGTGAGTGCCGCAGTGACCAGTCCGGCCCCCGCTGCCTCAACCACGTCCGGCAGCGCGGCGAGCGGCAGCGGCACGAGCTCGCCCGCGTCCGCGCCCACGACAGCGACCAGTCAGCAGAGCTCTGTCACAACGCCAATCGCGACCACCCCGACCGTCACCGCAAACGCTGGCGCCAGCGCGGCGCTGGCGGCCGGCGGTCCGCTGGCACTGTCGCAGGCCGAGACCGCGCAGGCGACGTTCCAGGCGATGACACAGTTCACACAGACCCTGCTCGACCCTGCGATCGAAGGTCGTGGATCCGGCGCGACACCCGCCCTGACCGGTCAGGCGCTCGATGCCTATGCGATGGCCCCGTCAGATCGAACGCGCGGCGGGGTTGGACGCGATGTGTATGAAGCCTTCTATGGCAAGATGAGTCCCACCGGCTCGTCCCACACGCCGCGTTGGAACGTCTGGGCCTCGGGGTTCGGCGGCTCGCAAGTCTCGAGCAGCAATGCGGCGCCGGGCTCCAGCTCTTCGAGCCGCATCTTTGCAACCGTGGTCGGCGCTGATTATTCGCTGTCGCCGCAAACGCGACTGGGTTTTGCAATGGCGGGTGGCGGCACCAATTTCAGCGGCAGCAGCGGAAGCGGCCGATCCGACCTGTTCCAGGCCGGCGCGTTTGCCCGCCATGAGTCGGGCGGGCTTATGTCTCGACCGCGCTGGCCTATGGCTGGCAGGCGATGACCAGCGATCACCCGGGCATCGAGCAGCTCAATGCCGCCTTCAATGGCAACGCATATTCTGCCGGCATCGAGAGCGGCTATCGCTTCGCCACACCCTGGCTCGGTGTGACCGCCTATGCCGCAGCCCAATTCATGACCTTCAACCTGCCGACCGTCGCGGCGCAGCCTGCCTCCGCGGCGAATGCGCTCGCCACGGCTTTCGGCAGCGATCGCATCAACGATAGCCGGAGCGAGCTGGGCTTTCGCACCAGCACGTCCCTCGCGATGCGCGACGGCACCGTGAATCTGCGCGCACGTGTGGCCTGGGCGCATGATTTCACTGCTGCAGACACAATGCCGGCTGCTCTTCAGGCGCTGCCAGGACTGGGCTACGTCGCCAGCGGCGCGGCGCTGGCGCCGAATTCGGCGCTCGCCGGCGGCACGATCGAATTGAAATGGCTGAACGGCTGGGCTGCGGCCGCCACCTTCGACGGCGAACTCTCGAGCCAGGTGCGATCTTACACCGGCAAAGCCACCATGCGCTACGCCTGGTAGATATCCCGGCAGTTTCCGCCGCAGCATCCGTCACATTCACCCTGGTTACATCGACGTCGAAGCGCGGAGCGACGCGGATCGTGTATTGCGGCTCATCTCGAAACCGACCGCGCATATTCGAAGATATCGGGACACATCAGGAAAAGATTGGAAAACGTTAGAGACACATTTACGATTCAGCTTCGTCGGATTCGCTGCTGTCAGCTGATTCGCCGCGCGGGCTGCGCGGCCGGCGTCCGGCGCGGTTGGGGCGCTTCATGCGGTTTGTGTCTTGAGCGCAGACGTGCGTGCGCGTCTGGCGCTGCTGCTATTGACGGCCGGATTGCTGCTCCGCGCACGGCGGACGCGCAGACCACGCGCGAGTTCGGCGCGTTCGGGGGCGCCGAGAATTTCGGTCCCCCTGGTCCGACCGCGCCCGGCAACGGTTTCAATAATTTCGGCGGCATGAATGGCCCCATGTTCGGCGGCCCGCCGGCGTCCGGTTTTGGCGGAGCGCCGTTCGGCAACGGCAATGGCGGCGGCATGCCACCGAACTACGGCTGGAACAGCGAGCCGCCGGGACTTGCCGGTACGGCACGGTTCGGCATGCGGCATGCCTTCGGCGGCAGCTCCGACAGCGCTGCGCGCGGCGAGACGGCGCAGGCCACCTTCCTGGCCATGACGCAGTTCACGCTCGCCCTGCTCGATCCCGCCCTCGATGGCCGCCGCATCGGCCCGGCCGAATTGGACGCTGAGCTGGCGGCCTACGCCGATATCGGAAACGACCGGACGCATGGTGGTATCGGACGCGAGGCCTATGGGGCGATCTACGGCAGGCCAGCGCTCGCGGCTCCGCACTGGAGCGTCTGGGCTGCGGGTTTCGGCGGCTCGCAGGTATCGACCGGCGGCGCCGGATCGGCCAGCCGCAGTTTTGGGACCGTGGCCGGAGCCGATTATTCGCTCTCGCCGCAGACACGGATGGGCTTCGCGTTGGCCGGAGGCGGCACCGGCTTCGCCAACAATTTTTCGAGCGGCAGCTCCGATCTGTTTCAGGCCGGCGCGTTCGTCCGGCACAGCGTCGGATCGGCCTATGTTGCCACAGGCCTCGCCTACGGCTGGCAAGCCATCACCAACGATCATCCGGTGACGCCGGCCGGCTCCGGACAGTTCGCCGCCGCGATCAACGCCAACGCTTATTCCGGCCGCGTCGAAGGCGGCTACCGTCTTGCCACGCCCTGGCTCGGCATCACGCCCTATGCGGCGGCGCAGGTCACCACCTTCCGCCTGCCCTCCTCGAGCGGGACGCACCCGCCCGAGGCAGCCAACGCATTTTCGACCGGCCCCGGCAGCGACAGCTTCACCGACAGCCGCACCGAACTCGGCCTGCGCACGAGCGCGCAGCTTGCGTTGCCGGGAACCGTGGTGAGCCTGCGCGGGCGGCTCGCCTGGGCGCATGATTTCAGCGCAGGTCAATCGATCCCGGCGGCGCTCCTGTCCCTGCCTGGTCCGGGCGTTACCGCGAGCGGTGCGGCCTTGGCCCCGAACGCAGCGCTCACCGGCCTTGCGCTCGAGCTGCGCGCCGTGAACGGATGGTCCGCCTCGGCAAGCTTCGACAGCGAAGTGTCGAGCCTGACGCGTGCCTACACGGGCAAGGCCGCGCTGCGTTACGCCTGGTAGGCCGCGTCCGGCGCTCAGCGCGTCTCCAGCCGCAGCCCGTCATAGGCCGGCACCACGCCGGCAGGCAGCGATTGCCTGATCACCTCGTAGTCGACGTCGGCCGTCATATTGGTGATGACCGCGCGCTTCGGCCTAAAGCGTTCGATCCAGGACAGCGCGTCGTTGATGCTGAAATGGCTGACATGGCTGGTGTAGCGCAGGCCGTCGACGATCCACAGGTCGAGATTTTCCAGCGCGCCCCAGCTCTCGCGCGGGATGTCATTGAGGTCCGGCGTGTAGGCGGCATCGCCGATGCGGTAGCCGAGCGCAGGAATGGCGCCGTGCTGCACCAGGAAGGCCGTCATCGTCACGGCGCCACCCTTCCCCAGGATGGTCTGGCTCTCGCCCGCCTCGATCGAATGCCGGGTCAGGATGGGCGGATAGTCGCTGCCCTCCGGCGAGATGAAGCAATAGGAGAACCGCGCCATGATGTCCTTGGCGGTCGACAGGTTGAAGTAGGTCGGAATCCGCCGTCGCATGTGCATCACGACCGAGCGCAGATCGTCCATGCCGTGGGTCTGGTCGGCGTGCTCGTGGGTCAGGAACACCGCGTCGATGTGGTCGACATTGGTCGAGAGCAGTTGCTCCCGCAGATCCGGCGAAGTGTCGATCACGATCCGCGTGGTGCCATGCTCGGATTTCCGTTCGACCAGCAGCGAGCAGCGGCGGCGGCGGTTCTTCGGATTGTTGGGATCGCAGGCGCCCCAACCGAGGGCCGGGCGCGGCACGCCGGCGGAGGAGCCGCAGCCCAGGATCGTCAGCGTCAGCGTCATGCGGCTTCCAGTCTCAAGCTTTCACCTTGGAGAACAGGCGGAAGAAGTTTTCGCTTGTTTGACGTGAGATCTCATCGAATGACACGCCGCGCGTCGCGGCGAGCACTTTGGCGACCTCGACCACATAGGCCGGCTCGTTGCGCTTGCCTCGAAACTTGCCCGGCGCAAGATAGGGCGAGTCTGTTTCAACCAGAATACGGTCAGCCGGCAGCTCGGCCGCAAGCGCACGCAAGGCCTCCGACTTCTTGAAGGTCAGGATGCCCGTGAAGCCGATATAGAGACCCAGCGACACCGCCTTCAGCGCCAGCTCGCGTCCGCCGGTGTAACAATGCAGCACCGCGCGAAACGATCCACGCGCCACCTCCTCTTCCAGGATGCGCGCGCAATCCGCATCGGCCTCGCGGGTGTGGATCACCAGCGGCAAGCCGGTGGCGCGCGCCGCGGCGATATGGGCACGAAAGCCCCTCGCCTGCGCTTCCGGCGAGCCATTGTCGTAGAAATAGTCGAGCCCGGCCTCACCGAGCGCGACGACCTTGGGGTGCTGTGTCAGCGCGACCAGCTCGTCCGGCGTGATGCCGTCTTCCTCATCCGCGTTGTGCGGATGGGTGCCGACCGAGCAGTAGACATCGTCGTAGCGCTCGGCGATGGCGAGAAGCTGGTTGAGCTTCTTCACCCGGGTCGAGATCGTGACCATGCGCGAGAGGCCGGCCGCACGCGCGCGCGACACGATCCCGTCGAGATCTTCCGCAAAGTCCGGAAAATCCAGATGGCAATGACTGTCGACCAGCATCGAACGAACGCCTTATGCTGCCGGCTCGATGTAGCGCGGGAACGCCGGCGTCGGCGCTGGCAGCGTCGAACCGGGCGCGATGCGCTTCGCACCACCGAGCATGGCGAAGTTGCGCTCGCCTTCGGGGATACCGAGGCTGTCGAGCAGCTTGCTAGATGCAGTCGGCATTGCCGGCTGGGCCAGGATCGCGATCTGGCGCACGACCTCGGCGGTGACATAGAGCACCGTCTTCTGCCTGGCCGGGTCGGTCTTGGCGAGCGCCCACGGCGCCTCGCCCGCGAAATAGCGGTTGGCCTCCGCGACCACGGCCCACACGGCGTTGAGCCAGTGATGGATCTGCTGCGTCGCCATCGCCTCACGCGATGCGGCGATCATGCCGTCCGCCATCGCCAGGATCGCCTTGTCGTTGTCGCCGAACTCGCCCGGCTCCGGCAGCACGCCGCCGAGCTGCTTTGCGATCATCGACAGCGAGCGCTGCGCAAGGTTGCCGAGATCGTTGGCGAGGTCGGCATTGATGCGGGCGACGATGGCCTCGTGGTTGTAGTTGCCGTCCTGTCCGAACGGCACCTCGCGCAGGAAGAAATAGCGCATCTGGTCGACGCCGTACTGGTCGGCGAGGTTGAAGGGGTCGACGACGTTGCCGACCGACTTCGACATCTTCTCGCCCCTGTTGAACAGGAAGCCGTGGGCATAGACCCGCTTCGGCACGGGAATGCCGGCCGAGATCAGGAACGCCGGCCAGTACACGGCGTGGAAGCGGATGATGTCCTTGCCGATGATGTGCACATCGGCCGGCCAGTAGCGCCAGTTCCCGTCGCTCTCGTCGGGAAAGCCGATGCCGGTGATGTAGTTGGTGAGCGCGTCGACCCAGACATACATCACGTGCTCCTCGTCGCCGGGCACCTTGACGCCCCAGTCGAACGTGGTGCGCGAGATCGAGAGATCGCGCAGACCGCCCTTGACGAAGCTCACCACCTCGTTGCGGCGCGAGTCCGGGCCGATGAAGTCGGGATTGTCCGTGTACAGCTTCAGGAGCTTGTCCTGATAGGCCGACAGGCGGAAGAAGTAACTCTTCTCCTCGACCCACTCGACCGGCGTGCCCTGCGGACCGAGGCGCACGCCGTCGTCGTTCAGGCGCGTCTCGTCCTCGGCGTAATAGGCTTCATCGCGTACCGAGTACCAGCCGGAATAGGTATCGGCATAGATGTCGCCGTTCGCCTCCATGCGCCGCCAGATCTCCTGGGTCGAGCGATGGTGCTGCTCCTCGGTGGTGCGGATGAAGCGGTCGAACGACACGTTCAGTCGCTCGTCCATCTCCTTGAAGCGGCCAGCATTGCGAGTCGCGAGCGCGGCAGGCGTCAGGCCTTCGTTCTGCGCGGTCTGGACCATCTTCAAGCCGTGCTCGTCGGTGCCGGTCAGGAAGAACACGTCCTTGCCGTCGAGCCGCGCAAAGCGCGCCAGAACGTCGGTGGCGATTGCTTCATATGCGTGGCCGATATGCGGGCTGCCGTTGGGATAGGCGATCGCGGTCGTGATGTAGAAGACGTTGTCGCGCGCGGGGGCGGCGACGGGTGCGGCGGCTTGCGGAGTTGCGACGGGCTTCGGCGCAGGCGGCGCCTTCGGCTTCGACACCTTTGGCTTCGAGACCTTGGGCGTCTCGGCCTTCGGGGGCGCAGCCACAGGAGCCGGCGCGGCGGCAGCGGCAGGCGCAGTCACCTTGACCTTCTTAGCTGCATTCTTCGCCGGAGACTTGGCTGGCTTTCCGGCCGCCTTCTTCACTGCCTTCTTAACGACGACCTGTTTCTTCGCAGCCTTCTTTGCCTTCTTTGCCGTCTTTGCAGCGCTCTTCTTCACGCCCTTCTTGACCGCCTTCTTGGCGGCAGCCTTCCTGGTCTTCTTGACCTTCTTGGCGGCTTTGCGCGCGAGCGCCTTCACGGCCTTCTTTGCGGCTTTCTTGGCAGCCTTCTTTTTGCTGCCCTTGCCCTTAGCTGTTTTCTTAGCTCGCGTTGCCACGATGAATTCCTTTGCCGGCTTCTCAAAAATTTGGAAACGAACCTGCGTTAGGTTGTTTTCTTGAGCACGATCCTCTCGGAAAACCGCTCCACACTTTTCCCGATCGTGCTCTAGCGCGTTGCGTCCGCCAGCCAGCCGAACACCGAGAAAACCAAGGGTTTTCGTTCCAGATTATAGGTTTCGGTGTCGCGCGCGGCGCGGACGATCTTTTCCCATACCTCAGCTAGGCGCGCAAGGCGCGGCAGGTTCTGGTTGGCATTGGCTTCGTCCGCATGCAGACGTTCCGCGATCCAGCGGTCGATGCCGTCGATGAAGGCCGCGAGCGCGACGCGGTCGCTGGTGCCGAGCGAATCGCCGAGCGTGTGCAGTTCGCGCGGATCGACCTGCGGCAGTCGCGCCAGCAGCGCCGCCGTGCGCTGCTGGAGTTTCAGCGCGTCGCCCCCAAGCAGCGTCAGGGCGCGCGCGACACTGCCTTCGGAGGCCTCCGCGGCCTCGCGCAGCGCCAGATCGGTCGGAGCAAGGTCGGCGGCTGCGGCCGCAGCAGCAATCACCTCGTCCGTTCCGAGCGGCCGCAGGCGCAACTTGCGGCAGCGCGACTGGATGGTGGCGAGTACGCGCGCAGGCGCGTGGCTCACCAGAAGAAACAGCGATTGCTGCGGCGGTTCCTCCAGGATCTTCAGCAGTGCGTTGGCCGCATTCGGATTGAGCTCGTCGACGGTGTCAACGATGCAGACGCGCCAGCCTTCCGCCGCAGCGGTCGAGCCGAAGAAGCCGATCGTCTCGCGCGTCTCGTCGACGGTGATCACCGTGCGCATCACACCGCGGTCGTTGGCGGTGCGCTCCAGCGTCAGCAGCCCGCCATGCGAGCCGGCCGCGACCTGCCGCGCCACGCCGTCATCGGGATCGATCGCGAGGCTTTCGGCGCTCTGCACGGCAGGTGAAAGCGGCTGGCCGTGCGCCAGCACGAAACGCGCCATGCGATAGGCCAGTGTCGCCTTGCCGATGCCCTGCGGCCCACCGATCAGCCAGGCGTGCGGAATCCGGCCGCTGCGATAGGCCGTCAGCAGCGCCGTCTCGGCCTCGCGATGGCCGAATAGCATCGATGTCTCGCGCGGATGCGGAATGGCGGTCTCACGCTCGGCCTGACGCGGGCTCATGCTGAGATCACCGAGGCGGTCGTGGGAAGGAGACGCTCGCGTACCGCGGTCCATACGCGTCCTGCGACGGTGTCGGGATCGGAATCGGCGTCGATCAGCACACAGCGCGCGGGCTCTTCCGCGGCGATCTTGCAATAGGCTTCACGCAGGCCCTGATGAAAGCTGAGCTTCTCGCTCTCGAACCGGTCGGGCGTGCCGGCGCCGCGGCGGACGGCGGCACGCTGGAGGCCGATCTCGACCGGCAGGTCGAGGATGACAGTGAGATCCGGCTTGAGATCGCCGATCGTGACCCGCTGCATCGCGTTGATCAGACCGATCGGGACGTTGCCGAGACTGCCCTGATAGGCCCGTGTCGAATCGGCAAAACGGTCGCAGAGCACCCAGGCGCCCTGGTTCAGCGCGGGCTGGATCACGGTGCGGACATGATCGTCGCGCGCGGCGGCAAACAGCAGCGTCTCGGCCTCGGGCCCGAGCAGCTTGCCCATCCCCGACAGCACCAGATGACGCATGATCTCGGCGCCCGGCGATCCCCCCGGCTCGCGCGTGACGAGGATGCGCATCCGTGCCGCCTTGAGGCGGTCGGCAAGCTTCTTGATCTGGGTCGACTTGCCCGTCCCCTCGCCGCCTTCAAAGGTGATGAAGCGTCCGCGTCCGGACGGTCGCTGTACCGCATTGTCACTCATGATCAGAGCTTCTCGGCGCCCGCGCGGAACATGCCGATCACGAGCTCGCTGGCGCCGTCGATCGCGCGCCGCATGGTCGAGCCGGTGCCGATCGCTTCGCCTGCATAGACCGGCGTCTCCACCGCGATGTTGCCGCTGCGCCAGACCCTGACCACGCCGACCTGCTGACCGGCCTCGACCGGCGCCCGCACCGGCCCCTTATACACGACGCGCGCGATCAGCTTGTCGCTGCCGTTCTTGTGAACCATCACCTTCACGGGCGTCTTGGCGACCAGCTTCACCGAACGGCTCTCGCCGCCGAAGACTTTTGCGTATCCGACCGGTTGATCGGCCGCGATCAGGGTGCGGGTCTCGAAATTGCGAAAGCCCCATTCCAGCATCTTCTTGGCTTCGGTGGCGCGATCCTCGGGGTCTTCCAGCCCGTTGACGACGACGATCAGCCGGGTGCCGTTCTGCACCGCCGAGCCGACCATGCCGTAGCCGCCCTCCTTGGTGTAGCCGGTCTTGAGGCCATCGGCGCCTTCCATCGAATTGAGCAGCGGATTGCGGTTGGGCTGGCGGATCTTGTTCCAGGTGTACTCCTTCTCGCCGAACAGTTTGTAGAACTCCGGAAAGTCCAGGATGATGTGCCGGGCGAGGATGCCGAGCTCCCGCACCGTCATCTTGTTGGCGGGGTCGGGCAGACCGTTGGAATTGCCGAAGGTCGACTTCGTCATGCCGAGTTCGCGGGCGCGCTTGGTCATGAAGTCGGCGGCGAAGATCCGCTCGTTTCCGGCCATGCCTTCGGCCAGCGCGATGCAGGCGTCATTGCCGCTCTGGATGATCGCGCCATGCAGGAGATCGTCGACCGAGACCTTGCTGTTGATGGCGGCGAACATGGTCGAGCCGCCGGAGGGCGCGCCGCCCCTGCGCCAGGCATTCTCGCTGATCCGGTACTCGTCGGTCAGCTTCATGTCGCCCTTCTTGATGGCGTTGAACACGACCTCGGCCGTCATCAGCTTCATCATGCTGGACGGCGCGCGCAGCTCGTCGGCGTTCTTCTCGAACAGCACGCTGCCGCTGGAGGCCTCGATCAGGATCGCGGTGGGCGCATCGCCGTCGAAACCGGCGTCTTCCGCCTTCTTGGCGCCCTGGACGCTCTGGTTGGCCGCATAGAGAGTCCCGCCCCAGCCGATCCCCGCCACCAGAACGGCAGCGATCAGCCCGCGCGCCATCGCTCCGGCGGTGAACCGGGTGCGACGGAGCGAAAAAAGACGAAATGCCATGGCGAAGCCCTGAGAGCGGCGTTCTAACAGCTGGAACCGGTGCGAACAACACGAGGCTGGCGCCCGCGCCCGAGTTTGCATGATTCTCGTCACGACCCTATCGTGACACCTTATATTTATCGACCAAACCCCTGAAACAAGGCGGAAAAGCGATGTCCTCCACCCGCATGATCAAGGCCAACGGGATCGACCTGTACATCCGCGAAGCCGGTCAGGGTCCGCTGGTCGTGCTCTGCCACGGCTGGCCGGAACTGTCCTACTCCTGGCGCCACCAGATCCCGGCGTTGGCGGACGCCGGGTTTCACGTCGTCGCCCCCGACATGCGCGGCTACGGCCAGAGCGCGGCGCCGGCCGACGTGAACGCCTACTCGATCTTCGACACCGTCGGTGACGTCGTCGGCCTCGTGCAGGCGCTCGGCGAGAGCAAGGCCATGGTGGTCGGCCACGATTGGGGCGCGCCGGTGGCCTGGCATGCGGCGCTGTTTCGGCCCGACATCTTCACGGCGGTGGCAGGCCTGAGCGTGCCGCCGCCGTTCCGCGGCCGTGGCAAGCCGCTCGACCTGCTGCGCGAGGGCGGCGTGACCAACTTCTACTGGCAGTATTTCCAGGCGCCGGGCGTCGCCGAGGCCGAACTCGAGCGAGACGTTGCTCGCACCATGCGCATCGTGCTCGGCGGACGCGGCCTCGCCGATCCCACTGCCGCCATGTTCGTGCAGGAGGGCAAGGGCTTTCTCGGCCACGCGACCGCCGGAGAGCCGCTGCCCGCCTGGCTCAGCGAGGCTGACCTCGCCTATTTCACCGAGGCCTTCCGCAAGTGCGGCTTCCGCGGCGGGCTGAACTGGTATCGCAACCTCGACCGAAACTGGGAGCTGACGGCGCCCTGGCAGAATGCACAGATCCACCAGCCGTCCCTCTTCATTGCCGGTTCGAAAGACGCCGTCATCACCGGGCTGATCGGGGCCAAGCGCGTCAACGAGCTCGAGCGCGTGCTCCCCAATCTCAAGCGGAAGCTGATCATCGAGGGCGCCGGCCATTGGGTGCAGCAGGAGCGGCCCGAAGAGGTGAATGCGGCGCTGGCAGGCTTCCTGCGCGAGGCGGCGGCGCGCTGAAGCATGATCCGGAAAAGTGCGAAGCGGTTTCGCACTTTAGGCCGCGAGATCCTTCCGCATCGCGACGTGTGCGGCGCCCACTGGTCCGGTGTCGGCAAATCCTTGCCGCTGGTAGAACCGGCGCGCAGCTTGGTTGCCTGCGAGCACCGTGAGCGTCAGCGCCGGGACGCCCTGCCTCCGCGCGCCCGTTCCGAGAGCCTCGACGATCTTCGTCCCGGCACCTCGACCGCAATCGGCCGGCAGCAGCGCAATGTCGATGATGTGCCAGCGCTCGCGCGCGCAATGAAGCAGCAGCCGGCCGATCGCGGCCCTGTCTCGCGTGACGATCAGTGAAATCGCGCCTGGAAATTGCGCGGCGTACCCGGCCATCTGGCTGCGGAACTGTTGCGCAATGATCTGCCTGACGATCGGTCCGGACAAGCCCGTTGCGGTAAATTGGGCTGTCCTCACCTCCTCGAACAGATGCCGGATGAACGGCGCGTCGATCGGGCTATCGGACCGAATCCGCAGAGCCGGATCGTCCGGGGCGATGTCGAGCGAGATTCCGTCGATCATACCGTCACGCAGCGCCGCGCCGTTCAGGAACTGCCGAAGGACGGAAAGATTCCCGCATAGGCGATACACCAGATGATGGCCTGGGTCGGCTGCATGTTGTCGTGGGGGAGCCCCTGCCCGGTCAGCGTGACGGCATTGGCCGCCAAGGTGAGGTTGCCGGGCGGAGCGATGAAGCCATTGAACTGGGGATCGATCGCAACCATGTTCGCCGACGTTCCGGGACCCGGGACGGCGTTCGTTGCGTTGCCAGCGCCGAGTTGCAGGGCGTGCGTGTGGATCGCCATCTCGCCCGAGATCAGGTTGACCGTCGGACTGCCGACGACCTCGCCGATGTCGTAGTTCTGCAATCCCGGACCCTGGCCCTGGCTGATCGCGATCGAACCGTTCAGATTCGGCAGCGCGAAATTGGTCGTGCCATTGCCGCCGTAATAAGTACCGATCAGCGAAAATAGCGGGCTGTAACCCTGAATTGGCATGAGCTGGCCAAAGCATGGCAGCCAGGCATAGTTGAATCCGCTTGTGGCAAACTGAAACGTAAAGGCCTGTATTTCGCCAATATACGGATCTGACATGGTGTCTCCTCGAGACTGAATACGGAGCCGGCGCAGGCTAGCCGGGCGAAGGGAAGATGCCGTCGTTGCAGATGCAGTAGTTGGCAACGACGGTCGGCATCATGTTGTTGTGCCCGATGCTGTTGCCCGCCGGGGTGACGCAGGCGGCCATCGTCGCGTAGGGCGCTGCGTTCGCAACGGGCGCGTAGAGATTGCCCGTTGATGCAGTGGCAAGATGGACCGTCTGTCCGGGCGCAGACGTCTCTCCCGTCCCTGTCGAGGACATCAGGGCATGACTGTGGGTCGGCATTTCGCCTTCGACCAGCGTATGCGTTTCCTCTCCTCCGATCTGGCCCAGCACATAGAACGGGAAGCCTTGCCCCTGTCCCTGTCCGATCGGAACGCGGCCGCGAAGATCGGGAAGATTGAAGGTATTGACGCCATCGCCGCCATAGGTGGTGCCGATCACGGTGTAGAGCGCCTGATATTGCGAAATCGACATCGCCTGACCATTGCACGCGAACCAGCCAGTGGGCACCCGCGGAAAGCCGAACAACCTGATCTCGCCAACAAACGGATCTGACATTGCTTCTGATCCTCTGCCCGGGCGCCCCGATACGATCGGGGAATGCGCCAGTCTTCGAAATTGATGTGAAAAGAATTCGGCCGCGAAAGTGTCGCTGTGCAGCCGCCTAGTTTCGTGTCGGATAAATTCCCTGCGTCGCGATCAGATAGCTGATGGCGAGATAGGGCTGCATGTTGTTGTGCGGCTGGCCTCCGCCTTCGTTCACCAGATTGGTGCCGGACGCCAATGGCGTGTCCCCGCTCCCGGCTGTTCCAAAAATCTTCTTCGGATTATCGGATGGGAGCGTGTTCGTGCCGAAGATGTTGCCGGCAGCCGGAGCACCGCGTCCACTTCCCTGCGTCGCAATCACCTGGATCAGATGGTTGTGAGCGGGCAATTGAGGCGCGGTGAGCGTGACCGACATCGATCCGCCGATCATACCCAGGGGATATTGGCCGCTACCGCCTGACGAGCCGAGGATGGCGCGGCCCCGAAGATCCGGAAGCCCGAAGGTTCGCACGCCGTCACCGCCGTAATACGTGCCGAGCAGCGAGAACAGCGCCTGATTGGTTGGGATGGCTAGCAACGCACCGTTGCATTGCGCCCAGCCTCTGGGAACGATGGCGCCCGCAAAAGGCATGATCTGGCCGATAACT
Organism: Bradyrhizobium sp. CCBAU 45389; assembly: GCF_028128625.1. NCBI lineage: Bacteria > Pseudomonadati > Pseudomonadota > Alphaproteobacteria > Hyphomicrobiales > Nitrobacteraceae > Bradyrhizobium > Bradyrhizobium sp. CCBAU 45389. Next base: position 59,269 of record NZ_LBIY01000088.1, on the reverse strand, counting down.
GGCTGGTACGGCATGACCCCTCCCCAAAAAAAGATCAGGCGTCCCGTCGTGTCGCGATGCGACGACGACAGCTTCTAAATTAAAAAATGAACGACAGACGATCTACTCGCCAAGATTGTTAATCAGCTCGCGTCAACAGTCAAGCTCCAGCGCAACCTGAAATACGCCTGTTGTCGTATAGAGTATCTTTACACGATCACGCTTTTGTTGCCGTTGCGCAACGGTTCGCTGGAAAGTTGCGTTACGGGCAAGGCCTTCAACGGTTTGGCCCGCTCACCGCTTGCGTTCTGCACCGCGTCTCAGCCAAATGCACGCAACGATATACGTGAAAATTTACACAATCAGGGATTTCAGGGCGGAACTCTTTGAAAGGGTGCCGCGAAGGGGGGCCGGTGAGTCACGCAATTGCGGTGGCCGTGCCAGAAATAAGCGGGGAATCGGCGGTCTCCGCGCATAACGGCGGAGCCGTCTCGCGGACTCTTTGGCGCGCGGTTCAACGCATCTGCATCGCGGTCGTCCTGATGCTCGGCGCCATGGTCGCGGCGAACGCGGCGTGCAATTTTTCGTCAGCCTCGCCGACCGGCGGCACGATCACGATGACCGGGACCGGGGCCGGCAATGCGGTCGGTCTCTGCGTGAGCGACGATACGGTACGCTGGGGTCTCTACGGCTCCTCGAACGGCACCAATCCGAGCATTGATGCCTTCAACAATTATCCGATGACCGCCGGGGGGTTGAGCCTCACGAACCTGAGCTACACGACAGCCAAGGCCACGTACACGCTGGTCCCCGTCAACAACGGGGTCAACAACCAGCATACCGATGAATACGACATCCAGATCAATACACTTTCCGGATCCGGCACCGATACGATCACCCTCTGGTACACGAGCTCCTGTTCGCAGAGCGTACCTTGTACCTCCGGCGTCCATCTCACCGACACCTCGTTCACGATCACGGTCAATCTGCCCAACCCGCCGACCGTGACTTCGATATCGCCGACAGCCGGCCCAACTACCGGCGGCACAACGGTGATCATCACCGGCACCAATCTCAGCACGACCACTGGCGCCGGCGGCGTGAAGTTCGGCGCCACCAATGCGGCGAGTTACACCGTCAACTCCAATACCCAGATCACGGCGACCTCTCCGGCCGGAGCGGCAGGGACCGTCGACGTCACGGTCACGACGTCAGCGGGAACGTCGGCGACCTCAGCGGCCGACCAGTTTACCTATGTCGCCGCGCCGACGGTCACGTCGATCTCGCCGACGTCGGGTCCGAGCGCAGGCGGCACGACGGTGACGATCACCGGCACCAATTTCTCGGGTGCATCGGCAGTGACCTTCGGTGCGACGGCTGCGACTGGCTTCACCGTCAATTCCGCGACCCAGATCACCGCGACCGCGCCGGCGGGGACCGGCACCGTCGACGTCAGGGTGACGACAACCGGCGGCACATCGGCCACGTCGGCGGCGGACCAGTTCACCTATATCGCCGCCCCCACGGTCACCTCGATCTCACCGACGGCCGGCCCCACAGGCGGCGGCACATCGGTGACGATCACCGGCACCAATTTCACCGGCGTCACGGCCGTAACCTTTGGCGCGACGGCGGCGGCCGGCTTCACGTTCGTCAACGCGACGACGATCACCGCGATCTCGCCTGCGGGGGCGGCCGGAACGGTCGACGTCAGGGTCACAACGCCGGGCGGCACGTCAGCAACCTCGGCAGCTGACCAGTTCACCTATTTCGGCCCACCGAGCGTGACCTCGATCTCGCCGACGTCAGGTCCGCAAACCGGCGGCACGAGCGTGATCATCACCGGCACCAATTTGTCTGGCGCGACGGCGGTGACATTCGGCGCAACGGCGGCAACAGGCTTCACCGTCAATTCCGCGACCCAGATTACCGCGACGTCGCCTGCGGGCAGCGGCACTGTCGACATCACCGTCACGACGCCTGGCGGGACGTCGGCGACCTCGGCCGCCGATCAGTTCACCTATGTCGCTGCACCAACGGTCACCTCGATTTCGCCGACCGCAGGTCCAGGTACCGGCGGCACCACGGTGACCATCACCGGCACCAATTTCACCGGTGCGACCGCGGTGACGTTCGGCGCGACGGCGGCGACGGGCTTCACCGTCAATTCCGCGACCCAGATCACCGCGACCTCGCCGGCCGGGGCCGGCACCGTCGACATCAGGGTGACGACAGCCGGTGGCACCTCGGCGACCTCTGCGCCGGACCAGTTCACCTATGTTGCGACGCCGACCGTCACCTCGATCTCGCCGACCCTCGGCCCGCAGGCTGGCGGCACGACAGTGACCATCACCGGCACGAATTTCACCGGGGCAACCGCCGTGAAATTCGGCGCGGCGGCTGCGACAGGCTTTACGGTCAATTCCGCAACACAGATCACCGCGAGCTCGCCGCCCGGGACCGGCGTCGTCGACGTCAGCGTGACGACCACCGGTGGCACATCCGCAACATCGGCAGCGGACCAGTTCACCTATTTCGGCACACCGACGGTGACGTCGATTTCGCCGACGGGCGGCCCCCTGGCCGGCGGCACGCCGGTGACGATCACCGGGACCAATTTCACCGGTGCGACCGCCGTCAAGTTCGGAGCGACAAATGCGGCGGGTTTCACCGTCAACTCGGCAACGCAGATCACCGTGCCCTCGCCGCCCGGAGCGGGCACCGTAGATCTCACCGTCACGACGCCGGGCGGAACGTCGGCTACCTCCGCCGCGGATCAGTTCACCTACGCCGCCGCTCCGACAGTGACGTCGGTGTCGCCGAATGCAGGCCCGACCACGGGCGGAACGTCGGTCACCATCACGGGCACCGGATTGTCCGGTGCGACCGCCGTCAAGTTCGGCACGACGAATGCGACGGGTTTCACCGTCAACTCGGCGACCTCGATTACGGCGACCTCCCCTGCCGGCGCCGGCACCGTCGATATCACCGTGACGACACCAGGAGGGACATCCGCCACATCCGCGTCGGATCAGTTCAACTACTCGCCGGCGCCCGCCGTCACCTCAATCTCGCCGACATCCGGCCCCGCAGTCGGCAACACGAGCGTGGTGATCACCGGCTCTGGCTTTACCGGCGCCACCGCCGTGAAATTCGGCGCCAACAACGCAACGGGCTTTACCGTGAATTCGGCGACGTCGATCACGGCGACCTCGCCGGCCGGCTCCGGCACGGTGGACGTCACGGTGACCACTGTCGGCGGCACGTCGCCCACCTCGGCCGCTGACCGGTTCACCTATCTGTCCTCGACGACGGCGACCGAGTTGACGTCGTCACAAAATCCGAGCAGCTACGGCCAGTCCGTCACCTTCACCGCCAAGGTAACCAGTCCGGGCGGAACGCCGACCGGAACGGTCACATTCAACGACGGCGGCGCGGCGATCGGGACGTCGACGTTGTCGGCGGGCCTTGCGACTTTCGCGACGACCACGCTTGCCGTCGGCAATCACACGATCACCGCGACCTATAGCGGCTCGCCGGCGTTCAATACCTCGACCTCGCCTGCCCTGACCCAGTCGGTGGATATTCCTGCCGACAGCGCCAGGCTGCGCGCGCTTCAGCTCAACGTCACCAAGGTCGTCGCACAAAGCTCGGGACAGGCGATCTCCGGCGCCATCGACACCGCCATCTCCGAAGGCTTCAGCAACGGCGGACAATACATCACGCCGGGCGGCGGCAGCGTTCGCGTCAACTTCGCCGCCGCGCCCGATGGCGACGATGAGTCGCCGGCCGGCCGTCCTATCGATCCTCAGGGCGCCAATGCCTATGCCGGCGACGGACGCTCCGGCAGAACCGGCCGGGCCGCAGGGGCTTCCCGGATCGACGACGCCTTCGCCGCGATCGATCGGGCGGCGCCGACCAAGGCACCGCCCGCGCGGTTCAAGCCGCAGAAGGACTGGCTCTTCTGGATCGACGTACGGGGCACCGGCATCGACCGCTGGGGCTCGTCCGGCAATATCGGTCAAGGGGCAACCCAGGCCACGCTCTACGGCCAGCAGGTCAACCTGCTCTCCGGGCTGACCTACCGGGCCGCTCCCAATCTTCTGGTTGGCGTCGTCGGCGGCTACGAGAATTTCAGCTACACCGAGACCGACATCAACGGAAAGCTGAAGGGCGACGGCTGGACCGTCGGCGCCTATCTCGGGTGGAAGATCATCCCGACGCTGCGTTACGACGCGGCGGTGACCTATTCCGGCATCGGCTACGACGGCATCTCCGGCACGGCGCAGGGCAATTTCAACGGCAATCGCTGGATGTTCGCGACCGGCTTCACCGGCAGCTACAGCTGGGCCAATTTCAACATCGAGCCGTCGGCCAAGGTGTACGCGCTGTGGGAACGGGAAAACGCCTATGTCGATTCGCTCGGCACCCCGCAGGCCGCCCGGACGTTCTCGAGCGGCCGCGCCTCGGCGGGCAACAGGGTCTCCTACCCCGTGCCCTGGCTCGATAGCGTGCTGCTGCTGCCCTATGCCGGCGTCTATGCCGACTACTACTTCACCCAGGACGATGCCGCCGCAATCATTGCCGCGGGCGGCATCCCACTGGCTTCGACGCCGCTGCTCCAGGGCTGGTCAGCGCGTGTCACGGGCGGTATCGGCGCAAGGCTTGCCGGTGGCGCCACGGTCGGCTTCGGCGCCGAGCTCGGCGGCATCGGCGGCAACACGCAGATCTGGACGTTCACAGGACGCGCACGCATCCCGTTCTGATCGGCCAGGCAATGCCGCAACGCGCCGGTTGGATTTGCTTGCTTAGTAGAGGCCGCGGCCGCTGAGGATGCTGCGGGCTTCGGCGGCGCCGTCCGAGGCATAGCCGGCGGACGGCGCGCTCTCGCTCGCGTAGCGGCCGTCCTCGTCATAGGACACGGCGCGGGCGTTCTGGAGCGCCCGGCCCCGGCTGCGGCTCGAGGCCGACATTTCCGAGGTCGCATTGAGCGAGGCCATGTCGGCCGAGGTATTGCCGAGATTGTAGGGCCGCCCCTCCGGCATCGGAACCTCGCCGCGAATGGCGCCGCGGGTCGATGACGGTAGCTCGGGAACGAAGGGCTTCGCCGAGGCGACACGGACCATCGAGGGCGACGGCGCCGGGATCCCGGTACGCAGGGTGGCCATCAGCTGGCGGTCGTCGGAACCTTCGAGCGGCGCCCGGCCGACATATTCGACGCGGACCTTGGCGACGCCATTTCCTTTGAATTCAAGCAATTCGGCGGCTTTGTTCGAGACGTCGATGAGCCGGTTGCCGTGATAGGGCCCGCGGTCATTGACGCGGACGATCAGCGACTTGCCGTTCGACACGTTGGTCACGCGCGCATAGGACGGCATCGGCAGGGTCGGATGCGCCGCGGTCAGCGAGCCCATGTCGAACACTTCGCCATTGGCGGTCAGGCGGCCGTGGAAATCATCGCCGTACCAGGACGCCATACCCTCGGCGCGGTAGTTGACGTCCTCCTCCGGCACGTAGGTCTTGCCGGCCACCACATAGGGCTTGCCGATGCGGTAGGTGCCGCCGCCCTTCGGGACCGGATCGCCCCAGGCCACGACCCGGGGGCTCGAGGACACGCCGTACTTCGGATCGACGCGGCTGGCGAATTTGCTGGAGGACGCGCAATTGGCGAGCGCGAGGCAGGTCGCGGCCGCCGCAACCCCACGCGCGGCCCGCAAAACCGAATCTGACCGTCGGATCCCCATTCGCCCCAAATACCATTCCGCCGGAGGCGTACCCAACCCGCTTTGGGTGACGAGCGCGCGCTGTCCGGTCCTTTGCTCCGAAGCGGCCCACCACCGCATCGGACGTGGTAACGATAACGCAACCCGAACACGGCGGAAATGGGGAGCCCGCGGCGATCACGCCGGGATGGTAAACGCCACGTTCGTTTGTCCCCGTTGATCTACGGAGCGCAGCCGCCCCGCTCTGTGCCACTCCTGGACATTCTGTTGCGCCAAATCCTCACTCCACCCCCATTGTCACGCCGCTCACTGGAATTCTTTTGACTGTGCAAGGCCGCACGCGTTCTGTCGCATGCAAGGGCGGGATTTGGAATTTAACGATGATCGAGACGGTTTCGGCACTGATGGGTCTGGTAAGCGCGGGGATCTTCCTGGCCCATGCGTTCGAAGGTTACCGGACGAGGGCCTGAAGGCACTCGCGAGGTCGGCAAGCATCACCTCTTTCAAGGCGGCACGTTCGGACAGTTTTTGATAGATCCGACCGAGCATCGAAGACGAGAGCGGCAGGTGTCCCATGCGTAACCATGACCTCGTATCCGATGGCTTCCTGGCATTGACCGCAGGCGGCTTGGTGCTGTTGTGCTCGAGCCTGGTGGCACTGGCCTTCGGCTGAGCACCACCACACCTTTCCTCATCTCTAACCACAACTACACCGCGATGCAGCGTGCCGTCCGTTTCGGATTGCACCGCTCCCTTTTAGTTGATTGAATTTCTGCGTTCGGCGCCTCGACTTATTTCAAGAGGCCATCACCAACGAAGGTGACGCAAATGCTTGCCGAGAAATTTTTTCTGGTTCTGGAATCGCTGATCCGCGGCGACCGCACCTATCCCGACGGAAGCCCCCGCATCATCAGCACCGCCCCGCACGTACCGGTGAAGCTGCCGGGCAAGAAATAACCGGCGCCTGAAGTCACGCGCTCAGCGCAGGCCGAGCAGTGACCGGCGATAGCGACTCTCGCGGGCTTCGCCGAGGCAGACGAAGCTGCCGTCAAAACCCTGGCCGTAGCGCTTCTGGCCCCTGCCGTAGTAGACGCCCTTCCTGAAATCCAGCCAGACCACCTGGTCATGCGGACAATGGCGCTGCGCCTGCGCCTCGTAGCGAAACGGCGTCAGCGGCGTCGCCGACACCTCGCCGGCGCCGGCGCCGAGCATGATCGCCACAACAAGCGCGGTTCTCCCAAGCCCGCCGCCAAAGCCGCTCCGCACCTCACGCCTCCCGATCCGGCCGTCGCACGACGGCCGTGTCCAGGCTAGCACGAAACCGCGCGATCGCCGGAAGCCCCGCCAAGTGCACCGCACGTCTTCCGCCGGCCATCTTGTCGGGGTAGAGAAAAGCGAGATCGTCTCTGCTCGCGAGGATGCTGCCTGAATGTCGGTTGAGCCTGAGCCAAGGACCGAACCCCGCCTGCCCTCGCCGCGCCTTGGCGTGCTGCCGATGATCATCTTCGGCTCGCGCTGGCTGCAACTGCCGCTCTATCTCGGGCTGATCGTGGCGCAATGCGTCTACATCGTGCTGTTCCTGAAGGAGCTCTGGCATCTCTCCTGGCACGCGATCGATCTCACCGAGCAACAGATCATGATGAGCGTGCTGGCGCTGATCGACGTCGTGATGATCTCCAATCTGCTGGTGATGGTCATCGTCGGCGGCTACGAGACGTTCGTCTCGCGCCTCGACCTCCAAGGCCACCCGGACGAGCCGGAATGGCTCGGCCACGTCAATGCCAGCGTGCTGAAGATCAAGCTCGCCATGGCCATCATCGGCATCTCCTCGATCGCGCTGCTGCGCACCTTCATCGAGGCCGGCAATCTCGGCTCGAGCCGCGCCGGCTTCACCGAGACCGGCGTGATGTGGCAGGTGCTGATCCACATCACCTTCATCGTCTCGGCGCTCGGAATTGCCTATGTCGACAAGCTCAGCGATTCCGGAATGCGCAGACACGCCGAGTGAGGCGTTCAATTCGCGATACCCCGTCTGGATCCGGAGTCCCCATGCCCGCTGACGACATCTCCTTCAGGCCGGCGTGCCCTGATGACGCGGAGACCGTGTTCGACATCACCAAGGCCTCGATCGCGGGTCTGTCGCGGGGATGCTATTCACCGGCCCAGATCGAGAACTGGATGGGCGAACGGACGCCCCGGTTCTACGAAGAGCTCATCGCCAAGGGCCGAATGACGGTCTGCGTTCGCAACGAAATCATCGTCGGTTTCGTCGATGCCGAGCCCGGCGAGGTCACCCGATTGTTCGTGCTGCCGGCGGCGGCCGGCTCCGGTGTCGGGCAACGCCTGCTCGACATCGGCGTGGCCCAGGCCCGGCGCGGCCATAGCGGGCCGATCCGCCTTGAAGCCACGATCAACGCCGAAGCCTTCTACCGACGTTACGGCTTCAGAAGCACGGGTCGAGGACAGTTCTCTCACGGCCTCGGCGGCGAGCCCATCGAGATCATCCATATGGAGCTGTGAGCACCACGCCGCGCGGCGCTCACTCCTTTGCTTCGAGTTGCTTCATGGCCTGGTGCAGGCATTCCTGGAGCTTCTGGGCGACCTGCTCACGCGCCACGCCCTTGCCGGCAAGATCGCCCGACACCTTGTCCAGGACCTCGTCGATCGTCCGGCTCTCCAGATGCTCCGTCACCAGCGCCGCCGCATAGCCTGCCGCGGCATCGCCGCTGAGGCCGAGCTGGTTGGCGGCCCAGATTCCAAGCAGCTTGTTGGACCGGGCCGTCACCTTGAACATGAGCTCCTCGTCGTGGGCGAATTTGGCCTCGAAGCCCTGCTCGCGCTTGTCGAACGTGGTCATGGTCAGCTCCATTGCGTTGTCACTGAACGGGATCGGATTGGCTGAAAGCGAACGTCTCCGTATTTCGCGTCACTTGAGGATCATTTGAAGCTTCCGGCGGAAGGCACACGCCGTCAAGCCTGCCGCTTGCGGCAGGCTTGGAGTATTCACCGTAGCCGCCAGCTCCGTGCCAGCCAGATCGGCTACGAGGAGATGTTTACCCTTTGTTAGGCAGACTCAGCGCCGCATGGCCGGGGGACATCGAGAGCTGACGCATGAACAGAGATCTGCGCGAGTTTCGACGGCTTGAACGCCTCTGCCTGGAGCAGGCCGCCCTTTCCACCATGGACCTGACGCGAAGCGGGTTGCTCAAGGTCGCCAACGATTGCCGCATCGCGGCCGAAGCCATCGAGGCACGCTCGCCCCGCGGGGCATTCGCGGAAGCCGTCCAGGCGCTCAAGCTGGCCTTGAGCGTGAAGGGGATGTCCAAGCGGCACTAGGCCGCCGGACGATCGATCCTGCCGATATTGGTGCGCTGCGACCGGACGCGGTCAGCCCTTTGCGGCCGCAGCTTCACGTGCGAGCCGCTCGGCCTTCAGCCGTTCCTTGTTGGCGTAAAACGCCTTCTGCGCCGCTTCGTGATCGCGCATGGCCTTTTCGGCCTCGATCCGGCGAGCCGCATCGCGCGCCTGGCGCTGTTCGGGGGTCAGGGGTTTGCGTCGATAGGACAGGTCTTCAGTCATGGCGAGACAACGCGGAGGTGAGGAATGAGTTCCGCCTGCCGGATCCCGCGTGGGCGCAAGGCGAGCCGAAATGCCCGTTTGTTCAGGCTCTTACCGGCAGAATCCGTCGCGCCGACCGGCCGCCTGCCCGAAGCGGAATTCGGAGCCCTCCGCCCTGCCTCGAGGCCGCTCCAACAAAATGTCGAAAAACAACCCCATGCACAGTAGCCAAGTCGTGCTGCCGCAACGACTTTTCCTCATCCGCGAATGGCCGTTTGACCCGTCGGGCAAAACAGTGGCATTCTGCGACTTTCGGAAAATCCGTCGCCGGAGCCGGCTCCGTCAAACCGGGGCTCACAGCGACGCTGCCAGGGACGAGCGCCGATAACGGTTCGGTGAATGAAACGACTTACCGCCCCGCTCGAAGCATCCCGGAAACATACCATTGCTAATTTTTCCCGGAATTTGAGGGGAGACTGAAGATGATTGCTCTGAAGGTGATTGCGCTGACGCTCGGTGCTGGAATTGCTCTCTGGATGTATTCGGGCGAACTCAGCGCCGACGTGGTGCTAGCCATCGTCGCCTGCTTCGCATGATGAGAAAGATCCGCCGGTGCGGGCCGGCGGGTCTTCCGGGGACCTCATTCGGATCGCCGGCCATATCGTCCGCCGGCACGAGGTGAGCGACGGGCCGCCACAGATCGGGGTCCTCCCCTGGTCAAACGCGTGATCATCACCGGCGCGTGGCGAAGCTACTCAGCAAATCGAACGTCTTTGGTGCGCGGTCTGAGCGCGCGGGATTGCGCGCGAGCTCGATCGCGCGGCCGCCGTGCGGGCCTCAATCTTGTGCAACAGCTTCCTGTTTGGGCACGCGGAAATACACTGCGCAAACTATGCTGCGCCGGTGACCATTTAGCTGAGAGGATTGCAAGCCATGAGAATTGCTGCCGCACTATCGATCGTTTTTCTGAGCGCGTTCAACTTTCCGGCCCAGGCACAGGACCTGCCAGAGCATACTGTCCTGGCCTTCAACCTGCCGAGCTGTCCGAAAGGATGGCAGGAGTACACGCCCGCTGCCGGAGCCTTAGTTGCCGGGGTCGGCAACACGTTCCAGCTTGGCGCAAACGGAGTAAGCCCGAGCTTTACCGTTGCAGAAGCTGGAGGCGGAGCAAGTGCGCCGAAGTCAAAAGTCGCGGGCCTTCTGTTCTGCGAGAGAAACAAGAACCGTCGATAGAAGCGAGACAAATTCCCGCTAACGGGAACATCGCTTCATACTTGAAGTGGGCCGCCGGCTCTTCATCTCGATATAGCCGGCGGCCCGTCGCACCACTTCCAATTGCCCTGCCTCAACAGAAGCGACGGCAATTTTGACGACGCAAGTTATCTCTGCTTGCCCGAAATGCGACGCGGCAATTCAAGACCGATCAGTCCCGAACGACCATGAGCCTCGCCGGTTTTGCTGCGCCCATTGCAAGACGATCGTCCTAGAACGGCAGGACAAGTTTGATTTTGTGAAGTGGCGACCCACGTCGCAACCGGACTAGCGTCTCGCGCGGTCCCCAAGCGGTCTCCATCATGAAAACGGCCCTGCTCTCTCCGGGCAGAGAAAGCAAGGCCGCGCATTCCCAGATTTGCGGCCGATAGGGGCTTCCAAATGGACAACGGCCGCACCGTGGAGCTTACATGATTCGCGGTCGAAACTTTCCGCTTTTTCCCGGAATGCTTGCACCGGCAAGGACTGCGCTCTACGCTTCCTTCTTTAAGGACAGCCGCCATGACCCATGACGTCATCGCGCGTCGTCATGATCTGCAGTGATTTCATCAACAGTGACTTGTAGGGGGAAGCCAATGAGACGATCCGAGTTGCTGCTGTCGCTCGTGCTGGTCGCCGGCCTTTGCGCGCCGACGCCCCTTCTCGCGCAAGACGCCCCTAAGCTGAAGATCACGCCGGTGCAAAAGGAGCCCCTGACCGGCCAGCCTGACAAGGAGGTCGTTGCGCTCATTGTCGAGTGGCCTCCCGGCTCCGGAACGGGGCTTCACACGCATCCTGGTGACGAATACACGACCGTCCTCGAAGGCGAAGTGGTCGGCCGGAAAGAAGGCGCGGAGCCCAAGACCTACGCGGCGGGCCAGTCCTATCACAACGAGCCCGGTGTCGTTCACGAGGCCAACAACAAAGCGGCCTCCCCTGCGAAGACATTCAACGTTTTCGTCGTCGAGAAAGGCAAGCCCATTTCCGAGCCGGTCAAGAAGTAGGATCAAGTTCGCCAACTGCACGTGACGGACATCGCGTCAGCCCACGCAGTGCACAAAGTGGCGCGCTGCCGGATGCCGGGACCGGGCTCGTCAGGAACCTTGCCCACGCACTCGAATTCACAGGCGATGAGGCGTCTGGTTTTTGGACTGGCGGCGCTTTGCGGCACGCTGCTTTTGGCGCTGATCTGGCTTGGCCAGCACGAACGCCAGGCAGCCATCGAGCGATTGGAGAGGTATGAATTCTCGCCTCGCTGAGGCCTGCCTCCGATGATTGTACTCTCGTTTGCGCGCTGGCTGGCGCCGATCGACCTAAGCTGTTGATTTCGTTTATGTCCTGGCGGAAGGGGTGGGATTCGAACCCACGGTACCCTTGCGGGCACGCCGGTTTTCAAGACCGGTGCCTTAAACCACTCGGCCACCCTTCCAAGTCAACAAATTCAACTGCTTAGCGGTCGGCTCTGAGAGAACGAACCGCGAAATTGGCACCCGATTGGCACCTAACCTGCCAGCGCCGCATTGATCGCCGCTGCCGCCTTGCCGTCGTCGTTCCTAAACAAGTGGGCATAGACGCGCAAGGTGATGTCTGGCTTCGCGAGGAAACCGAGCTGGTCGAGAGCAGGTTTAAGGCCCTGGGTGCCAGCAGCAATGCCTTCGACAAACTGCGCGAGAGCGCTCGCAAGATTGGCGCTGACCGGAGGCGCGCTTTCTTGCTATCACCCGCAAGGCCATTCGGATCAGAACGCGATCGTGACGGTCAACGCCTACACCATTGCGACCGATACGGCCTATGACACGACAACGACCAGCCCGATCAATTTTGGGCGCATCCAGACGATTCACAATGTCGGCAAGCAGGGCAAATATGAGTACGCGCCGAGCGCGATTCCGCTAGCCGGCGGCGCCTTCGGCTTTCCAACGACCGGCGCCTATATTGATGCCGTCAAGGAGATCGAGCTCGGCGAGTGCCAGCTGTTTCACGACATCGCGCTGAACACCGGCCAGGTCGAGAATCGCCGCGGCTTCATCACCGACGAGGGCAAGCCGGCGGCGCCGTCAAAGGCCGTGGAATTGATGGGCAAGAAGCCTGACTCTCTGGTGCACGGCTCGAGCAACTGGAAGAAGGCGCGCGACACCGGATCGATCGCTGCCGCTTCCGAGCCTCCGTCTCCGGAAGGCACCCATAGCGGGCGCATCGAGACGTACAAGCCAAACCCCAGCCTGCACGGCGACCAGGGGGAGGATTGAACGCGCTCCGGCCCCAACTCTAACGGTGGATAACGGCTAACAATGTCCGGGCCTTGGACATTGTTAGCCGTTATACTCCAGCATGGGCAAAGGTCTGTCACCACTGCAGCTAGACATTCTCGCGATTCTCGAGGAGTGGCCCTCGTTTGAGGAGTGCACGCCTGGCAGCTTAGCCGCGTGGGCCCTTCCTCGCGATATCATCGCTGCTCTGCGCCGCCCGAAGACCGCAGCAACAAGGGCGGCCGTGTCGAAGGCGCTCGCCCGTCTTCATGCGCGAGGCGCCATCGCGCGCGCGTCTGGAGAACTCGCAAGCGTAGGCCAATCGTTCAGATATGTTCGGATTACCAATATCAGGAACGCAGGCGCCGGAAACGGAGGTCCCTCTATAGTACAGGGGGCGCCGAAACCGAACATGAAAACCGTCCGGAAATAGTTCGCGCCAAAGTCGGCCGGCGGCTTTACTGAAATAGGCTCCAGCAGATCGCGACCACCAATAGCGCCAACATGCAGATAGCAGTCAGGCGGCCTTTCGCGTGAAGGTTCATTGTTTTGGCTTCGGCAGCGCGGCGATGGCGATCAGCATGACGATGGCGCCGGTCAGGGCAACCATGAAGCCGAGCACAGCCCAGCCTGTTACGTCCTTGTATAACTCTGGCCCATGTTCGGCAGTCGTGGCGTAGACGTAGAAAAGTAGCGGCGACAGCACGATGAAAGTACCGGCCCCCCATGCGATGCCGTTTCGGCGCTTCCACCCTTGAGCGAGCCAGCCGGCCCATGCTGCCGCGATCGTTATGAACGCTAGGCTCCAGAGGAAACCAGTCGTGGTATTGTCCATCGAAATGTTGCCCCGACTTGAAAGGCTCAAGTCTCATGCAACCGACAGGCGAGCGCAAGCGGGGGTTTTAAGGGCCGTCCTTAGCCTTCGATTTTAGCCCGATCTCGACCAGCCGACGGATCGCCTCCGCACGCGATGGCTGGTCTTCTTGCCTTCGGCGCCATGCATCAATGGCCTTCAGGAACTCCTCAGACGCTCGCATCTGGAAGGGACGATCCTGAATCTTTCCCGGGGGGCGCCCCATAAATGTATTGACCTTTATAATAAGTGTCATTACATTTATAGCGAGCCGGGACGGCGCTTGCAACACCGTCCTCGGCTCTAACCCACAAATGGGAGTGATCCATGATGCAGGCTAAGCAGATACCTACTACGCGCCGGCAATTTTCCAAGTGGCTGGCGGCGGCAGCTGGCGCGGCCGCCGCGCCTTTGGCGGCTACAAGCGCCCTGGCATCCTCAGACGATGATGGCGCCCTGCTACAGCTCCAGGAGCAGGTCTTTGAGGCTTGGGAGGCGTGGCACGCCCACGATGACGAAATCTACGGGCCCTGCGGGCTGGATAAGCTTCGGAGGGCGGAATACGACCGGCTCTTGGAGCAAGAAAAGGAGCGTGGCAGCTACATCAGCTCCCGAGAGCGCTGGGACGTCGTTTTCCAAAATCCTGAGGTCCAGCGGCTCGATCAGCTCGTGGTTTTGAGCGAGCAGCACTTCGAAAGGATGGCGGCGCTGGTGGAGCAGATGTGGAGCATTCCAGCGAAGACGGAGGCCGGCCGCTCCGCGAAGGTGGAGGTTCTGCTGACCTGCGTCATGGATTGGCGCGACCCCGACGAGGCCATGGACTGGCGCCCCCTGATGGCGCGCCGGCTACTGATCGATCTGGTGGGCGGGAAAGAGGCGGAATCGTTCCGCGAAATATACGCCTAGGCCCCTCACCTCAGCACAGACCGACATGCCCGGGCCCGTCCCGGGCATATTCTTTTGGCACCGCGATTGGCACCCAACGCGAAAACACGGTTGAGTATTGATCGGTACGACCCAGTAGGCGGCACGCTCAAGAAGCAAACAAAAACAAACGACTAAGGACGACTGGGGACGGTAAGGAACGAATAAAACTGTATTTCAAGACCGGTGCCTTAAACCACTCGGCCACCCTTCCGAGACTTGAAATTGCTGAGCTTTTCGTCGCGTCGCAGAGAACGTTTCGTCGCCTCTGCTACGTTTTGCTACCCAAGTCGGCTCGCTTGTTTATGGCGGCGCGCAGGGCGCCGTCAACCGCCGCGGCGGCTTCTCCCTGCATGTTCGGCATCAGATGGCTGTCGGGGAGAATTACGGGTGGTGGCCGTCCGCTGTGGGCTCGCTTTGGAGGGCTTCGATCGCTTTCCGATAATACTCGGCCACCTTGAGAAGACCCTCACGCTCAAGGTCGAAGGAAGCAATGGCCGCATGCTCTCTGCAAGCGCGTTCGAGCCTACGGAACTCCTTTAATTCCCGGTTCAACGACAGCTCCCCCATACCCACGGACCTACAGGCGATGACACGGCAATGTACCAATTGCCGAAAGTTCCCGAAATATCAAATGTCAACCTGCAGGCGAAACTTTGTGCGACGCGGCGGCCGCCCTCATTCTCAAGGAAATCGCTTCGTCAGGCGCGTGTCAGCCTGTTCCCCTAGGCTTGGTGGCACCGTCGACACCGCCCAGGGCGTTGCCGGTTGCGGGGCCCGGCTGGAGTTTCTGCTCCAGGTCCGGGCCCCGTTTGCTTGCGGCCAAAGAAAACGCGGCGCCCCGAGGGAGCGCCGCGCCAAATTCGTTCGTGTCGTGTGGGCGTCAGTAGCCGCAGGAGGCGCAGCCCATCTGCACCGGGGCGTAATAGGAATAACCCGGCGAGACCATTTCGACGCGCTGGCGCGTGGCATATTGCGGCGGGATGCGCTCGTACTGGACGCCCGGCGGGGCGACCATCACGGTCTGCGGCACCATCACGGTGCGGTACTGCGCCGGCGTGCGATGCGCGACGACGGAGCCCGGCGAGACCATGACGGTTTCATCGACGGTGCGATACTGCGGCGGCGCATATTGCTGCTGATAGCAGGTCGTGCAGGGCGGCGGCGTGTAGCAATTGTAGCAGCCGGCAGAGGCTGCGCCCGTCATCGAAATCGCGGCGACGGCAGTCGAGAAAACGACAGCAAGAGTACGAGACATTGTGCGTGGTGCCCCAGTTGCCCGAAATGGATTTGCGAAAGGTCGATCGCAGTATACGCAGCAAAATCCGAACTTGCTGAAGTACGTGGAGGCATCCTTAATGCGAACGGCCGGCTTTCGCCGGCCGTTCAGAACTCGTTGACCATGTGCAACCGCGGCGTTCGCGGTCACGTCCGTGCAAGAGGCGCTCAGTTCGAGCGACGCTTCACCTCGCGCACCGCGCCGCGCGCGGCGCTGGTGGTGAGTGCAGCATAGGCCTGCAGCGCGGTGGAGACGTTGCGCTTGCGGCCCACCGCCTGCCAGGCGGAATCACCCTTCGCCTCTTCCGCTGCGCGGCGGCTCGCAAGCTCCTCGTCGGGGACCTCCAGCGTGATGCTGCGGTTCGGGATGTCGATGGCGATGATGTCGCCGGTACGCACCAGACCGATGTTGCCGCCTTCGGCGGCTTCCGGCGACAGGTGGCCGATCGACAGGCCGGACGAGCCACCGGAGAAGCGTCCGTCGGTGACGAGCGCGCAGGCTTTGCCGAGGCCCATCGATTTCAGGTAGCTGGTCGGATACAGCATCTCCTGCATGCCGGGGCCGCCGCGCGGGCCTTCATAGATGATGACCACGACCTCGCCGGCCACGACCTTGCCGCCCAGAATGCCTTCGACCGCGGCGTCCTGGCTTTCGAACACGCGCGCGGGACCGGAGAATTTCAGGATCGAGGCGTCGACGCCGGCGGTCTTCACGATGCAGCCGTCCTGCGCGAGGTTGCCGTAGAGCACGGCGAGACCACCGTCCTTGCTGAAGGCGTGCTCGATGTTGCGCACGACGCCCTTCTCGCGATCGGCATCGAGCTCGTCGTAGCGGCGCTCCTGGCTGAAGGCGACCTGGGTCGGGATGCCGCCGGGCGAGGCGCGATAGAAGGTGCGCACCGCCTCGCTCTTGGAGCGCTTGATGTCCCAGCGCTCCAGGGCCTCGTTCATGGTCGGTGCATGCACGGTCGAGACCGAGGTATCGATCAGGCCGGCGCGGTCGAGCTCGCCCAGAATGCCCATGATGCCGCCGGCGCGATGCACGTCCTCGACATGCACGTCGGCGACGGAGGGCGCGACTTTGCAGAGCACGGGCACGCGGCGCGACAGCCGGTCGATGTCGCGCATGGTGAACTCCACCTGCCCTTCATGGGCCGCGGCGAGCAGATGCAGCACGGTGTTGGTCGAGCCGCCCATGGCGATGTCGAGCGTCATCGCGTTCTCGAACGCCTTGAAGTTCGCGATGTTGCGCGGCAGCACCGAAGCATCGTCCTGCTCGTAATAGCGGCGGACGAGGTCGACGATGGTGTGGCCGGCCTCGACGAACAGGCGCTTGCGGTCGGCATGGGTTGCGACCACCGAGCCGTTGCCAGGGAGCGCGAGGCCCAGCGCTTCGGTGAGGCAGTTCATGGAATTGGCGGTGAACATGCCCGAGCAGGAGCCGCAGGTCGGGCACGCCGAGCGCTCGATCACCTTGACGTCCTCGTCGCTGACTTTCGAGTCCGCCGCAGCGACCATGGCATCGATGAGGTCGACGGCCTTGGTCTTGCCCTGCAGCTTGACCTTGCCGGCTTCCATCGGCCCGCCCGAGACGAACACGGCGGGGATGTTGAGCCGCAGCGCGGCCATCAGCATGCCGGGCGTGATCTTGTCGCAGTTGGAGATGCAGACGAGGCCGTCGGCGCAATGGGCGTTGGCCATGTACTCGACGCTGTCGGCGATCAACTCGCGCGACGGCAGGCTGTAGAGCATGCCGTCATGGCCCATGGCGATGCCGTCGTCGACCGCGATGGTGTTGAACTCCTTGGCGACGCCGCCGGCCTGCTCGATCTCGCGGGCGACGAGCTGGCCGAGGTCCTTGAGATGGACGTGGCCGGGCACGAACTGGGTGAAGGAGTTGACGACGGCGATGATCGGCTTGCCGAAATCGCTGTCCTTCATGCCGGTCGCGCGCCAGAGGCCGCGGGCGCCCGCCATGTTGCGGCCGTGGGTGGTGGTGCGGGAGCGATAGGCTGGCATGGCGGTTTCCGTCCTCGGGGTTTGACCGGCCGGGCGGGGAAAATGTGGAGCCGCCTCAGGCCTTTCCGGCCGGATAGCGCACGGGCCGGGCCGGCGCAACGGGAACTTGGCCCGGACAGGGCTCCCCTGCTCCCGGCGCGGGCTATTGCAAGGTCGCGTCAGCTCCGGGCAGACGCTGTAGCTAGGGCTTCGGCTTGGGCAGCACAATTCTCCCCTGGGAGGCAATGCCACCCCACTTGGCGGACCAGCCGATTTCCGAGGCCGAGGATGGCTCAATGCCTGTCTGACCTCGGGCGCCCTGCAATGCAAACAGGGCCCCCTGGGGATCAACACATCGCGCGATCCAGCAGCCATCGGGCAATTCAATCGGACCCTGGAGGATCCGGCCACCGCCAGCATTCACATGTTTCGTGGCAGCACCGATGTCGTCGACATTGAAGTAATGCAGCCAGCTCGGCTGCGTCACGCTCGGAAGTTTCGTGAGCATTCCGCCGACCGTCTGCCCACCCGCCGAAAACAGTTGATACCAGGCCGCTGGTTCGCTTTGAGCCTCGGCCTTCTGCCAACCGAATAGTTCGCTGTAGAAATCGAAGATCAGGGTCCGGTCGGCGGCCAGTAACTCATGCCAGCCTACGCGCCCAGGCTCATCCAGCCGGCCCGGTTTTCGTCGGCCATATGGCGGTTCTTTGATCAGCCCGAAAGTCGCCTCCTGCGGATCGGCAACGACTGCTATGCGGCCAATATTGGTGTCGGTCGGAGGCACAAGGATCGTACCTCCAAGACGTCTGATCTGCACGGCGGTCGCGTCGAGGTCGTCGACGGCGACGTATCCCATCCACCGCGGCGTCGCCCCCAATCTGCGCCCCTCTTCCGGGATCTCCATAAGTCCGCCCAGCGGAGCGCCGCCGCTACGAAGCACCGTATAAGGCAGTTCAGGGGTCGATTCATCCTTCACGCCCCAGCCGACGGCCTTACGGTAAAAAGCGCCCGCCGCCGCGACATCCGTGGTCAGGAGCTCATACCAAGCGAAACGCCCTGATCGATCTGCCACGGCGATCTCTCCGTTCAAGATTCGATGCGCTTGCGGCACTGCACCAAGCTGCGCGCACCAACAGCGTGGATCGTTGATGCGTTGTATCAACCGGCCGTGCCGATGCCGTTCAGGAAGATGAATACATCCTGACCGTGCGGCACCGCGCTTTTGTGCGCGAAATTGTTGCTCGCGTGACTTCCTGGGCGTAGGCTTACCGCGGCTGGGACGCTTCTTGCAATGCTCGGAGGTTCGACCATGCGGCAGGCGAAGAAGACTTCTAAAGGGAAGAAGCGAGTAACCAAAGTCGCCGTGCCGGCGTTCGGAGCCGCAGGGTTGACGTTCTCGCTGGCGGGAGGCGCATCGGCGTCGGCGGTGCCGACATCCGACCTGCAACAATTGCCCCACCTGGGAGTCGATCAAGCAATCACGCTCGATGAAGAGGAAATGGCTGACGTCAGCCTGGCCACCTTCCATCTCTTCGACAAGGAAAACGCCGGCAGCCGCGTGCAGCTGGCATGGCGCGGATGCGGCGGTTGCCGCGGCTGCAGAGGCTGTCGGGCTTGCCGTGGTTGCCGATGTGGCGTTGGTTGCCGATGTGCGGGGTGTGCCGTCGGCTGTGCCGTGGTGGGATGCGGCGTATCATGCGCGGGTTGCTGCGCATCGTGGGGCCGTTGCCGCCTGTGCTAGGCCCCGGCGCCTTGCGAATGTCAAATTCACGGGTTGATAGGTCATTGGCCGGCCTCCAGAGAGGGGCCGGCCAATCGCTTGATTTCGCTACGGCGCTTGCATCGGCAACAGGATCAGCGTGCTGACTCAATGACTGCAACTCGCAAGACCCGCGCTGCGCGGCTGACCCGCAAAGACATTCTCCGATTTGCACCGAACTTTACCGCTTACGTACTGCCTCCCGATGCGGTCTGCCTTTATTCCGAGGACCGCAAGTTCTTCCTGCACGGCGAGCTCTACTGTGCCTTGGCCACCGCGATCGGAAAACATGGCAAGGCTTGGCCGGAGATCATCAGCCAGCTTTCGAAGCAGTTTCCGGCCAACAAGATCGAGGAAGCGATCAGGCGGCTCCTCGATCGCCGATATGTCGTTGCGCGGAACCCGAAAGCGTTCGACGGCGCCGTCGGCGGCTTCCTGGCGAGCCTCGGCATCCCTTTGGAGATCGCGGAACAAAATCTCCGCAATAGCCCCGTGCAGGTCGAGTCGATTGACGTCAAGGGCGCCAAGGAGTTGACCGCGGCGTTGAGCAAGCTCGGTGTTCAAATCGCCAAGCGAGCGCCGAAGTTCACGATCACGCTGACGAACGACTATCTCGACAGGCGACTTGCTGAACTGAACCAGGAACGCGTAACCGGCAAGACGCCCTGGTTGCTGGTACAGCCATCCGGCCCGTTTCCGCTGGTCGGGCCCGTGTTCAAACCTGGCGAGAGCGCCTGCTGGACCTGCCTGTTCGATCGCATGATCCGCAACCGGGAGATCAAGGGGTTTCTTGACCGGGGACCGGCGCGTGCGGTCGCCACATCGCCGCTCGTCAGAGAAAGCGTCGGCCAGGCTGGAATCCATTTTGCGGCCGTCGAGATCGCCAAGGCAATCGCCTCGGATTTTCGCACCGATTTGTGCGATCACATCGCAAGCCTCGACCTGACCGGCGCCGCCATCGCCAAGCACTACGTGACGCGACGTCCGCAATGTCCGACCTGCGGCAGCAGGAAGCTGAACAACCCGCGCCGATCTCCGGCCCTGGTCGAAATTGCCGAAGGCAAAAGGCTCGTCATGACCAGCGGTGGATATCGCACCGTGACGTCGCGCGCGACGGTGTCGCGTTTCCGCAAGCATGTGAGCCCACTGACAGGGGTGGTGACCAGGCTCGAACGAATCGACGTCGATCTGCCGATGAACACCAACTACTTCGCCCAGCATAATTTCTCCGCGCCCGCCCACAGCATCGACCAGCTCAGGTCCGGATTGAGCGGCGGCAGCTTTGGCAAGGGCTCGACCGCCGAGCAGGGCGAAGCCAGCGCGCTGATGGAATCGATCGAACGCTATTCGGGCATTTTCCAGGGCGATGAGATCAGGACGACGCGTCGATTTGCCGATTTCGCGCCTGGCGACGCCCTTCTTCCCAACGATGTCCAGCTCTTCAGTGAAACGCAGTTCAAGAACAGATTTCTCCAGCAACCGGACGATTCCCATCCGGTTCCCGAGCCGTTCGATCCTTCGACGAAGACCGAGTGGTCGCCGGTCTCATCGTTGCGCGACAAACGCTTCAAATATCTGCCGACGGGCCTCCTGTACTTCTTTTATGGCGGCTTTCATACGGATTCCAACGGGTGCGCGGCCGGCAACACCCGCGACGAAGCGATTGTCCAGGGCTTCCTCGAACTGATCGAACGCGATGCCTACGCGATCTGGTGGTACAACCGGGTGCAGCGCGCCGAGGTCGACCTCGAGCAGTTCGACGATTTCTATGTCCGCGATCTCCAGTCTCAATTTGCGGAAGCCGGTCGCAAGCTGTGGGTGCTCGATGTCACCACCGATCTCGGCATTCCGACCTACGTGGCAATCATGCACTGGATGCAGAATGGACACGAGCATATCGAGTTCGGTTCCGGCGCGCATTTCGACCGCCGCATAGCCCTGCTGCGCTCCCTCACCGAGCTGACCCAATTCATGTCCGTCAGCATGATGAGCGGTGCGAGCGGCGAGAAGCCGACCCTCGACGGTGTCACACCGTTGCGTCTGGAAGACTACCCGTTCCTGACACCGAGCGATCGCCCTATCGTCCCCCCGGCACCGAGCCTCAAGCTTCACGACAACACGCGGGACCAGGTCATCGCCTGCGTCGAGATCGCCGCCCGTGCAGGCTACGATTTCCTCGTCCTCGACCAGACGCGTCCCGACGTCGAGGTTCCGGTCGTCAGAGTGCTCGTTCCCGGCTTGCGTCATTTTTATCGCCGCTTCGCACCGGGCCGCCTCTACGATGTGCCGGTGAAGCTCGGATTGTTGGACCGGCCGCGACCGGAAAGCGATCTGACTTCATTCCTTCCACACACCTGAAGGCCTGCTTTTCGTGCGCGCTCTCCGGAAAAAGCCGACCAGGAAGATCGCGCCGGACATCGCGGCCCGATTGAGCCAACGCTTCTCCCTCCAGATGCAGCCGGACGGAAACATCGCCGCCTCTCTCGGCGACTATTCCGTCAACCTCGGACAATTCAGCGCGGCTGCGATGGACCGTGCGCGACGTCTGAGCACCGGTCTTCCGCTCGCTTCGTTCGCAGGCAAGAGCAGCCTCGCCAGGGACATCGACGCACTGGTGCATCGCCTGGCCCGGCAGGGGCTTCTGGAATACCGCCTCTCCTCCTCGCATGACGAGCGGGACCTCGTGGTCATCGAGCCCCAAGTCCCCGAATACTGGCCGCGGCGCGCCAAGCTGGGCAGTCGTGACACCATTGTGCTATCGCGCTTTGCCTTTCTTCGCCGGCGCGGCAACGAGTTGGTGCTGGAATCGCCACGCGCCGGCGCGCTGTTCCGGATTGGCGATCCCGCCATTGCCGCCACCCTTGCTGCGCTATCGCAGCCTCAGAAGATCGGCAAGCTCAAGACGAAGGCACCCAACTTCAACCTCCTTCTCCTGGAGCTGCTGGTGGACAGCCAGATTCTGCTCAAGCTCGATGCGAAAGACGGACAAGGCCTGCGAGTGGATGAAGGCGACGGCAATCTCGTTCTCTGGGATTTCCACGATCTGGTGTTTCACACGCGAAGCACAGAGGGTCGGCAAGCCAATCCGGTCGGTGCCGCCTTCACCTACGCGAGCGTCGTTCCGCCGCCGCCCGCGGTGCGTCCGCGCTGGCCCGGCAGCAAGATCGACCTGCGCAAATTCCCCGCCCCGGAGCCGAACTCCCGCTTCCCGAAGCTGTTGCGCGAACGCCATTCAACACGGGATTTCGACGACAAGAATCCGGTCACGCTCGGCGAACTCGCGCAGTTTCTCGACACCACGGCGCGCGTCGTGTCCGAATGGAAGAGCGAGCCGTATTTCGAGGGCGGTCCCGACGTCACCTACAGCACAAGGCCTTATCCGTCGGCGGGCAGCGCTTACGAGCTGGAATTGTACCTAACCGTCGCGAACTGCGACGGGCTTGCGCGCGGACTCTACCACTACGATGCAGGGAGCCACGCGCTAGTCGCAATCAGCGCTTCCCCCCAACAACTCCAGGCGCATTTGGCGGCTGCCCAGTTCGCCATGGACGCGCCGGGTCAGCCACAAATCCTGATCACGATCGCGGCGCGTTTTGGGCGGGTCTCCTGGAAATACAGCTCAATCGCATATTCGTTGATCCTGAAGAATGTCGGCAGCCTGATTCAGACGCTTTACCTGGCGGCGACCGATATGGGCCTCGGCGGCTGCGCCATCGGGACGACCGACATCGATCTGTTCGCGAAAATGACGGAGCTGGAACTACATATCGAGGGCCCGGTCGGTCAATTTGCGCTCGGGCGCGGCAGGACGCCGGAGGTCCAAGGCTAGAAGCGGCGGCAAACCGGCTCGCGGCTCAAACCAGTCGCGCTATTGCAACGTCGGATCGAGCCGATCGCGCAGCCAGTCGCCGATGACGGAGACCGCCAGCGTGGTCACGACGATGGTGGTCGCCGGCGCCAGCATGATCCAGGGCGCCCGGGTCAGGTACTCGCGGCCATAGCCGACCATGTTGCCGAGGCTGGTCATCGGCGGCTGCACGCCGAGGCCGAGGAAGGACAGGCCGGATTCCATCAGGATCACCTCGGGAAAGACCAGCGTGGTCGAGACGATCAGGGTCGAGGCGATGTTAGGCAGGATGTGCCGGAGGTAAATCCGCGACGGCGTCGCCCCTAACTGCCGGACGGCTGCGGCGTAGCCTTGCGCATTGGCGGAGATGGCAAGGCCCCGCGCGATGCGGGCATAGCGCTCCCAGCCGAACAGGCCCATCAGGCCGATCAAGAGCGGCAGCGAATTGCCGAAGAAGGCGAGCACCGCGAGCGCCATGATCAGGAACGGCATGCTGGCCTGGAAGTCGGTCAGCATCAGCACGAGCTGCTCGATCGCCCCGCGGAAATGCGCGGCGAGGAAGCCGAGCGTGGTGCCGACGATGGCCGAGATCGCGGTGGCGCCGAAGGCGATCAGCAGTGAGATGCGGATCGAGACCAGGAGGCGCGACAGCACGTCGCGGCCAAGCTCGTCCGTGCCGAGCCAGTGCGCGACATTGCCGGGCGCGGCGAGCCGGTTGCGCAGGTCGAGCTGGGTGAAGCCGTAAGGCGCGATCTTCTCGGCGAAGGCCGCGATCACCAGCATCGCGACGATCCACGTAATCGCGAGCGCGACGGAGACAGGAATTGCGGGAAGGTTGATGCGGCGGCGCGCGGCCGTATCCTTCAACGTCGCATCCGTCATGCGTGCGCTCCTTTGGCGCGCAGGCGCGGATCGAGGAAGCCGTACAGAAAGTCGACGATCAGGTTCGACGTCACCATGGTCATCGCCACCAGCAGCAGGATGCATTGCACGACCGCGAGGTCGCGGTTGGCAACCGCAACGACGAGCAGGCGCCCTACTCCCGGCCAGGCGAACACGCTCTCGACCACGACCGCACCCGCGATCAGCGTGCCCACCATGAAGCCCAAAATGGTGACGGTCGGGATCGCCGCGTTCGGCAGCGCATGCGAGGTCACCACCTTGCGCCACGGCACGCCCTTGGCCGAAGCCGTGCGGATATAGGGCTGGCCGAGCACCTCCAGCATCGCGCTGCGGGTGAAGCGCGCCAGCACGGCGGCGCCGCCGAGGCTCAGCGTCGTGATCGGCAAAATGGCGTGGCGCCAGCTGTCCTGTCCGCCCGAAGGCAGCCAGCCGAGCTGCACGGCGAAGACGAGTACGAGCAGCAGCGCGAGGACGAAGCTTGGCACAGTGAATCCCGCAACCGCCGTCATCATCACGGCACGATCGATGCCCGAGCCGCGATGCAGCGCGGCGTAGATGCCGGCGGGAACGCCGAGCGCGACCTTGAAGAAGAACGCCGGCAGCGTCAGCGCCAGCGTTGCCGGAATCCGCTCCAGCACGAGCTGGATCGCGGGCCGGCCGTCGCGCATGGAGCGGCCGAGCTCTCCTCGCGCGATCGCGCTGAAGTAGTCGAGATACTGGAACCAGATGGGATCATCGAGGCCCCAGGCCTTCCGGAAGGCGGCGATCACCTCTGGCGGCGCTTCCGGTCCCAAAATCATCAGGGCGGGATCGCCTGACAGCCGCAGCACGACGAAGGCGAAGGTGACGACGAGGACGATCGTGAGCGCGGCGCGTCCGATGCGAATGGCGAAATAGCGTCCCATCAGGCCGCGTCCCGCGTTTCGGCCTGCGGCCCGGTGACGAGATGGCAGGCGACCTGTCTGCCGCCGCCGACCGTCGAGAGCGCCGGCACCTCGCTCGCGCAGCGCGCAATCGCCCGCGGGCAGCGCGGATGGAAGGCGCAGCCTTGCGGACGCGCCGCCGGGTTCGGCGGATCGCCTGCGAGCACGATGCGGCCGGCGCTGCGGCGGCCCGGCGCGGGCGAGGCCGAGACCAGCGCCTGCGTATACGGATGCTCCGGGCGTGCGAACAGATCGTCGGCGTTGCCGATCTCGACGATGCGGCCGAGATACATCACGGCGACGACAGTGCTGATCTGCCTGATAACGCGCAGATCGTGGCTGATGAACAGCAGCGTCAGGCCAAGCTGCGCCTGGAGATCGCAAAGCAGGTTGACCACCTGCGCCTGGATCGAGACGTCGAGCGCGCTGACCGGCTCGTCGCAGACGAGGAAATCGGGTTTTGTGGCCAGCGCCCGCGCCAGCACGATGCGCTGGCGCTGTCCGCCCGAGAGTGCGCCCGGATAGCGCGCACCATGCGCCGGCGTCAGTTCGACCGCGCGCAGCAATTCGCGCACCCGCTCCTCGCGCTCGGCGGGCGTGCCGACGCCGTGAATGTCCAGCGGCTCGCGGATCTGCGTTGCGACCGGCAGGCGCCGGTCCAGCGCCCCCAGCGGGTCCTGGAAGATCATCTGCATCCGCGCCCGCTGCGTGCGCCATGCGTCCGTTCCCGGCGCGGCCATCGGCTTGCCCTCGAACCGCACCTCGCCGCGATCGGGCGGCTCGAGGCCGAGCACGATGCGGCCCGTGGTGGATTTGCCCGAACCGGACTCGCCGACAAGGCCCAGCGTCTCACCTTTGGGAATCGTCAGCGACACGCCGTCGACCGCATGTACGGCCGTAGCTCGCCCGAACATTCCGGAACGCATGCTGTAGCTGCGGGAAATCGCGGAGATTTCGACGAGCGGCGCGCTCATTCGGCGGCGATCCCGAGCAGCGCGCGGCGCGACGCCTCGGCGCGGATACAGGCCACGGTACGGTCGTCGCTGATGAGCGCGAGGCTCGGCGCGGCAAGGCCGCACGGCTCGGCCGCCAGCGCGCAGCGCGGCGCGAAGGCGCAGCCGCTGGGCATGTGCGCGGGATCGGGCACCGTCCCTGATATGGCGGTGAGACGGCGGCGCGGTCCGTCGAGCGGCGGCAGTGCGCCAATCAGGCCCTGCGCATAGGGATGCACGGGATCGGCGAAGAGCTGGTTGCTGGGCGCCTGCTCGACGATGCGGCCGGCATACATCACGGCGACGCGGTCGCAGTTTTCGGCGACGACGCCGAGATCGTGGCTGATCAGCACCATCGCCATGTTCATCTCGCGACGGATGGTGGAGAGCAGCTCCAAAATCTGCGCCTGGATGGTGGCGTCGAGTGCGGTGGTCGGCTCGTCCGCGATCAAGAGGTCCGGATTTCCCGCGAGCGCCATCGCGATCATGATGCGCTGGACCTGGCCGCCGGAGAATTCGTGAGGGTAAGCAGAGAGCCGCCTGCCTGCGTCGGGAATGCCGACGAGGTCGAGCAGCCGCTTCGCTTCGGCCTTCACCGCCTCGCCCTGGAGATCGCGATGCAGCGCCAATGCCTCACAGAGCTGCCTGCGGATGGTCAGCACCGGATTGAGCGCGCTCGCCGGATCCTGGAAGATCATGGCGACCCGCCCGCCCCTGACGCGGTCGAGTTCGGCGGCCGGCGCGCCAAGGAGTTCGCGTCCGTCGAGCCGTACAGAACCCGAGACCTTCGCGTGCCGCGGCAGCAGGCCGAGCGCGGCGAGCCACGTCACCGACTTGCCGGAGCCGGACTCGCCGACGAGGCCGACGGCCTCGCCCTTGCCGAGAGCGAGGTCGACACCACGTAGCACCGGCACGCCATTGAAGGCGACGCTCAGGCCTTCGATTCTGACCAGCGGCGACACCTTCAGGCCTCGAAATTGCCGGCGCGGAAATCCATCGCGAAGGCGGGCGAGGCCTTCCACTTGATCGATTTCGGCTTGGCCGTGAAGGTCGCGTTCTGGTGCAGCACCGTATAGGCGGGATCCTCGCGCTCGGCGATCTCCAGCATGCGGCGGAACGCCTTCTTGCGCGCGGCCCGGTCGGTCGAGGTCTCCAGGAACTCCGAGAGCGTGTTCAGCTCGGCGTTGGTCCATTCGCCGATCTGCTGCTGCTGGCCGTTCGGCCCGTGCTGGGCGACCAGCGAGGAGACCGGATCGTTGAAGGCGGCCGAGTTCGACCAGTCGCGCACGGCGCGCGTGGGCGCACGCTCCATGATCTGCGACCAGTTCTCCTTGGTCTCGATCTGCACGTTGAGGCCGACCGACTTCCACATCTCAACCAGGATCTGCGCGGTCGCGACCTGGTTGGTGTAGTAGTTGTTGAGCAGGCGGTACGGGATCGGATCGCCCTTGTAATTGGCCTGCTTGAGCAGATCCTGCGCGAGCTTCGGATCATAGGCCGGCACGCTCCAGTCGGCGTTGAACATGTCGCCGTAGAACTCCCACTGCAGGCCCTTCGGCACGCGGGTGCGGCCGGCCCACAGGCTGTCGACGATGGCCTGGCGGTCGATCGCATGGGTGAAGGCGCGCCTGACAAGCGGATTGGCGAGCACGGCGTGGTTCTTGTCGAACACGGTCAGGCGGTGATTGAGGATGGTGCCGCCCTGCACTTCGAAGGCGGCGTTCTTCTCGATGCCGGCGATCTGGTCCGGCGGGATGTCGCAGGCGAACTGGTATTCGCCCGAGAGCAGCCCGTTGATGCGGCTCGCGACTTCAGGGACTTCGAGGAAGCGGATGCGCTTGAGCGGCGGACGGCCGCCCCAATATTCGTCATGCGCTTCCAGGGTCAGCGACACGTCGGGCTTGAGCTCGACGACCTTGTACGGACCGGTGGTAACCGGCTTGCGCGCCCAGTCGAGATAGCTCGCGGATTCTTCCCAGGCGCGGCGGTTTGCAATGTCGGAGCCGTAGCGCGACAGCCGGCCCTCGATGGTGACGTCGGGCGTCGCGTTGTAGAAGCGCACGGTGTACTTGTCGACGGCATCGACGCGCACGAGGTCCGGCCAGATGCGGCGGGCAACGGCGGGTACGTCGGGCGGCAGCTCCTTGCCCGGCCGCGGCGTCGGGATCTTCTCGAAGGCCTGGATCGTGGAGCGGCTCTTGGCCTCGGTCTCGCCAAACATGCGCTGACGGCTGAAGGTGAAGACGACGTCTTCGGCCGTGAGTTCGTCGCCGTTGTGGAACTTGACGCCCCGGCGCAGCTTCACCTCGACGGTCTGATCGTCGATGCGGCGCCACTCGGTGGCAAGCCCCGGCACGGCCTCGAGGCTGCCGCGCCAGTTCTTGGAGATCAGGCCTTCCCAGATCGAGGAGAAGAACACGCGCTCGCCGACATTGGACTGCTCGCGCAGCACGTCGAGCACGTTCGAATTGGTCACCTTCTGCACGGCGATCGTCACCGACGGCCGATTGTCGCTCTGCCCGATCGCAAAGCGCGGCAGCAGCAGCGTGCTTGCGGCCGCGCCGCCGGATTTCAGGATGGTGCGACGGGTAAGTTTGCTCATGATGATAAGCCCTGCCCTCCGTGATCTGGTTATTCGGCGAGACCGAGCGCGGCGAGATGCGCTGCGCCCTTGCGGACGTCGTCGTGGTTGCGGAGCTCGAGGATCAGCCGCGGGTTCGAGGTCAGGCGGCCCAGCGCGCGGAACACGGCGACCCACGGGATATTGCCTTCGCCCGGCGCCCAGTGCCGGTCGGCAAAGCCGTCGGTGTCCTGGAGATGGACATGCGTCAGCATGTCGCCGGCGGTCTCGACGTAATAGTCGACCGGCGGCGCGCTGGTGGAGACATGCGCGTAGTTGGCGTGACCGGTATCGAGCGAAACGCGGACCTTGTTGCTTTCGAGCGCCTTGGCGAGGCGCACGCGGTCGCGCGGATCCTTGTCTTCGATGTTCTCGATGACGATCTCGCAGCCGATCGTCTCGGCGCGCGCGATCACTTCGGCGAGCGTCGCCTTGACGCGCTCGACGATGTTGGCGCGGTTATCAGGATAGAGATCGAGATTGTTGTGGTCCCAGGTCGTGAACGGTGAATGGATCACCATCTGCGTCGCACCGAGGAACTCGGCGGCCTCCAGCCCCTGCAGCAGGCGCTTGGTCACAGCCTGGCGGATCATCGGATCGTGGCTGTCGATCTTGAAGCCCCAGAACGGCCCGTGAATGCCGAGCCGGCCGGTATGGCCCGCGAGCATCTGCTTGATCTCGCCGGCCGCGCTACGCCAGTCGCCGTCGAGCAGATCGGCGCGGAAGAAATCCTGGATCTCGAGATCGCGCTGCCGTTCCAGGAGCCAGTCGCGATGCGCGGGGATCGATCTGATCGACAATGCGGCGCCCAACACCGGCTTCGACATGGCTTGCTCCTTCAACCGTCGACGATGACGTGAGCAGCGCTAGACCAGTTCAATGACAGGCCCGTGAAACCAAGGTCCCGCGGCGTCGGGCAGATGTGGACATCCCGCGCATCGCATCGATGTTGTGCAGCACGCTGCCGTCGATGCAGGCACGTGCAGCTTGCCGCAGAAGCAAGCTGAATCGTGTCCGTAGTGATCCGGAATGGAATCCTATTTCGATCTCGCGTACATCGCGCGACATCGATCGGCGGCCAGTTCCAGGGGCATCACCCTCTGATCGCGCACCAAGGGGTTGGGGGACCACATGGGGCGGGGGATCGAAGGCTGGGGCAAGGTGACGAGGTCCGGACTCCTAGGCACTCCGGACCTCGCGCTTTCCATCAGCGCGAGTACGCCAGCATATCCCTGAATCCAGATGTGATTGCCGCGACAAAGCTCGCGCGTCAGCTCACATCGCATCCTTCAGCGTCAGCCGCGCCGTGAACGTCACGCTGACCTTGCCGACCAGCGCCATGCCCTCGACTTCGGCGCCGCCGGGGAAATAGTCGCCGGAAAAGCCGCAGGTGACCTCCCTGCCCCCGAACACAAGCGTCCGGCCGACCGCTTCAGTATGCTGGTTGACGATCATGTCACCGCGCCACTTCCCGTTCCGGAACGTGTAGCTGCCGGTGTAGTAGAAATAGCTGTCGCCGCCCATGATCCGGCCGTCGCAGAGCACGACCACACCCCGCGCCTGCCCGCGCTTGCCCTCGCGCATTTCGATGTCGAAGATGTAGAGGCCGTTGACGACGCTGGCCCCTTCACCCGCTTCTGAGCCTTCCCCGGCCGACATCAGAACGCTCCCAGCAATATCGATCCGCCGCGCCAATCAGTTCGGTACGTTGCGATCGAGATCCTCGAGCCAGGCCGCGGCGCTCGAATCCGACGGCGCGCGCCAGTCGCCGCGCGGCGACAATGAGCCGCCCGCCGACACTTTCGGGCCGTTCGGCATGGCCGAGCGCTTGAACTGGCTGAAGGCGAAGAAGCGGCGCAGGAACACCTCTAACCAGCGCCGGATCTCGGGAAGATCATAGGCCCGGCGCTTGTCGTTTGGGAACGCCGGCGGCCATTCGCCCTTGCCGACGTCCCTCCACGCCTGGAGCGCCATGAAGGCGATCTTGGACGGCCGCATGCCGAAGCGCAGCGTGTAGAACAGGTTGAAATCCTGCAACTCGTAGGGGCCGACGGAAGCTTCCGTGCTCTGCGGCTTCTCGCCGGGCTGCACGGGCACCAGCTCAGGCGAGATTTCGGCCGCGAGGATCGAGCCCAGGGTCCGGTTCACGTCGGCGCTGAACTGTTTCGAGGCGATCACCCAGCGGATCAGATGCTGGATCAGCGTCTTCGGCACGCCGGCGTTGACGTTGTAATGCGCCATCTGGTCGCCGACGCCATAGGTGCACCAGCCCAGCGCGAGCTCGGAGAGATCGCCGGTTCCGATGACGATGCCGCCGTGATGATTGGCGAGGCGGAACAGATAGTCCGTGCGCAGGCCCGCCTGCACGTTCTCGAAGGTGACGTCGTAGACCTTCTCGCCCTTGCCGAAGGGATGGCCGATGTCCTTCAACATCTGCGTCGCCGTGGTGCGGATGTCGAGCTCCTGACTCGTCGTCTGCAACGCCTTCATCAGCGCCAGCGCATTGGTCTTGCTCTCGCTGCCGGTGGCAAAGCCCGGCATGGTGTAGGCAAGGATGTTTTCACGCGGCAGGCCGAGCAGGTCGACCGCCTTGGCGGCGACGATCAGGGCGTGGGTGGAATCAAGACCGCCCGAGACACCGATCACGACGCGCTTGGTGCCGGTCGCGCGCATGCGCTGCACGAGGCCGGCGACCTGGATGTTGTAGGCCTCGTAGCAATCCTGCTCGAGCAGGCTCTCATCGCTGGGCACGAACGGGAAGCGCTCGATCTTGCGCAGGAATCCGATATCGGCGGCCGGCGGCTTCAGGGCGAACGTCACCTTGCGGAAGAACGCCTCGCGCTGGCGGCGGTTGTCGTCGAACGTGCCCATCAGGGCGCGCTCCTGCCGGAGCAGATCGAGGTCGACGTCGGCATAGGTGATCTGGCCGCCCTGGCGGAACCGCTCGCCTTCGGCCAGCAGCACGCCGTTCTCGTAGATCGAGGTCTGGCCGTCCCAGGCCAGATCCGTGGTCGATTCCCCTGCCCCGGCGGCGGAATAGACATAGGCCGCGAGACAGCGCGCGGAGGTCGACTGGCACAGCAGCGCGCGCGAGCGGGCCCGGCCGATCGTGATCGGGCTGCCCGAGAGATTGATCAGCACGCTGGCACCCGCCAGCGCGAGCTCCGAGGCCGGCGTCACCGGGATCCACATGTCCTCGCAGATCTCGACGCCGATGGTCAGGCCCGGGACGTCCTCGGCCGCGAACAGCAGGTCGACGCCGAACGGGGCGTGCAGACCGCCAAAGGAAATGGTCTCGCCGGCGATCCCGGTGCCGGAGGCGAAATGGCGTCCCTCGTAGAATTCGCGGTAAGTCGGCAGGTAGGACTTCGGCACGACGCCAAGGACGTTGCCGCGATGGATGACGACGGCGCAATTGTAGATGCGGTGACCAAAGCGCAGCGGTGCGCCGACGATCAGTACGGTCATCAGCGCGGCGGAGGCCTCGACGATGGTGGCGAGCCCGCGCTCGACCGCATCGAGCAGCGGATCCTGCTTCACCAAATCCTCGATCGCATAACCGGACAGGCACAGCTCGGGAAACACGGCAACCGCCACCGACTGCTCGTGGCAGGCGTTGGCCGCCGCCAGGATCGCCTTCGCATTGGCCGCGGGATCGGCCACATGGGAGGTGGTCACGCAGGCCGCCACGCGCGCAAATCCGTGGGTGTAGATCGAGTGGAAAGTCATCGAGCGCAGTACCTTTAAGTCTTCTCCCGGCGGCCACCGCCGTCAGCTCCGATCATATGTAGCCCATCGATCTGGCCCCGTGCAGGCCATCCACCATCATGCATAACGGATTTGCGTCCCGGCCGGTCCTGCGCCCGGCGACCTCAAGCGCTGCGGGCCAGGACCCCGGACAGATCGTTCCGCAGCCACTCGGCAATCCGGGGCCAGGCATGCAAGTGGGTCCGTGCGCCCATGAACAGGCCGAGATGATTGCTCGGCTCGGAGGCCGCCGCAATGAAGGCCGGCGGTGTACCGACGAGCCCGGCGGTGGCGAGCGCCTGCGTCGCCGGCACCACCTCGTCGTCGAGCCCCGCCAGCAGGAAGATCGGCGCCTTGACGTCCTTGAGACGAACCTTTTGGCCGAGCGCGACGAAGTTGCCGGCGGCAATCCGGTTCTCCCGGAATATCCAGTTGACGATCTCCAGATAATAGGTGCCGGGCAGATCGAGAGGCTCCACATTCCACTGGTCGAAGCGCGCGAGCAGCGCAGCGCCTTCCTCGTCGGAGAGCTCCTTCTGCAAAGCGGCTGCGATATCCTCGCGGCTTGGCGCCTTCGACCAGACGCGCAACATCTCTTTGCCGCTGACATTGCCGCCGCCGCGCGCGACGAGCTGGTCGTAGACCATGCCGGGCGCGTTGCGGGCGAGCCGCGACATCGCCGAGTCGATCGACAGGTCGACCGGCGCGCCTGCCAGCACCAGGCGCCGCACCTTGGCCGGAAAGCGCGCCGCATAGAGCAGCGACAGCCAGCCGCCCTGACACAGACCGACGAGGTCCACCGGCGCGCCGATCTCGTCGATGGCGACGTTGAGATCCGAAAGATAGCTGTCGATCGAGAGATAGCGCATGTCTGATGTCGCCGACCGCCAGTCGGTGAGATAGACCCGGTCGATGCCGCCATTTTGCAGCGACTGCACCACGCTGTGGCCGGGCGCGAAATCGGCGATCAGGGCCCGGTGCAGCGCATAGGGCGCGCAGACCAGCGCCGGCCGGCCGGACCGGTCCGTCGCGCATTCGCGCAGGCGCATGGTTGCAAGCTCCAGCGCCACCGTGCTCGGCGTCGTCCACGGCAGGCTGCTGTCGGCCGGCTCGGCCGGCCCGCGCTCCATCCACCAGAAGCAGGCATCCATGGCGAGCCGCGCCGTTGCAAACGGCCACAGCAGCGGGTCGTCGGGCATGTGATCCGGTCTGCCCGGCTGTTTGCCTGTCTTGTCCACCACGTCTATCTCGCGCTCCTCACAAGAACGCCTCGAAGCTGATGACGGAAATGCCGAGCTCGCCAAAGCTCCGATGGGCCGCAGCCATGGAGCCGTCGAGGTCGATGCCGCGGCAAGCGTCCTCGATCACCGCGACCTCGAACCCCGCCTTGCGGGCATCCTCCGCCGAAAAGCGGACACAGAAGTCCAGCGCTAAACCCGCGACGAACACCGTCTTCAGCTCGCGCTCGCGCAGATAGCCGAGCAGGCCCGTCGGCGTCCTGTGGTCGTTCTCGAACAGCGCCGAATAGGAATCGATGCCACGGCGAAAGCCCTTGCGCACCACCAGGCTCGCCCTTGTGACGTCCAAGCCCTCATGGAATTCGGCGCCGGCCGTGCCCTGCACGCAATGCGACGGCCAGAGCACCTGGGTGCCGTAGCTCAGCTCGATGGTCTGGAACGGCTGCTTGCCCGCATGGTTTTGCGCGAAGGAGACATGATCAGCCGGATGCCAATCCTGGGTCAGCACCACGTTGGTGAATTTTTGGGCGATACGATTGATGGCCGGCACGACTTTCTCGCCGCCGGGCACGGCCAGCGCTCCGCCGGTGCAGAAGTCGTTCTGCACGTCGATCACCAGCAGCACGTCGCGGTCGGCAATCTTCATCGCAAGGCTCCACTCCGTCCGCCCGGCGCCGGGCGCCGAAGGCTCCCACCAATGTCGATCTTCCGGCGCAGCTTCGCAACCACCGACAGCGTGTGGCTGCACCGCTCTGGTGGCCAAACAGTCTGCAGGAATGCAACGGTTTGCCTCTGTCCGTGTTGACTAGGCACAATCAAGCGAGGATTCTCGGACCGTCCGCGCAGTTGCGGATCGGATCAGGAACGGAGGCAGGGGTTCCCGAGGGCCGGCAAGGCCGCGGCAGCCGCAGAGCCATGGGTATCGGCAGGACAGGACAAATTCTTCTCGCCGATATCGGCGGCACCAATGCGCGCTTTGCGCTGAGCCAGAGCGATGGCGACCAGACCGGGCCGATCGACTACGTGAAGGTCGCCGACTTCCCGACCATCCGGGAAGCCATTGCCGATGTGCTGGCACGTAAATCCAGCGGCGAGCCACCCCGACGAGCCGTGCTGGCCGTGGCAGGCCCCGTCACCAACAACCGCTGCGTCATGACCAACAGCCCCTGGGTCATCGACGGCAACGAGCTGCAGCCGGCACTCGGCTTCGACAGCGTCCACGTGCTCAACGATTTCGAGGTTGTGGCCTGGTCGCTGCCGGCCTTGCAGCCGGCCGATCTGATCCCGCTCGGCGGACAAGATGGCTTGCCCGGAGAGCCGCTGCTGGTGGTCGGGCCTGGAACCGGCTTTGGCGTCTCCTGCCTGGTCGAGCGCCATGGCGCGCGCCTGGCCGTCGTCACCGAAGCCGGGCATGCGACGCTGCCGGCCGAGAACGAGCGCGAGGAACGCGTGATCGCCTGCTTGCGCCGCCGCCTCGGCCATGTCTCGATCGAGCGTGGCGCGCTGTCGGGCTCGGGCTTGCAAAGCCTCTACGAAGCGCTGGCGGAGGTCGACGGCGCCCAGGTGCCGCAACGCGATGCCGCTGCCATCACCAAGGCGGCCCTGGACGGCAGTTGTGCGCACAGCCGCGCGACGCTGGAGATGTTTTGCGCCACCCTCGGCTCGGTCGCCGGCAATCTCGCGGTGACCTTCGGCGCTCGCGGCGGCGTCTATATCGCCGGCGGGATCGTCCCGCGCTTTCCCGAATTCCTGGCCGCCTCGGCCTTCCGCGCCCGCTTCGAGGCCAAGGGACGCTTTCAGGATTACTTGCGCAACATCCCGACCCGGCTGGTCACCAGGCCCGATGCGAGCTTCCTCGGCTTGAAGATGTTCGCCGACCACAATCCGGATTGAGGCGGCAGGTCCGTTAACTAATTCACAGCTGATTGCACCCAAAGCGCGGTTCCACGCAGGATCGTGCTTGCCCGATTGTTTCCCATGGGAAACAATCGGGCAAGTGTGTGGCGTTGGTTGCGGGGGGCGTGACATGCGTAAGCAGGACGTTGGATTCGACTATCACCGCTATCACCGCCTGCTGACCGAGGCGGACGACGAGGACAAGCGGCTCGCCTTGATCGAGCTCCTGATCGAGGAGAAGGCGCGAGACCGGCTGGCTGCCCAGCGCGCCTCAGATCGCGCCGCCATGACCGCCCAGACCATCGCCAACGTGTTGAGGAGCGGCCGCAGCTGAGACGTGCGATCCCGGCACGGCACGCGCGTCGGTACGCCCCGGTTGCGATTCCGTTAGGGATCCCTCGCAATCTCACGTCAAACTTTTTGCTCTAGGAGTTCCCTCACCTGATGCAATTCAGGATCAACAAAGGGGGGAATGAACATGAGCATGATTTCGCTCGCCGCGATGCCGGCCGTTGCCGAAACGCGTTTTGCCGACTCTTCGTTCAAGACCATCTGGCTGTTCTGCTGCGCGGGCCTCCTCGCCTCGTTCGGCCTGATGGCGCGCGGCATCGATCTCAGTGCCGGCCTGATCTGAGGCCACGACGGATTTCTTCGTGAAATGGCCGCCCCACCGGCGGCCATTTTCGTTTGCGCTCCCAGCGCGGCGCCTTCGCCGCCGTTCAGCGCGGCGCCTCTGCCGTGGCTTCCGGAAACAACGACTCGATCATGCCCTTGAGCTGGTCGATCGAAATCGGCTTGCGCAGGATCGGCCTGCGGCGGAGCAAGGACGGCAGCAATTCCGGCCCGTAGCCGGTGGCGAACAGGAACGGCTTGCCGCGGCGCTCGATCAGGTCGGCGACGGGATCGACGTAGAGACCCTTGAGATTGATGTCGAGGATGGCGAAATCGTATTGCGCGGTCATCGCAAAGGCGCTGGCGTCCCGGACATTGTCCGCCTCCGCGACGACGCGGTGGCCGAGCTCCACCACCATGTCGGCGATCATCATCCGGATCAACGCCTCGTCTTCGACCAGGAAAACGGAGAGTCCGTCCGCCATATCAACCCCGCAGTCAGCCTCGCGAAGCTAATCATAACCGAATTGCGCAGAGGATTCACAAATTCGTAGCGAGCGCCGTTAATTCAGGCGCCCGCAATCCGATTCAACTTGATCAATCCAGTCCGCGCTCGTGGCTGAGGCGCACCATCTCCTGGATGAAGACCTGCTTCTGCTTGTCATCGAGGCTCGAATAGAGCGGCTCGGCGGCGTCGGCGACATTGCGCTGGTCGGCGGCCCGGTCGATCAGGAATTGCGCCTCGTTGCGCATCTGCTCGATGATGTCGTCGGGCGGATCGCGCTTGGCGCGCGCAACCCGCAGGTTGAGTCGCTCTGCACCATTATGCCCCAAGTAGTGCATGGCGCTGGAGAAGCCGTACCAGTGCTTCTCCTGGTCGGGCGTGAGGTTCAGCTCGGTCTTGATCCGCTCGATATAGGAATCGCTGTTGGCCACGATCTGCTCGGCGGTCTGTTGCGGCGCGCCGGGCTGGGTGAGGACGGTAACGTCCTTGTCTTTGTTGTCCTGCTGAACGTTTGGCGCGTTCTTGGCTTCCTTGCTCGCCTTGGCGCCCTTGCCCGCCTTGGCGTTCTCCTTGGCGCTCTTGGCGTCCTTGTCCTTGCCTGCGCCCTGCTGCTGCTTGGCGTCCTTGCCCGCATCCTTGTTCGCATCCTTGGCGGCCGGCGCCTGGTTGGCATTGTTATTGTTGCCGACGCCAAGCACGCCGGTGAAGACGCCGACCACACCGCCGATCGCGCCGCCGAGCACGCCACCGACCGGGCCGGCCGCCTTGTTCCCGGCCGCCGCCCCTTCCTGGACGCCTTTGACCAATCCTTGAGCGTTCGCAACCGCGGCGACGCCGAGCAACAACGCGAGCAGAGACCCGAGCGCGAGCGAACGTCGCAAGTAATGTCGCGCTGGCGGCGCCGGGTGGATCATTCTCGTCTCCATCGTCGAACTGATTGGTCTCGGTCGGGGTAAGAGCCACCCCGCTGGTTGCAACTCTATCGTTTTCGTCGCTTCGAGGTCCAGACGCAGCCGATTGCTGTCCACGCCCGAAAAGTGTTTCGCGCGAAGCGGTTATGGAGGCTTATTCGGAACTGCGGCGTAATTGCGCACGGATCGTTCCCGACCGGCTTACGAGATGTGTGCGTCGCAAAAAACGAGGGAGCGCGATTCACCTGCGGCGCGCGATGCCAGAGGCACTGCCGCACATTCGGGCACAACGTTAGTTCTAGACGAAGCGCGTTCGGCTTTCTCGACAGACGCGGTCAATCATGATCTGATCGCGCTACCAATTTGGCGCACGGCGCACGATCCGGATCGACGCTGACGGCACCGACAGAAACGACCAACAAGAAACGCCAACAAGAAAATCAAAAGCAAAACTCGGAAGAGTTCAGAGGAAACACCAGAACAATAAAACACCCAAGCGAGGAAACGAGATGTCACGCAAGACACTGACGCGACGTCAATTTGTGGCTGCCACTGCAATGTCCTCCGCGGCGCTGATCACGGCGCCCTACGTCCGGGGCGCCTATGCTGCCGGCAAACTCTCGATCGGCTTCTGGGACCACTGGGTGCCCGGCGCCAACAAGGCCTCGACCGATCTCGTCAATGAATGGGCTGCGAAGGAGAAGGTCGAAGTCTCGATCGACTACATCACCAGCAACAACAAGAAGATCGAGCTGACCGCCGCCGCCGAGGCCCAGGCCAAGTCGGGTCATGACATCCTGCAGATGCCGAGCTGGTGGCCGCAGGCCTATTCCGAGAATCTCGAGCCCCTCAACGACATCATGGAGCCGCTGCTCAAGCAGAATGGCGAAGTGAACGGCACCGTCAAATATCTCGGACAGTCGGGCGGCAAATGGCTCGCGGCGCCCGCGACACCGGGCAGCCAGATCAAGGGCCCCTGCTCTCGCATCGATCTGATGAAGAAGCATGCCGGCATCGACGTACAGGAGATGTATCCAGCCGGCGGCCCGCCCAAGGTCGAAAACTGGACCATGGAGACCTTCCTGAAGGCAGCCGAGGCCTGCCACAAGGCGGGCTTCGCGTTCGGCATCGGTATGGGCGAGACCACCGACAGCGTGGACACCGCCGGCGCGATCTTCCAGTCATTCGGCGCCGAGCTCGTCAATGCCAAGGGCGACATCACGGTGAAGACCGATCAGGTTCGCCAGGCGATGGAGTTCTACAAGAAGCTGATCGCCTTCCTGCCGCCGGACGCACCGTCCTGGGACGACGCCTCCAACAACAAATGGCTGATCTCCGGCCGCGGCGCGATGATCCTCAATCCGCCGAGCGCCTGGGCCGTCGCCAAGCGCGATGCGCCGCAGGTCGCCGAACAGTGCTGGACGCACGGCTTCCCGTCCGGTCCGAAGGGACGGTTCGCACCGTACCTGCCCTACTTCTGGGGCGTCTGGAGCTTCGGCAAGAACAAGGAGGCTGCCAAGAGCCTGCTCGTTCACCTGTCCTCGCCATCGTCGATCGAGAAGTTCGTTGCGGTGAGCGGCGGCTACGACCTGCCGGCCTACGCGAACATGTCCAAGTTCCCGACCTGGGCGGAAGAAGGCCCGCCGAAGGGAACGCTCTTCCACTATCCGGACCCCTACAAGCACCAGACGCTGTCGATCGCCGCGTCGCCCGCGCCGCCCAAGATCGCGCAGCAGATCTACTTCCAGGCGACGCTGACCAAGATGGCGCTGCGTTTTGCGCGGGGCGAGACGATGGAGCAGGCGCTCGCCTGGGCCGAAGGCGAGTGCGAAGGCTTCATGCGGAGCTAGGCCGGGATGCGCCAGGGCGGCTCGCGCCACGCGCGTGAGCCGCCAGGGCTCCGCCCTCCCATCCGCAAGATTTGAGGCCGACCGCTGTGGCCGGCTCCAAGGTTGGACTGCTGACAAGAAGACTGACCCTAAGGATTCTGACATGGCCGATGTCGTCGTTGAGCGAGGTCGCGTCGCCCGTGCGACGGGCGCGCGCAAGGGAAAGAGTCTGCGCAATGCGCTCGGGCGAAAATCGACGGTTGCGTTCTTCCTGACGTTGCCGCTGATCCTCCTGATCGCGATGCTGGTGCTCTATCCCGCCTTCTATTCGCTCTATCTGGCGACGCTGAACAAGGCGATGACGAAATTCGTCGGCCTCGGCAATTTCACCTTCCTGTTCAAGCGCGAGACGTTCTGGATGGTGGTGCAGCAGTCCTGCATCTTTGCGATCACCGCCGTCATCTTCAAGGCGCTGATCGGCTTCATCGTCGCGCATTTCGTCCACAACATTCCCGGCAAGAAGCAGCGCAAATGGCGCGGCATGCTGCTGGTGCCCTGGGTGATTCCGCCGGCGATGAGCACGCTGGCCTGGCTGTGGCTGTTCGATCCGTCCTACAGCGCCTTCAACTACACGCTCTCCTTCTTCGGCGTCGGTCCGATCCCGTGGCTGGGTGACACCTTCTGGGCGCGCTTCTCAGTCATCCTCGTCAACGTCTGGTACGGCGCGCCGTTCTTCCTGATCATGTATCTCGCCGCGCTGAAGTCGGTCCCCGATCAGCTCTATGAGGCCGCCGCGATCGACGGCGCCAATTGGTGGCAGAAGATCTGGCATATCACCTTGCCGATGATGCGCAATATCATCGCGATCACCACCTTGTTCTCGCTGATCGTCACCTTCGCCAACTTCGACATCGTGCGCATCCTGACATCAGGCGGCCCGCTGGATACCACGCATCTGTTCGCCACCTGGGCTTTCCAGGTCGGCATCCAGAGCAGCGACATTCCGCTCGGCGCCTGCGTGTCGCTGTTCATGGTGCCCATCCTCGCCGTCGCAGCGATCTTCATCCTGCGCGATGTCAACAAACGCGGGAACGAAGCCTGATGAGCACGCTCACAATCGACAAGGCCGGACCGTCCCGCAAGGTTAAGTACGGCAGCATGAGCCGGGACCGCACCTGGGCACTGCGCTGGTCCTACTTCTTCCTGGTACTGTTCGCGATCTTCTTCCTGACGCCGCCGATCTACATGCTGATCACCTCGCTCAAGAGCAGCGCGGAGATCTCTGCCGCAACCAATCCCTGGTGGGTGTTCCATCCGACGCTATCGAATTATGCCGAGCTCCTGACCTCTAACCAGTTCCTGCGGTTCTTCTGGAATTCGTCGATGATCTCGATCATCGTCGTGATCGTGACCATGCTGATCAGCATCCCCGCGGCGTTCGCGCTGGCGCGGATGAAGTTCTGGGGCTCGGCGACCTTGGCCACCGGCGTCTTCCTCACCTATCTGATCCCGGACAGCCTCCTGTTCATCCCGCTGTTCAAGATGCTCGGCGTGGTCCAGGAGTACACCGGCATCACGCTGCTGAACCGATGGTACGTGCTGCTGTTCATCTATCCGACGCTGACGGTGCCGTTCTGCACCTGGATCATGATCG
Source organism: Bradyrhizobium sp. CCBAU 45389 (assembly GCF_028128625.1). NCBI lineage: Bacteria > Pseudomonadati > Pseudomonadota > Alphaproteobacteria > Hyphomicrobiales > Nitrobacteraceae > Bradyrhizobium > Bradyrhizobium sp. CCBAU 45389. Next base: position 18,020 of record NZ_LBIY01000088.1, on the reverse strand, counting down.
GCTATTTCGCCTCGATCCCGAAGGAGCTCGATGAAGCAGCTCTCATCGACGGCGCCTCCTGGCTGCAGACCCTGACGCGGATCTTCATCCCGGTCGCGCTGCCCGGGCTGATCGCCGCGACCATCTTCGCGTTCACGGTGTCCTGGGCGCAGTTCCTCTATCCGCTGGTGTTCACGACGTCCGTCGATCAGCTGGTGCTGCCGGTCGGCATCACCACCACGCTGATCAAGGGCGACGTGTTCAACTGGGGGCAGATCATGACCGGCGCGCTGCTCGGCGCCGCGCCGCCGCTGATCATCTACGCATTCCTGATGGACTACTACATTGCCGGCCTGACCGCCGGTGCGACAAAGGGTTGATGACTCATGGCTGACGTAGCTTTGCGGAAGGTAGTCAAGCGTTACGATGACGTCGAAGCCGTGCGCGGCATCGACCTCGACATCGCCGATCATGAGTTCATCGTCCTGGTCGGCCCCTCGGGCTGCGGCAAGTCGACCACGCTGCGCATGATCGCCGGGCTCGAGGACATCAGCGACGGCGACATCATGATCGGGGGCGACGTCGTCAACGACGTGCCGCCGAAGGACCGCGACATCGCGATGGTGTTCCAGAACTACGCGCTCTACCCGCACATGACGGTCGCCGAGAACATGTCGTTCGGGCTGCGCCTGAAGCACTATCCCAAGGCCGAGATCAAGGCGCGCGTCACGGAAGCCGCCCGCCTCCTCGACATCACCGACCTGATCGACCGCAAGCCGAAGCAGCTCTCCGGCGGCCAGCGCCAGCGCGTCGCGATGGGACGCGCCATCGTGCGCAACCCCAAGGTATTTTTGTTCGACGAGCCGCTGTCCAATCTCGACGCCAAATTGCGCGTGCAGATGCGGATCGAGATCAAGAAGGTGCACCAGAAGGTGCGCACCACCACGGTCTACGTCACCCACGACCAGGTCGAGGCGATGACGCTGGCCGATCGCGTGGTGGTGATGAACAAGGGCCGCATCGAGCAGATCGGCACGCCGAACGAGCTCTACCACAAGCCGGCGACGCGCTTCGTGGCGGGCTTCATCGGCTCGCCCGCGATGAACTTCATCCCGTGCCGGCTCGAGGATGTCGGCGGCACGCTTCAGCTTCGCCTCACCGACCGCATCGCCTTTGCGCTGCCGCCGGCCCGCGCCGCGCGCTACAACGCGCTGCCGCGCACCGACAAGCTGCTGCTCGGGCTCCGTCCCGAGCATCTCACCGAGTCGCATGCGCATCTTGCGCCGGGGGTCGAGACCTTCGACACCGTGCTCGACGTCACCGAGCCGATGGGGATGGAGACCCTGGTCTATTTCGGGCTCGACGGCACGCCGGTCTGCGGCCGCGTCGATCCCAATGCCGGCGCTACGGACGGGGCTCCCATGCGTTTGGCGATGGACCTCAACAACATGCACCTGCTAAACGAAGAGACCGGCGTCGTCTTGTGACGCCGACCTAAGAAACGCAGGCAGGCAGGGGAGCGATGGCGACCAACAAGAAGAAGATTTTCGTTACACAAACTTTGTCGCAAGGGGCACGCGCCCTCCTCACCCAGCGGGACGATATCGAGCTCGTCGAGTTTTCCAACCTGATCTCCGCCAAGGACTTCGAGGCGCTGCTGAAGAGCCATGCGCCGGTCCATGGCGTCGCGCTCGGTGCGACCGCCTTCGGCGAGACCGAGCTCGAGGCCTCAAGAGACATGAAGGTGGTGACCCGCATCGGCGTCGGCTACGACGCCGTGGACGTGCCCGCCCTCTCCCGCCGCAAGGTGCCGCTGATGGTGGCGGGCAGCGCCAACTCGCCCTCGGTCGCCGAAGCGGCGCTGTTCATGATGCTGACGCTGGCCAAGCGCGCGCAGGAGCTGCATGCTTGCGTCAGGGACGGCACATGGGCCGACCGGCTCGGCATGCTGCCGTTCGACCTCTACGGCAAGACCGTGCTCGTCATCGGCTTTGGCCGCATCGGCAGCCGCACCGCCAAGCGCTGTTCGGCGTTCGAGATGAAGGTGCAGGTCTACGATCCCTATAAGCCCGCGGCCGAGATCAAGGCGGCCGGATGCGAGCCGGTCACCGACCTCGACGCCGCACTGCCTCACGCCGACTTCGTCACCATCCACTGCCCGAAGACGGCGGAGACGGTCGGCCTGTTCGACGCAGCCCGGATCGGCCGCATGAAGCCGAAATCCTACCTCATCAACACCGCGCGTGGCGGCATCGTGAAGGAAGCGGCGCTGTACGACGCGCTCACGTCCGGAAAGCTCGCCGGCGCCGGCATCGACGTGTTCGAGGTGGAGCCGCCGCCGGTCAGCAACGCGCTGTTCGCGCTGCCCAACGTCATCATGGCTCCGCACGTCGCCGGCGTCACGGTCGAGGCGGTCCAGCGCATGAGCGAGCAGACCGCGCGCAACATCCTGAGCGCCCTGGACGGCGATCCCATCAGGCAGAATGTGATCAATCAGGACGTGCTGGGCTGAGGCCAAGCGAAGGCGGGCCGCCGATCGGCCCGCCTTCGGGACGCCAGAAAGCGTCCCATTTTGGTGCAGATCGGGCCCCAACTCAGCCTTAATCAAACGCGCCTAATGTTCCCGGCCGCGGCGGCAGTGGGACAGACTTGCCGGCCGCGTCGAGCTGGAGGATGGACCCTTGTCAGAGATCGACCCGACCGACCATGCGCTGGCGACCATCGCCAGCATCCTGGAGAACCCCGAGCCCGTTCTCGTCGTCCGCGACACCGAGACGGCGACCGGTGAAGAGGATTCGGCCGACAGCGAACATTCAGCCACCGCTGACGAGGAGCCGGTCGTCGCCGAGCACGAGCATCCCGTCGTCGAGGAACAGCCGCTGGTGCCGGAGCACACCGATGCCGACGGCTACAGCAAGGTCGGTCCCGGACCGATGGTGGCGATCCGTCTAAAATGGATGGTACATCGCGGCGATGACGGCCTGTACTACGTCCACGAAACCATCGGCGAGCAGTCCGCGCCCGTGGTCAGCGGCCCCATGACGAGCGAGGCCGCCGTGCGTTTCGTCGATGCGCATGAGGAAGAAGCGAACAAGCGCTTCGAGCTGCTCCGCAGCGAGATCGCCGGCCGCAGCTCGCTCGCCGATTACGAGCGCAAGGGCGAAGCCTAAGCGTCACCTCTGGCGAATATCTCCGTCCACTTCGCCCCGTCGGGGAGAGGTGGACATCGAGCCTGCCGCTACTTCCTCCCGAGGAAATCCTTCTTCACGAGCTCGACGCCTGCATGCCGCAACAGGTCGTAGGCCGTCGTGACGTGAAAGAAGAACTGCGGAATGCAGTTGACGAGCAGCAGCGTCCGCCCGGTAAAGGGCAGCTCGGTCCCGTTCTTCAGCCTCCAGACGACCTTTCGTTCCGCAGCCGCGTCGATCTCGGCATGCGGCAGGCTCTCGATGAATTCAAGCGACGTCGCGATCCGCGCCTGTAGGCCGGCCATGTCGTGCTCCAGCGCCGGCAGCGCGACCGGTTCGCGACCTGCCAGCAAGGCCGAGGTGACCGTGGCGTGGCGGCAGGCCTCGCCGACCTGCTGTGCCAGATCGTACATGTTCGGCGCGAGACGCATGCCGAGCAACACCGCCGGATTGAACTTGCGGGCCTCGGCATAGGCCACGCCCTTGTCGAGCAGCGCGGACAGATTGCGCAGATAAGGCACGAAGAGGCCGACCGAGGCCTCGTACATCGAAATCGTCACCCCAAGCTTCCTTTCAATTCTGCCTCGCCAGCGACGGGCATCTGGTCTAAATCCAGGTCGGAGGAGCTGTACAATGACAGCTCGGGCATGGGTGGAAAAGAGATGACCGTTCGAATATCCGTTCGCGTGTTGGCAGCTTTGGCCGTGGCGCTGCTGATGAACCTTTCGGCCCACGCCCAGCAGGCCGCGCCCTCGCGCCTCGACGAGATCATGAAGCGCGGCACGTTGCGCGTCGGCATGACCGGCGACTACAAGCCCTTCACTTATCTCGACAAGGCCACGCAGCAGTTCTCTGGCTTCGACGTCGACATGGCGGAGGCGCTCGGCAAGGCACTCGGCGTCAAGGTCGAGTTCGTGCCGACGGCCTGGCCGAAGCTGATGAAGGATTTCGAGGCCGACCAGTTCGACATCGCCATGGGCGGCGTGTCGGTGACGCTCGACCGGCAGAAGAAGGGCTTCTTCTCGACGCCGATCATGCGCGAGGGCAAGACGCCGATCACGCGCTGCGCCGACGTCGGCAAGTATCAGACGCTTCCTGATATCGACAAGAAGGGCACCCGCGTCATCGTCAATCCCGGCGGCACCAACGAACGCTTCGCACGCGCCAACATCAAGGACGCCGAGATCACGGTCTTCCCCGACAACACCGTGATCTTCGACGAGATCGCCAAGGGCAATGCCGATCTGATGATGACGGACGCCTCCGAGACGCGCTACCAGCAGAAGCAGCATCAAGGCGTGCTCTGCGCGGTGCATCCGGACAAGCCGTTCGACTTCTCCGAGAAGGCCTATTGGCTGCAGCGCGACACGGCGCTGAAGGCCTTCGTCGATCAATGGCTGCACATTTCCATGGAAGACGGCAGCTACAGGAAGATCTACGCCACCTGGTTCGACTAGCGCGTTTTTCGCGCGTTTTGATCGCCGGTCCCGTTCCGATTCCATCGGAACGGCGCGTGAGGCCGCGTCCTCCTGTCGCCTGCCTCTGCCAAACTTTGGACCGGCCCCAGGCCTATTGAACCGGGAACAGCGCGACGACGACTCATACCGAGACAGTGATCTAGATCACGTTTCGGAATGGAGCCGGCGCGTAAGCGTTGGTGCGGGGACCACCTGTTCAGGAGATGCGAAATGAGGAAGCTGTTGGCCACGGCCGCATTCCTTTTGTTGGCGAGCACCGCTGCGCAAGCGCAGTACACCTTCGAATATGGCGGGCGCACCATCCGCATCGATCCGGACCGCGGCACCGTGCAGATTCCCGGCGTGTACGACAACACCGGCCAGGGCAAGGCCAAGAAGGCCAAGAAGAACGAGACGAGCCCAGGCCAGCAGGCGCCGCAGGATGCCAAGGCGGATCCGCAGCCGCCGATTGCACCGGCGCCTCCACCTGCCGCCGCAGCAGCGCCTCCCGCAGCCGTGCAGGCTCCCGCGCCCGTCGTGGCCGCACCGCCTCCCGCGCCGCCTGCACCGCAGCCGGCGACTGCCACGGTCGCACCGGCCGCTCCGGCTGTCGCGCCTCCTCCTGCACCGCCACCAGCCCCCGCTCCCGTCGAGCAGCAGGCCCCCCCCCCCCCCCCCCCCCCCGCCCCCGCCGCCGACCGCTGCGGCTGCCGCGCCGCCGGCGCCACCTCCGCCGCCGGCTCCGGTCCAGTCCGCCGCGGTCGCTCCGGCAGCCGCGCCCACGCGCGATCTCAATTCACCGCTCGGCGTCTGGCTCACCGAGGAGAAGGAAGGCAAGGTCCGCATCGAGCAGTGCGGCAGCAATCTCTGCGGCTATTCGGTCGACAGCAAGTCGAACCAGAACGGCGAGCAGGTTCTGATCAACATGAAGCCCGGCAAGGACCAGAAATGGTCCGGCCGCATCCTCGATCCCAACTCCGGCTCGACCTACGATTCAACGATCGCGATGAAGGGCACCGACCGGCTGCGCGTGCAGGGCTGCGCCTTCGGCGGCATGTTCTGCGGTGGCCAGACCTGGACGCGGGTGAACTGAGTCCGGCTTCAACGCTCTGACCACAACAAGGGGCCCGTGATCCGGGCCCCTTTGCTTTTCCGCGCTGTCAGGATGTGCGCCACCTCACGGAGCCTGCCGCCGGCGTGACGCCTCTCACATCGCCGGTTCCGCGCGCGGTGCCATGGTCCCCTGCATGGTCAACCACAGAGGCGTGCCATGAACGGCATTCGCAAAGGACTCTTCGCCGCCCTTGTCGCCATCACCTTCCCGCTGACGCAGGCCGGCGCTGCGACGAGCACTTTCGACGGCACATGGAATGTCCGCATCTCGTCATCGAGCGAGACCTGCGGCAACGGGGCAACCGTCGCCATCGGCATCAACAACGGCCAGATCGCATCGAGCAGCGCGGCCGTGACGGCGTCGGGCCGCGTGGCCGATGCCGGCAGCATCAACGTCACCTTGAGCAGCGGCATCAAGCGCGCGGTCGGCTTCGGCCGGCTCAGCGGCACCTCGGGCTCCGGCACCTGGCGCGGCACCATGTGCACGGGCACGTGGACGGCGCAGAGGATGTAAGTCGCCGTGTCCCGGCTCGGCGACGCACCGCCTTCAGGCGATGCGTCTTGTCCGGGGCGCGCGGATCAGCCGACCGCCGCGCCGTACTCCGCGTCCGTCACCGGCTCCAGCCAGGTCGAGTAGACGCCGTCGAGCGCTTCCTGCATGGCGATGTGGCACATGCCGTTGGTCGGCGATGCCCCGTGCCAGTGCAGTTCGCCGGGCGGAATCCACACGGTGTCGCCGGGGCGGATCTCGCGGATCGGCCCGCCCTTGGACTGGACGCGGCCAACGCCGGAGATGACGTAAAGCGTCTGCCCGAGCGGATGATGGTGCCAGTTGGTGCGTGCGCCCGGCTCGAACGCGACGCGGGAGCAGTTCAGCCGCGCCGGCGCGGGCGCCATGATGACGGGGTCCTGCCACACGGTGCCGGTGAAGTTTTCCTTGGGCGCGCGGCGGGTCGGCCGCGTACCTGCGACGGTGATCTCCATGGGGGTCCTCGCTTCCGTTACTTCTTGCTGGCGGCGTAGCGCGCCTTGGTCTCGGCGTTCATGGGATAGAGGCCCGGCAGCACCGCGCCGTTGTTCACCTCGTTGACGATCCAGGCTTCCATCCGCTCCTGCTCGACGCCCTCATTGAGCACGTGCTCGAGCATCGCCTGCGGAATCAGCACGCAGCCGTCCTGGTCGGCGACCACGATGTCGTTCGGAAACACGGCAACGCCGCCGCAGCCGATCGGCTCGCCCCAACCGACGAAGGTCAGGCCCGCGACCGACGGCGGCGCGGCATAGCCGTCGCACCACACCGGCAGATTGGTGCCGAGCACGCCCTCGACGTCACGCACCACGCCATCGGTGACCAGCGCAGTGACGCCGCGCTTGACCATGCGCGCGCAGAGGATGTCGCCGAAGATGCCGGCATCGGTGATGCCCATGGCGTCGACCACGGCGATGCAGCCATCCGGCATCGCCTCGATCGCGGTGCGGGTCGAGATCGGCGACGACCAGGATTCCGGCGTCGCCAGATCCTCGCGCGCCGGCACGAAGCGCAGCGTGAAGGCAGGTCCCACAAGGCGCGGCAGGCCCGGGCGCAGCGGACGCGCACCGCGCATCCACACGTTGCGCAGGCCCTTTTTCAGCAGGACCGTGGTGATGGTGGCAGTGGTGATGCCGGCGAGGGTCTTGCGGGCTTCGGGGGATAGCGACATGGACGAGAACGAGCTCCGGATAGGCGGGAAAAGAACGCGCGCATCTTGCGAGCCGCAAGCCTTGCGTCAAGGGCCAAAAGACCCACAAGAATGCAGGGCCGCAGCGCCGTTATGCGACGCGATAACAAGGCTTTATCGAGAACCCCTGCATTAATTTATTGGACTTGCTGGCGCATTTACGCGAAGCAGGGACAAGCGGAACTCAAGGGCGAGCCCGCGTTTCCTGAGAAGCCCGATTTCGACAGCTCTTCGACAGCTCATGGCCGCGACGCTTCCCCCGCCCCGCCTTCTGCCCAGTGGCGACAGTGCCGTCACGGTCGAGTTCAGCCGCACCATCGACGATACCGCCAACCAGCGCGTGCTGGCGCTCGACAAGGCACTCGCAGCGAGCCCGATCGACGGCATCACCGAGACCGTGCCGACCTATCGGTCGCTGCTGGTGCACTACGACCCCGGCAAGATCGGCTTCGACGCGCTCGGCGAAAAGATCCTCCCGATCGCGACCCGGCCGCTGCCGCCGGCCACCAGGGCGCGCCGCTGGCGCATTCCCGTGGCCTATGGCGGCGAGCACGGCATCGACCTCGAGGATGTCGCCAAGGCGCTCAGCACCACGCCTGATGACATCGTCGCCCGGCACGCGGGCGGCGACTACAAGGTCGCCATGATCGGATTCACGCCGGGCTGGTCCTATCTCAGCGGGCTCGACAAATCCCTGCACATGTCGCGGCGGCAGTCGCCGCGGCTGCTAACGCCCGCCGGAACGATCTCGATCGGCGGCATCCAGGCCGGCATCCAGTGCCTGGCCGCCCCAAGCGGCTGGCACCTGCTCGGCCGCACGCCTGTCAGAACCTATCAGCTCCACCGCAATCCGACCTTCCTCACCGAGCCCGGTGACCGCGTGACGTTTTTCGCCATCGACCACAAGACGTTCGAGGACATGGACCGCGCCGCCGAAGCCGGCGAGATCGTCGCCGAGCAGGTGGACGCATGAGCCGGCTCGTCGTCACCAGCATCGGGCCAGCCAGCTCCGTCCAGGACGGCGGACGCCACGGCGCGCAGCGCTACGGCCTGACGGTCAGCGGCGCGATGGATCGTCTGTCGCTCGCGGCGGCAAACACGCTGGTCGGCAATGAGCCGCTCGCGGCTGCTGTCGAGATCGGCCCCTTCGGCGCGACGTTCACCGCGAAGGATGGCGCCGTGCGCGTGGCAATCGCAGGCGCACCGCGCAATGCCGATGTCGCCGGGCGGCCGGTCGCGATGGATACATCGGTGACGCTGAAGGACGGCGAGACGCTGACGCTCGGCTTTGCCCGCGGCGGCGCGTTCACGTATCTCGCGATCGAAGGCGGCATCAAGGGCGAGCTCGTGTTCGGCAGCCTGGCGGTGAATGCCCGCGCCGGCCTCGGCAGCCCCTACCCGCGCCCGCTCCAGGCCGGCGACGAGTTCAGCGTCGATGCCGCGAGCGGTGCGCCAGAGCTGCGCATCGAGCTGCCGAAGCCTGCGACAGGTCCGATCCGCGTGCTGCTGGGGCCGCAGGACGACGAATTCGACGATGCCAACAAGGCGCTGTTCCTGGACAGCGAGTGGAAGATCTCAGCGACCTCCGATCGCATGGGCTACCGGCTCGAAGGCCCCGCGATCAAGCACCTGCACGGCCACAACATCGTCTCCGACGGCACGGTCAACGGCAGCATCCAGGTGCCCGGCAACGGCTCGCCGATCGCGCTGATGATGGACCGCGGCACCTCCGGCGGCTATCCGAAGATCGCGACCGTGATCACGGCCGATGTGGGCCGGCTCGCGCAGACCTCGGCGGGAACAGCGTTCCGCTTCAAGCAGGTCAGCATGGCGGAGGCGCAGGACGAGGCGCGCAAGTTCGCGCAGTTGATCCGCACCCTCCCCGACCGCCTCCGCTCCTCCGACACCGTCGAGCTCAACATCGAGGCGCTCAGCGATGCTAACGTTGCCGGCTACGCGGTGAGCGCGGTCGACGCCGGAACCTGGCAGGTGACGGCGGAACCGTAAGCGGCAGCAAGACCAGAGGCGGAGAGCACCCCATGAAGACGATCGATCTCAATTGCGACCTCGGCGAAGGTTTTGGCGCGTGGGAGATGGGCAACGACGCCGCAATGATCGAGCTGGCGAGCTCGGTCAACGTCGCCTGCGGCTTCCACGCCGGCGACCCCGACATCATGCGCCGGACGGTGGAGCTTGCGAAAGCGCGCGGCGTCTCAGTCGGCGCGCATCCCGGCTATCGCGACCTGCACGGCTTCGGCCGGCACCCGATCGCAGGGCTCAAGGCTTCCGAGATCGAGAACCTCGTCGCCTACCAGATCGGCGCGCTGCAGGCGATCGCAACCGCGGCCGGCCACAAGGTCACGCATGTGAAGGCGCATGGCGCGCTCTCCAACGTCGCCTGCGAGGACGACATGACCGCGAAGGCGATCGCCGCCGGCATTAGGGCGGTCGACCCCAATCTCATCTTCGTCGTGCTCGCCAATTCGAAGCTGGTGAAGGCCGGCGAAGCGGCCAATCTGCCGATGGTGCACGAGGTGTTCGCCGACCGCGCCTATGAGGACGACGGCAACCTCGTCTCGCGCAAGAAGCCCGGCGCCGTGCTGCACGATGCGAAGGCGATCGCGGAGCGCGTGGTGCGCATGGTGCAGGACGGCGCGGTGGTGTCGGTCACCGGCAAGGTGATCAAGATGCGCACGGATACGGTCTGCATCCACGGCGACACGCACGGCGCGGTCGAGATCGCGCGGACCTTGCGTCAGGCGTTGAAGGAAGCGGGGATCGAGGTTGCGCCGTTCAGGCGCGGGGCGTGAGGCACGTTCAGTGCCGTAGGGTGGATTAGCGAAGCGTAATCCACCATGCTTCAGCGAGTGCAGAACGAAGTTGGTGGGTTACGCCTCCGGCTAACCCACCCTACAAAGTCGCTAGAACGGATGCACCGATAGCGTGCCGAACACGATCGCTGCGATCACGGCAAAGGCGCTGTAGAGCGCCAGATGATGGGCGCTCGCCCCGGTGCGCCGCGAGAGCGAGCGCGCGTAGAAGTGCAGTCTGGCTTCCGCCGATAGTTCGCGCATGGTCGATCTCCAACGCCCCATTTGCGGGAGTATGAAGGATCAACCCTGGCGGGAGGCAAGATGGCGGCGGAAATAGCGATGACGGTTCTTAGAAGGAGCCTCGGCGCAGATGCAAATTCTCCCCAGATCCGGGTTCCGAGAATCTTATTCGTTAGGATTCGAGCCAGTTGGAACCGAAGCGATGACGGCTGGATGACAGCTCTCGTAGGGTGGGCAAAGCGAAGCGTGCCCACCACTTAGGGATGGTGGGCACGGCGCGCGAAGGGCGCGCCTTTGCCCACCCTACAGCACCGAGCAAAGTGGCAACGGGTTTCCTCGTCCTGGTCCCGCCGAAGCCTAGTACACGTCAGCCTGGAAGCGGCCGGTCTTCTTGAGGTCGGCGACAAAGCTGACGGCCTCATCGGTCGAACGCGCGCCGAACTGGGCGACGATGTCGACCAGCGCGCGCTCGACGTCCTTGGCCATGCGCTTGGCATCGCCGCAGATGTAGAGATGCGCGCCTTCGGCGAGCCAGGTCCACAGCTCGCGGCCGACCTCGCGCATGCGGTCCTGCACATAAAACTTCTTCTCGCCGTCGCGCGACCAGGCCAGCGACAGCCGGGTCAATTGACCCGAGGTCTTCATCGCATTGAGTTCTTCCTGGTAGAAGAAATCGCAATCGCTGCGCTGATGGCCGAAGAACAGCCAGTTCTTGCCGGCTGCGCCGGTCGCCTTGCGATCGAGCAGGAAGGCGCGGAACGGCGCGATGCCGGTGCCGGGGCCGACCATGATGATGGGCGTCTTCGGATCCTGCGGCAGACCGAAATTGTGCGCCTTCTGCACATAGACCTTGAGCTTCTCGCCCTCATTGATGCGCTCGCCGAGAAAGGTCGAGGCAACGCCGATGCGCTTGCGCTTGCCGATCACGTAGCGCACGGAATCGACCGTCAGCGACAGTTTTCCCGGCGTCGCATTGTGCGAGGACGAGATCGAATAGAGCCGCGGCTGCAGCGGCTCCAGCGCCTCGACGAATGCTTCGGGATGCGGACGCGTGCCGGAAAACTTCTGCAGCGCCGCCATGACGTCGAGGGTCGCGGCATCTCCATCGGGATCCTCGCCCTGCGCCAGCGCCCGCGCCTTCTCGCGCTGCGCGCCGCCGGTGATGAAGGAGATCAGCTCGAACAGCGAGTCCGGCGCCGGCGACAGCGAGACGTCGTCGATCAGCACCTCGCGCAGTGTCTTGCCGTTCACCTTGGTGGTGTGGGAGGCGCCGAGCAGCGCGATGATCTGGTCGACGAGGCCGACGTCGTTGCGCGCGAACACGCCGAAGCTGTCACCCACCACGTAATCGAGCTTGCTCGCGGAGAGATCGAACTCGATGTGATAGGTCTCCTTCTCCGACTTCCCCTTGTTGAGAAGGCGGCGCGACAGGAAGGTCGCTTCCGTCGGATTGTCGCGCGAACGGCCGGGCTCGGCGATGGTCACGGTCACGGCGGGCGCGGCGACCGTGTCCGTCTTCTCGGGGGCTTTCGCCGCGGGCGCCTTGTCGAGCTCCTCGTAGAGCGACTTCAGCATCCGCGCGGTTTCCTTGCCGCCGGGAACGCAGAGATTGAGCCGCGCTTCGCTGCGGCCCGCGATCGCCTCCGAATAATCGTGGCAATTGTAGCCGCACTGGCCGCAATCCTGCTGCGCCATCGCCGCCATCATCTTGCGGCGAACGGGACGGCCCTCGGCGAGCTTCATCCGATCGGCGATCGGCATGGTCTGGTCGTGCCATGGCGCTTCGCCGTCGTCGCCGTCACCGGCCATGACGGCCGCGCCCTGCTCCGCCGACAAGGGCGTTGCCACATCAGGCGACAGCAGTCCGGCAAAGAAGCCGTTCAGCCAGGAGCGCTGCGCGTCGGAGAACGGCGCGCTGGCGGGAATGATGTCGAGTTTCGGCGGAGGCGTGATCTGGTTCATGCGGACACCTGTGCATCGGCAAGCTTGCGCAGCGTTTCGCCGTCGTGGCGGCGCGCAAAGGAGAGGAAGGTTTCGTCGGGCGAGGCGCGATGGGCGAGGTAGGCCTTGAGCAGCGCCTCGACCGTCTTCGGCGCGTCCTCGGCCTTGAGGTCGTGATAGACCTCCTGCCCGACATCAGCGTCGGGGCCGAACCCGCCGCCAGTGAAGAGGTGATAGCCTTCGACCGTGTCCTCCTCATTGACAGGCACGCGTGCCCCGATCAGGCCGATGTCGCTGATGTAATGCTGCGCGCAAGAATGGTGGCAGCCGGTCAGATGGATGTTGACCGGCTTGTCCATGGCGACGCGCGGCTCGCACCAGTCGCCGATCTCGGCCGCATTGCGCTTGGTGTTCGACGCCGCGAAACGGCAGCCGGCATTGCCGGTGCAGGCGATGAGGCCGGCGCGAATGTGCGAGGCTTCGACCGCGAGCCCGATCTGCTTGATCGCGGCAATGGCGAGCTCGACATTCTCGTCGCGCACGCCCGAGATCAAGAGGTTCTGCCAGACCGTCAGGCGAATCTCGCCGTCGCCGAGATCACGCGAAACCTTGGCGAGGCCGCGCATCTGGTCGCAGCTGAGCTTGCCGAGCGTCAGCGAGACGCCGATCCAGTTGAGGCCGTCCTGCTTCTGCTTGTGCACGCCGACATGGGCCATGCGATCCGCGGCGGGCCGTGGCGCGAACGCCTCTTCCGGCACGCGCGTGAACGGCGTCTTCAGCCGCTCCTCGACCAGCTTGAGGAAGCCGTCGTGGCCCATGGCATCGAGCACGTATTTCAGCCGCGCCTTGTTGCGGTTGGTGCGGTCGCCGTGGTCGATGAAGACCCGCACGATGGCGTCCGCAACGGCGGTCGCCTGCTCCGGCTTGACGATGATGCCGGAGTATTTTGCAAAATCCTTGTGGCCGGTGATGCCGCCGAGGCCGAGCCGGAACCAGATGCCGGGCTCGACGCCGAAACCATCCTTCACCTCATACGCCGTGAAGGCGATGTCGTTGGTCTCTTCCAGCACCGCAATCTTGCCGGCACCGTCGAAGGCCACGTTGAACTTGCGCGGCAGACCATAGAGCGAGCGGTCGTTGAGGATGTGGTAGTGCCACTCGCGCGCATAGGGCCGCGTGTCGATGATTTCCTGCGGATCGACGCCGGCGGTCGGGGTCCCCGTCACGTTGCGGATGTTGTCGGCGCCGGAGCCGCGCGAGCACAGGCCGAGATCCTGGATGCCCTCGATCATTCTGATCGCGTGCTTCGGCGGAATCTCGCGCAGCTGCAGATTGGCGCGCGTCGTGACGTGGCTGTAGGGACCGCAGAGCTCGTCGGCGAGATCGGCAAGACCCGACAGCTGCCAGTGCTTCATGATGCCGTTCGGAATACGAAGGCGGCACATGTAGGAGTCCTGCGTCGGCGCGACGTAGAAGATGCCGTAATAGCGCCAGCGGAAATTGTCCGCAGGGCTCGGCGGGGTGTTGTCGAGCGCCTGCTGGCGAAGGCGCGGATAGGCATCGAAGGGATGCTCGTCGCGCTTGAACTTCTCCTGGTCGGCGAGCTTCTTGCCTGCCGCGATGACCTTGTCCTGCGCCTTGATGTGCACGGCATCTGGGCCGGTCGGCTCGGCATTCGCCTTGCCGCCGCCGCCACCAAGGCCGCGGCCGACGCGGCTGATCTGCAAGCCGGTCGTGAAGCCTTCGAGATAGCGTTTCTGCTCGTCGGTAAAGTCGACTGAGACCGTATCGATTTTCATGGTCGGTAACGAAGCTCCTGCGGCCACCTCGGTGGTATCGACGGAAAATTGCGCGACCCGCGGGAAACTCAGCTGGCTCTAGAGCCCGCTTCGCAACCCGACGGTCCAATCAGCTTCGTTGCTGCGGGACTTGGCTCAGCAGGCACCAATGACAAGCTGGCCGCAGTGCAACATACAAGTTGCGTGCCAGCTTTCCTGAAAGAGAAACTCTTGATCTTTCAATGGAATAAAGCCGGCCCCGGAAAATGCCGATCCCGGAACTCACTCGAAATTCGAGCACTCGGCCCAAAATTTAGCCGCTGCCGCCCATTGCTCAAAAACGATGCAGGGGACGAATCAGGCCTTCCAGCGGCCGACCTCGAAGGCCTCGAGGTGCCCCCGGATGTTGTCGGGATCGAAGACGGGTCCAGCGAACGCGCCGAAGGCTGTGGGCGCCTCGGCGGGTGGCTGGCGGCCGACGGCTGCGTCGTAGAGATCCGGCCTGAACACGGCCATGGCGGTCTTGACGCCGTCCGGCGTCAGCGCCGTCTGCCCCCAGCGCACCATCTGGGCGTAGAGCCAGGCGGCCTGCACCGGCTCGGGGCGCCCTGCTCCTTCGCGCCCAACGAGGAGATAGCGGCCGCTTTCGCGGAGCGTGCCATCGGGCGAGATCTTCAGGCGTCCCGTGAGGGTCCGCTGGATGACCTCGGCATCGACGCCGATCCGCTCGGGCTGCGCCAGAATCTGCGCCGCCTCGGTGAGGTTCGCAGGCTGCTCGATGAACTCGGCGCCCTTCACGGCCGCCCGCACCAGGGCCGCGACAACGTCCGGATTCTTGTCGGCCCAGACCTGACGGACCGCCAGCACCTTCTCCGCCGCGCGCACCAGGATATCGGAGACAAAGTGCAGGATGTGCCCGATGCCGAGATCGACCGCGACCGAATTCCAGGGCGCGCCGACGCAGAATGCGTCGACATGGCCGCTCTTGAGGCTCTCGACCATATAGGGCGGCGGCAGCACCACGAGGCGCACGTCCTCGTCGGGATCGACGCCGGCCGCCGCCATCCAGAACCGCAGCTGATAATTGTGGGTCGAGAACGGGAAAGTCATGCCGAAGGTCAGCGGATCGGCACCCGTCTTGCGGCGCTTGGCAACGACCTTCGCCAGCGCCTTCGCGGTGACAAGCGGATCGAAGCGGTCGCCGTCGATTTCCTCCATCAGCGCCGCATGGAGCGTCGGCGACACCGTAATCGCATTGCCGTTGATGCCGAGGTTGAAGGGCGCGGCGATCGGCACCTTAACGTGGCCGAGCCCGAGCGAGGACGCGATCGCGACGGGCGCCAGCAGATGCGCGGCATCGAACAGGCCGATATTGAGCTTGTCGCGCACGTTGGACCAGGACACCTCGCGCACCAGCTCGACGTCGAGCCCTTCGGCGGCGGCGAAACCCTTGTCGACGGCAACGATCAGGGCTGCGGCATCGACCAGCGGGATGAACCCGATGCGGAGCGGTCCAGTCATTTCAGCATCTCCGATGCGGTGATGATCGACTGGGCGATCTCGCCGATTTTCTTCTTCTCGCGCATCGCAGTCGAGCGCAGCAGCACATAGGCCTCGTCCTCGGTGAGGCCCTTCACCTTCATCAGGATGCCCTTGGCGCGCTCGATGATCTTGCGGTCCTCGAGCTGCGACTTGGTGCGCTCGAGCTCCTCCTGGAGTTTCGCGAAGGCGTTGAAACGGGACAC
Organism: Bradyrhizobium sp. CCBAU 45389; assembly: GCF_028128625.1. Taxonomy (NCBI): domain Bacteria; kingdom Pseudomonadati; phylum Pseudomonadota; class Alphaproteobacteria; order Hyphomicrobiales; family Nitrobacteraceae; genus Bradyrhizobium; species Bradyrhizobium sp. CCBAU 45389. The sequence continues at coordinate 2,048 of NZ_LBIY01000088.1, read as the reverse complement.
GCAAAGATCGAGGATCGGCTTGATACGCTCCTTCTTCAGCCCGTCGACGATGTAGGCCGATACCCCCGCCTCGACCGAGGCCTGGATCGAGGCTGAATCGCTCTGGTCGACGAACATCGCGATCGGCCGCTTCACGGCGCGGCTGACCTGGAACATCGCCTCCAGCACGTCGCGGCTGGGGTTTTCCAGATCGATCAGGATGATGTCGGGGTCCACCGCATAAATACGGGCCAAGAGGCTCTGCATCTCGCGGATATGGACGACCTGGGTGAATCCGGCCTCCCGCAACCCCTCCTCGAGGATCGCAGCCCGGATCGGGCTCTCGTCGACAATCACGATTTTGGGCGACTGTTCGGCGCTCATGGCTCACTCACGGCAGGTGATTCATCCATAGCACGCCGGGGGGCGATGCAAAGGGTTGTAATTATGGGCAATTGGGACTAGCTCAGGCCGGTCAATCAGGCAGATCAGATATGGATCAGACGGCTGCGCCCAAGGTCAGCTTCGTGTCGCTCGGGTGTCCCAAGGCATTGGTGGATTCCGAGCGCATCATCACGCGCCTGCGCGCGGAAGGCTACGAGCTCGCCCGCAAGCATGACGGGGCCGACATCGTCATCGTCAACACCTGCGGCTTCCTCGACAGCGCCAAGCAGGAATCGCTGTCGGCGATCGGCGAGGCCATGGCCGAGAACGGCAAGGTGATCGTGACAGGCTGCATGGGCGCGGAACCCGAGCAGATCGAGCAGGCCTATCCGGGCGTGCTCTCCATCACCGGCCCGCAGCAATATGAGAGCGTGCTCGACGCAGTGCACCGCGCGCTGCCGCCGGCGCACAATCCGCATCTCGACCTGGTGCCGCCGCAGGGCATCAAGCTGACGCCGCGCCACTACGCCTATTTGAAGATCTCCGAGGGCTGCAACAACCGCTGCACCTTCTGCATCATCCCGAAACTGCGCGGCGACCTCGTCTCGCGCCCGGCCAATGACGTGCTGCGCGAGGCCGAGCGCCTGGTCGGCGCCGGCGTCAAGGAGCTCTTGGTGATCTCGCAGGACACCTCGGCTTACGGCGTCGATCTCAAATATGCGGAGAGCCCGTGGAAGGACCGCCAGGTCCGCGCCAAATTCCTCGACCTCGCGCGCGAGCTCGGCGAGCTCGGGGCCTGGGTCCGGCTGCAATATGTCTACCCCTACCCGCATGTCGACGAAGTCATCGCGCTGATGAATGAGGGCAAGGTGCTGCCCTATCTCGACATCCCGTTCCAGCATGCGAGCCCTGAGGTGCTGAAGGCGATGAAGCGCCCGGCGGCGCAGGACAAAACGCTGGCGCGGATCAAGCGCTGGCGCGAGGAATGCCCTGATCTCGCTTTGCGCTCGACCTTCATCGTCGGCTTCCCCGGCGAGACCGATGCCGATTTCGCCTATCTGCTCGACTGGCTCGATGAGGCCGAGATCGATCGTCTCGGCTGCTTCAAATACGAGCCGGTTGCGGGCGCGACGTCGAACGCGATCGAGAATCCCGTGCCGGAAGAGGTCAAGCAGGAGCGCTACAACGCGCTGATGGCGCGCCAACAGAAGATCTCGGCGCGCCGGCTCAAGCGCAAGGTCGGCACGCGCCAGCAGATCATCATCGACGAGGTCGGCCCGACCGTTGCGAAAGGCCGCTCCAAGGCCGATGCGCCGGAGATCGACGGTGCGGTGTACCTCACGAGCCGCCGCCCGTTGCGCGTCGGCGAGATCGTCACCGCCAAGATCGAGCGCGCCGACCAGTACGACCTGCACGGCAGCGTCGCGGGGTTCTGAAGCACTCCGTCATTGCGAGCGTAGCGACGATAGCTCCATCACCGTCATCCTGATGCGCTCGCTCTGCGGCGCAACCGCGTCGTAGAGCGAGCCTCGAAGGACGACGGCCCCCGGCTGCATCGCGGCCGCTCATCCTTCGAGGGTCAGCTTACGATGCTTTCGCATCGCAAGCCTCGCACCTCAGCGACTGTGTTCTTTGTCAAGCGGGTTGCCATGGTTTTCGATCCCTGAGCATGGCGTTGAGGATGG
>NZ_LBIY01000087.1:0-210114 GCF_028128625.1 Bradyrhizobium sp. CCBAU 45389 | reverse complement strand
AATTGCAGTCGGTAGCAGTACCGAACCGCGAGTCTTCGCCAAACTCTTCCCTGTGATTATGGGTCCCGGCCTTCGCCGGGACGACACCGTGGGTGTGGTGTGCGCCTCCGCCTACAACGAGCTGCGACCGTCCCTCACGCCACCAGCGACAGCTTCGGTAGGCTCGCGACCACGGACTGGTTGCGGCCGCCGGCTTTGGCGGCGTAGAGCGCCTTGTCGGCGGCGGCGACCAGGATGGTCCAGTCCATGCCGGCGGCGGGGACGAGGCTGGCGATGCCGCAGGACACCGTCGATGTCGCCTGGTCGTCGGACCAGCCCTGCACCTTGAGGCGGATCGTCTCGGCGATCTTGAAGGCCTCAGTGGCCGAGGTGTCCGGCAGCAGCACCGCGAATTCCTCGCCGCCATAGCGCGCGGCGCAGTCGCCGGCACGCCGCACCGAGTCGGAAATGCAGATGGCGATGCCGACCAGCACCTGGTCGCCGGCCTGATGACCGAAGGTGTCGTTGTAGGCCTTGAAGTGATCGGCATCGATCATCAGCAGCGCGACCGGCGTCTTCTGGCGCATGGCGCGCCGCCATTCGACGTCGATGACGGTGTCGAACTTGCGGCGGTTCTTCAGGCCAGTGAGCGCATCCGTCGTCGCCAGCTCCTCGAGCTTGCGCTCGGCCTCGGCGCGCCGGCCGATCTCGCGCGCGAGCACGAGCGTCGATGCCAGCATGAACACGATCAGCGCCAGCACCACGGCGCCGATGCGATAGGCCTCCTTCCGCCACAGCTCGAACACCGCGCTCAGAGGCTTGCCGGCCACCACAAACAGCGGTCCGCCGTCGCCGCTGCGCGCATAGAGCCTCGGCGTCGGATCGACCGGGCCCTGGCCGGAATAGGAGCTGCCGGCGCGCAGATTGTCCGCCTTCCAGCTCTGACGCTCGTTCAGGTTCCTGCCGATCACGTCGAGGTCGAACGGCCGCCGCATCATGATGGTGCGGTCGCGCTTGAGCACGGTGATCGTGTCTTCGGGATCGAGGCTCAGGCGCTCGAACAATTCGTGGAAATAGCTGAATCGGATCGAGCCGGTGACGACGCCCATGAAGCCGCCGTCGGTGTCGCTGATGCGCCGGCTCAGCACGATCGAATAGGCGCCGCGGAACAGCATCGGGCGGCTGATGAAGAGACCGGCGCCGGGATTGTCGCGGTGGACCGTGAAATAGTCCTCGTCGGCGCGATTTTCGGAGGGCGGATCGAGCGTGGATGCATCGATCGTCAGCCTGCCCTCCGCGTCATAGACCTGGATGGCGCCGAAATGCCGTGCCGTCGTCGCATGATCGAACAGGATCAGGTGCCGGACCGGCGTCGAGACCGTGGCGAGCTCCGGCAGCAGCATGTTGCTGGCGACCGCCTTCAGCGACAGATCGTAGATCTCGATGTTGCGGCTGATGTCGGATTCGATGGTGGTGGCAAGGTTTTCCAGCGTCTGGCGGGCCAGCGCCTCTTCGCCGCGGCGCATGTCCAGCATGACGTTGACGCAAATGGCGGAAAAGCCGATCACCGTCACCACGGACGAGATGATCAGCAGCTTCGCCGAAATCCGCCACGGCCGGCGGGCCATGACTTCGCGCCATCCAGACAGCATCGTTTGCTCCCGACCCTGATGGATGCGCCCTAAACCTTGAGCAGTGTTTAAGCTGGTACGGCGCTGCCGCAATGAGTTAAGAATCGGTTGATGCGGCTAACGATTTTCGGCAGGCCTCATGTGAAGAGATCCGGGCTTCGGACGAGAGGACGAGTGTGAACGACTACGACGCGTTGCGCGATTATCTGCTGCGGCAGAAGCAGGCGGAATTCGTGCTGACCTTCGAGCAGATCGAGGAGATCATCGGTGCGGCGCTGCCGCGCGCGGCCAATCGTGCCTCATGGTGGGACAGTTTGCGCAGCCCCGACATCCAGATGCCGCAACGCGAGGCCTGCCTCGCCGCCGGATTCGTGGCGACACGGATGCCGGACGGAGCGAGCGTGCGGTTCAGGAAGCAGAAATCCCAGCGCAGGTGAGGCCGCGCCGCATGATCCTGCGCTGGCTGAGGGGTGTTCTTGGCGCAGCTCTGATCGGTCTGGGCGTGCTCTTTGCGCTCGCCTTCGAGGCCCGCTACTGGCGCTGGCGCGACTGTTTTAACGAACTCGGCCGCTGCTACGACCCGGTCTCGCAGGACGTCTATCTCGAGCAGGCGGGAATGGTCTGGGGCGGTCTGGCGGCGATTTCGTTACCGGCTGGGATTTGGTTGATCGCGAGTCTGCGGCGCAAGCCGAGCTAAAGCACGAGCTACGGAGACAGTATCGTAGGGTGGGCAAAGCGGAGCGTGCCCACCACCTCCGTCGTAGGGTTGGATGGTGGGCACGGCGCAAGTGCGCCTTTGCCCACCCTACGGTACCAGATCAGGCGGACGCGCGGTCCACCGCGAACGTGAGAACGGTCGCCGCTAGCCGGGGTGTCGAGCCAAGGCCTTCATTGGCGCTCACGGAGCCAGCGTTCGTTGTCGGCGTGTGCTCGTATCAGACATCTGGTTGTCTGCCGGTCGCAGGCTCGCATGCACACGTTCTGGCGGCCCCGAACGTCACCGGCCCCGCCGGTGTAGTCGGCACATGTGCCGATGCAGTTTGCGCCTCGATCCTCGCATCGTGCCGCCGTCACTGCTTCGGCCGAGGAGGCGAGGAACATTCCGGTGCCTATGAGGGTGATCGCGTAGAAAAGGTGCCGGGTCATCCGTAACTCCTGAGAAGGAGGCGCTTGGTCCGCTCATTCCAGCCGTTGCGCTTGACGTGTGTGGGCACGTCGAGAACGACAGTGGCGAGCCCAACGACCTCGATGACGAAACCGTTCTGGATCGAATGCTGCGCGCCATTTTTCGCGGCGGTTGAGCAGCGGTCCATTGATCTGGATCAAGCACGGCCTCGTCGGCACCTCACCCCGTGGCTTCGCGGGCGCCCCCTCAAGGAGGGGAGAGGGAGGCGGTTAGAATCGTAGGGTGGGCAAAGCGACTTGTCCGCCGTAGCTCGAAGAGCGAAGGCGGAAGCGTGCCCACCATTTGGCGCGGCATGTGTGGAGAGATGGTGGGCACGGCGCAAGTGCGCCTTTGCCCACCCTACGATACCGGACTCGCGGGAGCGATCAGCTCGCCGCTTCCAGCCGCACTTCCGTCAGAAGGCGCATCGCCGCATCCGCGTCCATCGGCTCGCCGAAGGCAAAGCCTTGCGCGTATTCGCAGCCCATCTGGTAGAGCTCGACCGCATCGGAATCGGTCTCGGCGCCTTCGGCCACGACGTCCATGCCGAGATCGTGCGCCAGCGCGATGATCGACTTCAGGATCACCGGGCGGGTGCCGCGGTTGGTGGTGCGCACGAACGACTGGTCGATCTTGATGGTGTCGAACGGGAAGCGCTGCAGATAGGCCAGCGACGAATGGCCGGTGCCGAAATCGTCGAGCGACAGGCCGGTGCCGAGCTCGCGGATGCGCGTCAGCATCTGAGCTGCGTGCTCAGGGTTCTCCATCACCAGCGATTCCGTCAGCTCCAGCTTGAGCGTGCCGCGCGCCACCGAGGAGCGCGACAGCACGGTGCGGATGTCGTGGATGAGGTCGTGGCGCAGCAGCTGCCGCGACGAGACGTTGACGCTTGCGAAGATCGGCTCGCGCGAGCGCATCGCGCGCTGCCACACCGAAAGCTGCTTTGCGGTCTGGTCAAGCACGAACATGCCGAGGTCGACGATCAGGCCGGTCTCTTCCGCAATGCCGATGAACTCCGAGGGCGCCATGCGCCCGAGCTTCGGATGATCCCAGCGCGCCAGCGCTTCGAAGCCGGCGACCGAGCGATCCTCCAGCCGCACGATCGGCTGGTACAGGATCGTGATCTCCTGCCGCTCGATGGCGCGGCGCAGTTCGCTCTCCAGCGTCAGGCGGTCGGTCTTTCGCGCACGCATCGCCGGCTTGTAGACGTCGATGCGGTCGCCGCCGATGCGCTTGGAATGATACATCGCAAGCTCGGCGTCCTTGATGATCTCGTCGGTCAGCTGCGTCTGCGGGTCAGAGAGCGCAAGGCCGATCGAAGCCGTCAGGAAGATCTCGCGATCGTTGAAGGCGATCGGCGCGCGGATGGTCTTGCGGATGGTCTCGGCGAAATTGGTGATCCGCGCCGGATCCTGCTCCGACAGCAGGATCAGGCCGAACTGGTCGCCGGCGAGCCGCGCCAGCGTGTCCTGCGGCTTCAGGATGCGGGTCAGGCGGCGGGCGAGCGTCAGCAGGATGGAATCGCCGACCGCAATCCCGACGGAATCGTTGACCTGCTTGAAGCGGTCGAGGTCGATCACCATCAGCGTCGGACGGAGCGTCGGCATGGTCTTGGCGAAGTTTGCGACCCCGCCGAGCCGGTCCATGAACAGCTTGCGATTGGGCAGGCCGGTGAGGTTGTCATGCACGGAATCGTGCAGCAGGCGCTCCTCGGCGTTGCGCAACTCGGTGACGTCGGTGAGCGTGCCGACCACGCGGGAGACCTCGCCGTCGGAGCCGACCACCGGGCGCGCCTTCAGCGCGAACCACATGAAGTGACCGTCGGGGGTGCGCAGGCGGAAATCCTGCACCAGACGGCCGCGGCGCTGGTCGAGCACGCTGTCGAGCGCGGCGCGGAAACGGTCCTGGTCGAGCGGATGCAGCACCTCTAACCAGGAGGCCGCGGGCCCTTCGAGCGTGCCGCGCTTGAGGCCGAGCAGGGCTTCCGTCTCGGGGCTGGTGAAGACCTTGTCGGCGGAGACGTCCCAGTCCCAGATCAGATCACCGGAGCCTGCCAGCGCCAAGGCCCGCCGCTCGATGTCGGAGACGACGCCGGTGGTGGCGCCGCCGCCGGCAAAGGCGTGCTGCATCACGGTGAAGCCGATCAGCATCACGATCAGCACGAGGCCGCCGAGCAGGGCAGGGCCGACGATGTCGTTGGTGACGGAGCCCGCCACCGTCATGCCGGCCGCGACCACCCAGACCACGAGGAGGAACCAGGTCGGGATCAAGAGCACCGCGCGGTCGAAGCCGTGGGTGGAGAGATAGACGATCAGCGCGAAACCGGCGAAAGCGATCAGCACCAGCGAGATGCGCGCGATGCCGGAGGCGACGGCCGGATCGAACAAAGCGAGCGCGACGAGGGAGCCGAGGAACGCCAGCCAGCCCACCGTGATGTGCGAATAGCGCACATGCCATCGACTGAGATTGAGATAGGCGAACAGGAACACCAGCAGGGTCGCCGCCAATATCGCTTCACCCGCCGCGCGCCAGATGCGCTCGGCGTTGTTCGACATGTCGAGCACCTTGCCCCAGAAGCCGAAATCGACGCCGATATAGACCAGCACCGCCCAGGCCAGCGCCGCGGCGGCCGGGAACATGATGCTGCCCTTCACCACGAACAGGATCGTCAGCACCAGCGCCAGCAGGCCGGAGATGCCGATCACGATGCCCTGGTACAGCGTGAAAGAGTTGACCTTGTCCTTGTAGGACTCGGGCTCCCACAGATAGAGCTGCGGCAGCTTGTCCGTGCGCAGCTCCGCGACGAAGGTGACGACGGCGCCGGGATCGAGCGTGATGCGGAACACGTCCGCGGTTGCGCTCTCCTGACGTTCGGGCCGGTCGCCGATCGACGGCGTGATGGTCGCGATGCGCGACAGCCCGAGGTCGGGCCAGAGCAATCCCGACGAGACGATGCGGTAGTGCGGCGCGACGATCAGGCGGTCGAGCTGGTCGTCGGTGTTGTTGGCGAGCGCGAACACCACCCAGTTCTGTCCGCCCTCGCGGGCGCGCACCTCGATGCGGCGGACGATGCCGTCAGTGCCGGGCGCGGTCGAGACCTGGATACGGTCGGCATCGCTGCGCTGATGCTCGAGCACGCCGGTGAGGTCGATCGCGGGCGCGTCACTGCGGACGCTGACGGCGTCGAGCGCGCGCGCAGGGTACGCGGCGACAAGAATCATGAGGCCCAGCGCGATGGGCGCGAGGCACCTGATCAGACGCAAGGCCAGTTCTCCGCGTTCGACGCAACTCTTCGGTGGAAGACGATTTCACACCGGACGGAATTGGTTCGGTGCGTCGCGATAGATGCCACGAAAGCGAGGAAAATCAAAGGGTTTCCGGCTGGCCCTGTGGGCCAGCGGCCTAGGCTTCCAACACAATTTTGCCAATATGTGCGCTCGTCTCCATGCGCCGGTGGGCGTCCGCCGCCTTTTCCAGCGGGAAAGTGCTGTCCATCACCGGTTTGATGCGGCCTTCGCGTAAGAGCGGCATCACTTTCTGTTCGATCGCGGCCACCATCGCCGCCTTGTCCGCATTACTACGGGGGCGCAGCGTCGAGCCGGTATGGGTCAGGCGCTTGACCATGACCTTGGCGATGTTGACGCTGACCTTGGGGCCGTTGAGGGTCGCGATCTGGACGATGCGGCCGTCGACGGCGGCGGCATCATAGTTGCGGTCGACATAGTCGCCGGCGACCATGTCGAGGATCAGATTGACGCCGGCCTTGCCAGTCTCTTCCTTGACGACAGTGACGAAGTCTTCCGTCTTGTAGTTGATGGCGCGATCGGCACCCAGCTTGAGGCAGGCATCGATCTTGTCCTGCGATCCCACGGTGACGAACACCTTTGCGCCGAACGCCTTGGCAAGCTGGATCGCCATGGTGCCGATGCCGGAGGAGCCGCCATGGATCAGCAGCGTCTCGCCGGCCTTCAGCCCGCCGCGCTCGAACACGTTGTGCCAGACCGTCATCAGGGTCTCCGGCAGCGCGCCGGCTTCCTTGATCGACAGTGCCGGCGGCACGCTCATGGCCTGGGCGTCCTGGGCGATGCAGTACTGCGCATAGCCGCCGCCGGCGACCAGCGACATCACCTTGTCGCCGATCTTGTGCCGCTTGGCGTTGCTGCCGACGGCGACCACTTCACCGGCGATCTCGAGGCCGGGCAGGTCGCTGGCGCCGGGCGGCGGCGGATAGGCGCCGGAGCGCTGCGCCACGTCGGGCCGGTTGACGCCGGCAGCCTCGACCTTGACCAGGATCTCGTCGGGACCGGGCTGCGGCAGCGCGCGCTGTTCAGGAACCAGCACCTCCGGTCCGCCGGGCTTGGAGATGGCGACCACGGTCATTTGCGCAGGCAGCTTGTCCATGATGTGTCCTTGAGCAAAGGTGCAGGAGGAAACGAGGCCATTGCTTAGCCAGCGCGGCCCAGGCTGGCAACCGCCTCAGCGGTGTGACAGGCGCGAACGCAGGAGGAACGACATGCCGATGGAAGACGACGACCGCCCGCGCAAGAAGGTCACGCACGAAATCGGACAGGATCTCTCACTCTTGTCAGTGGAGGAACTGACCGAGCGCGTCGCTCTCCTTAAGACCGAGATCGCCAGGCTGGAAGAAGCCGCCACCAAGAAGCGCGCCTCGCGCGATGCGGCGAACAGTTTCTTCAAGTCGTAAGTCGCCGCCACACCAACCGCCGTTCGTCCCGGCGAAGGCCGGGACCTATACTCCGTGCAAGTCATTTGGCGATGACTCGGAGTTACCAACTCGCGCGACAACTCCACCCTGTGGTTACGGGTCCCGGCCCCCGTGCGCAATTGCGCACTAGGCCCGGACGACGAGAGAGTTTTGTTCCGCACCGCACTCGGCCACTGGCCGACATGGCTAACGAACTCTCAAAAAATTAGCTCGTTTACGGTCGATTAAGCTTTCGGGTTTATGACTGGACCTGTCCTCGTTTGGACACCGAGTGGCTCCTGTCCACTCTGTTTGACGCCTCCCTGTTATCAACTTTCAAAGCCGCCGGTCTCCGGCGGCTCTTTTTTTGCGCCAAAGCGCCTTCGAGCGAGGTGGGTACCGGTTCGCGTCAAGAAAGCGCCTCACAAGAGTCTCTTCCCGGTTGAATTCCGAGGAAAGACCCGCGGAAACCATATCCGAGCTTGTCGCTGGACTCCGCGCCTCGCCCGCGCAATGATTTGTTCATCATAATCCGGCGCCAAAGCCGGACGGGTAAACAGTTGCGTAAGGGGCGTTAACCATGGAACGTTTGCAAGCTGAAGGTGCTCTCGTTCAACTCAGCGAGCGTTTCACCAATTCTGCGGCGTTCGGCGCGCTGTTCCGCGAGGGCATGGACCTCGTCGAAGAGACCGCCGCCTATCTCGACGGCGCCGGCCGCGTCGAGGCCAAGGCGCTCGACCGCGCCGTCAGCCTCACTTACGCCACCGAAAGCATGCGTCTCACCACCCGCCTGATGCAGCTCGCCTCGTGGCTGCTGCTGCACCGCGCGGTGAAGGAAGGCGAGATGACTTTGATGCAGGCCAACCGCGAGAAGACCAAGGTCAAGCTCACCGCCGCCGATCCCGGCCCGTCCGACACCATCGAGAAGCTGCCCTCGCAGCTCCAGGAGCTGATCCATCGCTCGATGAGCCTGCAGACCCGCGTGCGCCGGCTCGACACCACCATCCACACCCCGCCGGCCGAACACGTCGCCATCGGTAATCCGCTGGTGCCGCACCTCAACGCCCTGAAGGCCGCGTTCGAGCGGTAATCACAGGTGCCGTAGGGTGGGCAAAGGCGCGCAGCGCCGTGCCCACCATCAGCCTTTCGGGATCGTAGCAAGAATTCGTGGGCACGCTTCGCTTTGCCCACCCTACGATTCCTCGGCCTTGGTCGAGAACTCCCACAAACAAAAACGCCCCCGGTTTCCCGGGGGCGTTTTTCGTCTCCAGCCTTGCGGGCCGGATCAATCCTTTTTGAGAAAGCCCGAAAACTTCTTCTGGAAGCGCGAGACGCGGCCGCCGCGGTCCATCAGCTGCTGGGAGCCGCCGGTCCAGGCCGGGTGCGACTTCGGGTCGATGTCGAGGTGCAGCTTGTCGCCTTCCTTGCCCCAGGTGGAGCGGGTCTGGTACTCGGAACCGTCGGTCATCACGACCGTAATCGTATGATAATTCGGGTGAATTTCGGCTTTCATGGCAATTCCTCGGCGCGCCGGCGCCTATCTGGGTGGCTAGCGAATGACGGATTTGGGCGGCTCTATACCCCACAGGCCCCCTTAAAACAAGCCATTGTGGGGACTTGAGAACCGGGCCGTTCCCTAAGGGACATCCCGGATTTGCCACTCCCCCTGCACCGGCCTATGTGGGGGCATTGTCTGCTTGGGTCCGATCTCATGAGCGCAGTGGAACGGCTTGATGACCAGTACCGCGACGAGCGCGACACCGCGCCGCCGGAAGCCCCGTCGATCGAGGCCGAGCTGATCGAGCAGCCCGCCAAAGGGCGGGCGAAGCTGCGGCCGCTGCTGGCGCTCGCGCCCTATGTGAGCCGCTATCGCGGCCGGGCCGCGCTCGCCTTCGTCGCGCTCACGATCGCGGCCTTGACCACGCTGCTGGTGCCGGTCGCGGTGCGCCGGATGATCGATTTCGGCCTGACGCCCGAGGGCATCGAGCTGATCAACAGCTACTTCTCGGTGATGATCGCTGTCGTCGCCGTGCTCGCGCTGGCGAGCGCTGCGCGCTACTACCTCGTGATGACGATCGGCGAGCGCATCGTCGCCGATTTGCGCCGTGACGTGTTCGCGCATCTGTTGTCGCTGTCGCCGTCCTTCTTCGATTCCGCGCGGAGCGGCGAGCTGATCTCGCGCCTCACCGCCGACACCACCCAGATCAAGTCCGCCGTCGGCGCCTCGGTGTCGATCGCGCTGCGCAATCTGATGATGTTCTTCGGCGCGGCGGCGATGATGGTGATCACCAGCCCGAAGCTGTCGGGCTTCGTGCTGCTGGCGATACCCCTGATCGTGCTGCCGCTGGTCGCGTTCGGGCGCTGGGTGCGCCGGCTGTCGCGCAATGCGCAGGACACGCTCGCCGATGCCTCCGCCTATGCGGGCGAGCTGGTCGGCGCGATCCGCACCGTGCAGGCCTATACCAGCGAGAACTTTGCCGAGAAGCGTTTCGGCGGCGAGGTCGAGCAGGCCTATGAGGCCGCACGCACCTCGACCCAGGCTCGCGCCGTGCTCACCGCCATCATCATCTTCATCGTGTTCGCCAGCGTGGTGGCGATCCTCTGGATCGGCTCGCATGACGTGCTCACCGGCGCCATCACGCCGGGCCGGCTCGGCCAGTTCGTGCTCTATGCCGCCTTTGCCGCCGCCGGCCTCGGCCAGCTCAGCGAGGTCTGGGGCGAGGTCTCGGCTGCCTCCGGCGCCGCCGAGCGCCTGTTCGAGATCTTGCACGTGCAGCCCGAGATCGCGGCACCTGCTTCTCCACGCGCGCTGCCGGTGCCGGCGCGCGGCGAGGTCGGGTTCGACCGCGTCAGCTTCGCCTATCCCGCGCGGCCCGAGGTCAACGTGCTCGACGCCGTGTCGTTCACGGTGCGGCCCGGCGAAAAGGTCGCGATCGTCGGTCCCTCCGGCGCCGGCAAGAGCACGATCTTCCATCTGCTGCTGCGCTTCTACGATCCGCGTGGTGGCGTGATCTCGCTCGACGGCGTGCCGGTGAAGTCCGCCGATCCCCGCGACTTCCGCTCCCGCATTGCGCTGGTGCCGCAGGAATCCAACGTGTTCGCCGCGAGCGCCCGCGAGAACATCCGCTTCGGCCGGCCCGATGCTGGTGATGCCGAGGTCGAGCGCGCCGCCGAGCTCGCACACGCCGCCGAATTCATCCGCCGCCTGCCCGAAGGCTTCGACACTCCGCTCGGCGAGCGCGGCGTGACGCTGTCAGGCGGCCAGCGCCAGCGCATCGCGATCGCCCGCGCGATCCTGCGCGACGCGCCGCTTTTGCTGCTCGATGAAGCCACCTCCGCGCTCGATGCCGAAAGCGAGACGCTGGTGCAGACCGCACTGGAAGAATTGATGCGCCACCGCACCACGCTGGTGATCGCCCATCGCCTCGCGACCGTCCTGTCCTGCGACCGCATCCTGGTGATGGACCACGGCAAGATCGTCGAGCAGGGCACGCATGCCGAGCTCGTGGCCGCGAACGGGCTTTATGCACGGCTGGCGAGGCTGCAGTTCGAGGGGGCGTGAGGCGGAGCCTTCTACAGTTTCATCGCTCGCACTTCGGCGAGAGCGCCGGAACGTTCGGCCACGGCCAGTTCTTCCAGCTTCCGTCCGCGTCCACGCAGGCCGATGGTCCGGGGCCGTTCGTCTGCGCAGGGGCGCTTGATGTCGCGAAGCGCTGGTCGACATAGCTCGTCGACACATATCCGGCGACGATGACGCCCAGCATCACCGAGGATCCCTTGGCCAGCTCGCTCAGCTTCATCGATCGTCTCCATCGGCCCTGCCTGAGACAACGATTAACCGGCGCTGCGGGATCCAACCGTGACAGGCCTCACGCCCGCCATACCATCTTCAGCACCGGCCGGCCCGAGGTCGGGTTCACGTCGTCGCCGGCATGGGCAAAGCCGTTGCGCTCGTAGAAGCGGATGGCGCGGGCGTTGTCCTTGTTGACGAGCAGCGTGACGCCCGATGGCGACAGCCGCTTGGCTTCATCCACCAGCAGCCGTGCCGCGTCCGAGCCCCAATGCGCGGGATCGACCACGAGCTGGTCGAGATAACCCTCGCCGTCGATGGTGACGAAGCCGGTCAGCACGCCGTCCTGTTCGGCGACCACGATTTGGGCCTTCGGCACCAGATCCTTGCGCCAGCGCTCGCGCCACCATTCCAGCCGCGCGGCGAAATCGATCTGCGGGTAGGCCTGCTGCCAGGTGCGATGCCAGAGGTCGATCGAGGCGGCCTCGTCCTCGGGGCGGTAGGGGCGGAGGTGGATGGCGCCGCTCACTACCGCTCCGTCAGCTTCAGCTCGATGCGGCGGTTGCGCTTGTAGGCCTCTTCCGTGTTGCCGGTGTCGAGCGGCTGGAATTCGCCGAAGCCGGCGGCGACGAGGCGCTGGGCGGGCACGCCGAGCGAGATCAGATATTGCACCACCGAGATGGAGCGGGCGGCTGAGAGGTCCCAGTTCGACTTGAAGTTCGCGCCGCTCACCGGCCGCACATCGGTGTGGCCGTCGACGCGCAGCACCCAGGGGATATCGCTCGGGATCTTCTTGTCGAGCTCGATCAGCGCGGCTGCCAGGGTGTCGAGCTCGGCGCGGCCCTCGGGCAGCAGCACCGCCTGGCCGGTGTCGAAGAACACTTCGGACTGGAACACGAAGCGGTCGCCGACGATTCGGATGTCGGGGCGGTTGCCGAGGATGGCGCGCAGGCGGCCGAAGAATTCCGAGCGGTAGCGCGACAATTCCTGCACGCGCTGCGCCAGCGCGACGTTCAGGCGGGAGCCGAGATCGGCGATCCGGTTCTGCGATTCCTTGTCGCGCTTCTCGGATGCATCCAGCGCCTCTTCCAGCGCCGCCAATTGCCGGCGTAGCGCGCTGATCTGCTGGTTCAGCACCTCGATTTGCGCCAGCGCCCGCGCCGAGACTGCTTTCTCCGAGTCCAGCGCCTTGCCGAGCTCGGTAGTCTTGCCCTGCGCGTCATTGCCGGCGGCCGCGAGGCCCTCATAGAGGCCCTTGACGCGGTCGCGCTCGGACTCGGCCGAGGCCAGGCCGGCCCTCAGCTGCGAGACCTGATCGTCGAGCGTGAGCTTGCCGAGCTTCTCCAGCGACAGCAGCTCGTTGAGCTGAGCGATCTTGGCGTTGAGCTGCTCCAGCGCCTTGTCCTTGCCGGTCACCTCCTGAGACAGGAAGAACTGCACGACGAGAAACACCGACAGCAGGAACACGATCGACAGCACCAGCGTCGACAGTGCGTCGACGAAGCCGGGCCAGTAATTGAAGGCGCCTTCGCTGCGGCGGCCGCGCGCGAGTGCCATGTCGCTAACCCTTCTCGGGCTGACGCGCGATGCGCTCGAGCAGGCGCCGGATCTCGCGGTTCTGCTCGCCCTGGCCGTCGGCCCATTCGCGGATCATCTGCTGCTCGGTGCGCATGTGCGAGACCAGCGCCTGGATGGCTTCGGCAAGGCTCGCCATCGCCGCCGTGGTGCCGCGGCTGGTGCTGCCTTCCTCGAGCACGGAGCGCAAGCGCTCGACAGCGGCCTGAAGCTCGCCGCTGGCAACCCCGCCGCCGGCGGCGGCGACAGGCACCTCGCCGCGGCCATATTCGCGCACGGTGGTGGCGAGCCAGTCCTCGAGGTCGGTGTAGAAGCGGTTTTGCGCCTGGCTCGATTGCAGATCGAGGAAGCCGAGGATCAGCGAGCCGGCGAGGCCGAACAGGGAGCTCGAGAACGAGATGCCCATGCCGCCGAGCGGGGCGGCGAGGCCCTCCTTCAGCGTGTCGAACAGTGCCCCGGAATCGCCGCCGACCTTGAGCCCGTCGATCACCTTGCCGACCGAGCCGACCGTCTCGATCAGGCCCCAGAAGGTACCGAGCAGGCCAAGGAAGACGAGCAGGCCGGTCATGTAGCGGGAGATGTCGCGGGCCTCGTCCAGGCGGGTCGCGATCGAATCGAGCAAATGCCGCATGGTGGTCTGGGTGATGGTCATCCGCCCGGTGCGCTCGCCGCCCAGGATCATCGCCATCGGCGCCAGCAGTTTCGGGTGCCGGGCGGGGGCAAGGCCGGGATCGGCGATGCGGAAATTGTTGACCCAGGACACTTCAGGGTAGAGCCGGATGACCTGGCGGAAAGCCAGGATGATGCCGATGAACAGGACGCCGCCGATCAGGGCGTTCAGCCCGGGATTGGCGAAAAAGGCCTGGATGATCTGCTTGTAGAGCACCACGCCGACCAGGGTGCACAGCACCAGGAAGACCAGCATCCGCACCAGGAAGACGCTGGGCGAGGACAGCTTGGTATATTCGATGTCGATGGAGGAGCGGGGCGGGGCGCCAGACGGCATGGCCGGTATCATCCGTTACGAACGTGATTGCGGGGCGCACTATGGCACAGGCCCGGCCCAAAAAAAGCGCCGGATGCGCCGATTTCGTGGAGAGCGCCCGGAACCCGAAGCGGAAACCGCGCTTTGATAACGTGTCAATTGCAAGACACCGCAGGCCGCCGCTGCCCTGTGGCTGCCCCGGCTTGTTGCCGGCACCTGCCCGTTCTTCCTCCGCCGCCCCACGAGACCTGACCAAGGGAGTGGTCGCATGAGCGTCGTTTCCGCGATCATCGGGACTGCCGAACGTGTGCCGCTGCCTGATGTCGTGATCCGGGCTGCGATCCAGCGCCTCTGCTCCCGCACAGCAACCCGTCTTGCCGCGCCTGATGCGGCCGGCGATGCCGCCATCGCCGGACGGATGCTGCTGCGGCCGATTGCCGGGGACGCCGGGCGCGACGAGGTGCCTGCGTCCTTCTTCGCGGAGGTGCTTGGCCCCAACCGCAAATACTCGTGCTGCTTCTACAAGACCGACGCGACCACCCTGCAGGAGGCGGAGGAGGAGGCGCTGCGCCAGACCGTCGAGCATGCCGGTCTCGCCGACGGCCAGGCCATCCTCGAGCTCGGTTGCGGCTGGGGCGCGCTGTCGCTGTGGATGGCGCGGCAGTTTCCACACGCGACGGTGACCGCGGTCTCGAACTCGCAGGCGCAGCGCGCCTTGATCGAGGAGGAGGCGCGGCTGCGCGGGCTGTCCAACCTCCGCGCGGTCACCGCCGACATGAACGTTTTCGCGCCCGACAGCCAGTTCGACCGCATCGTCGCGGTCGAGGCGTTCGAGCGCATGACGAACTGGCGCAAGCTGATGACGCGCCTGCACTCATGGCTCGCGCCCGAGGCGCGCTTCTTCATGCAGATCGCCGCGCATCGCACCGGCTCCCACCTGTTCGACCGGACCGATCGCGAGGACTGGATCGCCCAGCACGTCTTCACCGGCGGGCTGATGCCGAGCCATCACCTCGTCAGGCAGTTCGACGACATCTTCACGGTCGAGAAGGAATGGTGCTGGAGCGGCACCCATTATCAGCGCACCGCCAACGACTGGCTTGCCAATTTCGACGCGCGTCGCGAGACGATCGAGGCGGCCTTGCGCGAGGTCCATGGCGATGACACCGGTCTTTGGATGCGGCGCTGGCGCTGGTTCTGCCTCGCGACCTCGGGCCTGTTCGGCTATGCCGACGGAACCGAATGGGGCGTCAGCCACTACCGGATGAAGGCCGCCGAGTGATTGCGATCTTCTGTCGCAGCCCGCGGTGATGGAACCCGACTCACAATCCGGTGAGTCCCGAAAAGCCCCAAAAAGTCAGCAAGATAGGTCGTGTGACATTGAGCCGCCCGCAGCATGCGTTGCGTCGCAGCAGGTCCATTCTATTTTGACGGCATCAGCTGCGCGCAAATCACCCAGAACGGGTCGGCGCGCGCGTGACCAGTTCAACAACATCGGGGCACTTAACTTCATGTCAGGACTTCGTGCGCGATCGGCATGCGTTGCAATGATGCTCGCGGCCCTTGCGCCGCTGCTCGCAGGTTGCGACGAATCGAGCTCGGCCGTCTCCGCCGCTCCGCCCACCGATCCTGACGTCAGCATCGTCGTCGTCAAGCCGCAACCGCGCGCCGTGGTGCGCGAGCTGCCGGGTCGCATCGCGCCGACCCGCGTCTCCGACGTGCGGCCGCGCGTCTCCGGCATCGTGGTCGAACGCCTGTTCCGCCAGGGCAGCGAGGTGAAGGCCGGCGATCCGCTCTACCGCATCGATCCGCGTCCGTTCGAGGTCGAGGTGATGGCCAACGAGGCGGCGGTCGCCAAGTCCGAGGCTGCGCTGATGCAGGCCAAGCAGCAGGCGCACCGCATCGCCACCCTCACCAGGGATCGCGCGGCGCCGGAGGCCGAGAACGAGAAGGCGATCGCTGCCGAACGCCAGGCTCATGCCGAGGTCGAGGGACGCAAGGCCGATCTCGCCCGCGCCAAGCTCAACCTCGACTATGCCACCGTACGCGCGCCGATCGATGGCGTCGTCGGCGCGGCCCTCGTCAGCGAGGGCGCGCTCGCGGTGCAGAACGAGACCAATCTTGCCACCATCCAGCAGCTCGATCCGATCTATGCCGACTTCACCCAGTCGGTGACCGAGCTCAACCAGCTTCGCCGCGCCTTCGAGAGCGGCGATCTGGAGCGCATTGCGGCGGATGCCGCCAAGGTGCGGCTCGTGCTCGACGACAACACGCTCTATTCGCTCGACGGCAAGCTGCTGTTCTCGGATGCCAAGGTCGACGCCCATACCGGCCAGGTGACGCTGCGCGGCGAATTCCGCAATCCCAAGCGCGAGCTCTTGCCGGGCATGTATGTCCGCGTCCGCATCGACCAGGGTCTCGACAGTGACGCGATCGCGGTGCCGCAGCAGGCGATCCAGCGCAATGGCGGCGGCGGCAGCGAGGTGTTCGTCGTCAAGGACGACAACCACATCGCGGTGCAGCCGGTGCGTACGGGCTCGGTGCAGGACGGACTCTGGTTCGTCACCGAAGGCCTGAAGGCGGGCGACAAGGTCGTGGTCGAGGGCTTCCAGAAGTTCGCGGCGGGCGACAGGGTCAAGCCGCAATCCTGGTCGGAAGCGGACGCGACCGCGGACAACCGGCACGCCCAGAAGCTCACGCGGTAACGCGCCATGGCGAGTTTCTTCATCGACAGGCCGATCTTCGCCTGGGTGGTCGCGCTGTTCATCTGTCTGATCGGCGCGATCTCGGTGCCGCTGCTGCCGATCGCGCAATATCCGATCATCGCGCCGCCCTCGATCTCGATCTCGACCAGCTATCCCGGCGCCTCGCCGGAAAACCTTTACAACAGCGTCACGCGGCTGATCGAGGAGGAGCTCAACGGCGCCTCCGGCATCCTCAACTTCGAATCGACCAGCGACTCGCTCGGCCAAGTCGAGATCATCGCCAATTTCGTGCCGGGCACCGACACCAGCGCGGCCTCGGTCGAGGTGCAGAACCGCATCAAGCGCGTCGAGGCGCGCCTGCCGCGCGCGGTGATCCAGCAGGGCATTTTGATCGAGGAAGCCTCCAGCGCGGTGCTCCAGATCATCACGCTGAACTCGACCGACGGCAGCCTGGATGAGGTCGGCCTCGGCGACTTCATGATCCGCAACGTGCTCGGCGAAGTTCGCCGTATCCCCGGCGTCGGCCGCGCCACGCTCTATTCGACCGAGCGCAGTCTTCGTGTGTGGGTCGATCCCGCAAAACTGGTCGGCTACGGGCTGACCGCCGATGACGTCAACAAGGCCATCGCCGCACAGAACGCGCAGGTCGCCTCAGGCAGCATCGGCGCCGAGCCGTCGACCTCGAGCCAGCGCACCTCGGCCCTCGTGCTGGTCAAGGGCCAGCTCTCCTCGCCCGATGAATTCGGCGCCATCATCCTGCGCGCCAATGCCGACGGTTCGACCGTGCGCCTGCGCGACGTCGCGCGCATCGAGGTCGGCGGCCTCAGCTATCAGTTCAACACCCGCCTCGACGGCAAGCCGACCGCCGGTCTCTCCGTGCTGATGTCGCCGACCGGCAATGCGCTGGCGACCGCGAGCGCGGTCGAAGCCAAGATGAAGGAGCTGTCGCGCTTCTTCCCGGCCAACATCTCCTACGAGATTCCCTACAACATCACGCCGGTGGTCGAGGCCTCGATCAAGAAGGTGCTGACGACGCTGTTAGAGGCCGTGGTGCTGGTGTTCGTGGTGATGTTCTTATTCCTGCAGAACATCCGCTACACCATCATCCCGACCATCGTGGTGCCGGTGGCGCTGCTCGGCGCCTGCAGCACGCTGCTGCTCGCCGGCTACTCCATCAACATGCTCTCGATGTTCGGCATGGTGCTCGCGGTCGGCATCCTCGTCGACGACGCCATCGTCGTGGTCGAGAACGTCGAGCGCATCATGAGCGAGGAAGGCCTGCCGCCGAAGGAGGCGACACGCAAGGCGATGTCGCAGATCTCGGGTGCCATCATCGGCATCACGCTGGTGCTGATGGCGGTGTTCGTGCCGATGGCATTCTTCCCGGGCTCCGTCGGCATCATCTACCGCCAGTTCTCGGTGACCATGGTCGCCGCGATCGGCTTCTCCGCCTTCCTGGCGCTGTCGCTGACGCCGGCGCTGTGCGCGACGCTGCTCAAGCCGGTCACCGCCGGTCATGGCCACGCGAAGCGGGGCGTGTTCGGCTGGTTCAACCGCATGCTCGAAGGCAGCAAGGAAACCTATTCCCGCACCGTCGGCTTCTCGCTCAAGCGCACCGGCCGCCTGATGCTGGTCTACGTCGCGCTGCTGGTTGGCCTGTCCTGGACCTTCGTCAACCTGCCCGGCGGCTTCCTGCCGATCGACGACCAGGGCTTCATCACCACCGACGTGCAGACGCCGTCGGACTCGTCCTACGGCCGCACCGAGGCCGTGATCGAGAAGGTCGAGAAATATCTGGCGCAGCGGCCGGGCGTCGACAACGTCACCTTCCTCACCGGCTTCAGCTTCTCCGGCCAGGGCATGAATACCGCGCAAGCCTTCATCACCTTGAAGGACTGGTCGGAACGCGGTCCGAAGGATTCCGCCGCGGCGATCGTCAACGACATCAACCGCGATCTGGGATCATCGATCCGCGACGCAAAAATCTCCGCGCTGCAGCCGCCGCCGATCGACAATCTCGGCAACTCCTCCGGCTTCTCATTCCGTCTGCAGGACCGCGGCCAGAAGGGCTATCCGGCCCTGATGCGCGCGGCCGACCAGCTGATCGCGGAGGCCAATGCCAGCCCGGTGCTGCAGAAGGTCTATATCGAGGGCCTGCCGGAGGCCGGCGTGGTCAATCTCGTGATTGACCGCGAGAAGGCCGGCGCCTTCGGCGTCACCTTCGAGGACATCAACAACACCATCTCGACCAATCTCGGCTCGAACTACATCAACGACTTCCCGAACCGCGGCCGCATGCAGCGCGTCGTGGTGCAGGCGGATGCGAGAGACCGCATGCGGACCGAGGACATCCTCAACTACAACGTCAAGAACAGCCGCGGCCAACTGGTGCCGTTCTCGTCCTTCGCGACGGTCGAATGGGCGCGCGGCCCGACGCAGATCGCCGGCTTCAACTATTATCCGGCGGTGCGCATCTCCGGCGAAGCCAGGCCCGGCTTCACCTCGGGCGATGCCATCGCCGAGATGGAGCGGCTCGCCGGCAGATTGCCGCGCGGCTTCGGCTATGAATGGACCGGCCAGTCGCTGCAGGAAAAGCTGTCGGGCTCGCAGGCGCCGTTCCTGCTCGCGCTCTCGGTATTCGTGGTGTTCCTGTGCCTCGCCGCACTCTACGAGAGCTGGACCATTCCGCTCGCGGTGCTGCTCACCGTGCCGCTCGGCATCGTCGGTGCCGTGGCCGCGGCGATGCTGCGCGGCCTGCCCAACGACGTCTACTTCACCGTCGGGCTGATCACGATCATCGGCCTCGCCGCAAAGGACGCGATCCTCATCATCGAGTTTGCCAAGGATCTGCGGAAAGAAGGCAAGCCGCTGGTCGAAGCCACCATCGAAGCCTGCCGCCTGCGCTTCCGCCCGATCCTGATGACGGGCCTCGCCTTCATCTGCGGCGTGCTGCCGATGGCGATCGCGCATGGTGCCGGCGGCGCCAGCCAGCAGGCGCTCGGCAGCGTCGTGATGGGCGGCATGATCGCCGTGGTGATCCTGGCGCTCCTGATGGTGCCGGTGTTCTTCGTCTCCGTGCAGCGCGTGCTGGCCGGGGATCGGGAGACGGAGGCTGTGAGGGAAGGCGAGGCCTATGGGCCACCGGCGCCGGCAAGAGCCGGCCACTGAACAGCGGATCGGCCAGCTTGCTTTCTCGGGGGCCTCAATCCAGACTGCACCTCTGGATTGAATGAGCATGCATTCGCACCGCAGTGCGAATGCATAGCCAACCCGCCGATTGAGAGCGTGTGATGCGTCCGACCGACGTTGCGATCTCCAACTATCGCTCCATTCGACAGCTCTCGATACCCATTCACCCCTTGTCCGTGTTCGTGGGTGAGAATGGTGTCGGCAAATCCAATCTCTACAAGTCCTTGTCGCTGTTGCGCGACGCGGCGGCAGGTCGAATAACGCGCACGATCGCCGAGGAAGGCGGATTGAATTCCGTCTGCTGGTCCGGCCTTCGCAAGAAAGGCGAAGATGGGCGACTGCGTTTGTCGGCCAGATTCGATCGTCTCAGATATTCCATTGAGCTCGGATTTCCCGGCCCGGTTGAGGCGGCATTTTCCGGCGAGCCGATGATCAAGGCTGAAAGTATCGAGGCGACGCAAGGCAAGCGAACGGTTCGACTCATGGAGCGGAAAAATTCGCTCGTCAGCGTCCGCGGCGAGAGCGGTGCCTGGAATAGCCACAAGGATGCGGTGCTGCCGTCAGAGACGGCGCTTGCGGGTTTTCCCGACGGCAAGGAATGCCCTGAAATCGACCTGATCAGAAACGCGATGCTGGGCTGGCGGTTCTATCATGACTTTCGCACCGACCCGGCGTCGCCGATACGAAAGCCGTGTCTGGCGATCACGACGCCCTCGCTCAGTGCCGATGGAAGCGATCTGGCTGCCGCTCTTGCGACCCTCTATTCCATTCGGGAGGACGCCACCGACCTGCAGGACGCGATCCAGGATGCATTCCCGGGCGCCGAGCTCCGCGCATGGGCAGAAAACGGCTTATGTGAATTTGATTTGCAGCTGGCAGATATGCCGCGGCCGTTCAAGGCCTACGAATTGTCCGATGGGACGCTGAAATACATCTGCCTGCTCGCAGTGTTCATGGGCTATCGGCTGCCGCCCTTCATTGCGCTCAACGAACCGGAGAGCAGCCTGCATCCGTCGCTGCTGGCGCCGTTGGCGCGGCTGATCGCCAGGGCATCACGCCGTGCGGACATCTGGATTGTCACGCATTCGGAACAACTGATGGAGGCATTGCGAAGCGAGAGTTCGGTCCCGCTTCGCCGGGTGATCAAGCAGAAAGGCGCCACGACCATCGAGGGCCTGACCATTGGCGGTGAATATCGCGACGAGGAATCCGACGATGACGACGCTTAGTGGTTGCAGATCGAGCCGCCGCGCTGCCGACCCAACGGTTTCGGAAGGAGCAAGTGATCCATGAGAAGCGTGGCTGCCATTGCGATCGCTTACATACTTACGGGCGCTCTCTACGTTTGGTGTGATTTCCGAAAGCCGATCGATGAGCAACCCAGCTATGTCAAGTGGGGCGGCATAGGGGTCACACTGTTTATCGTTCTCTACTGGCTCCCCGGAACGCTGTCTGCGGCCTGTCGGGGCGGCGTCTTGCGAGACTTAGCCGTTCCATGGGTAATCTTTGCTGCCCTCACCGTCGCGGGGCTTTACTTCTCAAATATATAGCTCGCCGCAGGCGGAGCATCCAGTACGCCACGGCCGTTCCGTATCCAACTGACATCTCTGAAATACTGGATCATCCGCCTTCGCGGATGATCACAGCGTGAGGCTTGGCTCTTACCTTACGCAGGCTTCCTCAAAATCTTCACCAATTCCCCGTGCACGAACTCATTCCCGCACACCACATGCCCTGTCACCAGCGGGTCGCCCGGGGTCGCGATATCGCTCACGGTGCCGCCGGCTTCGCGCACCATCAGCATGCCGGCGGCGATGTCCCAGGATTGCAGATTGCGCTCCCAGTAGCCGTCGAGGCGGCCGGCGGCGACGAAGGCGAGATCGAGGGAGGCGGCGCCGAAGCGGCGCAGGCCCGCGACGCGGTCCTGGATCGCGGTCATCTCGCGGCGGAATTCCTCGTGGTCGCCGCGGCCGATATGGGGCAGGCCGCAGGCCACCACGCATTCGTTGAGCTGGCGGCGGCCGGCGACGCGCAGGCGCTGGTCGTTGAGGAACGCGCCCTTGCCGCGCTCTGAGATGTAGAGCTCGTCATTGGCGGGGTTGTAGATCACGCCCGCGATCACCGTGCCCTCGCGGGCGAGGCCGATCGAGATCGCGAATTGCGGGATGCCGTGCAGGAAGTTGGTGGTGCCGTCCAAGGGATCGACGATCCAGGTGTGGCTCTTGTCGGTGCCCTCGCGGGTGCCACCTTCCTCGCCGATGAAGCCGTAGCCGGGCCGGGCCTTGGCGAGGTCCTGGTACAGGATCTCCTCGGCGCGCTTGTCGGCGAGCGAGACGAAATTGGCCGGCCCCTTCAGCGAGACCTGGAGATGCTCGATCTCGCCGAGATCGCGCTTGAGGCTGCGGCCGGCGCGGCGCGCCGCCTTGACCATGACGTTGATAGTGGCGGAGTACAGCATGAGCTCTGGGTCTTGATCGGGGGAAATGGCGCGAAATCGCGCCTGTTTGAGGGACTGGGTGCCCCGTGAGGGGCCCCGCGTCAAGTCATTTGGTCCCGAGCCATTTCTTGGCGGCGGCCTCCGCCTTGGCCCGGTCGTCGGCCGGCAGATCGGACAATTGCTTGTCGAGCTCCGGGTCGCCCTTGCCGCCGGTCTTGGCCACCAGATGCCACTTGAAGCCCTCGATCTTGTCCGCGGACGCGCCCATGCCGTTGGTCAGCACCCAGGCGAGGCGGTTCTGCGCGATGGCGCTGCCCTGGCGGGAGGCCTTGCGGAGCAACGCGACAGCCGCCGGCTGGTTCTTCGGCGTGCCGGTGCCGTTGAACATGGCAATGGCATATTCGACCTCGGCATCGACATTGTCGGCGAGCGAGGCCGCCTGCAGCAGGCGTACCGCGCGCTCGGGGTCCTTCGGCACGCCGGTGCCTTCCTTGTAGAAGGTCGCGAGCGCGTATTGCGCCTCGGGCAGGCCGGCGTCGGCGGCCTGGCGCAACAGCTCGGCGGAACGCTTGACGTCCTGCGGCAGGGTCTGGCCGTCGAGATAGAGCAAAGCGAGGTTATAGGCCGCCTTGGGCTCGCCGAGCTTGGCGGCGGAGGCCATCAGCTTGACCGCCTCGCCCTTGTCGACCGGGCCGCCGCGGCCGGAGATGCGCAGCATGGCGAGCGCGAACATCGCCTCGCGGTCGCCGGCGTCGGAGGCGCGCTTGTACCATTCCAGCGCCTTGGCGTAGTCGCGTCGGATGCCCATGGCGTTGGAATAGAGTTCGCCCAGCATGGTCATCGCCTTGGGATCGCCGGCTGCGGCGCGGGCGGTGGCGAGCTCGAACGCTGTCTTGTACTGGCCGCGCTGGTAGGCGCCGAACACCAGGTCGACACCTGGCGTGTCGGTCGGCGGCGCCGGGATCACGGTCGCGGGCAGGGCCGGCTTCGGCGAAGCGGCCGGCTTGGGCGAGGCCGAAGGCTTTGGCGCCGGCGCGGCTTCCTTCTTCTTGGCGGGCGGAGGCGCTTTGGGCTTTTGCTTCTCGGCCGCAGGGCTCGGTGTCGTGGCCGGTGGCGTGATCTGGAGCTGTGCAGCCGCGGGCGCCGTGAGCAGCAGCGTGGCCAAAATGGTGATGCGCGGGAACTTCATGTCGGGCGCTAGCCGTGCTCCTGACCGGCGGTATCCTGGCCGTCAAGCGCCGCCGCATGGGCCTTCTTGATCGCAGCATCGACCTCGATCAGCGCAGCCTTGGGCCCGCGCGGATCGGCCCAGATGAACTCGCCGACCAGCACGAAATCGGCGCCGCTGGCGGCGAAGTCGTAGGCCTCTTCCAGCGACGTCGCATAGCCGACGCAGGGCGGCTCGAACAGCTCTGCCCACCAGTCCAGCCGCTCGGCAATCGCCTGCGACGATGGCCGCTGGCCCTTCGCGTCGGGCTCGCCGAACAGCAAATAGTCGGCGCCGATCTCGCCCGCATCCATGGAATGGTGCCGCGTCGTCAGCCCGCCGACGCCGGCGATGCGATCGGGCTTGAGCGATGGCAGCGCCTCCTTCAGCGCGGCGATGCCGGGCAGGTGTGCGCCGTCGGCGCCGCCACGTGCGACGAGCTCGGGATGGCCGTCGACGAGCAGCGCGGCGCCCGCCTTCTGCACCGGCGGCGCCAGCGCCTTGATGCGCGAGATCATGCCGCGCTGGTCGGTCTCCTTCAGCCGCAGCAGCACGGCCGCAACGTCGGCGGCGGCGAGCAGGCCCGGCAATTCAGCGACGAGCGCAGCGGGATCATCGACGACGGGCGTCGCAAGATAGAGGCGCGGCGCCGGGCGCGGCGGAGGCGGTTTGTTCGACAAGATCTAGGCTGCCTTCTTTTCCAGGCTGCTTTGCCATTCGCCCTTGGAGGCGAGGCCGTTCATCCGGGCGCGATGACTGAAGGCGCGCTGGCCGGCCGCGACATTCTCGGCCTTGCCGGACCAAGCCTTCTGCGGCGCGGCCTGCAGCGCGCGGCCGTAGGAGAAGGTCAGGCCCCAGGGCAGCGGACCGAGCTTGTGCATGGCGTTGAGATGCGCGGTTGCCTCCTCGTCCGACTGGCCGCCGGAAAGGAAGGCGATGCCCGGCACCGCCGCCGGCACGCAGGCCTTCAGCAGCCGGATCGTCTTCTCCGCGACCTCCTCGACGGAGGCCTGCTTCGGTGACTTCTTGCCTGAGATCGCCATGTTCGGTTTCAGCACCATGCCTTCGAGCGCGACGCGCTGCACGCGCAATTCCTGGAACGTCTTGTTGAGCACGCGCTGGGTGACGTCATAGCAGCGATCGATATCGTGGTCGCCGTCCATCAGCACCTCAGGCTCGACGATCGGCACGATCTGTGCGGCCTGGCATAGCGCGGCATAGCGGGCCAGCGCATGGGCGTTGACGCTGATCGCGGTCATCGAGGGGATGCCGTTGCCGATGTCGATCACCGCGCGCCATTTGGCGAAGCGCGCGCCGCGCTCGTAATATTTCTTCAGCCGCTCGGCGAGCTTGTCGAGCCCGACGGTGACCAGCTCGCCGGGGCACATCGGTAAGCCTTGCGTGCCCTCGTCGACCTTGATGCCGGGAATGGCGCCGCTCTGCTCGATGAGCTTCACCAGCGGCGTGCCGTCCGCGGCCGTCTGCCAGATCGTCTCGTCATAGAGGATCACGCCGGAAATATACTGGCTCATGGCTTCGTTGGAGCGGAACAGCATCTCGCGATAGTCGCGGCGGTTGGCCTCAGTCGATTCCACGCCGATCGCGTCAAAGCGCTTCTTGATGGTGCCGGAGGATTCGTCGGCGGCAAGGATGCCCTTGCCTGGCGCGACCATGGCGGCCGCGATCCTGTTGAGCTCAGTCAGATTCATCGAGAGGTCCTCCCAAAACGATTCTGCCCTTGCCTGTGAAAATAGACCGTTCTCGGGCAAATTCCGAGTTAACGTTCGTCGCAGGGTAAGGGGGGAGGCTGGGTTCTTCGCTTCTCCCCGCTTGCGGGGAGAGGCCGGATTTTGCGCGTAGCGTAAAATCCGGGTGAGGGGGACTCTCCGCGAGTCCGTCTGCTACCGCCCCCGGGGAGACTCCTCCTCACCCTGACCCTCTCCCCGCAAGCGGGGCGAGGGGAAAGGATCGGCCGTGCCAGATAGGCTCAAAGCCACCACGCGATCGCTACGCGACGCGGGGATCGAGCTCGCCCTTGGCGTAGCGCTTGGCCATCTCGGCGGTGGTCAGCACCTTCTTGATCTTGGAGGCCTGGCCCGCCGTATTGAACTCCTGCAGGCGCTGCTTGCACAGCTTGGTCATCGCCTCCATCGCCGGCTTCAGGTACTTGCGCGGATCGAACTCTTCCGGATTGTCCTTCAGGACTTTGCGGATCTGGCCGGTCATCGCCATGCGGTTGTCGGTGTCGATGTTGATCTTGCGCACGCCGTGCTTGATGCCGCGCTGGATCTCGGCCACCGGCACGCCCCAGGTCGGCTTCATCTTGCCGCCATAGGCGTTGATGATGTCCTGCAGGTCCTGGGGCACCGAGGAGGAGCCGTGCATGACAAGGTGCGTGTTCGGCAGCTTGCGGTGGATCTCCTCGATCACGTTCATGGCGAGGATGTCGCCGTCGGGCTTGCGGGTGAACTTGTAGGCGCCATGCGAGGTGCCCATCGCGATCGCGAGTGCGTCGACCTTGGTCTCCTGCACGAACTTCACGGCCTCGTCCGGATTGGTCAACAGCTGGTCGTGGCTGAGCTTGCCCTCGGCGCCGTGGCCGTCTTCCTTGTCGCCCATGCCAGTTTCGAGCGAGCCGAGCACGCCGAGCTCACCCTCGACAGAGATGCCGCCGAGATGGGCCATGTCGGTCACGGTCTTGGTGACGCCGACATTGTAGCCCCAGTCGCCCGGCGTCTTGCCGTCGGCCTTGAGCGAGCCGTCCATCATCACCGAGGTGAAGCCGGCCTGGATCGCGGTCATGCAGGTCGCGGCCTCGTTGCCGTGGTCGAGATGCACGCAGACCGGGATGTGCGGATAGATCTCGGTGACCGCGTCCATCATGTGCTTGAGCATGATGTCGTTGGCGTAGGAGCGCGCACCGCGCGAGGCCTGGATGATGACGGGCGCGTCGACCTGGTTGGCCGCGTCCATGATCGCCAGCGCCTGCTCCATGTTGTTGATGTTGAAGGCCGGTACGCCGTAATCGTTCTCCGCAGCATGGTCGAGCAATTGACGCAACGTGATCCGAGCCATGTGTGTTTTTCTCCGTTTGGGCCTACAGGGCCGCTTGTTTCTTGCCGACGAATTACTTGGTGCGCAGGACTTCGACGCCGGGCAGGGGCTTGCCTTCCATCCATTCAAGAAATGCGCCACCGGCGGTCGAGACATAGGTGAAATCACCGGCCACATGGGCCTGGTTGAGGGCTGCAACCGTGTCGCCGCCGCCCGCGATCGAGATCAGCTTCTTGGCCTTCGTGCGTTCGGCGGCATGCTTGGCGGCCGCCATGGTGCCGCGGTCGAACGGCTGCAGCTCGAAGGCTCCCAGCGGGCCGTTCCAGACCAGGGTTGCCGCGTCGTCGATCGCAGCCTGGACGCGCACAACCGATTGCGGGCCGACGTCGAGGATCATGCCGTCGGCCGGGATCGCATCGAGGCCATAGGCGTGTGAGGGCGCGTTCGCCGCGAAATGATAGGCGACGGTGGCGTCCACCGGCAGGATGATCGCGCAGTTGGCGGCTTCCGCCTTCTCCATGATGCGCAGCGCGGTCGGCGCGAGGTCCTTCTCGGCCAGCGACTTGCCGACCGCGACGCCCTGGGCGTGCAGGAAGGTGTTGGCCATGCCGCCGCCGATCACCAGCGCGTCGACCTTGGTGACGAGGTTTTCGAGCAGGTCGATCTTGGTCGAGACCTTTGCGCCGCCGATGATGGCGATGACCGGCTTGGTCGGCGAGCCCAGCGCCTTCTCCAGCGCATCGAGCTCGGCCTGCATGGTGCGGCCGGCATAGGCCGGCAGCTTGTGGCCGAGGCCTTCGGTCGAGGCGTGCGCGCGGTGTGCGGCCGAGAACGCGTCGCTGACCCAGATGTCGCCGAGTTTTGCGAGCTCAGCGACGAAGGCGGGATCGTTCTTCTCTTCTTCTTTGTGGAAGCGGGTGTTCTCCAGGCACAGGATGTCGCCATCCCCAAGAGCTGCCACGGCGGTGGCCGCAGGCTCGCCGATGCAGTCATCGGCAAAGGCGACGGGCTTCTTCACGACCTTCGACAGCGCCTCGGCGACCGGCTTCAGCGAGTCCTTGGCATCGCGCCCCTTCGGGCGGCCGAAATGCGCGAGCAGGATGACCTTGCCGCCCTTGTCCGAGATTTCGGTGATGGTCGGCGCGACGCGCTCGAGCCGGGTCGCGTCGGTGACGCGCCCGTTGTCCATGGGCACGTTGAGGTCGACGCGCAGCAGCACGCGCTTGCCCTTCACGTCGACGTCGTCGAGGGTGCGGAATTTGTTCGCCATGGGACACTCTCTCTTGTCCCGGGCGCTGCGCTGGCCGCAAAGCGGTGCGCTGCAGAACCGGGACCTACGCGGGGGACATGGGTCCCGGCTCAGCGGCGCGCCGTGAAGACACGCTGCGCCGCGTCCGGGACACGAGAGTAACGCTCAGATCACCTTCGCCAGCGCGACGGCGGTGTCGGCCATGCGGTTCGAGAAGCCCCACTCGTTGTCGTACCAGGACATCACGCGCACCAGCGTGCCGTTCTGCACCTTGGTCTGGTCCTCGTGGAAGGTCGAGGAGTGCGGGTCATGGTTGAAGTCGATCGAGACGTTCGGCGCGCTGGTGTAGCCGAGGATGCCCTTGAGCTGCTGCTCGCTGGCACGCTTCATCGCCGCGTTGATTTCCTTCGCATCGGTCGCGCGCTTGGCGACGATCTTGAGGTCGACCACCGAGACGTTCGGGGTCGGCACGCGGATCGCGACGCCGTCGAGCTTGCCCTTCAGTTCCGGCAGCACGAGGCCGATCGCCTTGGCGGCGCCGGTCGAGGTCGGGATCATCGACATCGCAGCCGCGCGGCCGCGGTAGAGATCCTTGTGCAGCGTGTCCAGCGTCGGCTGGTCGCCGGTATAGGCGTGGATCGTGGTCATGAAGCCGGTCTCGATGCCGACGAGATCGTTCAGCACCTTGGCGACCGGCGCGAGGCAGTTGGTGGTGCAGCTTCCGTTGGAGACGACCAGATGATCCCTAGTCAGCGTGTCGTGGTTGACGCCGTAGACGATGGTGGCGTCGGCGCCGTCGGCGGGCGCGGAGACCAGCACGCGCTTGGCGCCGGCGGTCAGGTGCGCGGAGGCCTTGTCCTTCGAGGTGAAGATGCCGGTGCACTCGAGCGCGATGTCGACGCCGAGATCCTTCCAGGGCAGCTTCGAGGGATCGCGCTCGGCGGTCACCTTGATCTTGCCGCCGCCGAGGTTGATCGAGTCACCATCGACGGTCACGGTGCCGGGGAAGCGGCCATGGACGCTGTCGAAACGCAGCAGATGGGCATTGGTCTCGACCGGGCCGAGATCGTTGATGCCGACGACCTCGATGTCCTTGCGGCCTGACTCGGCGATGGCGCGCAGCACGTTGCGGCCGATGCGGCCAAAACCGTTGATTCCGACGCGGACTGCCATGTTTCGTCTCCTTCAATGCCGTTGTCGTCCCGCACAACGCGCTTCGCGCGCCTGCGTGGGTTTTTTAGGGCGGACGCCCGGTTCGGCCGGGCGGGGGCTTGATCATATGAGACGTTACGTAGTCCTTTTTTTTGACAAGCTCAACTCTCAGCTAACGCGCTTCAGCACAGCGTTAACCGCAGCCTCGGCGGTGATGCCGAAATGCTTGTAAAGCTCCTTCGCCGGACCGCTTTCGCCGAACGAATGCATGCCGATGAATTCGCCATCCTGGCCGATCACGGCATCCCAGCCCCAGCGTACTGCGGCCTCGATTGCGATCTTCACCGGCGCATTGCCGATGATGGCGGCGCGCTTGGCTTCTGGTTGCGCTAACAAAAGCTCGAGCGAGGGCACCGACACCACCCGTGACGCGATGCCGCGTTCGGCGAGCTGCTTCTGCGCGGCAACGGCGATCTCGACCTCGGAGCCCGACGCGAACAGAGACACCTTGGCTTCGCCCTGCGCCGGAACCAGTTCATAGGCGCCGGCCGCGCATGGATTGTCGTTCGGTGCGGTGGTGCGGAGCTGCGGCAGGTTCTGCCGCGTCAGCGCCAGCACGGTCGGACCGTCGACGCGGTTGAGCGCCAGTTCCCAGCACTCGGCCACCTCGATGGAATCGCAGGGGCGGAACACGCGCATGTTGGGCATGGCGCGAAGCGCGGCGAGATGCTCGACCGGCTGATGGGTCGGGCCGTCTTCGCCGAGGCCGATGGAGTCGTGCGTCATCACGTAGACGACGCCGGCGCCCATCAGCGCGGCAAGGCGCATCGCAGGACGCGCATAATCGGTGAAGACGAGGAAGGTCGCGCCGTTCGGCGCAAAGCCGCCGTGCAGGAAGATGCCGTTCATCGCGGCGGCCATGCCGTGCTCGCGGATGCCGTAATGGATGAAGCGGCCCTTCGGCGTCTTGGCGGAGAAGGCGGTCGCCGACTTCGCCTTGTTGTTGTTGGAGCCGGTGAGATCGGCCGAGCCCGCCAAAAATTCCATCGGCATTGCGGCTGCGATCGCCTCGATCGCCGCTTCCGACGATTTGCGCGTGGCGGCAACGAGCGGCTTCTCCAGCAGCTCCTTCTTGTGCGCGCGCAGCGCCTTTGCCAGCGAGGCCGGACGCTCATGGCGCAGGCGGCGCTCGAACTCGGCGCGCTTGCGGCTGCCGAGCTCACCGAGCCGTGCTTCCCATTCCTGACGCGCCGTAGCGCCGCGGCTGCCGGCCGCGCGCCAGGCCTTCAGCACGTCGTCGGCGACCGCGAACGGCTCGAGCGAGATGCCGAGATTTTCTTTTGCCGCCTTGAGCTCGTCGACGCCGAGCGCCTCGCCGTGCACCTTCGAGGTGCCGGCCTTGTTCGGCGCGCCGAAGCCGATGGTGGTGCGGCAGGCGATCAGCGTCGGCTTGTTGGATTTTTTCGCGCGGGTGATCGCAGCGGCGATCGCGGCCTGATCCTGGCCGTCGATCTTCTCGGCGGCCCAGCCGGCGGACTTGAAGCGCTTCACCTGGTCGACGGAATCGGCGAGCGAGGTCGGGCCGTCGATCGAGATGCCGTTGTCGTCATAGAGCACGATCAGCTTGGCGAGCTTCCAGTGCCCGGCCATCGCGATCGCTTCCTGCGAGACGCCTTCCATCAGGTCGCCGTCGGAAGCGAGCACATAGGTGTGGTGGTCGACGATCTTCTTGCCGAACTCGGCGGCGAGCATCTTCTCGGCGAGCGCCATGCCGACCGCGGTCGAGATGCCCTGGCCGAGCGGGCCGGTCGTGGTCTCGATGCCCTTGGTGCGGAAATTCTCGGGATGTCCGGGGGTCAGCGAATCGACCTGCCGGAACTGCTTGATCTGGTCCAGCGTCATCTCGGCATTGCCGGTCAGATACAGCAGCGAATAGAGCATCATCGAGCCGTGGCCGGCCGACAGCACGAAGCGGTCGCGGTCCGGCCAGGCGGGTGCGGTGGCGTCGAATTTCAGGAACTGCGTGAACAGCACCGTGGCGATGTCGGCGGCGCCCATCGGCAGGCCGGGATGACCCGATTTCGCCTTCTCGACAGCGTCCATCGAAAGGCCGCGGATGGCGTTGGCCATACGGGTGTGGTCGACCTGCGTCATGTCTGAAATCCGTCTGAAATGAGGCGCTTGGCGTGCACGCCCGCGCGGGGAGGGAGCCTTTCGGCTGCTGGAGGTCGGGGCTGGGATAGCACCTCAGTTCCGGGAGTCCAAGGCAATCAAACGCCCGTTTGACCGTAAAAGTTGCCTCTGTGGAGCCCGGTTTTCCCCCGGGATTGCACCGGGAGGAATTGACGGATCCGGACGATGCCTTCCGATCTATCGGTGCACAATTTCGGGGCGGCGTTGCGCTTGGCTAGCTTGCCACGTAAATTTCTGCTTCTAACCGCTTGCCGAACCGAGTCTTTTGCCGGGCGGCAAGCTCCAGGGAAAGGCCACTGGGCAAAGGCCGCCAGGTTCCGCCGCTGACTGCATGAACGATCGCGTGTCCAACAGCTCTGCCATGACGGAGTCGTCCGCCGTCGAGATCGAGATCGCGACCCGCAGACTCATGGCGGCGCTCGATGCGCTCGAAAGCGCGGTCGAGCGGCGGCGCGATGCTGATCGCGACGAGAACGAGCTTGCGGCGCGAATCCAGGCCTTGGGTGCGGACCGCTCGCGGCTTGCCGACGAGCTCGACGGCGCGCTGGTGAAGGCGCGCAAGCTCGAGCGCACCAATCGCGAGATCTCCGACCGGCTGGATTCCGCGATCGTCACGATACGCTCGGTGCTCGATACCGGAGAGGATGGATGAGCCACATCAACGTCACCATCAACGGCCGGCAATACCGCATGGCCTGCGAGGAGGGCCAGGAGGTGCGGCTGCTCAAGCTCGCCGAAACCCTGGAGACGCGCATTCAGTCGCTGCGCGGAAAATTCGGCGAGATCGGCGATGCGCGGCTCACCGTGATGGCTGCGCTGACCGTCTGCGACGAGCTGATCGACACCAGCAACCGTGTCCGCACCCTCGAGCAGGAATTGACCGAGCTCCGGGATTTCCGCAATGCCGCGGTCGAGCGCGCCCGCATGACCCAGACCGCGGTGGTGAACGCCCTGAACGCCGCCGCCGAGCGCATCGAGAAGTCGACCCAGGTCCTGAACCGGACCGTCGGCAACGGGATCGCGATCGGGTA
Source organism: Bradyrhizobium sp. CCBAU 45389 (assembly GCF_028128625.1). Classification (NCBI taxonomy): domain Bacteria; kingdom Pseudomonadati; phylum Pseudomonadota; class Alphaproteobacteria; order Hyphomicrobiales; family Nitrobacteraceae; genus Bradyrhizobium; species Bradyrhizobium sp. CCBAU 45389. The sequence goes on along the minus strand of NZ_LBIY01000087.1, from coordinate 178,067 downwards.
GGGACTGCGGATCGCATTTGGTTTTCTCGATGTGTCCGAGCCTTACCCTCCCCTGGAGGGGGAGGGTCGCAACGCATGGAGCGCAGCGGAATGCGATGCGGGGTGGGGTGATCTCTCCACTCGGGCGCTGTCCGTGTGGAGAGATCACCCCACCCCGCTCGCGCTACGCGCGATCGACCCTCCCCCTCCAGGGGAGGGTGGGCACACCGTGAGGGCCGCGAAAGCGACGCGCTCGCCGGGCTGGCGATTCGTCAGTATCGTTGTTACATTGCGCGGGCGAGGCTGCGACGTGCGTCAGGAGCCATATATCCCCGGGGCCTTATCGATCCTTTAGGGAACTGTCCCTGGCCGGGCCCGTGGGCCCGGACATATGGTGCCCACCTACTTTCGTAGGGAACTCCGGGATCGAGTGCTTCAACGGCGTACGCGGCTTCGCACTGTTTTCTTCTGGTTCGTGCCTGTCGAATTGCGTCCCCGACACGCTTGCGGTTCAATTGAGGCTCGGTGTCATGCCGCGGCGTCGAGGTTCTTGCACTGGCGTTTCTGCAATATCGGATCGCTCGCCTGGTGCGCGATTGCGCACGAGGCGGGTGATGGCGGCGGAGCAGGGCTCCGCTTCGGGGGAAAACGCGCATGTCAAATACGAAAGCCGAACTCCGTGCCAAGGCCCTCGCCAAGCGCGATGCGCTGAGCGAAAAGAAGCGCACGGCAGCGGCCGCAAAGCTCGCCAAGCGCGGACTGCCGTTCGAGCTGCTGCCGGGCAGCATCGTCTCCGGCTATTCGCCGATCCGCAGCGAGATCGATCCGATGCCGCTGTTGAAGACGCTTGCGGAGCATGGCGCCAGGCTGGCGCTGCCTTGCGTCACCGCGCGCGGCCAGTCGCTGATCTTCCGTATCTTCCATCCGAACGACCGCCTGATGCTCGGCCCGCTCGGCATTCCCGAGCCGTCGCCTGCAGCCGCGGAAGTCATCCCCGACATCATGCTGACGCCGCTCGCCGCCTTCGACCGCCTCGGCCATCGCATCGGCTATGGCGCGGGGCATTACGATTTCACCTTCGCGCATTTGCGCAAGACCAAGCACATCGTCGGTATCGGCCTTGCGTTTGCAGCGCAGGAGATCGAGGCGGTTCCGGCACTATCCCACGACGTGGCGCTGGATTATGTGCTAACGGAATCGGACGTGTTCGATTTCCGGAGTTCTGAAGTTGCGCATTCTCTTCGTGGGTGACGTCGTCGGCCGTAGCGGGCGCGAGGCCGTCGCCGAATATCTGCCCGGCATGGTCAAGGACTGGTCGCTCGATTTCGTCGTGGTCAACGGCGAGAATTCAGCCGGAGGCTTCGGCATCACGGAAGCGATCTACCAGGAGTTTATCGAGGCCGGCGCCGATGCGGTGACGCTCGGCAATCACTCTTGGGACCAGCGTGAAGCCCTGGTGTTCATCGAGCGCGCCGACCGCCTGGTGCGTCCGGCGAACTATCCGCGCGGCACGCCCGGCCGCGGCGCCGCTCTGGTCGAGACCAAGAACGGCAAGCACGCCCTCGTCGTCAACGCACTTGGCCGCGTCTTCATGACCCCGTTCGACGATCCCTTCGCCGCGCTCGAGCGCGAGCTCGGCGCCTGCCCGCTCGGCGTTGCCGCGGATGCCATCGTCGTCGATTTCCATTGCGAGGCAACCAGCGAGAAACAGGGCATCGGCTTCTTCTGCGACGGCCGCGCCAGCCTCGTCGTCGGCACCCATACGCATGTGCCGACCGCCGACCACCAGATCCTCTCGGGCGGCACCGCCTACATGACCGATGCCGGCATGACCGGCGACTACGACTCCATCATCGGCATGCAGAAGGAAGAGCCGCTGCGCCGGTTCACATCAGGGATTCCGTCGAGCCGCTTCGAGCCGGCCGCGGGCGCCGCGACGCTCAGCGGCGTCGCCGTGGAGACGGACGACGCAACGGGCCTCGCGCTGAAGATCGCACCGGTGCGCGTCGGCGGCCGGCTGGAGCCGGCGACGCCGAAGTTCTGGTTGAGTTAGCTCGCGCGGCGAACACCACTGCCACCCTCCCCTGGAGGGGGAGGGTCGATCGCGCGCAGCGCGAGCGGGGTGGGGTGATCTCTCAACACGGGCAGTATCGTAGGGTGGGCAAAGGCGCACTTGCGCCGTGCCCACGATCTCTCTCCATCTTCAACAGTGCGTGGGCACGCTTCGCTTTGCCCACCCTACGATACTGGTTGAGCTAACGACGGCGGCGCGTCAAATTCAGTGTCGTCCCCGCGAACGCGGGGACCCATAACCCAAGGGAGTAGTGTGGGGCACAGCTCCCACTCCGAGTCTTCGCCAAACCACTCCCTGTGGGTATGGGTCCCGGATCTGCGCTTCGCTTCGCTGCGCTAGTCCGGGACGACGGCGGAGATTGACGTGCGATCACTCGTCAATCTCGCCTTACGCTACTCCGCCGTCTGCCCCCGCAGCTCCGCCACGTCCTTCGCCGTCAGCTTCGAGCCCTTCGCACCGAACCGCGCCGTGACGTAGTTCGCCACCGCCGCGATCTCGTCGTCGGTATAGGCATTGCCGAACGCGGGCATCGACAGCGCGCCATCCGGCGTATGCCGCTTGGTGCCCGAGATCACGATCTGCGCGACGTTGGTGGCGGCGGGGTCGTTGACGGCCCAGGTGCCGGTCAGCGTTGCCATCGGCGAGACCGGGCTCTCGCCGCTCCAGCCATGGCAGCTGGCGCAGGCACTGGCGAACACTTTTTTGCCGCGCGCGTCCGCCGTGACGCCGTCGCGATGCGAGGCGGGGGCGACGGGTGCCGTGGTGGCGGGCAGGTCGGGCGAGGGCTGCGGCGGCACGCTGCGCAGGTAGGCAACGATGCTGCTGATGTCTTCGGGCGCGAACTGGCTAAAACTGTGATCGACCGCTTCACCCATTGGCCCCGAGGCCGAGCCATGCCCCGGTGCATGGCCGAGTGACAGGTACGAGATCAGATCCTGGTCGCTCCAGTTGCCGAGACCAGTGGCCTTATCCGAGGAGATGTTGAAGGCGCGCCAGCCCGCGGTGATCGCGCCGGCGAATTTCTTGCGGTTGTCGAGCGCGAAGCCGAGATTGCGCGGCGTGTGGCACTCGCCGCAATGCGCCAGCGCCTCCGCAAGATACGCACCTCTGTTCCACTCCGGGCTCTTCGAGGTATCCGGCGTGAAGCGCGTGTCCGGATTGAACACCGCCGACCAGACCATCATCGCCCAGCGCTGGTTGAACGGGAACGACAGCGTGTTATCAGGCGCCTTGGCCCGCACCGCCGGCTGGCTGAACAGATAGGCCTTCACCGCCAGCACGTCCTCGTCCGTCATGAAGGTGTAGGACGCGTAGGGCATCGCCGGATAGAGCCGCGCGCCGTCACGGCGCTGGCCGTGCTGGACCGCGTTCAGAAAATCCTGGTCGCTGTAATTGCCGATGCCGGTGTCCTTGTCCGGCGTGATGTTGGTCGAATAGAGCGTGCCGAACGGCAGCTTGAAGGCGAGGCCGCCGGAATAGTCCTTCTCGCCCGGCTTGGTGTGGCAGACCATGCAGTCGGCGGCCTTGGCGAGATACTCACCGCGCTCGACCAGGCTCGCTTTCTCCAGCCTGGCCGGTACGCCCGTGGGCTTGCCGGCGCGATAGTCCGCCAGCGCCACCTTGCTGCCGCCGGCAAAGTCGAGCGGGCCGGGCCCGCGGATGATCCAGACTCCGAGCGCCACCGCGACGATGGCGATCACAATGAGGCTCGTGAGGATACGCATCCTGCCGCTCATGCCTTCTTCCCCGCAGCCAGCAGTTTCCGATCGATTGGCAGGCGCCGCAGCGCCACGCCTGTTGCCGCGTAAATCGCGTTACGCAGCGCCGGCGGTCCGGCATTGACGCCGGCCTCGCCGATGCCGCCGGGGGCCTCGCCGCTCTTCACGACGATCACCTCGATCTTCGGCGTCTCGTTGATGCGCATCATGCGGTAGTCGTGGAAGTTCGACTGCTGCACGCGGCCCTTGTCGATGGTGATCTCGCCATAGAGTGCGGCGGTGAGGCCGAAGATCAGGCCGCCCTCGATCTGCGCCTTCACCGTATCAGGGTTGACCGCGATGCCGGTGTCGACCACCGAGGTGATCCGGCGGAGCACGATCTCGCCGATGTCGTCGATCTCGGCCTCGACCACCGTCGCGATGAAGCTGGCGAATGACGGCTGCACGCAGACGCCACGGCCGACGCGTGCGGGCAGGGGCTGGCCCCAGCCGGATTTCTCCGCGACCTGATTGAGCACCGCGAGCATGCGCGGGTTCTTGGTCAGCATGGACTTGCGGAACTCGATCGGGTCCTTGCCGGCCTTGCGCGCGAGCTCGTCCATCGCGCATTCGACCGCGAACACGTTGTTGTTGGGGCCGACGCCGCGCCAGAAGCCCGTCGGCACCGCCGGCGGCTCGGCGCGGACATATTCGACGTGGAAGTTGGCGAAGTCGTAGGGCGCATCGACCGCGGCATCGATTGCGTCGATGTCGATGCCCTTCTGGAACGCCGGCGGCAGCCAGCGTGCCAGCACGGCGGAGCCGGCGACCTTGTACTTCCAGCCCGCGATCTTGCCGTCGACCAGCGACGCCGTGATCTGGTCGCGATAGACCGGACGATAGACGTCGTGCTGGATGTCCTCCTCGCGGGTCCACACCACCTTCACGGGGTAGTCGACCTGTTTTGCGATCTTCACCGCCGCGATCACCATGTCGGGCTCGAGCTTGCGGCCGAAACCGCCGCCGAGCAGATGGTTGTTGACGATCACCTTGTCGACCGGCAGGCCCGCGGCCTTCGCCGCCTCCGACTGCACGCGCGTCATGATCTGCGTGCCGGTCCAGATCTCGCAGGCATCCGGCCTGACGTGGACGGTAGCGTTGATCGGCTCCATCGACGCATGCGCCAGAAACGGCAGCTCGTAAGCCGCCTCGAACCTGTCGCCGCTGGCCAGCGCCTTGGCGATGTCACCGTCCGACTTGGCGATCGCGCCGTCCTTCTGGCTGGCCTTGCGCAGATCGTCCCAGATGTCTTTCGTGGTGATCTCCGCGTTCGGTCCCTCGTTCCACTCGATCTTGAGCGCTTCGAGGCCCTTCTTGGCCGCCCACATGTGATCGCCGATCACGGCGACCATGTCGTCGAGCACCACGACCTTGCGCACGCCGGGGAGTTTTAACGCGGCGCTGTCGTCGACCTTGCCGACCTTGCCGCCGAACACGGGGCAGGCGGCCACGGTCGCGAACTTCATGCCGGGCAGGATCGCATCGATGCCGTAGACGGCCTTGCCGTTGACCTTGTCAGGCGTGTCGAGCCGCTTCAGCGGCTGGCCGATGATGACGAAGTCCTTGGGGTCCTTCAGCGCGACATCCTTCGGCGGCGTCTGGCCTTGCGCGGCGAGCGCCAGCGCGCCGTAAGCGAGCTTGCGGCTGCTCGCGGCATGCGCGACCTCGCCCTTCGTTGCCGTGCAGCTGGCGGGCTCGACGCCCCATTGGGCGGCTGCGGCCTGCACCAGCATCGCGCGCGCGGTGGCGCCGGCCTTGCGCAGCGGCAGCCACCAGGCGCGGATCGAGTTGGAGTTGCCGGTGACCTGCAGGCCGAAGGTCGGGTTGCCGTAGAGCTTGTCGTTGGGCGGGGCGTGCTGGACCTCGACCTTGCTCCAGTCGGCATCGAGCTCTTCGGCGAGCACGGCGGAGATCGAGGTGTAGGTGCCCTGGCCCATCTCGACCTGCGGCATCATCAGCACGGTGCGGCCGGTCTCGTCGATGCGGATGAAGGCGTTGGGCGCGAACTTGCCGTCGGTCACGTCGCGTTGCGCCGGCTCGTTGGCGGCGGCGCGCAGCGGCAGATGGAAGGCGAGCAGGAAGCCGGTGGCGAGACCGCCGGTGAGAAGCGCGCGGCGGGAGAGGTTGTTGTGTGCATTCATGGCGGACCTCACGACTGCCGGCCGTTGGCCGCGTGCTTGATCGCCTCGCGGATGCGCACATAGGTGCCGCAGCGGCAGATGTTGCCGGCCATCGCGGCATCGATGTCGGCATCGTCAGGGTTGGGCGTTGCCGCCAGCAGCGCCGCGGCCGCCATGATCTGGCCGGACTGGCAATAGCCGCACTGGATCACTTCGGCCTCGAGCCAGGCCTTCTGCACCTTCGCGCCCGCAGGCGTGCTGCCGACATGCTCGATGGTGGTCACAGTGCGGTTCGCGACGGCACTGACCGGCAGCACGCAGGAGCGTACCGCCTTGCCGTCGACATGCACCGTGCAGGCGCCGCATTGGGCGATGCCGCAGCCGAACTTGGTGCCGGTCATGCCGAGGATGTCGCGCAGCACCCACAGCAAGGGCATTTCAGGTGGCGCGTCGAACGATTTCGTTTCGCCGTTGATGGTGAGAGTTGTTGCCATGTGCATCCCCTTGCTCGACGAGCGCTTGCGGCGTCGGCGATTTGCGCGCGACCATAATCATATCGATGCGCAACGATGAAGCTTCCAAATTCGCAGCAATGCATATTTGCGCGCTTAGCGCGTCAGACCATGACGTTCACGAATTTGTGCGGCGATCGCTGCAACGGTTATGAGCTAAGTGATATGATAATCGTCATGTTTTGACGCATTTTCGTCGCGAGCGTCGATGGTCGCCGCAGACGATCGTGCGAAAGCGCAAAGCCGTGCAATGACGAAAGTCGTGCGATTGGAAAAGTCGGACGGCGAGCACGGTCGTTCGACGGATCAATCGCAATGGCCGATTTGCCGGATAGCCGACGTGCGCGATGATGACATCATGCTCCTGTTTTGCCCGACGGAGCAACGGACTCGCAAGGCGCGTGCAGTTTGATGAGTCGAAGTCCGATCTGGCTCGGCTGACGGCATGGCACAACTCTCTCCGTTCCCTCCCCCCTTGCGGGGGAGGGGCAGGGAGAGGGGTGCCACACGGGGACTCGTTCCGTCGCGCATTCGCCCTTGGTGCGTCATCAACAACGGGCACCTGTTGCTGGGCTACCCCTCTCCCTAGCCCTCCCCCGCAAGGGGGGAGGGAACGCACCTCCGTCGGGGCGCTAGCTGAGTCTCTTCATCCTGCTCCAAGCCATTGATTCCGCACACCCCGGCTACTGTGCATGGGGTTGTTTTCGAGCTTTTTTATTCAGGGACGGCGCAACGCCGTCGCGGCGGCCGTCAGCTCTGGCGAAAGCCCATCCGGAAGGCGCCCCAGTGCCTGCCGCGGATCACGATCGGCGAGGACAGGTCCTTCATCAGCACGAACTGCCCGCCGCCCATGTCGCGGCGATAGGTCTGGAGCAGGAAGGGTTTGGTGTTGGCCGCGACCTTCTTCACCGCGCGATCGGTGAACAGGCGGCGGTTGCGGCAGTTGGCGTTGTTCCAGACCGGGTCCTTGCCCTGCGGCAGGCGGTAGTTCGGATTGTGGGTCGGCAGGTAACCGCCCTTGGCCCAGGCGACGCAGAACACGATGCGCGGATCGGACTTCTGGATCGGGTCCTGGATCGCGGGCAGCACGCGGTCGGTGAACTCGACATAGGCCGTGTTGTACTGCTTTGGATCGGTCCCGGGGATCTCGCGGTATTTCTCGTCCATGAGCTGGTCGAGCGTGATCTCGCCGCGGTCGATCGCGGCCTCGAACTCGGCCGAGATCCGCTTGGCGGTCTCGACCACGACACGGATCAGCGGCGCGTCCGACGTCTCCACGCCGCTGTCGGCGATCAGCGCGATCAGGCCTTCGGAGGCGTCGAGCAGCTTGGCCACCCGCTGGTCGGCGTTCCTAAGATCGCGCGAGGACAGGTCGACGCCCTTGGCGAGCTCGTTGAGCTCGCTGATGACGGTGTCGCAGTGCCCGAGATTGGAGGTCGCCGCGCGCGTGACGCTGTCAATCTCCGCTTCCACGGAGGCGAAGCCCTGCTGGACGCGCGAGATGATGCCGGAAATCTGCTGCGCACCCTCGCCGGCGGTCTTGGCGCGCTGCGAGGCGTCGCTGCTTTCGCCGATCAGGCCTTCGATCTGGCCGTCGAGATCGCGCACGGTGTCGGAGATCTGATGCGTGGCCTGGCGGGTCGCTTCCGCGAGATTCTTCACTTCGCTCGCGACCACCGCAAAACCGCGGCCGGCATTGCCGGCGCGCGCGGCTTCGATGGTTGCGTTGAGCGCGAGCAGGTTGGTCTGCTTCGCGATCGCCTCGATCGAGCCGGACACCTTTGCCACCTGCGCCAGCGCCGAGCCCACCGCGCTGAGGCGCGCCTCGATCCGCTCCACGGCCGCGACCAGTTCGGAGATGTGGCTGACGGCGGTATCGACAGCGCTGCGCGACTGCGCGATCTCGCCGACCGCCGCGGACGTCGTCGTCTGCACCGCCTGCGATGCGTTGGCGATGTCGTGATTGGCCGAGACCATCGTCTCCGCCGTCTTCTGCAGGTGATGGAACCGTTCCGACTGGTTGGCGACGCGGTTGGCGACTTCCTGGACGTTGCCGGCAATGTCGGCGAGCTCGACGCCGAGACCGCCGATGCGGTCGGCGAGCTGGTCGATCAGCCGTTCGGCAAGCGTCCGGTTGGATCCGGTGTCCAGTACTGCAAGTTGTGCAAGGGACATGTACGGGCTTTCTCCAGTCAGAGCCGAGAAGCGGCTCTCCGCGGCATTCCCATTCCAGATTCGACTTTAGAGGATGATTCGCGGACGGCGTCTTGCCCAGGAGTGCACGAGAGAGGGCATTACAGCTTGTAAGCGGTGCGGAATCCGCCCCAGTGCCGGCCCTTGACGCGGATCGGCACGTCGATCTCGCGCATCATCACCGTGTTCCCGTTGCCCATGTCGCGGGCATAGCTCTGGACCAGGTACGAGCGCTGGTTGTGTGCGGCGGCGAGCCCCGCCGGATCGTTGAAGATGCGCCGGTTGCGGCAGTTGGCCGTGTTCCAGGCGACATCGCCCGGCCGCTGCGGATGCGAATAGATCTTGTTGTGCACCGGCAGGAAGCCGTTGCGGTCGACCATGGCGCAGAACGCCATGCGCGGGTCCTTGGCGAGGAAGGCTTCCTGGAACGCCGCCAGCGCGCGATCGGCCCAGTCCAGATAGCGGGTGCGGAATTGCTGCGGATTGGTGCCGGCGATTTCGACATAGTCGGTGTCGAAGAGGTCGTCGACCTTGATCTCGCCGCGCGCGACCGCCTGCTCGAAGATCGCGGTCAGCGCATTGCCTGCCTCCATCGCGCGGGTGACGAACTCGGTGTTCTCCTCGTGGATCGACCAGAGCTTGTCCTCGATCTTCTCGCAGAGCTCGGCATTGGGGTTGACGAATTGCGCGCGGGCGCCGGCCTTGGATTGCTCCGTCACGCGCAGGCGGCAGGCACCGACCTGTTCGAGCGTGCCTTCGATGATCGCCTGCGGCGCCAGCCGGCCAGCGTCTGCGCCGCCGATCAGCACGCCCTCCATCGAAATTTCATAGACCGGCATCACGCCGCGCAGGCTCTCGAGCTTGAGATGGCAGGGCAGCCGCTCGGTCTTGCGGCGGTCGTCATGCTCGCTCTGGCGCAGCAGCACCGCGCAGCGCGATTTCAGCTTCCGGGCGAAGGTGGTGACCGCCTTGCCGGCGCTGGCGACGCTCTCGCCATGGGTCTCGGCCGCCTTGGTCGCGGCGTCGATCTCGGCCGCGCTTTCGCCGACCGAGATGATGAAGTCCGAGGCGCTCGCGGCATTGCCCGAGACTTCGCTCGTGGTGGCGTTCTGCTCGGCCACCGCGCCATTGACGGTCTCGAACACCGGGCGGATCGCCTCGATCGCCTGCGAGATGCGGTGCACGGCCTCCGCCGAGCCGGCGGCATCGCGCTGCAGGGCGTCGATCTTTTTTGTGATCTCTTCCGTCGCGCCTTGCGTCTGCACCGCGAGCGCCTTCACTTCGGTCGCGACCACCGCAAATCCCTTGCCCGCGGCGCCCGCGCGCGCGGCCTCGATGGTCGAGTTGAGCGCGAGCAGCGTGGTCTGCCGCGCAATCTGCGCGATCAGGTTGACAACGTTGCCGATGGCGGCGGAGGACTCGCGCAGGCGGTCGACATTGGCGCGCGCCTCTTGCGCTGCGGCGCTGGCCTCGTCGGCGAGCTTGCCGGCCTCCCGGACCTGCGCCCCGATGCCTTGCGCGGACTGGGTGAACTTGTCGGCGGCATGGGCGAAGGTCGATGCGGTCGATTGGGCGGCGTTGGTGCGGCCGGTCAGGGCGTCGGTGCGGTCGCGAATGGCGGAAAGTGTCGCGGCGGTCGCTTCGGCGCCGCCGGCCACCGAATTGGCGGCGCGCTCGAGCTGGCGGATCATGGCCCCGAGCTCGAGTTCCAGCAGTTCCAGGATTTCCCTGGCCGAATCGCCCTCATGGGCCGGGCCGGGCTCGGACATGGCCGCCGGCCGCGCAGTCTGCGGGGTGGCCGCCGGCGCAGCCGCATCAGGCAGACGCTTCCGAAACAATCCGAATGCCATCAGGTCTCTCTTGTCGGGGGGCGGGCGGACGGTATTTTCGCAGTCCGGAATGAAATCAGGGTTAACAATGCCCGACATCTGGGCACGGACCGTTGGGGTGGCTATCTCTACAGTGCTACCTTGAAGCCTCACGGCCCTTTGATTCCGGTGGGTTGGCGGCCTATAAGGCCGCGCTTCCCACGCTCACCTTTGGCTGACTATTCCACAAGAGACCACGCATGGCCGGACATTCCCAATTCAAGAACATCATGCACCGCAAGGGGCGGCAGGATGCGCAGAAGTCGAAACTGTTCGGCAAGCTGGCGCGGGAAATCACCGTCGCGGCCAAGCTCGGCACGCCCGACCCCGCCATGAACCCCCGCCTGCGCGCCGCCGTGATCGCCGCGCGCCAGGAGAACATGCCGAAGGACAATATCGAACGCGCCATCAAGAAGGCGCTCGGCAGCGACGGCGAGAACTATGACGAGATCCGCTACGAGGGCTATGGCCCCGGCGGCGTCGCCGTCATCGTCGAGGCGCTGACCGACAACCGCAACCGCGCCGCCTCCGACATCCGCTCCTTCTTCACCAAATCCGGCGGCAATCTCGGCGAAACCGGCTCGGTCTCCTTCATGTTCGACCGCACCGGCATCATCGAATACGACCGCAGCGTCGCCGATGACGATGCGGTGCTCGATGCCGCGATCGAGGCCGGCGCCGACGACGTCGTCTCCGGCGAAGGCGGCCACGAGATCTACGCCTCGACCGAAAGCTATCGCGACGTCGCCAAGGCGCTGGAAGCCAAGTTCGGCGAGCCGCGCAAGGCCGCGCTGATCTGGAAGCCGCAGAACACGGTGGCGGTCGACGACGAGACCGGCGAGAAGCTCTTGAAGCTGATGGACCTGCTCAACGAGCACGACGACGTCCAGAACGTCTACGCCAATTTCGAGGTGTCGGACGCGCTTGTTGCGAAGATGGGCGGCTGACAGTCAGTTCCGAATTCCGCTGTCGTCGCCCGGCTTGACCGGGCGACCCAGTATTCCAGAGACGCCAGAGGAAATACGGATAAGCTGCGGCGTACTGGATACCCCGCCTTCGCGGGGTATGACGGCGTACCTGTGGTGGGTAGCTCCCACTTCCCCTGTTACTTCCGTTCTGTTTCTGTTTCCCCCGCCGCGGCCAGCCGCTATCACTGGCCCATGACTGCGCTCCCGATTCGTGGCCCCGTTCGCATCATCGGCATCGACCCCGGCCTGCGCCGCACCGGTTGGGGCGTGATCGAGGCTGAGGGCAATCGCCTGATCTACGTCGCCTGCGGCTCAGTGGAGCCGCCGGACGATCTGCCGCTGTCGAGCAGGCTGCTCGCGATCCACGAGGGGCTCGCTTCGGTCCTGTCCAGCCACCAGCCGATGGAAGCCGCGGTCGAGCAGACCTTTGTGAACAAGGACGGCGTTGCGACGCTGAAGCTCGGCCAGGCCCGCGGCGTCGCCATGCTGGCGCCTGCAATGTTCGGCATTGCGGTTGCCGAATATGCGCCGAACCAGGTCAAGAAGACGGTGGTCGGTGCCGGCCACGCCGACAAGCAACAGATCGCGATGATGCTGAAGATATTGCTGCCGAAAGCCGAGCCGCCGTCCGCGGATGCTGCCGACGCGCTCGCCATCGCCATCACCCACGCCCATCACCGCCAGAGCACGGCGCTCAGGCTGAAGGTGGCGGGGTTATGATCGGCAAGCTCAAGGGCCTGATCGACACCTACGGCGAGGATTTCGTCATCCTCGACGTCGGCGGCGTCGGCTATCAGGTGCATTGCTCGTCACGCACCTTGCAGCACCTGCCTTCGCCCGGCGAAGCCGCCGTGCTGTCGATCGAGACCTATGTCCGCGAGGATCAAATAAAACTGTTCGGCTTCCGCACCGATCAGGAGCGCGAATGGTTTCGCCTGCTCCAGACCGTGCAGGGCGTCGGTGCCAAGGTCGCGCTCGCGGTGCTCGGCACGCTGCAGCCTTCCGATCTCGCCAACGCCATTGCGCTACGCGACAAGGCCGCAGTGTCGCGCACGCCCGGGGTTGGTCCCAAGGTCGCCGAGCGCATCGTCACCGAATTGAAGGACAAGGCACCGGCCTTCGCCAATGTCGATCCGGCCGTCGTGCATCTCGCCGGCGCCGTCGACGACCAGCGCGCGCCGCGCCCGGTGGCGGACGCGATCTCCGCACTGGTCAATCTCGGCTACGGCCAGCCGCAGGCCGCCGCTGCGATTGCATCGGCCTCGCGCAGTGCGGGTGAAGGCGCCGAAACGGCGCAGCTCATTCGCCTCGGCCTGAAGGAGCTGGCGAAGTGAGCGATCCCAAGGCCAACCGCATGGTGTCGCCCGAGCGCCGCAGCGACGATGTCGGCGACACCGCGCTGCGTCCGCAATCGCTGTCCGATTTCGTCGGCCAGCAGCAGGCGCGCAAGAACCTCTCGATCTTCATCGAGGCGGCGCGCAAGCGCGGCGAGGCGCTGGACCACGTGCTGTTCGTCGGTCCCCCCGGCCTCGGCAAGACCACGCTGGCGCAGATCGTGGCGAAAGAACTCGGCGTCGGCTTTCGTGCCACCTCGGGTCCTGTGATCGCCAAGGCCGGCGATCTCGCAGCGCTCCTCACCAATCTCGAAGAGCGCGACGTGCTCTTCATCGACGAGATCCATCGCCTCAGCCCGGCAGTGGAAGAGGTGCTCTATCCCGCGATGGAGGACTTCCAGCTCGACCTCATCATCGGCGAAGGCCCGGCGGCGCGCTCGGTCAAGATCGAGCTGTCGAAATTCACCCTCGTCGGCGCCACCACGCGTGCAGGCCTGCTCACCAATCCCTTGCGCGACCGCTTCGGCATTCCGGTGCGGCTCAACTTCTACACCATCGAGGAGCTCGAGAGCATCGTCAGCCGCGGCGCGCGCGTGCTCAATGTCGGCATGAGCGCGGATGGCGCCAACGAGATCGCGCGCCGCGCCCGCGGCACGCCGCGCATCGCCGGGCGCCTGCTGCGCCGCGTGCGCGATTTTGCCTCGGCGGCGAATGCCGACACGATCGATCGCAAGATCGCCGATCACGCGCTGAGCGCGCTCGAGGTCGACGCCGCGGGTCTCGATGCCATGGACCGCCGCTATCTCTCGACTATCGCTCTCAACTATGGCGGCGGCCCGGTCGGTGTCGAGACCATGGCCGCGGCGCTCTCCGAGCCGCGCGATGCGATCGAGGACATCATCGAGCCCTATCTGATCCAGTGCGGCTATCTCCAGCGCACTCCGCGCGGCCGGCTCCTCACCTCGCATGCCTTCCGCCATCTCGGCCTCGCCGAGCCCAATCGCGATGCGGCGCAGTTCGGCCTGTTCGGGACAGACGAGAGCGACGACTGATCGCCGCAGCCGATGAACCCGCCGGTTTCATTCGATCACTAATCCGAACGCGCGGCGAACGGCATCGCCGCTGTTGGATCGGAGTGGGAAGGAATGGCGCCAGCGGACAAGACCGGATTGCTCGAGACCGTCGCGGCGGCGCCTGAGCTGCGCACGCCCGACAGGACCGAGGCATTCCTCGATTCCCTGCCGGTCAGTGAGCTGGCGTCGATGTGGTGCGCGCTCCAGCGCGTCAGCCGGCGCGACCAGGCCGGCAGCATCTGGGCCATCAAACTCTATTTCGACCATCTGCCGCATCGCCTGCCGCAGGCTGCGCTCGATCTCGTGCTGGAAGTGCTGAAGACGGAGGCCGACAAGCCGACGGTGATGCAGCTCAACGACAAGTTCCTGCTGGCGCTGCTCTATGCGCACGGCCCGGATGTGATCGCACAGATCGAGCGCGAAGCCGCGCACAATGGCCGCCTGCGCTGGCTGCTCGGCGGCGTGCATGGTGATCCCGACGACCCGCTGATGCCCCGCATTGCGCGCGTTGCCGACAGCGAGGGCTGGCAGACCGATCATCTGGCGCAGCGCACGCCGCGCAAGCCGCTCGATTGCGCCAGCATGTCGGTTGCCGAGCTTGCCCGCGCATGGGTCGAGCAATATTCGAAATCCGAGCGCGACCAGGATGACAATCTGTTCACGATCATGGATTTCGAGCGCGACCTGCGCGAGGAAGATCCCGATGGGATGATCGACCTCATCCTCGAAATCCTGAACATCGAGTCCAATCCGGTGCTGCTGGCACTGCTGGCCGCGGGGCCTCTCGAGGACGTAATCAGCTCCGGCACGATCGACCGCATCGAGCACGAGGCGCGGATCAACCAACGTTTTCGTGACCTGCTCGGCGGTGTCTGGTACTATCGGGCGTCCGACGAGCTGAAGACGCGGCTGGATGCACTGGTCGGCGAGAGCCGCTGGTAAGTTTTGTGCAGGCTTCTGCACGCAGATGCAGACGGTCTGCACGAGCGCACCCCAATTCCGCTCCAATCGGACCGCATCAAGAAGCTGCATCACCATCGGGCTTCCATGATCACACGGCGTCGTTTTATCCGGTCCATCGGGGCCTTGTCAGCCCTCGGCGTCTCTAGCGCGGCCTACGGCGTCGGCGTCGAACCGATGCTGCGGCTCCGTGTCACCCGCTATCATCCGACCCCGCGGCAATGGCCCGCGGATTTTCCGCTGAAGATTGCCGCGATCGCCGACATCCATGCCTGCGATCCCTGGATGTCGCTGGAGCGCATAGAAGGCATCGTCGATCGCACCAACGCGCTCAAGCCCGACCTCATCGTGCTGCTCGGCGATTATGTCGCCGGCCTTCACCAGGTCACGCGCTTCATTCCGTCGAGCGAATGGGCGAGGGTGCTCGCCGGCCTGAAAGCGCCGCTCGGCGTTCACGCCGTCATGGGCAATCACGACTATTGGGTCGACAGGGTCGTGCAGCAGGCCGGGCAAGGACCGACGGTCGCGCACCGCGCGCTGGAGGCGGCCGGCATTCCCGTCTACGAGAACGACGCCGTGCGCCTCAGCAAGGACGGCCGCTCCTTCTGGCTCGCCGGGCTCGGCGATCAGCTCGCCTTCCTGCCGGCGCGGCGTTTCCGCAGCACGGGGCGCTTCGGCGCCGACGATCTCACGGCAACGCTCGCCAAGGTCACCGACGATGCGCCCGTCATCCTGCTCGCACACGAGCCCAACGTCGCACCGCGCGTGCCCGCGCGCGTCGCGCTGCAACTGTCCGGCCACACCCATGGCGGCCAGGTCCGCCTGCTCGGCTGGTCGCCGGCCGTTCCGAAGCAGCAGGGGCTGCGGCTTGCCTATGGTCATGTCAGGCTGAAATGCGACGTCATCATCTCTGGCGGCCTCGGCTGCAGCATCATGCCGGTCCGCGTCGGGGTGCCGCCGGAGATCGTTGAGGTGACGCTGGGGCGGGCCGCGCCGGTTGTGTCCTAATACGCTTGCGCGGACCGCGGTTTTTGCGCAAAACGGGCCGACAGCGACAAGCGAAGAGGCTCGCGACGTGACTGCCCATCTCGACGGCGAGATCCGCGACGGCCGCCACCATATGCAGGTCCGCGTCTATTACGAGGACACGGATTTTTCCGGCATCGTCTATCACGCCAATTATCTGCGCTACATGGAGCGCGGCCGGACCAATCATCTCCGGCTGATGGGCGCCGAGCAGCAGGCGCTGTTCGAGCAGGTGGAGACGGAAGGCGCGGGCTTTGCCTTCGTCGTGCGCTCGATGCACCTCGACTTCCTCAAGCCCGCGCGGATGGACGACGTGCTTGACGTCGTGACGTGGCCGATCGCGGTGAAGGGCGCTTCGATCATGCTGGCGCAGGAAGTGCGGCGCGGCGATGACGTGCTGGTGAAAGCCGAGGTGCGCGTCGCCTTCATCAGCGGTGGCCGCGCCCAGCCGATCCCGAAATCGATCCGCACCTTGATGAAGGCCGATCTGGTTTCGTGATCGCTCGATAGGCGATGGCCTCTCGACTCCGCGGCATGCCGGCGTAGATTGCCGCTCCCGCCAACCGATGAGGCCATCATGTCGCGCCCGCCGCTTCCGCCCTTTACCCGAGAGACCGCCGCGCAGAAGGCCCGCATGGCCGAGGATGCCTGGAATTCACGCGATCCGGTGCGGGTCTCGCTCGCCTATACCGAGGACAGCCGCTGGCGTAATCGATCCGAAGTGTTTCAGGGCCGCGAAGCCATCGTCGCCTTCCTCACCCGCAAATGGGAGAAGGAACAGGACTACCGCCTGATCAAGGATCTCTGGGCCTTCGATGGCAACCGCATTGCGGTGCGCTTCCAGTACGAATGGCACGATGCAAACGGCCAGTGGTACCGCTCCTACGGCAACGAGCAGTGGGAGTTCGACGAGCACGGCCTGATGAAACGCCGCGAGGCGTCGATCAACGACATCGCGATTGCGGAGAAGGACCGCCGCTTTCATTGGGCCGCGCCGGGGCCGCGGCCGGCGGATGTGCCGGGGTTGGGGACTGATCCGTTCTGATTATTTAACCGCCCTCACTGCTCTTGGCTGTCGCTTTTGGGAAGTCCTCCCAGAACCACATGCAGCCTAGCGCCGTCACGAAACCGGCGGCCATTACCATCCAGCCCTTCCACGCGAGCGCGAACAACAGAAGATATATTAGAGCCACCAGCCCTACGACGATCAAGGCAAGTGCAAACATCAGGCTTATCGTGCGACGAATTGGGCTCATTCCCCATCCAGCCTTAAGCGTCCAGAGGACAATTATGCCCCATCTATGGGGACACTCAAGGGGAGAGAGCTAAGAAGTGTGCAACTAAGGCGCCGCGCGCCTTGCCAAAAACCGCGTAATCGCCCCACCGAGCTTCGCGCTGTCCATCGGCTGCACCAGCGATGCCCGTGCCGTGGCCACGACGTCCTCCGGCGCCTTGCCGTCGCGCAGGTCGCAGCACACCTCGGCAAATCCCACGTCGAACTCCGGATGCGGCTGCACGGTCAGCGTTGCGCCGTTGGCATAGAGCAGGCCGGCATGCGGGGTGAACTCGGAGGAGAGGATCGTCAGCGCATCGTTCGGCGGCTCGATCACCTGGTCCTGATGCGAGGCGGCGATGGCGACCGCTTCGCCGTCGACGACGCCGTTTTCCGGCAGCACCTGATAGACGTGGCGGCCGATGCCCCAGCCCTTCTCGGACTTGCGCACGGTGCCGCCGAGCGCCTGCGCGATCAGCTGATGGCCGAAGCAGACGCCCACCATCGGTGTCTTGTTGGTGTAGGCCTTGCGGACGAAGTCCTCCAGCGGCGCGATCCAGTCGAGCCCGTCATAGACGCCGGCGGCAGCGCCTGTGATCAGCACCGCTTCGAGCTTGCCGGGATCGGGAAGCGCATCGCCGTTGGGGATGCTGACGACCTCGACCGTCGCCGACGGATCCTCGGTGCGGATCATCCGTTCGAACATGTCCGGAAACGAGCCGTGCTGCTCGCGATATTTTGGCGGGACCTGTCCGGTCTCGATGATGGTGATGCGTGCCATGTGCCCCCCGGATAAAAAGGTTGCGAAGCTCAGTCGCTTTCTGCCCCATGTTGCTGGTGTGGCGCTGTGCGCTCCAGCAGCGCGCTTTCCTTGCGCACTTCGTTGAGAAAGGCCTTGGCGAGGCGCGACAGCGGCTCGGCCTCCGACCACAGCATATAGGCGACCGCGTGGGTCGTCGGCGTGAACGGCCGGACGACGAGGCCGCTGCCGCCGTTCTGCCGCGGCGAGAACGGGTCGACCACCGCGGCGCCGACGCCGGCGGCGGCGAGCACGCAGGCCGTGTTGCAGTAGCGAACTTCGACGGTCGGCTGGAACGGCGCGCCGGCCCGGGCAAAGCTGTCGCGCACGGCTTCGCCAAGCCGCGTGCCGCGCTCGAGCCCGATGAAGGGCAGGCCGGACAGGTCAGCGGCCGAGATCACCGGCTTGCCTGCGAGCGGGTGCTGCGGCGGCAACACGCAGACCATCTCTCCGGTGTGCACAACCTCGTGCGCGATGCCGGGATGATGCGTCAGCCCGAGCGCGAAGCCGAGCTCGGCGACACGGCTGAGCACGCCCTCGATGATGCCCTCATAGCGTCGCACGTCGAAGAACACGCGCGTCTCGGGACGGCGGCGCAAAAAGCCCGACAGCGCGGAAGGAATGATGCTGTAGGCGAGCGGCGGGGTCGCCACGATGGCGAGATGCCCCGAGCGGTTCTCGCGCAGATCGCGCACGCGGCTTTCGAGCTTGGCGTGCAGTGCGAAGATCGCCTCGCTCTCCTTGTAGAGCGCCATCGCTTCGGCGGTCGGAAACAACCGGTTGTTGACGCGCTCGAACAGCGCAAAGCCCGCCTGCGCCTCCATCGTCTTCAAGGCGTTGCTGACCGCGGGCTGCGACAGCGCCAGCTCGTCCGCCGCCGCCACCGTGGTGCGGTGGCGGATGACGGCACGGAGGATCTCGAGCTGGCGCAGGTTCATATCACTGCCGATTATACTCTGGGCCAAAACATCATAGCAGAACGAATTGATTTTGCAGCCCCGCTTCTCCGTAATGGCGGCGGATTTGCGCGTCGCATCAAAGGGTTCATTCGCCCATTGAGGCAGCACTGCGCACAGATTGGAGGCAATCTTGGTTCGTGTCCTTCGCGCCGCCGCCGCCCAGATGGGGCCGACGCAAAAAGCAGATTCGCGCGAGCATACGCTGGCGCGGATGCTCGCATTGCTGGAGGAGGCCGCCGGCCGCGGCGCCAGCCTCGTGGTGTTTCCCGAGCTCGCCTTCACCACTTTCTTCCCGCGCTGGCTGCTGGAGGGCGACGAACTCAACCATTATTTCGAGCGCGGCATGCCGAACCCGGCCGTGGCCAAGCTGTTCGACCGCGCGCGTGCGCTGCGTGTCGGCTTCTATGTCGGCTATGCCGAGCTGACGCCGGACGGCCGCCGCTACAATTGCGCCATCCTGGTCGACCGCGACGGCGAGATTCTCGGCCGCTATCGCAAGGTGCATCTGCCGGGTTCGGTCGAGCCTCGCGAAGGCGCGCGCTACCAGCAGCTCGAGAAGCGCTATTTCGAATATGGCGACCTCGGCTTTCCCGCGTTCCGCGCCGGCTCGGCCTGGGCTCACGCCATCATGGGCATGATGATCTGCAACGATCGCCGCTGGCCGGAGTCCTGGCGCGTGCTCGGCCTGCAAGGCGTCGAGCTGGTCTGCATCGGCTACAATTCGGCGGCCTATGATCCCAATGGCGGCACGACGGAAGACGGCGCCTTGCGCACCTTCCACTCGACGCTGGTGACGCAGGCCAACGCCTACATGAACGCGACCTGGGCGATCTCGGTGGCGAAGGCGGGCGAGGAGGACGGCTCCGGCCTGATCGGCGGCTCCTGCATCGTCGATCCCAACGGCCGCATCGTCGCGCAGGCGCAGACGCTGGCCGACGAGGTTATCGTGGCCGACATCGATCTCGATCTCTGCCGCCAGGGCAAGGACAAGATGTTCAACTTCGCCGCCCACCGGCGGCCCGAGCAATACAGGGTCATCACCGAACGCGCCGGCGTCATCGAGCCGGCCGTTCTCGACGCCGACTGAGCAAATGGCACGGCGCTGGCAAAGGAGCTGACATGGGCAAAGGAGCTGACATGACACGCCTCTCGTTTTCTCTCGCTGTTGCCGCGCTGGCTGCGGTGACCTCCGCGCGCGCCGCCGAGCTTCCGGCGGAGATCAAGCAGGCCGGCACGCTGAAGCTCACGGTCAACTCCACCTACGCGCCGATGGAATATCGCGATCCCGCGACCAACGAGCTGGTCGGGCTCGACATCGATCTGGCCAACGAGCTCGCCAAGCGGCTCGGCGGCCTCAAGATCGTGTGGAGCGAGACGCCGTTTGCCGAGCTGATCCCCTCGCTCCAGACCAAGCGCGCCGATTTCATCATCTCCGGCATCTCGGACCGCGCCTCGCGGCGCGAGACCGCCGATTTCGTGGACTACCTCGCGACCGGCCCGCAGTTCTTCGTGATGGCGGACAACGCCGCCAAGGACGCGACCGATCTCTGCGGCAAGAAGGTCGGCACCACCCGCAGCACCAGCTTCCCGGTCGAGATCGAGAAGTGGAGCAAGCAGAATTGTGAGCCGGCCGGCAAGCCCGCGATCCAGTACGTTCCGGGCGAGAACTCGATCGACGTCCGCAACCAGCTCAAGCAGGGCCGCATCGATGCTGCCGTGCAAGGCAGCGAGACGCTGCCTTATGCGCAGACGCAGGAGCCCGGCAAATACCGCATCGTCGGCGAGGCCTTTGCGAAAGGCTATCAGGGCATCATGTTCCGCAAGGATGATGCGGCCATGCGCGAGGTCGTGACCGAGAAGCTTGCCGCGATGATCGCCGATGGCTCGTACAAGGCGATCCTCGACAAATGGGGCCTCGGCGCCAACGCGGTCGCGCAGCCCATGCTGAACGCGGCGCCGCAATGAAGCCGGCGCCGGCACTCGCGGAGGGATTTCCCGATCTGTCGGGCATGCGGATCGCGCGCGAGCCGCACTGGTTTCGCTGGATCAGCGCGGCCCTGATCGTCCTCGTGCTGGCGGCGATCGTGCGCGCGTTTGCGAACGGCCAGATCGAGTGGTCCTATGTCAGCCGCTTCCTGACCGTGAAGGTCATCCTCGAAGGCATCGTCAACACCATGGTGATGGCGGTGCTGGCGATGATGCTCGGCATCTTTCTCGGCATCGTCGTGGCGATCATGCGGCTGTCGCCCAATCCGGTGCTGAAGTCGGTGGCGGCCGGCTACACCTGGCTGTTCCGCGGCACGCCGCTGATCCTGCAACTGCTGCTGTGGTTCAATCTGGCGCTGGTGTTTCCGACCATCGGCATTCCCGGGCTGTGGAGCGCGCGGGCCGTCGACGTCATGACGCCGTTCCTCGCTGCACTGCTCGGGCTCGGCATCAACCAGGGCGCCTACACCTCCGAAGTGATGCGCGCCGGCATGCTGTCGGTCGATATCGGGCAGTATGAGGCGGCGCAGGCGATCGGCATGGGACGGCTGCGTGCGCTGCGCCGGATCGTGCTGCCGCAGGCGATGCGGGTGGTGATCCCGCCGCTCGGCAACGAGTTCATCGGCATGGTGAAGGCGACCTCGCTCGCCAGCGTCATCCAGTATCCGGAGCTGCTGCACAACGCCGAAAACATCTACTACGCCAACTCCCGCGTCATCGAGCTCCTGATCGTCGCCGGGCTCTGGTACCTGCTCGTGGTCTCGATCCTGACCCCGCTGCAGATGCTGCTCGAACGCCGTTTTGCACGCGGCACATTGCGGCTGGCGCGATGACAAAACCCCTCGTCGCGATCCGCTCCGTCAGCAAGAATTTTGGAGAGTTCCAGGCTCTCAGAGGCGTCTCGCTCGACGTCTGGCCCGGCGAGGTGATGTGCCTGATCGGCGCCTCCGGCTCGGGCAAGACCACGCTGCTCCGCTGCATCAACCAGCTCGCCATGATCGATGCCGGCGGCATCTGGCTCGACGGCGAGCTTTTGGGCGTGCGCGAGCAGGGCGGCAAGCTCCATCGCCTGAGCGAGCGGGAGATCGGACGGCAACGGCTGAAGACCGGCATGGTGTTCCAGCGCTTCAACCTGTTTCCGCACAAGACCGCGCTGGAGAACATCACGGAAGGCCCGACCCAGGTGCAGGGGCGTAAAGCTGATGAGGTGCGCGCCGAGGCACTCGAGCTGCTCCGTCGCGTCGGACTTGCGGCCAAAGCGGACGCCTATCCGGCGCAGCTTTCCGGCGGCCAGCAGCAGCGCGTGGCGATCGCGCGGGCGCTCGCCATGAAGCCGATGCTGATGCTGTTCGACGAGCCCACCAGCGCGCTCGATCCCGAGCTCGTCGGTGAGGTGCTTGCGGTGATGAAGGAACTGGCGCGAAGCGGCATGACCATGATGGTGGTGACGCACGAGCTCGGCTTCGCGCGCGAGGTCGCCGACCGCGTCGTCTACATGGACCAGGGCGCGATCGTCGAGCAGGGGCGCGCCTCGGACGTGTTGGGCGCGCCGCGCGAGGAGCGCACCAAGGCATTTCTTTCGGCTGTGATCTGATATTGGGGGTATGGTGATGAAGAGGCTTTTGGTTGCGGCGGCGTTCCTGGGCGCCATGAGCGCATCGGTGATGGCGATCGAGCTGCCGCCTGACATCGTCAAGCGCGGCAGCCTCAAGGTGGCGCTGGTGCCGAACTATCCGCCGATGGAGTTCCGCGATCCCGCCACCAACGCGCTGTCCGGATTCGACATCGATCTCGGCGAGGCGATCGGCCGCAAGCTCGGCGTCAAGATCGAATGGACCGAGACCAGCTTTGCCGAGTTCATGCCGTCGATTTCGACGGGTCGGGTGGATGCTATCCTGTCCGGCTTCACCGACTATGCAAGCCGGCACGAGGTTGCCTCCTTCGTCGATTATCTGCGCAGCGGCCCGAAATTCTTCGTGCAGCAGTCCCGTGCGTCCGAGTTCAAGGACATGGCTGCGCTCTGCGGCAAGAAGGTCGGCGCCAGTCGACGCACCATGTTCCCGGCCGAGATCGAAAAGTGGAGCCAGAAGAACTGCGGCAGCAATCCGATCCAGTTCGTCGGTACGGACGGCTCGGCCGATGCGCGTAACCAGCTCAGGCAGGGCCGTATCGACGCAGCCGTGCAGGGCAACGAGACGCTGCCCTATCTGATGGATCTCGAGCCGGGCACATATGCGCCGATCGGTGATCCCTTCGCGACGCAGTTCACGGGCATCGCCCTGCCGGTCAAGGAAAAGGCACTTCAGCAGGCCATTCTCGAAGCCGTCGATGCGCTGATCGCCGACGGCACGTATCGTACTTTGCTTGCCAAGTGGAAACTCAACGACAACGGACTAGAGAAGGCGACCATCAATGCTGGACAGTAAGGCACTCAAGAGCATCCCGCTCACCCCAGCCAACACCGCGGATCCCGCGCCGGAATATCCCTGGCCGAAGCCGTACAAGTCGGCGATGTTCCTGTCGTTCGACGTGGACGCGGAGAGCGCCTGGACCAGCAAGGACGCGTTGCATGCGCAGCGGCTCATCACCATGAGCTATGGCGGTTACGAGGCGCGCGTCGGCACGCCGAAGCTGCTGGAGCTGCTCGACCAGCTCGATCTCAAGGCGACGTTCTTCGTCACGGGCTGGTCGGTCGATGCGCATCCGGCGATGGCCGAATCCATCCTCAAGGCCGGCCACGAGATCGGTCATCACGGCTATCACCATCTCCTGCCCGATCCCGGCGATCCCTGGATCGAGGAGGAGCTGGAGCGCGGCTTCGAGGCGCTGAAGCGGCGGCTCGGCGTCAAGCCGACCGGGTACCGCGCGCCTTACGGTGAATTCACCGAGGAGCTGCGCGTCGCGCTGGTGCGTCACGGCATCGTCTACACGTCCTCGTTCCGCGACGACGTCAGGCCCTATCGCCATCGCCTCGCCGACGGCAAGCCCGGCACGATCGAGCTGCCGGTCACTGCGAGCTATGACGACTGGATGCACGGCCTCTCCGCCCGCTTCAGCCCGCGCTCGATCTTCCCCAAGGAGCACGTGCTCTCGATCTGGAAGGACGAACTGGATGAGGTCCGCGACTGGGGCGCGATGGTGACGACGGTGCTGCATCCGCAATGCAGCGGCCGTCCGATGCGGCTGCGCCTGTTGCGCGAGTTTCTCACTTACGCAAAGTCGTGCCCGGATGTCTGGATCACGACCGGCGAGAAGATCGCGGAAAACTTCCTGCGCCACGAAGCGGCCAACCGCTGAGCCAAGCAATGACCCGTCGCCGCATCCTCGTCATCAACCCCAACTCCTCGGCGTCGGTGACGGCGGCGATCGATGACGCGGTCGCGCCGCTGCGCATCGCCGGCGGGCCTGACATCGAGGTGGTCGGCCTTGCCGAGGGCCCGCCCGGCATCAGCTCGCAGCGCGATGCCGACAGCGTGGTCATGCCGCTGGTCAACCGCGTGTCGCGCGACAATGCGGATGCGTTCGTGCTCGCCTGCTTCAGCGATCCCGGCCTGCATGCGGTGCGCGAGGCGGCCGGTGGACGCCCGGTCATAGGCATCGCCGAATGCGGCATCTTCCGCGCGCTGATGCTGGGCGAACGCTTTGGCATCATCGCGTTGTCG
The DNA here is from genome assembly GCF_028128625.1 of Bradyrhizobium sp. CCBAU 45389. Lineage (NCBI taxonomy): Bacteria > Pseudomonadati > Pseudomonadota > Alphaproteobacteria > Hyphomicrobiales > Nitrobacteraceae > Bradyrhizobium > Bradyrhizobium sp. CCBAU 45389. Next base: position 153,524 of record NZ_LBIY01000087.1, on the reverse strand, counting down.
CCGTCGAGCATCCGCCGCCAGCAGCGCATGGTCCGCGTGATGGGCGTCGATGGCCGCTATGCCGGAAGCTGGTCGGTCGGCGCGAGCGCGGCGGAGACGGCGGGCGCGGATATCCGCGGCCGCCTGATCGACGCTGGCCGCGCGCTGGTCACCCAATGCCGCGCCGATGTCGTGGTGATGGGCTGCGCCGGCATGGCCTCGCATCGCGCGGCGATTGCGGAGGCGATCGGCGTGCCCGTGATCGAGCCGGCGCAGCAGGCGGTGTCCGCTGCGATCGGCGCGGTCTTGTTGAATACGTAAGAAGAAACGATGCAGTTCGATTTCGTCAGGAGCCTCTCGTAATGTCCATCTCCCGCCGCTCGCTCCTCAAGGCCGCCGCCGCCGTGCCGGCGTTGTCGCTGCCCGGCATCGTCCGCGCTGAATCCCAGTCCACGCTGCGCTTCATCCCCGTCATCGATCTCGCCTTCGTCGATCCCATCTATTCGACCGCGCAGGTGTCGCGAAACCACGGCTTCATGGTCTACGACACGCTCTACGGCATGAGCTCGTCGCTGCAGGTCTCGCCGCAGATGCTGTCGGGCCACGTCATCTCCGCCGACGGGCTGCAGTGGGACCTCAGCTTGCGCGACGGCTTGTTCTGGCACGACGGCGAACGCGTGCTGGCCCGCGACTGCGTCGCCAGCATCCGCCGCTGGGCAGCGCGCGACGGCTTTGGCGGCGAGCTGCTGGAGGCAACCGCGGAGCTGTCGGCCGCCGACGACCGTACCATCCGCTTCCGTCTCAAGCGTCCGTTCCCGCTGCTGCCGCAGGCGCTCGGCAAGGCCGCGATCAATGCCTGCTTCATGATGCCGGAGCGGCTGGCGAGTCAGGATCCGTTCAAGCCGCTCACCGAGGTGATCGGCAGCGGCCCGTTCCGCTATCTCGCCGACGAGCGCGTGCAGGGCGCGCGCAACGCCTATGCCAAATTCGAGCGCTACCAGCCGCGCACGGACGGCAAGCCGGATTGGACCGCCGGGCCGAAGATCGTGCACTACGATCGCGTGGTCTGGACCACCACGCCCGATGCCGGCACCGGCGTCGCCGCGCTCCAGACCGGCGAGCAGGATTGGCAGGAGACCACGCCGCATGATCTGCTCCCGGTGATCAAGGCCGCCGGCGATATCGAGACCCGCGTCCTCGACCCCAGAGGCTACGCCTGCATGCTGCGCCTCAACCATCTGCAGCCGCCGTTCGACAACCCCGCCATCCGCCGCGCGCTGTTAGGGGCGATCGACCAGTCCGCGTTCATGACGGCGGTCGCCGGCGTCGATCCAGCCTTCCAGGTGTCGCCGATCGGCTATTTCGCTCCAGGCACGCCGATGGCAAGCGACGTCGGTCTCGACGTCTTCCGCGGCCCGCGCAACTACGACAAGGTCAAGGCTGACCTGAAGGCCGCCGGCTACAACGGCGAGAAGATCGTGCTGCTCGTCCCCACCAACTCGCTGGCACAGAAGCCGCTCGGCGAGATCGCGGTGGACTCGTTGCGCAAGGCCGGCATGAACGTCGAATATGCCGGGCTCGATTTCGCCGTCGTGCTTCAGCGCCAGCTCAAGAAGGATCCGCTTCCGCAGGGCGGCTGGAGCGCGGCGGTCGGCAACTGGCAGGGCATCGACTGGCTCAACCCGGCCGGCAACACCAACATCCGTGGCGAAGGCAAGGTCGCCGGCTGGTATGCGAGCACGAAGATGGGCGAGTTGCGCAGCCAGTGGCTGGCGGCGTCCGAGCTCGCCGAGCAGCAGCGCATCTGCCGCGAGGTCCAGGCGGTCGCGTTCGAGGAAATCCCCTATATTCCGATCGGCCTCTACAAGCAGCCGACCGCCTATCGCAAAGCCATCACCGGCATTCTCGACGGCACCGCCGTGTTCTGGAACGTACGCCCCGCATGAGCACCACAGCAATCTTCGGCAGCTATGTGCTGTCACGGAAAGACGGCGCGCAGGATGTCTTGCGCGATCACTGGGTTCTGGTCGAAGGCAAGAAGATCGCGGCAATTACCCGCGACAGGCCGAGCGCGGATCAGGTCTACGATCGCCCTGGCCGCTTGGTGCTGCCTGGCCTGCTCAACCTGCACAATCACTGCTTCTCCGAAGCTGTGGCGCGTAGCCACAGCGAGGACGGCAACGGCCGCAAGAACAACCAGAGCATCGTCTATACGGTGCTGCTGCCGCTGACCAAGCGCGGCGCCGAGATCCTGTCGGCGGAAGAGCGGCTCGCGGTGGCGCGGCTCGGCATCCTCCAGCTCCTCAAGGGCGGCGCCACCACGGTGATGGAGCCGTTCCGCAACTCGATCCCCGAAATGTTCGACGCGGCCGAGGAGATGGGCATCCGCTTCTACGGCGCGCCCTATCTGTTCTCGACGTCGGACGCCAAAGCGGGCGCCGACGGCGTGGTCCGCTATTCCGGTGATGACGGCGCCGCCGACATGGCGACATGGGATGCGCTCTACCAGCGCTGGAACAACCGCGGCGACGGCCGCATCAGCCTGGCGATGAGCCCGCACGCCACCGACACCTGCGGCCCCGATCTGCTGAAAGCCTGCGCAGTGCGGGCGCGCGAGCTCGGCGTGCCCATCACGACGCACATGGCGCAGAGCCGCGGCGAGGTCGAGACCATCGGCAAGCGCTATGGCGGGCGTACGCCTGCGGAATATCTGGACTGGCTCGGCCTGCTGGCGCCCGATCTCATGGCGGCGCATTGCATGTTCTCGAGCGACGACGATCTCAAGCTGATGGCCGCGCGCGGCATGACCGTGCTGAACTGCCCGCGCGTGTTCGCGCGCGCCGGCATCACCGCGGCGTTCAGCCGCTTCGCCGAGCATGGCGTGCGCACCGTGGTCGGCACCGACGGCTACAACATGGACCTGCTCGGCGAGCTCAATGCGGCGTCGCTGATCTCGAAGGTCACCTCGGCGCGCGCCGATGTCGCCAACTCGCCGGAGCTGATCGAGGCGAACACGGCGGTCGCCGCCGACGTCATCAAGCGTCCAGATCTCGGCCGCATCGAGCCCGGTGCGACCGCCGACCTCACCGTGGTCGATCTCACCCATCCGCATCTTCAGCCGCTGTTCGATCCGCGCCGTGCGCTGATCGCGCTCGCCAACCGCGCCAATATCGATCAGGTCATGGTCGACGGCCGCGTGCTGGTCGATGAGGGACGCTATCTCGGCGCCGATGAAGCCGCGATCACCGCCGCCGGCACCGCCGCGATCGGCAAGATCTGGGACCTGCCGGAGGCGCAGGCCGCGTTCAACGGCTGAGTGTTGCCGGTGCCACGAAGACGGTGCGCTCCCTCTCCCGCTTGCGGGAGAGGGCAGGGGAGAGGGCTCTCTCTACACAGAGACACTCCCGGTGTGGAGAGAACCCTCTCCCGGCGCTGCGCGCCGACCTCTCCCGCAAGCGGGAGAGGTTGAGCGCCCGCGGCTTGCACCGATCTAAGCTTACGCTGCTCCGCTCTCCTCGAACTCCGCCAACGCCTTGCGCATGGTCTCGACCAGGTCCAGCGCCACCGGCGACGGGCTGCGCTGTGCTGGAAACACCGCGGAGAATTCGAAGTCGATGCGCGGCAGGAAGCGGCGCACGACGACGCCGCGCGTCGCAAATTCCCGCGCGGTAAAGGGATCGCAGATTGCGACGCCCAATCCTGACGACACCATGCCGCACATGATCTCCGACAGCGTGGTCTCGACCCTGAGCACGCGGCGGACATCGTGGCGGTGGAAGACCTGGTCGACGAGATGCCGGCTCGACGATCCCGCCGACAGCGAGATGAACGTCTCGCCCTCGAAATCGCGCGGCTCCAGCACGTCCTTCTCGGCCAGGCGATGACCGGTCGGCAGTACCGCGACGCGCGCCGGCGCCGGCAGCCTCTGGCTCGGCAGGTCGGAATGCGCGATCGGCACCTCGGCAAAGCCGACGTCGCATTGATTGTTCAGCACCCAGTCGACCACGATCGGCGAGATCACGCCGAAGAAAGCGAGGTTGAGATTGGGCCGCTCCATCAGGAAATGTCCGGCAAGGCGTGGTAGATATCCGTTTGCCAGCGCCGGCAGCGCAGCGATGCGCAACGAGCCGGTGCGGCGTCCCCGGATTTCCTCGGCGGCCGCCGTGATGCGCTCGAGGCCGACAAAGGAGCGCTCGACCTCGGTGTAGAGCGCCATCGCCGCGGCGGTCGGGACCAGCCCGGTGCCGCGCCGCTCGAACAGCTCCATTTTCAGCAGGGCCTGGAGGTCGCGCAGCAAACGGCTGACCGCCGGCTGCGTCACCTTCATCAACGCCGCCGCCTCGGTCACGCTGCCCGTGAGCATTGTCGCGCGGAAGGCCTCGACCTGCCGCGAATTGATCCGGGCCATGCCCAATTCCGTTCATAACATTTAGGCATGCAGAGGATGCCATTATTCATTGGACGATGGAAGTATAGGTCTGCGATCTTTTTCATCAGGACTGGAGACAGCCCGCTTTTTCGGCAGATTGGAGGGGTTCAAACCTCCAGATCGCGCCAAAACCCGCCGAACAGGGGCCGGAGCCCTGATTGGAGAGGGCTTGCGCGGAAGGAGATGCGGAAGGCGCTTCAGCCAGCGAGACTCGTCGGCACGTCACCTCATTCCGGTATTGGAGATCGGTCCATATGAAGACTCTTCGCCTTCTGACAGCGGTCAGCATCGCGGCGCTCATTGCCGCCCCCTCGGTCGCCTCGGCCCAGCAGAAAACGCTTTATGTCGCCGGCTACGGCGGCTCGTTCGAGAAGACCATCCGCGACGAGGTGATCCCGACCTTTGAGAAGGAGAACGGTGTCAAGGTCGAATACGTCGCCGGCAACTCCACCGACACGCTGGCCAAGCTGCAGGCACAGAAGGGCAACCAGCAGATCGACGTCGCCATCGTCGACGACGGTCCGATGTACCAGGCGATCCAGCTCGGCTTCTGCGGCAAGCTCGACGGCCTGCCCGCCGATCTCTACGACACCGCGCGTTTCAAGGACGATCGCGCCGTTGCGATCGGCATCGTCGCGACCGGCCTGATGTACAACACCAAGGTGTTCAAGGAGAAAGGCTGGGCGCCGCCGACCTCTTGGAACGACCTGAAGGACACGAAATACGCCAAGCAGCTCGTGATCCCTCCGATCAACAACACCTACGGCCTCGAAGCGCTGGTGATGCTGTCGAAGATGAATGGCGGCGGCGAAACCAATGTCGATTCCGGCTTCAAGATCTTCAAGGAGCAGATCAATCCGAACGTGCTGGCCTATGAGCCGTCGCCGGGCAAGATGACCGAGCTGTTCCAGTCCGGCCAGGCCGTGATCGCGGTGTGGGGCACCGGCCGCGTGCAGAGCTTCGCCAACACCGGCTTCCCCGTCGACTTCGTCTACCCGAAGGAAGGCGCGGCGACGCTGCTCACCACTGCCTGCCCGATCACCAAGCCGAATGCCTCGCCGCTCGCTGTGAGCTTCGTCAAGATGCTGCTCGATCCCAAGATCCAGCTGGTGATGCTCAAGGACTACGGCTACGGCCCGGTGCTGAAGTCGCTGGTGATCCCGCCGGAGCTCGGCAAGATGGCGCCGATCGGCGAGCGCGCGGCCAAGCTCTACAATCCGGACTGGACCGTGATCAACGAGAAGCGCGAGGAGTGGACCAAGCGCTGGAATCGCGAGGTCGAACGCTGATCGGTCGCAGCGGAGACAGCGTCATGGCCTATCTCGAGCTCGATCGAGTCGCAAAACAGTTCGGCGCGCAGACTGTGGTCGAGGACTTCAGCCTGTCGGTGGGGAAGGGGGAGTTCATCTCCTTCCTCGGCCCGTCCGGCTGCGGCAAGACCACGACGTTGCAGATGATCGCGGGCTTCCTCGATCCCACGCGCGGCGCGATCCGCCTGGAGGGCAAGGACCTCACCGCGATCCATCCGGCCAAGCGTGGCCTCGGCATCGTGTTCCAGAGCTACGCGCTGTTTCCGCACATGACCGCGGCGGAGAACGTTGCGTTCGGCCTCGAGATGCGTGGCGTGCCGCGCAGCGAGCGGGCCGAGCGCGTCCGCGCCGCACTCGCGATGGTGGGGCTCGCCGGTTACGAGGACCGCCATCCGCGCCGCATGTCCGGCGGCCAGCAGCAGCGCGTGGCGCTGGCGCGCGCATTGGTGATCAAGCCGAGCGTGCTGCTGCTCGACGAGCCGCTGTCCAATCTCGACGCCAAGCTGCGTGAGGAGATGCAGATCGAGCTGCGCCAGATCCAGCGCACCATCGGCACCACCACGATCCTCGTCACCCATGACCAGAACGAGGCGATGTCGCTGTCCGACCGCATCGTGGTGATGAGCCAGGGCAAGATCGAGCAGATCGGCACGCCGCAAGAGACCTATGAGAAGCCGGCCTCGGCCTTCGTCTCGCAGTTTTTGGGCAAGACGAACGACTTTGCCGGAACGATCGACCGGACCGTCGCGCCGCCGCAATTGGTGGCGGGCTCCTGGCGCGCGCCGGCGCCGGCCGGGCTCGGCGGGCCCGTGACCGTCAGCGTTCGCCCCGAAAGAATCGGCTTTGGCGATACAGGGCTCAGCGCAAAAATCATCACGCGAATCTTCCAGGGCAATCACTGGCTGTTTCAGTGCGACAGCGAATGCGGCCCGGCGATCGTCATCCGTCAGAACGATGGGCAGGCGCAGCCGGCCGAAGGCGACGCGGTTCGCCTCACTTGGCGTCCGGAGGACATGAGCGTCCGCGCGAGGGCTGGCGCATGAGCGCGGTCGCCGAGGAGCGCAGCGCGCGTGCGCCGTGGGCGCTGACCGCGCCCGCCTTGATGCTGTTCGTCGGCGTGCTGCTGATTCCGCTGGCGATGACGGTGATGCTGTCGTTCCACGACTGGGGGCAGTACAAGGGCATCGAGCCGGTCTTCATCCTCAAGAACTGGCACGAGATCGCGACCGATCCCTATTACGCCGAAATGTTCTGGCGGACGTTTCGGATCGCGATCCTGACCACGCTGCTCACCGCCTTGCTCGGCGCGCCGGAGGCCTACATCCTCAACCGCATGAGCGGCCGCTGGAAGAGCTTCTTCTTGCTCGTCATCCTCGGGCCGCTGCTGATCTCCGTGGTCGCGCGCACGCTCGGCTGGGCGCTGCTGTTCGGCGGCAACAACGGCCTCGTCAACAAGCTCCTGATGTCGCTCGGCGCGATCCGCTCGCCGATTCCGTTCATGTTCACCGAAACCGGCATGGTCATCGCGCTCGCGCATGTGATGATGCCGTTCATGGTGCTGTCGGTGTGGGCGGCGCTGCAGCGGCTCGATCCGCAGATCGAGAACGCCGCGATGTCGCTCGGCGCGGGGCCCGTGACCATCATCCGCCGCATCATCATGCCGCAGATCATGCCGGGCGTGCTGTCGGGCGCGATCATCGTGTTCTCGCTCTCGGCCAGCGCCTTTGCGACGCCCGCGATCATCGGCGGCCGCCGGCTCAAGGTCGCGGCGACGCTGGCCTATGACGAATTCCTCAACACGCTGAACTGGCCGCTGGGGGCTGCGGTTGCAACGCTGCTTCTGGTCGCGCTGGTGCTGATCGTCGTCGGCAGCAACGCGCTGATCGAGCGCCGCTATGCCGAGGTGTTCCGATGAGACGGAACGGTCCGCTCGCGCTGATCTTCCACACCATCTTCGTCATCGTCATGGTGGCGCCGATCCTGGTGGTCTGCCTCGTCGCCTTCACGCCCGAAGGTTTCCTGTCGCTGCCGACCAACGGCTTTTCGCTGCGCTGGTTCAGGACCATCGCGAACTATCCCGAATTCATCCATGCCTTCTGGGTCAGCCTTGGGCTGGGTGCACTGTCCTCCCTCGTCGCGCTTCTGTTCGCGGTGCCCGCGGCGCTCGCCATCGCGCGCTACCGCTTCCGCGGCCGCGATGCGCTGGCGGCGCTGTTCCTGTCGCCGCTGATGATCCCGCATGTCGTGCTCGGCATCGCCTTCCTGCGCTTCTTCACCTCGGCCGGTCTCGGCGGCAGCTTTGCCGCCCTGATCATCGCGCATGTCATCATCGTGTTTCCGTTCGCGCTGCGGCTGACGCTCGCAGCCGCAACCGGCATGGATCGCACGGTCGAGATGGCGGCGGTCTCGCTCGGCGCCGGCGGCTGGACGCTGTTCCGCCGCGTGACCTTGCCGCTGATCCTGCCCGGCGTCATCAGCGGCTGGGCGCTCGCCTTCATCCAGTCCTTCGACGATCTCACCATGACCGTCTTCCTCGCGGCACCCGGCACGGAGACGCTGCCGGTGCGCATGTTCCTCTACATCCAGGACAACATCGATCCGCTGGTGACGTCGGTCTCGGCCTGCGTGATCGCGATCACCATGACCGCCCTCATTCTGCTCGACCGCTTCTACGGGCTCGACCGCGTGCTCGCCGGCAAGGGCGACACGGGGCGATAGGAGAACTTATGTCTAAAGCGTTTTCGAGCGAAGTGGACGCCGGTTCGCGTGAAGAAAACGCGTCTAAACAAAAGTCAGATTACGACGTCGCAGTCGTCGGCGGCGGACTGCTCGGCTCCGCCATTGCCTGGGGCCTCGGCCGCCTCGGCAAGAAGGTCGCCGTGCTCGACGAAGGCGACATCACCAAGCGCGCCTCGCGCGCGAACTTCGCGCTGGTGTGGGTGCAGAGCAAAGGTCTGGGCATGCCGGCCTATACGGTGTGGACCGTGCAGGCATCGCAGGCGTGGGGGCGGCTCGCCTCCGAGCTGAAGCAGCAGACCGGGCTCGATGTCGCCCTGCAGCAGAACGGCGGCTTTCACCTGACGCTCGGCGAGGACGAATTCGGTCAGCGCACCGAGCTCGTCAAGCGCATGCACAATCAGGCCGGTGCGGCCGACTACAAGATGGAGATGCTGCGGCCCTCCGAGGTGAAGAAGGCGCTGCCGCTGATCGGGCCCGAGGTCTCCGGCGGCAGCTATTGCCCGCTCGACGGCCACGTCAATTCGCTTCGGACGTTCCGCGCGTTTCACACCGGTTTCAAGGCGTTCGGCATCGACTATTTTCCGGAGCGTCCGGTCTCGGCGATCAGCAAGAGCGGCGGCGAATTCCGCCTGACCACGCCCAAGGGCGAGCTGCGTGCCGCCAAGATCGTGCTCGCCGCCGGCAATGCCAACCAGACGCTGGCGCCGATGGTCGGCCTCTACGCGCCGATGGGGCCGACCCGCGGTCAGGTCGTCGTGACCGAGCGCACCATGCCGTTCCTGCCGCATCCGCTGACCACGATCCGCCAGACCGACGAGGGCACGGTGATGATCGGCGACAGCAAGGAAGACGAGCTTGACGATCGCACGCTGAAGCCCTCGATCAGCGGCGTCATGGCCGATCGCGCGCAGCGGATGTTCCCGCATCTGGCGCGGCTCAACGTGGTCAGGAGCTGGTCCGGCATCCGCGTCATGCCGCAGGACGGCTTTCCGATCTACGACCAGTCGGAGACGCATCCCGGCGCCTTCGTCGCCTGCTGCCATTCCGGGGTCACGCTCGCCTCCAACCACGCTTTCGAGATCGCGCGCATGGTGGCGCAGGGCGCGCTCGAGCCCGAGCTGGTCGGTGCGTTCTCGGCCAGCCGTTTTGGCGGCGCGGGCGCAGCGAACAGCAGCGGCTACTAGAGATATCAAGGAGCCAAGAGGCATCCCATGTTTAGACGATCCGAACAGGACAAGCGGCCGCAGGTGCAGATCTTCGTCGACGGCGTTGCCGTCGCGGCGCGCCAGGGCGACACCGTCTCCGCGGCGCTGCTGGCCTCCGGCCAGGATGCACGTCGCTCCACTGCAGTCAGCGGCGCACCGCGTCTGCCCTATTGCATGATGGGCGTGTGCTTCGACTGCCTCGTCACCATTGACGGCGTCGGCAATCGGCAGGGCTGCCTCGTGCCCGTCGCCGAAGGCATGCAGATCGAGATTCAGAAGGGCAAGCGGGAGATCGGAAGATGACTGTGGCTCCCAAGCGCGAAGACTACGATGTCGTGGTGATCGGCGCGGGGCCGGCGGGCCTTGCCGCCGCCGCGACCTCCGCCGAAGCCGGCCTGTCCACGCTGCTGCTCGACGAGAATATCGGCCCCGGCGGCCAGGTGTTTCGCGCCATCGCTTCGACGCCCGTGACCGACCGCAATCAGCTTGGCGCGGATTATTGGGTCGGCGCCGATCTCGTGCAGTCGCTGCGCGCGAGCAATGCGGAGGTCATCCAGCGTGCCACGGTCTGGAGCCTCGATCGCAATCTCGACATCGCCGTCTCGATCGGCGGCGCCTCGGCCTTCGTCAGGGCGAAGCGCGTGATTCTCGCGACCGGCGCGCTGGAGCGGCCGTTCCCGATTCCCGGCTGGACGCTGCCGGGCGTGATGACCGCGGGCGCGGCGCAAACCATGCTGAAGTCGTCGGCGCTGGTGCCGGACGGACGCACCGTGATCGCGGGGCAGGGGCCGCTGCTCTGGCTGCTCGCCGCGCAGATCCTGCGGCTTGGCGGCCGCATCGACCGCATCCTCGACACCACCGAGCGCGGCAATTACTTCGCGGCCATTCCGCATGCCTTCGCCTTCCTGACCTCGCCCTATTTCGCCAAGGGCCTGTCGATGATGCGCGAGGTGAAGGCGAAGGTGCAGGTCGTCTCGGGCGTCACCGAGCTTGCTGCGTCCGGTGATGGCCAGCTTGCCAGCGTGAGCTATGTCGCCGGCGGCAAGCGTGAGACTATTCCCGCCGATCTGTTGCTGCTGCATCAGGGCGTCGTGCCCAACGTCAATCTGGCGATGGCGGCCGGCATCGAGCATCGCTGGGACGATCTGCAATTGTGCTGGTCGCCGGTGCTGGACGCGAGCGGCAATTCCTCGGTCGCCGGCATCGCGATCGCCGGCGATGGTGCGGGCATCGGTGGTGCCAATGCAGCCGTGGTGCGCGGCCGCATCGCGGCACGCGCCGCGGTCGAAGCACAGGCCCCAGCGGCTGCCGCAAAACTTCCCGCAATGGCAACGCTCCGTTCCGATCTCGCCAAGGCCGAGCGCGGCCGTCTGTTCCTCGACACGCTGTTCCGCCCGGCGCCGCAGTTCCGCATTCCCTCGGGCGACACCATCGTCTGCCGCTGCGAAGAGGTCACCGCCAAGGACGTTCTCGACTCCGTCGCGATCGGCGCGACCGGGCCGAACCAGCTCAAGGCTTATCGCCGCACCGGCATGGGCCCGTGCCAGGGCCGGCTCTGCGGCCTCACCGTTACCGAGCTGATGGCACAGGCGCGGGGCAAGACTCCGCAGGAGATCGGCTATTACCGGCTGCGCGCGCCGGTGAAGCCGATCACGCTCGCCGAGCTCGCCGCCGTTCCGAAGAGCGAGGCCGACGTCAAGGCGGTGGTGCGCGGATGAGCAGGAACGTGGATGCGATCGTCATTGGCGGCGGCATCCACGGATGCTCGACCACGCTGCATCTGTGCCTTGCCGGCCTGAAGCCGGTGCTGATCGAGAAGGACTATGCCGGCCGCCACGCCTCCGGCGTCAACGCCGGCGGCGTCCGCCAACTGGCGCGACACATCCCCGAGATTCCGCTCTCGATCCGCTCGATGGGCATCTGGGAGAAGATCACCGATCTCCTCGACGACGATTGCAGCTTCGAGAGCTACGGCCAGGTGCTGGTCGCCGAGAACGAGGAAGAGCTCGCGGTCTGCCGCGCACGCGTCGCCGAGCTCAATGCGCTGGGCTTCACTCATGAGGAGCTGATTGGCGCAGCTGAACTACGGCGGCTGGTGCCGGCGGTGGCCGAGACCTGTCCCGGCGGCGTGGTCTCGCGCCGCGACGGCGCGGCCAATCCGGCGCAAACGACGACGGCATTCCGCCGCAAGGCCGAGCAGTTAGGTGCCACCGTGCGCGAAGGCATGGCCGCCAGCAACATCCGCTACAGCGACGGCCTCTGGCACGTCGATGCGGGTTCAGAGAGCTTTGCCGCGCCGGTGCTGGTGAATGCCGCTGGCGCCTGGGCCGGCAAGATCGCGGCTGATCTCGGCGAGCCGGTGCCGGTCGAGACCGTGGCGCCGATGCTGATGATCACCTCGCGCGTGCCGCACTTCATCGACCCCGTCGTGATCCTGCGCGGGCGAAAGCTCTCCTTCAAGCAGTTCAAGAACGGCACGGTGCTGATCGGCGGCGGTCACCTTGCGACGCCTTATCAGGACCGCAACGAGACGGTGCTGGACTGGAAGAGCCTTGCGACCAGTGCGCAGACCGTTTTCGAGCTGTTCCCGGTGATGCGCAGCGCGACCATCGTTCGCGCCTGGGCCGGCATCGAAGCGAAGATGAAGGACGACATCCCCGTGTTCGGGCCGAGCTCCCGTCACAAGGGTCTCTATCACCAGTTCGGCTTCTCGCTGCACGGCTTTCAGCTTGGTCCCGGCGCCGGCGCCGTGATGGCCGAGCTGATCGTCAACGGCGGCACGCAGACGCGCGTCGGCGATCTCGGCATCGACCGCTTCCATCCCTCCACGCTCTAACAAGAGGACATCATGAGCATTACCCGCAGCATCCGCACGCCCATCATGCACCGCGCGGTCGAAGCCAACGGCTTCGTCTTCGTCGGCGGCACCATCGCCGACGACACCTCGGTCTCGATGGGTGACCAGACCCGCAACATCCTCGGCAAGATCGCCGGCTATCTGAAGGAGGCCGGCACCGACAAGAGCCGCGTCGTAAGCGCCTCGATCTTCGTCACGGATCTCTCCAAAAAGAAGGAGATGGATGCGGCCTGGACCGAGTTCTTCGGCGTCAATCTGCCGACCCGTGCCACCGTCGGCGTCGCCGATCTCGGCGGCGGCGCGCTGATCGAGGTGGTGGTCACCGCGCTCAAGGGCTGATCGCGCACGGCGACGAAGGACGACAGCGCCTCTCGCGCTGTCGTCTCCTTGCGCCGTGCCTTGATCTCGCCCTTCGATGGGACTACTTAGGGAGCTCCTCAACCAGGATATTCGAAAGCCATGGATTTCACCCCGACCGCAACGCTCATCCGCCTTGCCTCCGGGGAATTCCATGCCTGCTTCAATCATCCTGTCGAACCTGTCGCTGTCCACGCCTGACGGCCGTTCTCTTCTCTCCAACATCGATCTGACATTCGCTGCCGAGCGGATTGGTCTCGTCGGCCGTAACGGCGTCGGGAAAACGACGTTGCTTGCGTCGATCTCAGGCGAACATGTCCCCCAATCCGGGCGCGTTCTGGTCAACGGCACCATCGGCCTGCTGCGCCAGGACGTGCAGGTCCTCAACGGCGCGACCGTGGCCGATCTGTTCGGCGTGCGGCCAGCGCTGGAGCTGCTGCGCCGTGCCGAGCAGGGTGATGCCTCCGCCGACGACATCGCTGCGATCGACTGGACGCTCGAAGCGCGACTGGAGGCCGCACTGGCGCGCCTCGGGTTCGATCCTGCTCCCGAGACCGAGCTGTCCTGCCTGTCCGGCGGCCAGATCACGCGGGTTCGCCTTGCCGCGCTGGTGTTCGCCGAGCCCGACTTCCTTCTGCTGGACGAGCCCACCAACAATCTCGACCGGGACGGACGCACGGCGGTGACCGATCTCCTTGCCGACTGGCGCCGCGGAGCGATCGTCGTCAGCCACGATCGGGATCTGCTCGACACGATGGATGCGATCGTCGAGCTGACGTCGCTCGGCGCCACGCGATACGGCGGCAACTGGAGCAGCTATCGTGCGCAGAAGGCCCTCGAGCTCGCGGCCGTGAGGCACGACCTCGCGCATGCCGAAAGGCGCCTGTCCGAAATCGACGGCAAAGCGCAGGAGATCGCGGAGAGGAAGGCGCGCAAGGACAGTGGTGGGAAGAGGAAACGTGCCAAGGGCGACATGCCGCGCATCCTCGCCGGCGCGCGGAGGGATCGCAGCGAAGACACTGGTGGCAGGAACGCACAGATCGCCGAGCGGCGGCGTGCGGAAGCACTCGAAGCCGTCGATACGGCGCGCCGGCGCATCGAGATTCTCCAGCCGCTGTCGGTCAGGCTGCCCGCGACTGGCCTGCCGGCGGGCAGGGAGGTGCTTGCGCTCGACCGGATCAGCGCCAGCTATCGTCCGGAGCGGCCGGTCTTGCGCGATCTTTCGCTTGCGATCGTCGGACCGGAACGGGTCGCGCTGGTGGGCCCGAATGGTTCCGGCAAGACGACGCTTTTGAAACTCGTCGCGGGCGAGCTGCGTCCGCTCGCGGGCACGGTGAGGGTCAGGCCGGACTTCGCGCTGTTCGACCAGAAGGTCAGCCTGCTCGATCCCGCGATCTCGATCCTGGAGAATTTTGGACGTCTCAATCCGAAGGCGGGCGCGAATGAATGCCATGCCGCGCTGGCGCGGTTCATGTTTCGCGCCGATGCAGCCTTGCAGATCGTCGGACATCTCAGCGGCGGGCAGATGTTTCGCGCCGGCCTTGCCTGTGTGCTGGGCGGGCAAACGCCGCCGTCCCTGCTGATCCTGGACGAGCCGACCAACCATCTTGACGTCGAGTCCATCGAAGCCGTTGAATCAGGCTTGAGAGCTTATGACGGCGCGTTGCTTGTCGTCAGTCATGACGAGGCATTCCTGCAGGCGATCGGGATCACGCGGCGATTCGATCTCACCGGCGATCGTGATTCCAAAGGCGCGTCAGTCGAACAATAAAAACCCGACGCCCTGCCCCCAGCGCGTCGGGTAGAAAAAATGAGTATCAATCAGTGATCCCAACGCCTCTCTTGTGACGCGTATCGCACCAATTTTCTACTCCGGGAAACTACCGCGGTCGGAACCCGGTTGCCGCGGCTCAAGCGCTGCCGCCCGGCTCCAGCGACTCGCCGATCTCCAGCGGATGCGCCATGGTCTCGTGCAGCGCCTCGCGGTCGAGCTCGCCTTCGGAGATGCTGATGACGACGCAGGCGACGCCATTGCCGATCAGATTGGTCAGCGCACGGCACTCGCTCATGAACTTGTCGATGCCGACCAGGATCGCGATGGACTGGATCGGGATATCAGGCACGATCGACAGCGTCGCGGCGAGCGTGATGAAGCCGGCGCCGGTCACGCCCGAGGCGCCCTTCGAGGTGATCATGGCGATGCCCAAAATGCCGAGCTCCTGCCAGATGGTCAGATGCGTGTTGGTCGCCTGCGCCAAAAACAGCGTCGCCAGCGTCATGTAGATGTTGGTGCCGTCGAGGTTGAAGCTGTAGCCGGTCGGAATCACGAGGCCGACCACCGAGCGCGAGGCGCCGAGATGCTCCATCTTCTGGATCATCTGCGGCAGAACCGTCTCCGACGATGAGGTGCCGAGCACGATCAGGAGCTCGTCCTTGATATAGGCGATGAAGCGCAGGATCGAGAAGCCGGCGAGCCGCGCGATCGCACCTAACACGATCAGCACGAACAGGATGCTGGTCAGATAGAACGTGCCGATCAGGGCGGCGAGGTTGAGCAGCGAGCCGAGGCCGTAGGCGCCGACGGTGAACGCCATCGCGCCGAAGGCGCCGATCGGCGCCACGCGCACGATGATGCGGATGATGCCGAAGAACATCTTGGCAGCCTTGTCGATCGCCTCCGCAATGGGCTCGCCGGCCTTGCCGAGGAAGGCGATGGCGAAGCCGGAGAGGATCGAGATCAGCAGCACCTGGAGCAGGTCGCCGCGCGCGATCGCGCCGAGATAGCTGTCGGGAATGATCGCCATTAGATGGGCGACGATGCCCTCTTCCTTGGCCTTGGTGACATAGGTCGCGACCGAGTTCGGGTCGATCGTGGCCGGATCGATGTTGAAGCCGTGTCCGGGCTGGAGAATCTCGCCGACCAGCAGGCCGACCGCGAGCGCGACAGTCGAGACCGTCTCGAAATAGATCAGCGACTTCAGCCCGACCCGGCCGACACGCTTGAGGTCGCCCATCGAGGAGATGCCGTGCACAACGGTGCAGAAGATGACCGGCGCGATCATCATCTTGATCAGCGCGATGAAGCCGTCGCCGAGCGGCTTCAAGGCCTTGCCGAGATTGGGATAGAAATAGCCGATGAGCACGCCGAGCACGATCGCGATCAGCACCTGGACGTAAAGGATCTTGTACCAGGGCTGGTGCCGGCGGTGGACGGCTGGCTGGATCGCAATCTGTGTCATAAAGTGAGCCCTGGAACGTATCGATCTTGCATGATTTGCATCATGTGATGGGCGCCGCAGAAGCGACAATCACATTTTTGTCGGATCGCACGAACATCGATCGCTGCACCGCAACTGGGGGGAACATGACGATCGCATCAGGCTCGGACGAGCAGGCACAGGGCTATTTTCCGCGTTGGAAGCTCAAGACCTCGGGCGTGATCATGCCGGAGGAGCGGCTGTCATGGGGCCAGACCATCGTCTCAGGTCTGCAGCATTGCGTCGCGATGTCCGGCTCGACGATCATCGCGCCGCTGCTGATGGGATTCGATCCCAATGTTGCGGTCCTTTTCTCCGGCATCGGCACGCTGATCTTCTTCGTCATCGTCGCGGGGCGCGTGCCGAGCTATCTCGGTTCGAGCTTCGCCTTCATTGCCGTCGTCATCGCTGCGACCGGCTATGCCGGACAGGGGCCGAACCCGAATCTCTCCGTCGCGCTCGGCGGCATCGTCGGCGCCGGCGTGCTGTACGGCCTGATTTCGCTGATCGTGATGTGGTCCGGTGTCGGCTGGATCGAGAGGCTGCTGCCGCCGGCCGTCACCGGTGCTGTGGTCGCCGCGATCGGCCTCAATCTCGCGCCCGTGGCGGTCAAGGCGGTGAGCGCCAATGCGTTCGACACCTGGATCGGGCTCGCGACCGTGCTGATGATCGGCGTGGTCGCCGTTGCAGCGCCGGGCCTGTGGCGCCGCCTGCCGATCATCCTCGGCGCGATCGGCGGATATCTCCTGTACCTGCTGTTCGCGAACGGCCTCGGCTTTGGCAAGCCGGTCGACTTCGCCCAGCTCTCGGCTGCGCCGTGGTTCGGCCTGCCGAATTTCACCACGCCGACCTTTCAGGCTGATGCAATCTTTCTGATTGCGCCGGTCGCGGTCATTCTCGTGGCCGAGAACCTCGGGCACATCAAGGCCGTCGGCGCCATGACCGGCCGCAGCCTCGACGCCTATCTCGGCCGCGCTTTGTTCGCCGACAGCCTCGCGACCATCGTGGCGGCCTGCGGCGGCGGTACCGGCGTCACCACCTATGCCGAGAACATCGGCGTCATGGCAGCGACGAAGGTCTATTCGACCCTGCTGTTTGCCTTCGCGGCCACGGTGTCGGTCCTGCTCGGCTTCTCGCCGAAATTCGGCGCGCTGATCCTGTCGATCCCGGGTCCCGTCATCGGCGGCCTCTCGATCGTGCTGTTCGGCTTGATCGCGGCAATGGCAGGCAGGATCTGGGTCGAGAACAAGGTCGACTTCGCAAATCCTGCGAACCTCATCACCGTCGCCGTGGCGCTGACCGCGGGCGCGGGCGATCTCACGCTCAAATTCGGTGCGTTCACGATCGGCGGCATCGGCACCGCAACCTTCGGCGCCATCATCCTCTACCAGATCCTGACCTCGCCGCTGGCGCGGCGCGCGGAGTGAATCCCAGCAATGCGCGGAAGGGATGGAACAAAAAGCCGGTTCCATCCATGATGACGCATCCCGGAGAGAACACATGCCGCAAACCGAACGCTCAACCTCCTTTCCCTCGCGCCTCGTCGGTCAATACGCGCTGGTGACCGGCGCCTCGCAAGGCATCGGCCGCGCCGTCGCCATCCGCCTGGCGCAGGAAGGCGCGACCGTCGCCATCAACTATTTTGATCATCCCGGAAGGGCCGAGGAGACGCTCGCCCTGGCGCAGACGGCGTCGAGCGATCGCGGGCACGGCAGGCTCGACCATGTCATCGTCAAGGCCGACGTCGGCAACGAGCAGGACATCGCCGCGATGTTCGAGACGGTATTGGCGCGCTTCAAGCGCCTCGATTGTCTCGTCAACAATGCCGGCTTCCAGCGGGAATCGCCGAGCGATGCGCTCGACGTCGAAACCTATCGCCGCATCATCGACGTCAATCTGAATGGCGCCGTGCTCTGCGCGCAGAAGGCGCTGGCGCACTTCGTCGCGCGCGGCGGAGGCGGCAGCATCATCAACTGCTCCAGCGTCCATCAGATCATCCCAAAACCCGGCTATCTCGCTTATTCCATCAGCAAGAGCGGCATGGCCGGTCTGACGCGGACGCTGGCGCTGGAATTCGCCGGTCGCGGCATCCGCGTCAATGCGGTCGGTCCCGGCGCGATCGACACGCCGATCAACGCAGCCTGGACCGGTGATCCCGAAAAGCGCGGCGTCGTCACCAGCCACATTCCACTCGGCCGTGTCGGCACGCCGGAGGAGATCGCCGCCGTGTTCGCCTTCCTTGCCTCCGACGACGCGAGCTACATCACCGGGCAGACCATCTACGCCTGCGGAGGCGTGACGCTGTTTCCCGAGTTTCGCGAGAACTGGGCGAGCTGACTCGGGCCGCCGCGGGCGGGGCATCTGGCAGAATCCGCCGGCGCAGACTACATGATGCGCCATGGCAGATTCCCCACTTCAGGATTTCGTCGGCCGGCACGAAAGCCTGTTCGTGCTGACCGGCGCCGGCTGCAGCACCAATTCGGGCATTCCCGACTACCGCGATAGTCACGGCAATTGGAAGCGGACCCAGCCGGTCAATTTCCAGGCCTTCATGACCGAGGAGCACACGCGCCAGCGCTATTGGGCGCGCAGCCTGGTCGGCTGGCGGCGGTTCGGCCAGGCGAAGCCGAACGACGCGCACCGCGCGCTCGCTCGTCTGGAGGCGAACGGGCGCTGCGAGATGCTGCTGACCCAGAATGTCGACCGGCTGCATCAATCCGCCGGCCACCGGCAGGTGATCGATTTGCACGGCCGGCTCGATCTCGTCCGCTGCATGGGCTGCGGGGCGAAGACGCCGCGGAGCGAATTCCAGGACACGCTCGGCCGCGCGAACGCGGAGTGGCTGACGCTCGATGCCGCCGATGCGCCTGATGGCGACGCCGATCTGGAGCACGCGGAGTTCTCGTCGTTCAAGGTACCAGCTTGCGCAGCCTGCGGCGGCATTCTCAAGCCCGACGTGGTGTTCTTCGGCGAGAACGTGCCGCGCGACGTGGTCGCCACGGCGCAGGACCATCTGTCGCAGGCCGACGCCATGCTGATCGTCGGCTCGTCATTGATGGTCTATTCCGGATTCCGCTTCGTGCAGGCGGCCGCGAAACGGCAGATTCCGATCGCCGCGGTCAATCTCGGACGCACCCGCGCCGACGATCTCCTGACGCTCAAGGTCGAGGAGCGCTGCGAAGCGGCGCTTGCATTCCTGCTCTGATCGCGAAGGCGGCGAACACGCCTTGCCTATTGCATAGGTGCCGCGCAGAATGGCCGGGCGCAGCGTTGTCCGCATGCCTCATGGCACGGAAATTGCTGCGTTTTTGGACCCTGTCTTGACGATCAGCACGGAGAATTTGGAATGCTTGAGGGAGCCGAGGTGCGGCTTGCCGTGGATATTGGTGGCACGTTCACCGACATCGTGCTGAACGTGGGCGAGGCGCGCAAGACGCGCAAGGTGTTGACCACGCCGCAGCGCCCCGAACAGGCCGTACTGGACGGCATGCGCCTCATTCTTGCCGATGCGCGCGCCCATATCAGCGACATCGACGTGTTTATTCACGGCACGACGCTCGCGACCAACGCGATCATCGAGCGGCGCGGCGCCAAGACGGCGCTGATCGCGACCGACGGCTTTCGCGACGTGCTCGATATCGGCACCGAGAGCCGCTACGACCAGTACGATCTCTCGATCGACAAGCCGAAGCCGCTGGCGCCGCGCAGCCTCCGCTTTACCGTACCCGAGCGCATCGACGCTCACGGCGCCGTCCGCCTCCCGCTGGACGAGGCGGCGGTGCGCGCACTCGCGCCGAAATTGCGCGAGCTTGGCGTCGAGAGCGTCGCGATCGCCTTCCTGCACTCCTATGCGAATCCGGAGCACGAGCGGCGGGCGGCCGCGATCATTGCCGAAGAGATGCCCGGCATTTCGGTGACGGTGTCATCGGCGGTGTGCCCGGAGATCCGCGAATATGAGCGCACCTCCACAGCGGTCGCCAACGCCTATGTGCAGCCGTTGATCGACGGTTATCTCGCCCGCATGGCCGATGCCCTGCAGGTCGAGCAGTTTCGCGGTGCGATCTACCTCGTCACGTCAGGCGGCGGCGTCACCTCGATCGAGACGGCGCGGCGTTTTCCGGTGCGTCTCGTCGAATCCGGTCCTGCGGGCGGCGCGATCTTCGCGGCACAGATCGCGGCGCGGTTAGGTGAGAGCAAGGTGCTCTCCTTCGACATGGGCGGCACCACGGCAAAAATCTGCCTGATCGAAAAATACCAGCCCGAGACCTCGCGCGTGTTCGAGGTCGACCGCGCCGCGCGCTTCCTGAAAGGCTCCGGCCTGCCGGTGCGCATTCCCGTGATCGAGATGGTCGAGATCGGCGCGGGCGGCGGCTCGATCGCCCATGTCGACGCGATGAAGCGCGTCACTGTCGGCCCGGAGAGCGCTTCGTCGGAGCCGGGACCCGCCTGTTACGGTCGCGGCGGCCAGCGTCCAGCCGTGACGGATGCGGACGTCGCGCTCGGCATGATCGATCCTGATGCCTTTGCAGGCGGCACGATCAAGCTCGATCCGGAGCTGTCGAAGCAGGCGCTGCTGCGCGATGTCGGTGAGGCACTCGGCCTGTCGGCGGAGACTGCCGCCTATGCCGTGCATGAGGTCGTCTGCGAGAACATGGCGAGCGCGGCGCGCGTGCATGCGGTCGAGCGCGGCGCCATCGTCGGCCAGCACACGCTGATCGCCTTTGGCGGTGCCGCGCCGCTGCACGCGGCGCGCGTTGCCGAGAAGATCGGCGTCTCCCGCGTGATCGTGCCGTCGAATGCCGGCGTCGGCTCGGCGGTCGGATTTTTGGCGGCGCCCATCGCCTACGAGCTGGTGCGCAGCCGTCACGTCCGGCTCGACGATTTCGACACCAAGGCCGTCTCCGACTTGCTTCAGGAGATGGCGAGTGAGGCGCGTGCGCTGGTCGAGCCCGGTGCAGCCGGTGCGCCCGTGCGCGAGCGCCGCGCCGCCTTCATGCGCTATGTCGGCCAGGGCCACGAGATCACCGTCGAACTGCCGAACCGGCCGCTGACTTCAGCCGATCTCGCCGGCTTGCGCCAGAAGTTCGAGACTGACTATTCGGCGATGTTCGAGCGTCCGATCCCGGGTGCTGCGATCGAGGTGTTGAGCTGGTCGGTGCTCGCCACCACCGAGGCGCGCAATCCGCCTGCCGTCGCGTCCGTCGCGCGCAAGCCCGCGGCCAAGGCGTCCGGAAGCCGAAAATTCTTCGACGGCCGGGCCGGGGAAGTGATCGAGATCCCGCTCTATCGCCGTGAGGACATGGCGCCGGGCGCGACCATCGCGGGCCCCGCCGTGATCGCGGAAGACGAGACCTCCACTTTTGTCTCGACCAGTTTCGACGCGCATATCGACGGTGCCGGCAGCATCGTCATGGAACGAAAGGCGGCCTGATCATGAGCAAGGCAAAAGGCGCGAGCCTGATCGACCTCCAGATCATGTGGCACCGGCTGATCGCCGTGGTCGA
Organism: Bradyrhizobium sp. CCBAU 45389; assembly: GCF_028128625.1. Classification (NCBI taxonomy): domain Bacteria; kingdom Pseudomonadati; phylum Pseudomonadota; class Alphaproteobacteria; order Hyphomicrobiales; family Nitrobacteraceae; genus Bradyrhizobium; species Bradyrhizobium sp. CCBAU 45389. The sequence continues at coordinate 131,887 of NZ_LBIY01000087.1, read as the reverse complement.
GGAGCAGGCGCAAGTGCTCTTGCGCACCGCTTTCAGCCCGATCGTGCGCGAATGCGGCGATCTCTCGGCCGGCGTGTTCGACCTCAGGGGGAGGATGCTGGCGCAGGCGGTGACCGGTACGCCCGGTCACGTCAACTCGATGGCGGAATCGGTCAAGCACTTCATCGCCCAGTTTCCGATCGAGACGATGAAAGAGGGCGACGCCTACATCACCAACGATCCCTGGATGGGCACCGGCCATCTCAACGACTTCGTCGTCACCACGCCCTGCTTCAAGGACGGCAAGGTCGTCGCGCTATTCTCCTGCACCAGCCATCTGATGGACATCGGCGGCATCGGCTTCGGGCCGGATGCCACCGACGTGTTCATGGAGGGGCTCTACATCCCCATGCTGAAGCTGATCGACCAGGGCGTCGTCAACGAGACGCTGATGGCGATGATCCGCACCAACACGCGCCTGCCGATCGACACCGAGGGCGACACCTATTCGCTCGCCGGCTGCAACGACGTCGGCTGCGAGCGGCTGGTCGAGATGATGACCGAGTTCGGCATCGACACGCTCGATGAGCTCGGCGACTACATCTGCGACCGCTCGCGCGAGGCGGTGCTCGCCGAGATCGCCAAGCTGCCGAAGGGCAGCTGGCGCAACACCATGGTGGTCGACGGCTATGATGCGCCGGTGACGCTGGCGGCGACGCTGACGATCTCGGAGCAGGGCATTCACGTCGATTTCGACGGCACGTCGGTCGCCTCGAAGTTCGGCATCAACGTGCCCCTGTCCTACACCACGGCCTACACCGTGTTCGGCCTCGGCTGCGTCGTCGCCTCGCAGATCCCCAACAATGCCGGCTCGCTCTCGCCGCTGACGGTGTCGGCGCCGGCTGGTGCCATCCTCAATGCCCCGAAGCCGGCGCCGGTGGCGTCGCGCCACATCATCGGCCAGATGCTGCCCGACGTCGTGTTCGGCTGCCTGCGCCAGATCATTCCGGAGCGCGTTCCGGCGGAAGGCACCTCCTGCCTGTGGAATCTCAACGTGCGCGGCCAGACCCGCTCGGGCGCCGGCGGCAATTACGGGTTCTCGATGGCGGTGACCTCCAATGGCGGCACCGGCGCGCGCTTCGGCAAGGACGGCCTGTCCGCGACCGCTTACCCAAGCGGCGTGCGCGGCACACCGGTGGAGATTGCGGAGACGCAGACGCCGCTGATCTTCTGGCGCAAGGAGCTGCGTCCGGATTCCGGCGGAGCAGGGCGCACCCGCGGCGGCCTCGGCCAGATCATCGAGGTCGGCAGCGGCGTCGATGCCCCGTTCGACATTCTCGCGGCGTTCGACCGCATCGATCATCCGCCGCGCGGCCGCGATGGCGGCCAGAACGGCGAGGCCGGCTATGTCGGCCTGAAATCGGGCAAGAAGCTGCGTGGAAAAGGCTTTCAGCAGGTGCCGCCGGACGACCGGCTGGTGGTGATGACGCCCGGCGGTGCCGGCATCGGTGCGCCGACCGAGCGCGATCGTGCGGCGGTCAAGGACGACATCGCGAGCGGTCTGGTGTCGTCGGACAACGCAGTCAAGGTTTATGGGTACGCGCGTTGATGCATCAGCGCGCTTGATAAACGGAGGGGGGTCATGATCACGCGACGTAATTTCACCGCGGGCGCAGCGACGCTGCTGGCTGCAGGCCACATCTCGACCCGCGCGCGGGCGGCGACGACAAGCTGGGACATGTCGACGGTCTGGCCCGACGGCAATTTCCACACCCAGAACGCGATGGCATTCGCGGAAGAAGTGAAGAAGCAGAGCGGCGGCTCGGTCGCAATCACCGTGAAGGCCGGCGGTCAGCTCGGCTTCAAGGGGCCCGAGCATTTGCGCGCCGTGCGCGACGGCCTCGTGCCGCTCGCCGACGTCCTCAACATCCAGCAGGTCGGCGACGAGCCCTTCATGGGCGTCGAGAGCATCCCCTTCCTGTGCGGCTCGATGGACGAATTGAAGGTGCTGCACAAATATGTGCGGCCCGAATACGAGAAGGTCGCCGCGCGCAACAACCAGAAGATCCTCTACATCGTGCCGTGGCCGACGCAATATCTGCATCTCAAGGTCAAGGTCGCCGACGTGGACGGCCTCAAGAACATCAAGATCCGCGTACCCGACAAGAACGCGGTCGACATGCTGGCCGTGGTCGGCATGGCGCCGGTGATGATCCCCTGGGGCGAGACGATCCCGGCGCTGGCATCGGGCGCCGTCTCGGGCGTCTCCACCTCGGCGGTGTCGGGCGTCGACGGCAAGTTCTGGGAATTCCTCAAATACATCTATCCGACCAACCATGTCTGGTCGTCGCAGATGCTCACCGTCAATCTCGACTCCTGGAAGGCGCTCAGCGCCGACCAGCAGAAGCTCGTCGCGGATATCGCGGCGAAGATGGAGCCCGGCTTCTGGGCGAACTCGCTCAAGGCCGACGCCGACAGCCTCAGCCGCCTCAAGGAAGGCGGCATGGAGGTGGTGCCGGTCTCGGATGCGATGATGACGGTCATCCGCGGCAAGACCGCGCCGCAGCTAGATGCCTTCCTCAAGCGCGTGCCGGCGGCCGACAAGCCGGTGCGCGCCTATCTCGCCGAAATGAAGCGCGGCTGAGGGCGGGATCGTGGTGAGCGTTTCGTCCGAAGCACCGCAGAGTCTCAATGCAGCGGCGCCCGCGCCGCTGCGCATCGTCCTCGACGGCATCGATCGCCTCGGTCGGCTCGACGGCTGGATCGGCGGCGGTTGTCTGCTCACGCTCACGCTGTTGATGCTCTGCGAGGTTGCCACCCGCTTCCTCTCGAACTTCCTGCCGTTCTTCCCGCCGAGCATCTCGATCGCGTGGGAATATTCCTCCTACCTGATGGCGGCGTCCTTCACCTTCGGCGCCGCCATGACCCTGCGCGTCGGGGGCCACATCCGCGTCGTGCTGCTCCTGAAGAACGCACCAGTGCCGGTGCAGCGCGCGCTCGAGATCCTCTCGGCGGCTGCAGGCTTCGCCTTCATGGCGTTCCTGACCTCGGCCATGGCGAAGTTCGCCTGGAGCGCCTTCGTGCGCGGCCAGGTCTCGACCTCGAGCGACACGCCGCTGTGGTTTCCGCAAGCCGTGGTCACCTTCGGCATGCTGCTGCTCACGCTCCAGTTCCTGGCGCGCGCGATCCAGGCAGTGCTCGGCCTGCCGCTGGAGGATCACCGCATGAAGGCCTCTCCCGTCGAATGACCGCCTTGCCCGCACCCGGATTCAAGATCGCATGACCATCGAAGTCCTCGCCCTGTTCGCGATCCTGTTTGCGCTGCTGGCCTGCGGCGTCTGGATCGGCCTCACGCTTGCGCTCACCGCGACGCTGCTGCTCGCGATGTTCCGCTCGATCCCGCTCGACAAGCTGCTGCCGCAATACGCCTGGAATATCCTGACCACGCAGGAGCTGCTGGCGCTGCCGCTGTTCATCCTGATGGGCGAGCTATTGTTCCGCACCCGCCTGTCGCGCTCGCTGTTTCAGGGGCTGGCGCCCTGGGCCGGGCTGCTGCCGGGCCGCCTGCTGCATGTGAACGTGATCGGCTGCACCATCTTCGCGGCGATCTCGGGCTCGTCGGCCGCGACCACGCAGGTGATCGGCCGGATGTCGCTCAACGAGCTCTTGCGCCGCGGCTATTCGCGCGACATCGCGATCGGGTCGCTCGCCGGCGCCGGCACGCTGGGCTTCCTGATCCCGCCGTCCAACATCATGATCATCTACGGCGTGCTCGGTGACGTCTCCATCCTCAAGCTCTTCACCGCAGGCGTGCTGCCGGGACTCCTGCTAGCCGCGACCTTCATGGGCTGGGTGATGCTGCACACCAGCCTCAAGCCCGCGATGGTGCCGGAGACGGAAGCAAAGCTTTCGCAGGTGCCGTGGGGCGAACGCTTCGCCGCGCTGAAGGATCTCGCGCCGGCGCTGTTCCTGATCGCCTGTGTGCTCGGCTCGATGTATGGCGGGCTCGCAACGCCCTCGGAGGCCGCCGCCGTCGGCGTGCTCGGCGCGGGGCTCGTCGCCTGGGCGCAGGGCTCGATGTCGCAGCAGGTGATGCGCGACGTGCTGATCGGTTCGGTCGTCACCTGCTCGATGATCGCGCTGATCGTGTTGGGGGCCTCGATCCTCGGCAACGCCGCGGCGTTCCTTGGCATTCCTCAGGCCGTCGCGGCCTTCGTGAAGGGGCTCGGCCTGTCGCCCTTCATGCTGATCGTGGTGCTGGTCATCTTCTATCTGATCCTCGGCTGCTTCCTCGACGGCTTCTCGATGATCGTGATGACGCTGCCGATCGTGCTGCCGATCGTGAAGGGCGCCGGCTTCGACGAGATCTGGTTCGGCATCTTCCTCGTGCTCGCCGTCGAGATGGCGCAGATCACGCCGCCCGTCGGCTTCAACCTCTTCGTCATCCAGGGCCTCACCGAGGACGGCCTCGGCTATATCGCGCGCGTTACGTTGCCGTATCTCGTCATCATGGTCGGCTTCGTGCTGCTGCTGACGCTCTGGCCGGGCATCGTCACGATCCTGCCGCGGGTACTGTACGGATAGCCGCAAGAGATCGAACGGTCAGGGCCGCTGTCGTTTCAATTCGCCCGCGCCAATTCGCCCCTTGCGCGCATTCCGTCTTTGCACGCTCTGTGATCCGGCGTACGCTGTGCAAGCAGACGTGCGACAGCAATCACGGCAGTGAACGTGGCTCCCTTGGCGACATCCGCCCAGAGAGGGGACATCTGTTGGCAGCTCATGTCCGATGGAGGACAATCGACGCGTACCGAACTGCAAACATTCCTCGCAGCGGCGTTCACGAGACGCAATCAATAAACACCAAGCGGGAGGAAGTGCATATGAGGAAGCAGTGGCTCAACTCGGGCTTGCCTGTTCTCGCCGTTGCGGCATTCGCGGCGTCGGCGGCGCTGGCCCAAACCGTGGATACGGCCCGGATCGACGGCGCCGGCCAGAACGACTGGCTCACCTATCACGGTTCGTACAAGTCCCATCACTACAGCCCGCTCGCGCAGATCAACGCGAACAATGTCGGCAATCTGGGCGTCGCCTGGATGCACATTCCAGGACGATCGACGCGCGGCCTGCAGTCGATGCCGCTCGCGGCCGACGGCGTGCTGTACTACTCGGGTTCCTACAGCCGCGTCTTCGCGCTGAACGGCGCGACGGGCGAGGTTCTCTGGTCGTTCTTTCCGGAGCTGGATGAGGCGCTCATCAGCAGGCAGACCCACTCGCCCTACAACCGCGGCGTAGCCCTCGGCGAAGGCAAGGTCTTCGTCGGCACGATGGATGGTCGTCTCTTCGGGCTCGATGCGAAAACCGGCAAGGTCCTCTGGGAGACCAGGCTGATCGACTCGCAGAAGCTCACGGTCGGCTTCACCGGCGCGCCGCTCTACGCGAAGGGGAGCGTGATCATCGGCTCGCAAGGCGGCGAATGGCCGGGCCGCGGCCCGATCTTCGCGGTCGATGCCACCACCGGAAAGAAGAAGTGGGAGTTCCTGACGGTCGCGGGCACCGACGAGGCCATGAAGACCTGGGGCAACGATTCCTGGCGCACCGGCGGCGGCGGTGGCTGGATGCCGGGCACCTACGATTCCGAGACCAACACCATCCTGTGGGGCACCGCCAACCCGGCGCCGCTCTACGACTGGTCGGGCGCCGACTACAAGACGCAAGGGGCGCGTCCCGGCGACAACCTCTATACGAGCTCGGTGATCGCTCTCGATATCGATACCGGCAAGCTGAAGTCCTACCATCAGGAGTTGCCGCACGATGCCTGGGACTTCGATAGTGCCGTCGGCGAGTTCGTGATGCTCGAGCGAGACGGCCAGAAATACGTAGTCCATCCGAACAAGGGCGGCTTCGTCTTCGTCTACGACCGCAATCTCGGCGTGAAGAACGTCTGGCGGCTGGTCGAGAACATCAACTTCGTCAAGGATATCGATCCCAAGACCGGCGCGTTGATCGGCCGTCGCGATTTCGCGGTCGGGAAGGTCACCGAACCGCCGCTGTGTCCGTTCATCGGCGGCGGCATCAGCTGGAACGCCGGCTCGTACAGCCCGAAGACCGGTCTCTACTACAAGATCGGCCAGGAATGGTGCATGACGCTCGATATCCAGAAGACGACGCCGGTCACTGCGCCGCAGGTTCAGCTCAACATCGGCGCCGATTTCAAGATGGCGCCGCCCCCTGGCGGTGAGATCTATGGACATCTCGATGCGCGCGACCCCATCACGGGGGCAAAGAAATGGGAGGTTCGCTACCCCGAGCCGCCGCTCGGGAGCGTGCTGTCGACCGCCGGCAATCTCGTGTTCGTGCCTGATTCCCGCGGCGTCCTTCACGCCTACGATGCCGAAACCGGGGCCGAGCTGTGGAAGCACAACAACGGCACCGGCCATCAAGGCGGCATCGTCAGCTACTCCGCGGGCGGCAAGCAATATATCGCGGTGACAGCGGGCTTCGGCGGCATGCTGGCCGACGAATATGCGCCGAACTTCGGCGGCGTCTACAAGAGCATGCCACGTGACGACGGCGCGCTCATCGTCTTCAGCCTGAAATAGCCTGCCGCAAACATTGTCATGGAGCGGGCGCTGGGCCCCTCCATGACCGGTCGAAGCGGCGCGCGCGATTTTAGGAATGGAGCGGACGTGTCGAGACTGCATCTGAAGACGATTCCAGCGGCGCTGGGCGCCTCGCTGCTGTGCGCCGTGATGGCGCAAGCACAATCCGCCACGCCCGCGCCCGAGAATGGGACGCTCGAGGTCGAGCAGGTGTTCGCGGGGACGTGCGGCTTCTGTCACTCCGACGGTGGCCGGGCAGCCGGCAAGGGGCCGCAACTGATGAACTCGCCGCGCGACGACGACTTTATTCGCGACCGCATCAAGCACGGCAAGCAGGGGGCGATGCCGGCATTCGACGGCGCGTTCACCGACGCCCAGATCGACCGGATCGTCAAATACATCCGCGCCTTGAAACCGCGCGAGGGCTGAATCGCAAAGGCCCGATCCATCCAGATGAGAACGGAATGAAGGCATTTGCCCCGCTCGTCGCCGCCGCCGCCATCGTTCTGTCGGGATCGTCGCAGGCGCGAACCCTGGACGCGATCCGTTCGAGCGGCGTGATCGGGCTGTGCGCGCATCCCAATTCGCTTCCCTTCGCGCATAAGGCCGGCGATCCGCCCGGCTTTCAGGTCGAGTTCGGCCGGGCGCTGGCACGCGAGCTCGGTGTCTCGCTCAGGCTCGATTGGATCATCACGCAGTATCAGATGCGCAGCGCGGGCTGCGATATTCTTCTGGACGTCATCGCCGACCGCGAAGCGCAGGGCGAAACCCGCCTGAGGATCTCGAAACCCTATTATCGCACGGGCGTCGCGCTCGCGGTGCCGTTATCCAGCACGCTCACCTCGTTCGGGAGCCTCAACGAGAAGACCAAGGTGGGCGTGCAGGTCGGATCGATCGCAGCCATGATCATCGGTCAACGACGGGTGCCGACCTCGACCTTCGGCTTCGAGAGCGACAGTCTGGAGGCGGTGTCGAACCATGAGATCGATGCCGCCGCCGTCACGCCCACCGCGGCGAGCTATTTCAATCTGACGCATCCGGACAAGAGGCTCCGGATCCTGGATCGCGACGAGAGCGTGGTCGATCTCAACTGGAACGTCGCCGTCGGCATGATCCGTCCGGATGATGCGTTGCGCGAGGCCATCGACGGAGCGGTGGAGCGGCTGCGAAGCGACGGCACGATCGACCGGATCTACGGCCGCTATGGCATCGTGCTGCAGGCGCCGAGATAGTCGAGCTGCACGACGGAACGACGCCGTCCCGACCGAGCCGGGACGGCGTCGCTGCCGCGCGAACTACGGAGATGGCCTTACGCCGCGGCCTTCTTCCGCGCGAGCTCGGCCTTGTACAGCTCGAACTCCTCCGCAACGGCCTTTGCGACCGACGGCCGCTGACGCAGGCGTTCGTAATACGCCTTCACGTTCGGCCATTTCGCGAGCTCGATCGGCGGCGTCGCCATGGTCCAGTTGATGACCGTGACGAGATAGGCATCGGCCACGCTGAAATGGTCGAGCAGGAACTCGCGGCCCTTCAGGTAGTCATCGAGATAGTCGAGCCGCGACAGGTTCTTCTCCAGCACATAGGCTTTGGCTTCCTGCGGCGCCTTGCGATCCAGCACGGGGATGAACAGGCCCTTGTGCAATTCGGTGCCGATGAAGCAGAGCCATTGATGCAACCGGGTGCGCTCGATACCGGCCGTGGCGCCGAGGCCCGATTGCGGAAACCGGTCCGCGACATATTGCAGGATCGCGGCGTTCTCGGTCAGCACCACGCCCTCGTCGGTGCGCAGCGTCGGCACCAGGCCGATCGGATTGACGGTGCGGAAATCGGAGCCGTCGTTCAGCACGGTCTTGGTCGGCGGATCGACTTCGAGATAATTCGCCTCGGCGCCGGCTTCATACAATGCGACGCGCGTCGCCATCGAGCAGGCGAGCGGCGAGAAATAGAGATCCATCTGTAGCCTCCTTGGGCAATTCCTCTTGGGTGTCGCTCAACCTGGCCAGATTGATTTTTGTACCATCTTGCATAATATATCCGTGGTCAAGGATTATTTTGCGAAATGGTACAAAAATCGAAGCCGCCAGCTGCTGCCAATCAGCCCGAGCGCCGCGGCGAACCCGAGCGCCGCGGCGAACCCAAGCGCCGCGGTCGTCCCCGCGCCTACGAGCCCGATGTCGCGCTCGGCAAGGCGCTCGACCTGTTCCGCAAGCAAGGCTTTGCCGCCACCTCGCTCGACGATCTCAGCGAAGCGACCGGCATGAACCGGCCGAGCCTTTACGGTGCCTTCGGCGACAAGCGCGAGCTCTACATCAAGAGCTATCAGCGCTATCGCGAGGAGGCTGCTGCTTCCATGGTCGCGATCTTTCGCGCGGAGATGCCGCTGCGCCAGCGGCTGGAGCGCATCTACGCTGCGGCGCTGGACATCTATCTGTCCGGCGACACCGGCCCGCGCGGCTGCTTCACGGTCGTCACCGCGGCGTCCGAGGCCGTGGGCGATCCCGAGATCCGCGCCATGGTGCTCGACGGTCTCACCGGCCTCGACAAGGCGTTTGCAAGTTGCTTCCGCCGCGCCAAGGAGAAAGGCGAGTTGCCGGAGAGCGCCGATTCGTTCGCGCTGGCGCAGATTGCCTCCGCCACCGTCCACACCATCGCCATCCGCGCGCGCGCCCGCGTTCCGCGCAAGGAGCTCGAGGCGATCGTGAAGGGGGCGATCGATGTGATGGTGGGGACGGGCGCTAAGGCTTGAGCCGGGGACAACACCGAGTTTGTGGCGCGAACTCCCCCGACGTCGTCCTGGCGAAAGCCAGGACCCATAGCCACAGGATTTGGTTTGGCGAAGACTCGCGGTTACCAGCGTCGCACCAAAACTGCTCCCTGGGGGTATGGGTCCCCTGAGTTCACAAACGAAGTGCAACACTCAGCGCGGTTGCCGCCGCCGTCACCGCCAGCGCAACCGTGATCCGCATCCTGAGGCCGAGGCTCGCCCGCATGTCCGACTCGTTCTTTGAGCGTTGGTTAAGAACGCCTATCAACTTCTCGCTAAGAGAGGGTGAACGGGATACCGGCGGTGCGCGGTGGTTGTGGGGGCGGCGCGAGTGAAACGGTGGGCGCGTGCCAAAAACTCCGGTGTCGTCCTGGCGAAAGCCAGGACCCATAGCCACCGAATTGGGATTGGCGAAGACTCGGAATTGCCGCCGTCGCGCCGCAACTCCTCCCTGGGGTAATCGCGACGAGCGCAAGCGCTCGCGCGGAGGTCCTGGCTTTCGCCAGGACGACACCGGGTGTGTTGAGCTAGCGGGGCCTAATACCCCCTGACCCGGTCCACCACGTTCTCCAGCGAACCGCCCGCCTCGAACTTCGCGATCTGCTCGGCGACATAGGCCGAGATCGCTTCCGCGTCGGTGTCGGCGGCGTTGTGCGGGGTCAGCAGCACCTTGGGATGGGTCCAGAACCGGCTGTCCTTCGGCTGCGGCTCCTGCACGAAGACGTCGAGCGAGGCGGCGCCGAGCGTGCCGTCGTCGAGGCATGCGAGAATGTCGGCTTCGTTCTGCAGGCCGCCGCGGCCGGCATTGATGACCACGGGCGCTCCGAACGGTCCCGAGCGGTTGAGCTTTGTGAAGACGTCGCGGTTGAGGATGCCGTGGGTGTCCGGCGTCAGCGGCAACAAGGACACCAGAATGTCGGTCTTGCGCAGGAACGCGTCCATCCCGGCGGCGCCATGGAAGCATTCGACGCCCTCGATCGTGCGCGGGCTGCGGCTCCAGCCGGCGACACGGAAGCCGAACCGTCGCAGCACGTCGGCCGCATCGGCGCCGAGTGTACCCAGGCCCATCATGCCGACCGTGACGGCGCTCGCCGGCCACTGATATTTCGGCTCCCAGCGCTTTTCGCGCTGCGAGTCCCGCAGGTACAGCTCCTGGCGGTGGTGCATCAGCACGTGCAGCACGACATATTCGGTCATGCGGTTGGTGAGGTCGGGGACGGCGACGCGGACCAGCGGCACGTCGGGCAGGCTCTTGTCGGCCATCAGCGCATCGACGCCCGCGCCGAGATTGAAGATGGCCCGGAGGTTCGGGAAGGAGCCGAGATCGCCCGGCACCGGCTTCCACACCGCGGCATAGTGCACCTCGGCCGGATCGAGGGAGGCATTGGGCAGCAGCACCACGCGGCGGCCGCCGCAGACCGAGTCGAACCGGGCCTTCCAGCGCTCCGGCAGCCAGTTCTGCTGCGTGCTGTTGATCAGGACGGCCAGTGTACCTTTGGTCATTCGAAGTGCCTCGTCGGGTTCCGCTTTTGAAGGCCCTCCTTGGCACGATCTGCCGGATTTTTCTTGCAAAATTTTTCCGCAGCCCTGTCGGGGCGGGGCATAGTGGATCGTCTTCAGAACAAGAGGTCGGGGAAGGTACTGCCCATGCTTTATGCGATTCTTTGCTATCACGATGAAGACTTCGTCGGCTCCTGGAGCAAGGAGCAGGACGAGGCCGTGATGAAGAAGCTTGCCGTGGTGCAGGAGAAGCTCACGAGCCAGGGCCGGCTTGGGCCGGTGGCGCGGCTGCTGCCGACCACCGCGGCGGCGACGCTGCGGAAAGAGGATCCGCCGCTGGTGCTCGACGGCCCCTATGCCGAGACCAAGGAGCAGCTGCTCGGTTTCTACATCGTGGATTGCAAGAACCTCGACGACGCACTCGACGTTGCGCGCGACCTCGGCGCGGCCAATCCCGGCGGCGCTTATGAGGTGCGCCCGGTGGGCGTGTTCAGGCCCGGAGGAATTTCGGCGTGAGCGATACCGAAACCGCCTGGATCGAGACCGCGCTGACCTCGGCGCGCCCCCAGGCGGTTGGCGCGCTGCTGCGCTATTTCCGCGATCTCGACACCGCCGAGGAAGCCTTCCAGAACGCCTGCCTGCGCGCGCTGAAAACCTGGCCGCAGAACGGGCCGCCGCGCGATCCCGCGGCCTGGCTGATCATGGTCGGCCGCAACGTTGCGATCGACGAGGTGCGCCGGACCCGCAAGCAGCAGCCGCTGCCCGAGGACGACCAGGCGATCTCCGACCTCGACGACGCCGAGGGCGCGCTCGCCGAACGGCTCGACGGCTCGCATTATCGCGACGACATCCTGCGGCTGATGTTCATCTGCTGCCATCCGCAGCTGCCGGCGACGCAGCAGATCGCGCTGGCCTTGCGCATCGTCTCGGGCCTCACCGTGAAGCAGATCGCCCGCGCGTTCCTGGTCTCGGACGCAGCGATGGAGCAGCGCATCACGCGCGCCAAGGCGAAGGTGGCGGAGGCGGGGACGCCGTTCGAGACGCCGGGCGCAATCGAGCGCTCCGAGCGGCTCGCCGGCGTCGCGGCGATGATCTACCTGATCTTCAACGAGGGTTATTCCGCGAGCGGTGACACCGCGGCGATCCGCACACCGCTGTGCGAGGAAGCGATCCGTCTGGCGCGGCTGCTGCTGCGGCTGTTCCCCAGCGAGCCTGAAATCATGGGGCTCACCGCGCTCATCCTGTTGCAGCACGCACGCAGCGCCGCGCGCTTTGCCGCGGACGGCTCGCTGATCCTGCTGGACGACCAGGACCGCTCGCTATGGAACGGCACCATGATCGCGGAGGGGCTCGCGCTGATCGACAAGGCGATGCGCCATCGCCGCAGCGGGCCGTACCAGATCCAGGCCGCGATCGCCGCGCTGCATGCGCGCGCGTCGATGCCGGAGGAGACCGACTGGGCCCAGATCGACCTGCTCTATGGCGCGCTCGAGGTGATGCAGCCTTCGCCCGTGGTGACGCTCAACCGCGCCGTCGCGGTCTCCAAGGTGCGTGGGCCGCAGGCCGCGCTCGACCTGATCGAGCCGCTGGCGTCGAAACTCGCCAACTACTTCCATTTCTACGGCGTGCGCGGCGCCTTCCTGATGCAGCTCGGTCGCAATGACGAAGCCCGCGTCGCCTTCGACCGCGCCATCGCGCTGGCCAACACCTCCGCCGAAGCCGCCCATATCCGCATGCATCTCGACCGGCTGATCCGGGATAGCCAGCCGAAGGCAAAGGAAAGCGCGAAGGTGAAGTGACGGCGCTTCTCGTCATTCCGGGGCGGTCCGCAGGACCGAACTATGGTGCGCAATTGCGCACCTGAGAATCTCGAGATTCCGGGTCTGGTCCTTCGGACCATCCCGGAATGACGATCAAAAAACATTCCATCAATTGTCGGCCCCGACCATCCCCCTTCGTCTTAATCCCATATCCAGGGAGCCATTCATGCTGAAAGCCCTTTCCATCATCGCGATCGTTCTCGCCGTCGGCATCGCCGGAGTCCTCGTCTTTGCCCTCACAAAACCCGACACGTTCCGCGTCGAGCGCAGCCTCGCCATGAAGGCGCCGGCCGCCGCGATCTATCCGCAGGTTGCCGATTTCCGCTTCTGGACGACCTGGTCGCCCTATGAGAACCGCGATCCCGCGATGAAGCGGACCTTCGGTGGAACCGCGACAGGCAAGGGCGCGACCTATGCCTGGGACGGCAACAACAATGTCGGCGCCGGCCACATGGAGATCCTTGAGGCGAGCTCGCCGTCGAAGCTCCGCATCAAGCTCGATTTCGAGCGCCCCTTCGAGGGCCACAACACCGCCGAGTTCACCTTTGTGCCGCAAGGCGAGACTACTCTGGTCACATGGGCGATGTACGGTCCGGCCCCGTTCCTGTCCAAGCTGATGCAAGTCTTCATCAACATGGACAGCATGATCGGCAAGGATTTCGAGGCCGGCCTTGCGAGCCTGAAGAAGCTCACCGAAAAACAATGAGCCCCACTGCCAGGGAAGAAAGAGGAGAGAAACGATGCTCAATCCCTATCTGTTCTATCAGGACACCTGCGAAGCGGCATTCACCTATTACGCCAAGGTGCTCGGCGGCAAGATCGACGCGATGCTGCGTTCCTCGGATGCGCCGCCGGACATGCCCGCCGCGCCCGGCCGCGAAAAGATGATCATGCACGCGCGGATGACGCTGCCCGGTGGCGCCGTACTGATGGCCTCCGACGCGCCGCCCGAGCACTTTCACAAACCGCAAGGCTTTTCGATCTCGCTGACGATCGCCGATGTCGCGGACGCCGAGCGCAAGTTCAACGCGCTCGCCGATGGCGGCACTGTCACGATGCCTTTCAGCAAGACTTTCTGGGCCAAAGGCTTCGGCATGTGCATCGACAAGTTCGGCATCCCCTGGATGGTGAACTGCCCCGCAGAGGGAATGTGACAGGCACGATCAGCTGAAATGCCGGCGGGCGCACCTCTCTCGACGATTGCCGGTGAGGGGCGCGCCCAGGCCGGTCACGTCATGCGCCGATCGGCGTATGCCTCTCACCGGATTGATCCGGTCACGTCTTCGCCGGAGGACGGAGACTGGACGCAGCGAGGGCAGATCACGAGCTTGGTGCCGAGCTGCTTGTCGTTCTCCGCTTCGATCTCGTCGTGGACCGCCCACCACGCTTCGGAATACGGACGCAAGGTGGCGAGCACCCTTTCGCGCTCCTGATTGGGATTGTCCTGCGCGGGTGCAGGACTGGCGGCGCGCCGCTTTGTGACGTGAGAGCGATTCGGGTTCTGGCCGAGGCCGTCCCATGCGATCGGACGACGCTCCTGCGCCGGCGCAACCGCGCACCCCATGAGCGCTGCGCAAAAAGTGAGCAAGAATAAGCCGTGTCGCATCATGCCGGGCCTTTGGAGCGGTACGCGACACGCAAATTCCGCTTGGGAAGTATCGCATCGCGCCAGTTAAATGGAACTTAAGGGAAACGACGTGGCCGGCATGGCTGAATAAGGAATCATGATCTCGCATCACTTTGCGAAAGCAGTGAGGCCGCTTCGTGGAGAGGTGCGGCCCGCATCGCACAATAACTGGCGCAATAATAGGCTGTGAACTCAGCGTCAAAATCGCTAATCATTTCTTCATAAATTCTACAAACTGGGATGGGCGTGACTTGGAAGGGGAGCGACCGATGGCAGCGGCGCTACAGATCAACTTTGCACTGTGGGGTATGCTCATCTGCGCGAGCATGGAACTGGCGCAGATGATCCCGAGGTTCTTCTAGAACCGACGAAGCGTGTGATCGGCGCAATGTCGCCGGCGCGCTTGCCCGTCAGCTCACGAGCAACGCGATGAGCGTGAAGCTGACACTTGCGATGACAAGCATCGAGACGATGTAGTTGCGCGGCTGCGCCGTCCGGAAGGGTGCCGGCCTCCTCGGTCGCGGCGGCTCGACGCCGTGCCGGTCGGGTTGCGACGGCGCGAGCGCGGCGTCTGTGCCCGAGCCCGAGCCTACATATTTCAAATAGAGCTCGAGCAGCCGCAGCTCGGACGCGAGGTCCATCAGGCCCTCGCGGTCGCGTCGCGACAGCAATTCGAACTCGACGGTTTCCGCGGAGCTCAGTTGACCGAGGACGATCCGTCCCTGGTCCGACAGGCGGTAGTGGAAATCGATGGGTTGCATAGCGTGCGACCCGCTTGAAAATGAGCAATCCTGAAAAGGCAAAACCATACTACTCTGTGACCACTGCTGAGATGTGACGCCGCCGCGGCCTCAGTCTGGCCAAATTCAATCATAAACCGCAGGGAAACGCTGCAAACCGCGTAAATTGTGCAGCCATTGCAAAGCGCTTGAGCGGATTCAGGGGCCGCGGAGGGGAAATTTGGCTGAACTGCCTAATCGCCGCACAGTGGCGGGCTGATCGCAGTCACGGCGCCCGCGCCCAGGCGTCACCGGCAGCGCGGGTAGATTGCGGCGAGGTCGCGCCCTTTCAGCAGCAGTAGCCGCGAGCTGAGACCGCCGCGGCGGCTGATCCAGTCGCGCACCGGGCCGGGATAGGCGGCCAGCACCGCTTCGGAAGCTTCCGGCTCGGCATAGATGCGTCCGCGCTGGTCGATCGAACGTGCGGCGTGGAAGCCGAGCACGGCGCGCCCCGTGACGCAGATGCGCTCGCCCGGCACGATGCTCAGCACCAGCGTGCAGGCGGACAGGCAGGGACCGTCGATCACCACGCGCTCGCCGCTTGCGCGCACCTTCTCGAACAGATCGAGGAACGGCCCGACTTGTCCGCCCGGCGACTGGATGATGCGGATTTCGGCGCCAGCGGGCGTGGCGGCGACGAGCGCGGAGGCGAGGATTACGGCCCGGATAAAAGGAACGCTTTGCATCGTACTCTCCGCACATTCGACGTCGTAGGGTGGGCAAAGCGTAGCGTGCCCACCATCGGCACCGCAAATCCGGAAGAAGGTGGTGGGCACGGCGCAAGAGCGCCTTTGCCCACCCTACAGATACTGTGCCTACCCGTTCCGCCTTTGCCCGCGCAGCGTCGGCAGACCGATGCCGGCCGCATCGAAGCCGCCGTCAACGGCCAAAATTTGGCCGGTGATGTAGCTCGATCGTTCCGAGCACAGGAAGTAGATCGCTTCCGCGAGTTCCTCTTCGAGACCGTAACGGTTGAGCGGAATGGCGTCGTGATAATCGGCGCGGATCTCCTTTGTATGCACCTGCTTGGCCATCGCCGTGTCGACCGGCCCGGGCGCGACCGCGTTGACGCGGATGTTGAGCGAAGCGAGCTCGACCGCGAGCTGCTTCGTCAAATGGGCAAGACCGGCCTTGCTGGTGCCGTAGGCCGAGCGCAGCGTCGAGGCGCGCACCGCCGAGATCGAGGTGATATTGACGATGGCGCCGCCATCGCTGTCGCGCATCAGGGGCACGGCGGCCTTGGTGCAGAGGAACGGGCCGGTGAGGTTGACCTCGAGCACGCGGCGCCAGTCGGCGTCCGACGTCTCCATCAGCGGCGCGAACACGGCGATGCCGGCATTGTTGACGAGCGCGTCCAGCCGGCCGAACCGCCGCTCGATCGCCGTCATCGCGGCGCCGACCGCGGCCGCGTCGGAGACGTCGCAGGTCAGCGCCAGCGTCGCCTCGTCCTGGCCGATCTCGGCGACCGCACGGCCGAGCAGCTCGCCCTCGATGTCGAGCAGCGCCACGCGCCAGCCCTCGCCAAGGAACTTCTTCGCGGTCGCAAGCCCGATGCCGCGCGCGGCTCCGGTGACGAGGGCGACTTTTTGCGGGTCTTGCGGCATGGGCTGGTCTGTCCTTCTGGCGGAAACGGAAGTCGCACGGGCGGCCAGCGCCTTTTACTTCGCTTTCGTTCCGGCAAGAATAGATTTCCGTCACCCTGAGGTGGCCGCTTCTTCAGCGGCCCTCGAAGGGCGACGGCCACAGGCCGGGCCGATTCATCCTTCGAGGCTCGCCGTGCTTTGCACGGCGAGCACCTCAGGATGACGGGGACAGAGTAAGGCTGACGACCTACGCCAGCTCCGCCGAGGCGCGCTGCATGTTGGTCGACATGTCCTCCGTCACGATGCTCTGCTCCTCGACCGCGGCGGCGGTCGAGGCGATGAACTCGTTGACGGAAGCGATCGCGATCTTGATCGCGGTCAGGGAGGTCGCGACGTCGCCGGAGATGGTGTTCAGCGCGTCGATTTCGGTCGTGATCGTATCGGTTGCCTGCTTGGCCTGATTGGCGAGGCTCTTCACCTCGGAGGCGACCACGGCGAAGCCGCGGCCGGCTTCGCCCGCGCGCGCCGATTCGATCGTGGCGTTGAGCGCGAGCAGATTGATCTGGCTGGTGATGCCTGAGATCATCTCGACGATGCCGCTCATGGCCTGTGCGGCCGCGGTCAGCTTCTGGGCCTGGAGGTCGGCGGATTCGACCTTGGTGGTCGCGACCTTGGAGGTCTCGCGCGACTTCGCCATGGTCTGGGAGATCTCGCGGATCGAGGCGCTCATCTCTTCGCTGCCGGCGGCAACCGCCTCGATCAGCCCGCGCGCATTGTCGGCCTTCTTGCGGCCGATCGCCTGCGCGGTGATGTCGGTGGCGTATTTCACCACCTTGTACGGCTTGCCGTTGAGGTCGAAGATCGGATTGTAGGAGGCCTGGATCCAGATCTCGCGGCCGCTCTTGGCGATACGCTTGTATTCGGCGGCCTGGTACTGACCGCGGTTGAGCGTCTCCCAGAACTGGCGGTAGGCGGCCGAGTTCTTCTCGTCCGGCTCGACGAACATCGAGTGGTGCTGGCCCTTGATCTCGGCCAGCGAATAGCCCATCGCCTTCAGGAAATTCTCGTTGGCGGTGCGGATGGTGCCGTCCATGTTGAACTCGATCACCGCCTGCGACTTCTGGATCGCGGCGAGCTGGCCGTCATTGTCGGCCGCCTTCATCTTCTGCGCGGTGACGTCGGTCGCGAACTTCACCACCTTGAACGGCTTGCCGTTCTCGTCGAGGATCGGGTTGTAGGTCGCAAGAATCCAGATCTCCCTGGCGCCCTTGCCGAGCCGCTTGTATTCGGCGGCCTCGAACTCGCCGCGGTTCAGCTTGGCCCAGAACGCAGCATAGGCCGGGCTGGCGCGGTCCTCGGGCGTCACGAACATGGAGTGGTGCTTGCCCTTGATCTCGTCGAGCGAATAACCCATCGCGCCCAGGAAATTCTCGTTGGCGGTGACGATCGTGCCGTCCATGTTGAACTCGATCACGGCCTGCGCGCGATTGATCGCGGCTATCTTGCCGGAATCCTCCATGGTCTTGATCTTGTACGCCGTGATGTCCGTGGCGAACTTGATGAAGCTGACCACCTTGCCGTTCTCGTCGCGCAGCGGCGCGTAGGAGGCGTGGACCCAGACTTCCTTGCCGCCCTTGCCGAAACGCTTGTACTGCGTGGTCTGGAACTCGCCGCGGTTCAGGCTGGCCCAGAAGTCGCGATAGCGGGCGCTGTCGCGCTCCGCCGGACTGACGAAGATGCTGTGGTGCTTGCCCTTGATCTCGGCGAGCGTGTAGCCGCTCATCTTGAGCAGGTTCTCATTGGCATCGAGGATGGTGCCGTCGAGACCGAATTCGATGACCGCCTGCGACCGGTCGAGCGCCTCGACCTCTGCGACCGCATGTCTGACTTTCTTGCTTTGAAAATTGAACACGTGAGCTCCGCAATGTTCCCGATGGCAATTGGGAGGATCGTCGTATCGTTTCCCCTCTGGGAAAAAGTTGCATGGTCTTCTTGAGCATCTGTAAACCGTCGCAGAAGCCGTCTCGGTCCTGCGATTTCACGTGCGGAAGCCATGTCTTTCAACCGGCAGGCGTTCCAGATTCATATGCACGACGAGGTTCATAGAGCGTCCCGTATTTGTACGGGATGCATGGCCGCGTCGTGTTGCCGCAGTCCGCGTGCGTTGTCGGTGCGGCCGCTCGGGAATCGTCTTGCATTAGGGGATGCTTGCCGCGGAGACGATCGATGGTTGATGACCATGAGCGCGTGATCCGGAACCTGTTTGCCGCCTATCTTGCCAATGACCGGCAACGGGTGAGCGATGCGCTTGCCGACGACTTCCGCTTCACCAGTCCGTTCGACGACGACCTCGACAAGGCGGCCTATTTCGAACGCTGCTGGAGGGACACCGGCTGGATCGCGCGGCATGACATCGAGCGGATCTTCGTCCGGGGCGATGAGGCCTTTGTTACCTATTGCTGCGTGGCAACCGACGGCAAGAGCTTTCGCAACACCGAGTTCTTCACCTTCGCCGGCGGCAAGGTCCGGCGCATCGAGGTCTATTTCGGCGCCAGCCGGAAGGACGGCCGTTTCCTGCCGCAGTCGCGCTAGCGCGGCGCCTCCCCGAATAATTTTCGTCACCATGTCGGTTCCCCGGGAGTTCATTCGTCTTGGAGGTGAAGGCGGGCGGCTCTGCCGCCGCTCTCCCGACAGTGAAAGTAGGGAACACATGCGATTCATGATGCTGATGATCCCGCTCGGCTACGAGAGCGCGCCGGCGGACGTCCAACTCGATCCCGAGCGCGTCGCCGCGATGATGCGCTACAACGAGGCCTTGAAGGATGCCGGCGTGCTGATCACGCTGGACGGCCTGCATCCGCCGTCGATGGGCGCGCGCGTGTCGTTCGCGACCGGCGAGCCCATCGTGACCGACGGTCCCTTCGCGGAAGCCAAGGAAGTTCTGGGCGGCTACTGGATGATCGAGGTCGCCTCGCGCGCCGAGGCGATCGCTTGGGCCAAGAAGTGCCCGGCCTCGCCGAACGAAATCATCGAGATCCGCCAGGTGCAGGAGATGAGCGACTTTCCGCCGGAAGTGCAGGCGGCCGCCGCCGGCTTCGACGACCTGAAGACGTAGACGGGACTGCCGCTACCCGATTTTCCAGCCAGCCAATCAACCAGAGGAGATATCCATGAGCGCCGAACACAAATTCCTCGCCGTCTATCTCGGCAGCATGAGCGGGGCGAAAATGAAGGCCTGGCACGCGATGCCCGAGGCCGAGCGCAAGGCAAAAGAGCGCGAGGGCATGGCCGCCTGGCACGGCTGGGTCGAGAAGCACAAGGACGTCATCGTCGAGATGGGCGGCCCGCTCGGCAAGACCCGCAGGATCGACGGAAGCGGCATCACCGAGATCAGCAACGCGCTGACCGGCTTCACGGTGGTGCGGGCCGCCTCGCAGGAGGAAGCCGCAAAGCTGTTCGAGAACCATCCGCATTTTGCGATCTTCCCGGGCGAGGCGATCGAGGTCATGCCCGTGCTGCCGATTCCGCAGATGTAGCCCTGGCAACGTCGTTTCCGGGCACGATGCAGACGCATCGGCCCGGCAGGACCGTGGAAGTACGGGTTAATCACGCGCGATTCCCGCTAGTGACCTTCACGCCCGGCTCATGTAAAAGCCGTTCACATGAGCTGGCGCAAGGAGCAGCGCCGCGCCGAGCGCGGCTATCACCACGGAAATCTGAAGGAAGCCCTGTTGCAGGCCGCCCTCGGGCTGATCGCCGAGAAGGGTGCGGCCGGCTTCACCTTTGCCGATGCCGCGCGTATGGCCGGCGTCAGTGCGGCGGCGCCCTACCGGCATTTCCGCGACCGCGACGAGCTCTTGTCCTCGATCGCCCAGCGCGGCTTCGAGCAGTTCGAGGCGCGCCTCACCGCGGCCTGGGACGACGGCCGTCCCGATACGGTCACGGCGTTCGAGCGCGTCGGCAAGGCCTACCTCGCCTTCGCCCGCGAGGAGCCGGCCTTCTACAACGCGATGTTCGAATCCGGCCTGCCGGTCGATGCCAATCCGGCGCTGCAGGCCGCCAGCGAACGCGCCTTCAACATCATCCGCGCCGCGGCCGAGCGGCTTGCCGCACTTGCACCCCCGGGCACGCCGCGGCCGCCGGCGATGATGATGGCGCTGCATATCTGGTCGATGGCGCATGGCGTGGCCTCGCTGTTCTCGCGCGGCGATGCGGCGCGGCGGAAGCTGCCGATGTCGCCGGACGAGCTGCTCGAGGCGGAGGTGCTGATCTATCTGCGCGGGCTCGGCTTCCCGACCGACCGCCGGCCGCCGGCCAAGGGCGCCGAGCCGCCGCCGGTGCCGCCGGAGGCCTCCTCCGGTTCGGGCGTGCCGCCGGGCGGCACCCCAGGTGGTCCTTGGGGCAAGCCGAAATAAAGTTGCGCAAATAATTCCGTCCCCGTGTCAGGCGGCCAGCTTGACAAAATCGCGGGATGGTCTAGCTATGTAAATGTTATTTACATTCACAACGGCGCTGGTGCCGTGATGGAGATGGGAAATGGCCTACACCGCTGATGTCAATCGATGGCGCGGCCCTTCGGACCAATACCAACAGTACGAGCGTCCCCGCATGCTCGACACGCCCTGGCATCCCGGCTGGATCGCCGTGACCATCCTCGGCTTCATCATCTGGTGGCCGATCGGACTTGCCCTTCTCTTTTTCACACTCGGGAGCAGAAGAATGTCGTGCTGGAGCAACCAGGATCGCTGGCAGAACAAGATGGAGCGGATGCAGTACAAGATGGACCGCATGCGCGACCGCATGGAGCGCCGCGGCTTCGGCTTTGGCTTCGGCCCGCCGTCCTCCGGCAACCGCGCCTTCGACGAATATCGCAGCGAGACGCTGCAGCGGCTCGAGGAAGAGCAGCGCGAGTTCAAGGATTTCCTGACCCGTCTGCGCCACGCCAAGGACAAGGAAGAGTTCGACCAGTTCATGGCGCAGCACAAGACGCGTCCGACCCCGCCGCCGACCGATCAGCAGCAGGGCTGATCTGGCCGGCACCTCTCAAAGCCTTCAGGCACATGCCCCCAAAGTCCTGATGGCCCCGAGCCGCCCGTCTGCGCAACCCGCAGGCGGGCGGTTTGGTTTTCACCTCTCCCCGTATGAACGGGGAGAGGAGCAGATCGAGCCCCCGAACCGTCACAGGGTTCACCGATACCAAAGCGCATGGACCTCACCACCCGCCTGCTGATCGGCATCACCGCCTTCGCGGTGCTGGGCTATGTCAGCTTGGTCTACGGCAGTTGCGCGCTCGCTCCCGATTGCCATTTTCGCCTCTGCGCCGGCGGGCGCTCGCTGTGCGGCGTCGATCACGCACATGTGCAGGACCGCTAGAACCCAATTCACGCCGGATCCGACCAAGCCCTGACGGCGCCGTAGCGGCGTCAATGGGTACGACGATGACCGAGGCCGAGAGCAAACAGATCAGCCGCCGCATCGCGCTGCTCGAGCGCGCGTCGGCGCTGTTCGACAGACATGGTGCCTCGGTGCCGTTCGCGATCGCGTTCCTCAACGGATGGCCGACGGAGATCAAATTCTATCCGGAGCTCGTGGTCGGCAACGCCTGGAAGGTGCTTCTCAGCCTCGCCCTTTATCAGCTTGCCGCATTCGCGCTCAGGCGCGCGGTCTCGTTTGCGACGGCGGACTTTGAGCCATGATCCTGCTGCGCGATTTCGCGCTGTTCGTCCTTCCCGCTCTCGTCGCGGCGGGCGGCTGGCTTTATGCGCTCCGCCTGCGCAGACGCGCGCGGCCGGGCCGGGCGCGCGAGGGTACGCGTCCCGGCGGCATCAGCGGCGCCGAAAAGTTCAGCGCACCGTGACGAGCTGCGCGCGGACCGACGTCAAGAAGTGCTCGTAGGCGTGGTCCACGATCTCGTTGAGCGATCGCGTTCGCGCGAACATCGCCCTGGCCTCGGTGAGAAACTCGTCGCGCGTCGGAATCTTCGGCAGGTGCAGATGCGTCAGCGCATCGACGCCTTCGTGGGCGCGATTGAAGATCTCGTGCAGCGCCGGCAGTTGCAGCTGCGCCAGATCGGCCCTGTGCAGCGCCGACGAGATCGCGTGCGCCAGAGCGTGAGCGTCGAACCGTCCGGCGAGCTGGCGGGCCGCCCGATTGATGACCCGTGCGCCGAGCGGCTGCTCGTTGCGCAGCACCAGTTCGGGCGGCGCCTTCATGTTCCAGACGATTCCGAACCAGGACAGGACCTTCAGGATGTAATAGGTCACGTCGACTTCCCACCAGCGAAAGCCTTGTCGCACGCTGCTCTGGTAGGCGTGGTGATTGTTATGCCAGCCCTCTCCCAGGGTGAGTAACGCCAGCAGCCAGTTGTTGCGGGAATCGTCGCCCGTCACGTAGCGCTTGCGTCCGTGCACATGGGCGAGGGAGTTGATGCAGAAGGTCGCGTGATAGACCAGCACCGTGCTCCACAGGAAGCCGACGATCAGACCCGACCACCCCGCAGCTGCGAAGCAGAGCGCTGCAAGCACAACGGCCGGCAGGAGCTCCAGCCGATGCAGCCACATCAGCTCCGGATAGACCGTGAGATCTCCGACCTTCACGAGATCGGTCTCGTCGTGCTCCCGGTAAAAGATCCAGCCGACATGGCTGTACAGGAAGCCGCGTTGGCGCGGTGAGTGCACGTCCAATTCGGTATCGGAATGCAGATGATGGTGCCGATGCTTGGCCGCCCACCACAGAACGCTCTTCTGTGCGCTGCTTTGCGCGAGGCAGGCCAGGATGAACTGAAACACCCGGCCGGTCGCAAAAGCCTTGTGCGAGAAATAGCGGTGGTAGCCTGCTCCGATTGCGAACATGCGCACGACATAGAGCGCACCGCAGATCGCGACGGCCTCCCAGGTGACGCCCGACCAGATGGCGGCGAAGCAGCCGAGATGGACCAGCACGAACGGTATGGCGGAGGGGTACATGACGTCGTCATGGTGGTCGTCGGCAGGCGCGTTGGGCGACATGTCTTGGAGTGACCTTGGGTGAGGGGGATCGGGTATTCGCATCGGCCGCGCAGGACGCCGGGTATGAAAAACCCGCGGATGGCGGACCACCGCGGGGGCTTGAGAAGGATGCCTTGCGCGTACATCCCCGGCCGAAGCAGCGTCGGCCGAAACGCGATCGACTATATGGTTGCGGGTGCCTGGCACGCAAGCTCGTAGCCTCACGGGGAACTGCGGCATGTTGCGAGGGGTGTCACGCCTGCCCGCCGACGCGGCGTGGCGCGCGGGCGGCCCACGGCCTATATTCGAGGTGAGAAGAAAGAGGCGGCGATGATGGCAGCTGCGACCTCGACGAGCGACAATCTCTGGCAGAACATACGCGATGAAGCGCAGCGTGCGATGGCGGCCGATCCGGTCTTCGGCAAGTCCCTTGCCGATACGGTCCTGATCCATGGCGATTTTGCGGCCGCGCTGGCCGGTCTGATCGGACGCAGGCTTGGCGGCTCGGCAGCGGAGCAGGCGCGTTTCACCAGCTTTTCCCTTGAGGCCTTTCGCGGGTCGCCGGACCTGATCGAAGCCGCAAGCCGCGACTTGCAGGGCATCGCCCTTCGCGATCCCGCCATCGCCGAGCTGCTGCCGCCCTTGCTGCATTACAAGGGCTACGTCGCGCTGCAGGCCTGGCGCGTCTCGCACTGGCTCTGGCATCGCGGCCGCATCGATGCGGCGCTGCTGTTCCAGAACGAGGCCTCGAACGTCTTGCAGGTCAGCATTCATCCGGCCGCCAGCATCGGATCGGCGGTCTATCTCGACCATGCCACGGGTATCGTGATCGGCGCCAACGTCGTCATCGGCGACGAGGTCACCATCCTGCAGAACGTCAGCATCGGTCGTCGCAGCGAGCTGCCGACGCGTTCACCTCGCATCGGCCGCGGCGTCTACATCGGCGGCGGTGCGACCATTCTCGGCGACATCAGCATCGGCGATTTCGCCAAGATCGGCGCCGACACGGTGGTGACGTCGGACATTCCCGCCGGCTGCACCGCGGTCGGCAATCCCGCGCGATTGACCAACTGCCCCGAGCCGGCATCGGCGGCCTGATCCCTTCATTCTTCGGAGACTCCCATGAAGACGGCAATCGTGATCGGCGTCGGCCCGGACCGCGGGCTCGGGGCCCGGCTCTGCAAGCGCTTTGCGGCCGACGGGCTCAAGGTGATCGTCGCAGGCCGGACGCTTTCCGCGCTGCAGGCCGTTGCAGACGGCATCACCAAGGCGGGCGACGCGGCGGTGCCCATCGTCGCGGACGCGACCAGCGAGCGCGACATCGTCGCCCTGTTCGATGTCGCCGGCGAAGACCTCGACCTCGCCATCTACAATGCCGGCAACAACACGCCCGGCAGGATCATCGACATGGACGCCGACTATTTCGAAAACGCCTGGCGCGTCGTGTGCTTCGGCGGATTCCTGTTCGGCCGCGAGGCGGTCCGCCGCATGGTGCCGAAGAAGATGGGCACGCTGCTCTTCACCGGCGCCAGCGCCTCGCTGCGCGGCCGCTCCGGCTACGGTGCCTTCAACTCGTCAAAGGCCGGCTTGCGCACGCTGGCGCAGGCGATGGCCAAGGAATATGCGGGTGACGGCATCCATGTCGGCCATGTCGTGGTCGATGGCACCATCGCCGGCGACAAGATCTTCTCGCGTTTTCCGGACGCGTCCGGCCGCGAGGACAGCCTGATCGACATCGAAGGCATCGTCGATGCCTTCGCCTTTCTCTACCGCCAGCCCGAACGCGCCTGGTCGTTCGAGCTCGACGTGCGGACCTCGAAGGAGAAGTGGTGAGGCCTTGTCCCTTGCCTCACCGATCAGGCGGCAGCCTTGTTCTTGATGGCTCCGACGATCGCAGTGAGGATCGCCCCGCCGGCGCCGCCGGCGACGACTTGTGACACGATGCCGCCAACGCTCAAGTTTCCAGATTGGGCTGCGGCCATGATGGACGGAAGCAGCAACGTAATGACCTGGCCGAGCAATCCGCCACCGACCAGGCCTGAAATGACGTTTCCGGCCATTCCGAGATCAAATGTCGGCGAAGACTTGCCCGCACCAATTCCACCAAGCGCGCCTGAGACGAGGTTGATCAGAATCTGTTCCATGCGAATCTCCCGAACAAGGTCGTCGGGCAACTCGCCGGCAACTATTTTCAGTTGTCTGACCAGCGGCCCATTCCCGCATCGTCCGCCGACTTACAGGCAAAGACAATAGAGTGTGTTGCCGATCGGCCGGTGAAACAAACCCTCGCGGGTGGCACAGGCTGCATAGGGATTTATTCAGCCTGGCAGGAACCCTGACATTGTGTGCCGCCCTCATCAGCAGCGAAGGCATCGTCGATGCCTTCGCCTTCCTTTTGCCGACAACCCACGCGTTCTCTCAATACCCGTCGGCTAGCCCCGTGTTGCGGCGGGGATCGTTGGCGCCATAGTAGCGGTTGTTGCCGACCTGCTTGCCGCCAAGCGACGGCGCGCCCACGATGATGACTGCCAGATGGTTGGCCGGCTGCGGCGGGCCGAATTTGTGGCCCATGCTCTCCAGAATCTTCTGCGTGTCCGGCGACAGCGCGTAGTTCTCGACATTGGTCAGGTCGGGCAGCCACTGCTGGTGGATGCGCGGCATGTCGACGGCTTCCTGCGCGTTCATGCCGTAGTCGATGGCGTTGATCATGGTTTGCAGCACGGCCGTGATGATGCGGCTGCCGCCGGGCGTGCCCACCACCATCACCGGCTTGCCGTCTTTGCTGACGATGGTCGGGCTCATCGAAGAGAGCGGCCGCTTGCCGGGCGCGATGGCGTTGGCTTCGCCCTGCACCAGTCCATACAGGTTCGGAACGCCAACCTTGGCAGTGAAGTCATCCATTTCATCATTGAGCAGCACGCCGGTCTTTGCCGCCGTGACCTTGGCGCCGAACCAGTCGTTCAGCGTGTAGGTGACGGACACGGCGTTGCCATCCTTATCCGCGATTGAATAGTGCGTGGTGTTGCTGCCCTCGTGCGGCGCGACGCCCGGCTTGATGTCCTTGGAGACGCCGGCCTTGTTCGGGTCGATCACGGCGCGAATCTTGGCCGCGTAAGCCTTGTCGAGCAGGCGGTCGAGCGGATTCTTCACGAAGTCGGGATCGCCGAGATAGCTGTTGCGGTCCACGTAAGCGTGCCGCATCGCTTCGATCTGCACGTGCATGGCAGCTGCGGAGTGATAGCCCAGCTCCTTGAGCGGATAGCCTTCCAGGATATTCAGGATTTCGCAGATGATGACGCCGCCCGAGCTCGGCGGCGGCGCGGAAACCACGTGATAGCCGCGATAGTCGCATTCGACAGGTGCGAGCTCGCGCGTCTTGTAGCCGTCGAGGTCGTCCTGCGTCAGCAGGCCTTTGCCGGCCTGGCTGGATGCCACGATGGCGCCGCCGACCCAGCCCTTGTAGAAGCCGTCGGTGCCCTTGCTGCTGATCTCGCGCAGGGTTTTCGCCAGCTCGGATTGCACCAGCCTGTCGCCCACGCCGAATGGCTGGCCGTTGCTCAGGAAGATGGCGCTGGATGCCGGATCGTCCTTGAAATCGTCGGTCGCCGTGCGCAGCAGGTCGATGTCGCCCTGGTCGAGCACAAATCCCTGTTCGGCGAGCTGGATCGCGGGAGCGAGCAGGTCGGCGCGCTTCATGGTGCCGTATTTTTCGCGCGCATATTCCATACCCGAGACGGACCCCGGAACGCCCACGGCCAGATGCCCCTTGGTCGAGATGCCCTTGATGACGTTGCCGTCCTTGTCGAGATACATATTCGCCGTCGCCCCCTTGGGGGCCGTCTCGCGGAAATCGAGGAAGGTCTTGCGGCCGTCGGCGAGCTGAATCGTCATGAAGCCGCCGCCGCCGAGATTGCCAGCCGCCGGATAGACGACGGCAAGGGCGTAACCGACGGCCACAGCAGCATCGACGGCATTGCCGCCGCGCTTGAGCACCTCCACGCCCACCTGTGTCGCCAGATGCTGCGCGGACACCACCATGCCGTTTTCCGCGGCGACCGGCGCAACCGATGCCGCGCGTGCGGCGCCGAATATGACGAGGCAGATCGATACGACCGCGGCGGTCATCCACCGCACATTTGTTTGGGGTTTCGGCATGGGGGGGTCCTCAGGCTGGCCGGTGATATCGGCACGTTGTTGTCCGCGAACGAACCCTATCAGCTCGCGCCCGCCGAGGGAGCATGAGGATGTGGCGACGCGCGATGCCAGCCCCGGGCCACACTGCGCTCCCGAGGAGGGCGGGGGAGAGGGGTGGCCCAGGGAATGGTGCGTCCGTCGTTGCGCTTTGAGGCGCCTTATGGGGCGAACCCCCGTGTTGCATCGCTCTCGCCAACCCTCGCTCGCGAAGGGGGAGGGAACCGGCCTTGCTCGGAGCTGGCAGCTTCCACCTCCGGCAACGCCCGCGCAATTGACCAGCTGCCCCGAGCCCGATCAGCGGGCGACATCACGCCTTCAGGCGGCGCGGCGGTGGCTCTCGCCGCCATGTTGAGGCGTGACCGGCTCCGAGCTGGTCTGGCCCGGAGCGTCCAGCACTGCGACGTGATGGCGATAGACCATCGCCCAGCCCTTCCATCCCGTGAACAGCAGGATGCCGACGACGATCAGCGACAGCACCACGCCCCAGGGCTTGATCGCGGCCTCGCTGCCTTGCGCATAGCGCAGATACAAATTGACCAGCGCCAGCACGACGGCCGCAAGATTGCCGACCATGTGGTACCAGGCATCATTGAGACGGCGGATCCGGGGCTCGCTCAGGAAATCGGTAAAGCCGGCCGTGGCGGCAACCAGCGCCATGACGATGCCGGCGCCGATCAGCCACATGGCGGCCCTGGCCCAGAAACCGTCGCCGGTTCCAATAAAGGCCAGATCGGCGATGGGCACGCCGACCAGAAACGCCACGGGGAACGGGATGATCATGGGGTGGAGCGGATGGTCGCCAATGGCGGCCGTCGTCTTGGGGTTGATGCTCATGGCAATGCCTCGCTGAAAGTGATTTTCGGGACAATTTTGGGGGCGAGGGCTGGTTCCTCGGGGGGCATGGTTGGTGGAGCCCGGGCCCTGCGGCCGACTGCCCCGTACCTGCGCGCCGGCCATCCCCCTGGGCCGCCTGCCTTTCCCGCAGCCAATTGCGCCGCCGGTAACCCCGCATTAACCATCGGCGGGCTCTGGTAAGTGTGGACAGGCGTGCCCGGAGCCCGAAGGTCAAGGCTGGGGTCAAGGCCCTTAGTTTTGACATCTTGGCAGGGAATGCAGGCGGCTGGCTTTGGACGAGCCCTGCACCCCAAGAAAGACAAGGCTTTGAGCGGGCTTGCCGGCTGCGCGGTTGGCGCGGCGGTTGGGGAACCGGCGGTCATTTGCTGGCCGGGACATGAGGTTTAGAGATCGCCTTGAGAGGATACTGCTTATGAATCCGGCCGACGTGGCTCAGTCAGCCCTTCCGGTTGCCGCTTCCGCGGACGTGTCGCTGATTGCGCTGTTCTGGCAGGCTCACTGGATCGTGAAAGCGGTGATGCTGGGACTTCTGTCCTGCTCGGTCTGGGTCTGGGCGATCGCCATCGACAAGATCTTCCTGTTCGCCCGCACCCGCCGCTCGATGGACCGTTTCGAGCAGGCCTTCTGGTCCGGCGAGTCGATCGAGGAGCTCTATCGCACCCTTTCGGCCAAGCCGACGCATTCCATGGCGGCCTGCTTCGTGGCGGCGATGCGCGAGTGGAAGCGCTCGTTCGAAAGCCACGCCCGCTCGGTCGCGGGCCTGCAGATGCGCATCGACAAGGTCATGAACGTCTCGATCGCGCGCGAGGTGGAGCGGCTGGAACGCCGCCTTTTGGTGCTCGCCACCGTCGGCTCCGCCGGCCCCTTCGTCGGCCTGTTCGGCACGGTCTGGGGCATCATGTCGAGCTTCCAGTCGATCGCGGCGTCGAAAAATACCTCCCTGGCGGTGGTCGCCCCCGGCATCGCCGAGGCGTTGTTTGCGACCGCCGTCGGCCTTATCGCCGCCATTCCTGCCACTATTTTCTACAATAAGTTCACCTCCGAGGTGAACCGGCAGGCCCAGCGGCTCGAGGGCTTCGCTGATGAATTTTCAGCCATTCTGTCCCGTCAGATCGACGAGCGGGGCTGACGGACGGAATGTATAGTGTGAAGGGCAATTTGGGCACGCGATCATGGCCATGAACGTTGCGAGTTCGTCCGGAGGCGGCGGGCGCCGTGGCCGGCGCAAGCCCGTCGTGGCCGAGATCAACGTCACGCCGATGGTCGACGTGATGCTGGTGCTGCTCATCATCTTCATGGTGTCGGCGCCGATGCTGACGGTCGGCGTGCCGCTCGACCTGCCGCAGACCGCGGCCAAGAGCCTCGAGAACAACGACCAGAAGCCGCTGCAGATGTCGGTCGACATCAAAGGCAAGGTCTTCATCAACGACGCCGAGGTCGCGATCAACGAACTGGTGCCGAAGCTGAAAGCGATCACGGATGCCCGCGGCGGGCTCGAGGAACGCATCTATCTGCGCGCCGACAAGAAGGCGGATTACGGCACGGTGGCCAAGGTGATGGGCCTGCTGTCGGGCGCCGGATTCAAGAAGCTCGCCCTCGTCACGGAAGCGGATCAGGGGTCCTAAGCCGGTGAAGGTGAACGTCGACAAGACACTCGTTGCGTCGATTGCCCTCCACGTCCTCGTGCTTGGATGGGGCCTCGTCACCTTTAGCAGCAAGGCCTACATCGCGCCGGAGGAGTCGCTTCCGGTCGACATCATCTCCACCGATCAGCTCGCGCAGATGATGGCGGGGCAGAAGACCGGCGACAAGAAACAGCCCAAGCCCAAGGTCGAGAAGATCGCCGAGGCCAAGCCCGAGGAAGACGCCGTCGGCAAGGTCACCGAGAAGAAAGAGCTGATCAAGACCAACTCGCAGCCGGAGCCGCCGCCGAAGCCCGTCGAGAAGCCGGTCGAGAAGAAGCCCGAGCCGCCGAAGCCCGTCGCCGAGGCCAAGCCGAAGGAAGAGCCGAAGCCGCAGGAAAAGAAGCCTGATCCGGCCAAGGAAGATCCGATCGCCGAACTCCAGAAGAAGCTGGACACCAAGAAGCCGCCGCCGAAGCCGGTCGAGCAGAAGGTCGCGGCGGTGCAGCCGCAGCAGCAGCCGAAGCCGAAGGAGCGCACCTTCGATCCCGCGCAGATCCAGCGCGATCTCGACAAGCGTGCCACGACCCGACACGAGCTCGCCGGCTCGACTTTGAATGCGTCGGCTTCGCTGGGATCGACGACCGGGACTGCCGCCAACAACGTCGCGACCTGGCAAGGTGCGTTCATGTCGGCGGTCAAACGCTGCTTCACGCCCACCTATAACGGACAGGATGCCGATCAATACGAAGCGGACATCGATATCTACATGAAGATCGATGGAACGCTGGCATCCGAGCCGGTTGTCGTTGCGGCGAAAGGACCGTCCCGGTCGATCGCTCAGGCAGTGGCGGAGAGTGGCAAGCGCGCCATCGTGCAATGTCAGGCCTATTCGTTCCTGCCAAAGCAACAATATGACACTTGGAAAACCATTCCGATGCGCTTCGGCCTGAAAGATATGCTGTGACATCCGAACCAAAGAATTTTGCGATGAATGACATCCGATCGATGAACCGCCGCCGCTTCATGACCATTGGTGGATCGGCGCTGGCGATGCTTGGGGGCGGACCCGCCTTCGCCCAGGCCCAAAAGCGGCTTGAAATCAACCCCACCGAATTTCGGCCTATTCCGATCGCGATCACCAACTTCGTGCCGGGCTCGCCGTCCGACGGCGACGTCGGCAATGGCGTCACGCAGGTCATCACCAACAATCTGAAGCGCTCGGGCCTGTTTTCCCCGATCGACCAGGCCGCCTTCATCGAGCGCATCAGCAACATCGACGCCGCGCCGCAATTCGAGAACTGGAAGACCATCAACGCGCAGGCGGTCGTCACCGGCCGCATGACGCGGCAACAGGACGGCAGGCTCAAGGCCGAATTCCGCCTGTGGGACGTCGTCACCGGCCAGCAGCTCGCGGGACAGCAATATTTCACCTCGCCGGAATATTGGCGCCGCATCGCCCACATCATCTCCGACCAGATCTACGAGCGCATGACCGGCGAAAAGGGCTATTTCGACAGCCGCGTCGTGTTCGTCGACGAGACCGGGCCGAAGGAGCGCCGCGTCAAGCGGCTCGCGATGATGGACCAGGACGGCGCCAATGTGCGCTATCTGACCCGCGGCTCCGACCTCGTGCTGACGCCGCGCTTCTCGCCGAACTCGCAAGAGATCACCTACATGGAGTTCGGCCAGGGCGATCCGAAGGTCTATCTCTTCAACATCGAGACCGGCCAGCGCGAGATCGTCGGCAACTTCCCGGGCATGACCTTCGCGCCGCGCTTCTCGCCGGACGGCCAGCGCGTGATCATGAGCCTGCAGCAGGGCGGCAATTCCAACCTGTTCGTGATGGATCTGCGCTCGCGCTCGACCACGCGCCTCACCGACACGCCGGCGATCGACACGTCTCCGTCCTACTCGCCTGACGGCACCCGCATCTGCTTCGAGTCCGATCGCGGTGGCCGGTCGCAGATCTATGTGATGGCGGCGGGCGGAGGACAGGCGCAGCGCATCTCCTTCTCCAAGGACGACACCAACGCCAGCTATTCGACACCGGTGTGGTCGCCGAAGGGCGATTACATCGCCTTCACCAGGCAAGGCGGCGGACAGTTCTCGATCGGCGTGATGAAGCCTGATGGCAGCGGCGAGCGTCTGCTCACCTCCGGCTTCCACAACGAGGGCCCGACCTTCTCGCCCAACGGCCGTGTGCTGATGTTCTTCCGCGATCCCGGTGGCAATGGCGGACCGTCGCTGTACTCCGTCGACATCTCCGGCCGCAACGAGCTGAAGGTGCCGACGCCGGGCTTCGCCTCCGACCCGGCGTGGTCGCCGCTATTGTCCTCGACGGCCGGTCAATAGACCGCGTGTTCAGACGCGCGATGTTATCGAAAAAACGCGCCGATTTTTTCGCGTTCGGTGGGGAAAGCAAGCTTTCCTTCACCTTGTGCCCGGCAACGCTTGCCTAGTTGCTTGATATTTCAGCAGAATCGGGTTCGCAATTGCCGAAAAACAACTCGACTTTAACGATGTTCCCTCAGAAAGGCTTCACCTGGGTTGGGTAAAAGTACGCTCTAAACAGGATGCGTAATTAGCCAATGCAGCTGGCCGACCAGAAGCAGAGCGATCGAGACGAGCTGGAGCCGATACTCTACGCCGCTCTCATCAACTCTATGGTGCAGAATTTCTGGGCGATTTTCCTCGGCTCGGCCTCCGCCGCCGTGGCCGCGGTCATGACTGCGCTGAAGACCGGCGACGTCTTGCTGTGGCCGCTCGCATTTCTGCTGATCGCCATCGGTACCGCGCGCGCGTTCCAGATGCGCGGATACGAGAACCGTGCGCACCCACTGTCGTTCGAGGAAGCCAAGCATCTGGAGCCGCGCTACTGGATCGGCGCGCTCAGCTATGCGGCGGTACTCGGCATCTGGGCCTTCGTCGTCATCTACAACAACGAGGATCCGGTGGCCGACATGCTCGCTGTCGCCATCGGCATCGGCTACACCGCCGGCGGCGCCGCCCGCAATTACGGCCAGCCCCGGGTGATCCAGTGGCACGTCGCGCTCGCCTGCGGTCCGATGTCGCTCGCGCTGCTGCTGCACGGCGGCCCCTACCACGTCGGCCTTGCGATCCTGCTGATGTTCTTCTTCATCGGCTTGAAGAACATCAACCTCAGCCTGCATGCGATCTTCGTCAAGGCGCTGACCTCGAGCTTCCGCGAATCCGCGCTGGCGAGCCAGTTCGACACCGCGCTCAACAACATGCCGCACGGCCTGTGCATGTTTCGCGCCGACGGGCGCCTTGCGGTGATGAACCATCGCTTCGGCCAGCTGATGGACCTGCCGGAGGACCTGGTCAAGCGCGGCGCCACCGCGGCCGACATCGTGTCGGCCTGCATCGCCGCGGGCTCCATCTCGGCGGAGAGCGGCAACCAGATCCTGGCTGAGATCGCGCATGCGCGGATCTGCGAGATCGTCACCGCCGATCCGGATCCCTCGCGCGGCCGCACCCTGGCCTGGACGTTCCAGCCGATGACCGGCGGCGGCACCGTGCTGCTGCTCGAAGACATCACCGAACGCACCAACGCCGAAGCCCGCATCAGCCATCTCGCCCGCTATGACGAGCTCACCGCGCTGCCCAACCGCGTCTCCTTCCGCGACGAGATCGAGCGCCTGCTGGCCAACGCGCACCACGCCGAACGGCTCTCGGCGCTGTTGTTCGTCGACCTCGACCAGTTCAAGCAGGTCAACGACACGCTCGGCCACCCCTGCGGCGACCAGCTCCTGTGCGCGGTTGCCAACCGCCTGCGCGAGATGCTGCGCCCGGAAGATTTCGTCGCCCGCTTCGGCGGCGACGAGTTCGTCGTGTTCCAGCAGAACATCTCCTCGGCCGAGGACGCCGCGAGCCTCGCCCGCCGCATCGTCGAGCGGCTCAGCGAGCGCTACCGCATCGACAATCACCTGGTCGAGATCGGCGCCAGCGTCGGCATCGCGCTGACCTCGCCCGACGGCAAGGTCAGCGCCGACACCCTGCTCAAGAACGCCGACATGGCGCTGTACCGCGCCAAGGCCGACGGCCGCGGCACCTTCTGCTTCTTCCGCGACGAGATGGCGGCGACCGTCGAGGCGCGCCGCATCCTCGAGCTCGATCTGCGCAAGGCGCTCGCCAACGAGGAGTTCGAGCTGTTCTACCAGCCGCTGGTCAATCTGAAGTCCGGCAAGATCACGACCTGCGAGGCGCTGCTGCGCTGGAATCATCCGGTGCGCGGCACGGTTTCGCCGGTCGACATCATTCCGGTCGCCGAGGACATGGGCCTGATCGTCGATCTCGGCCGCTGGATCCTGCGCCGCGCCTGCATGGAATGCATGAAGTGGCCGGAGGGCGTCAGCGTCGCCGTCAACTTCTCGCCGCAGCAATTCCACCAGCGCGACGTGCTGAGCGAGATCCGCTACGCGCTGGAAGTCTCGGGGCTTCCGGCGCATCGCCTCGAGATCGAGATCACCGAGTCCTCGCTGCTGCGCAACACCCAGCTGACCCACGATATCCTGTCGCAGCTGCATGCGCTCGGCGTGCGCATCTCGCTCGACGATTTCGGCACCGGCTATTCGAGCCTCAGCTACCTGCACAATTTCCCGATGCAGAAGGTGAAGATCGACCGCTCCTTCCTGGAAGGCATCGACACCGACCGGCCGCTGACGCTGCTCCGCGGCGTGGCACGCCTGTCGGCCGACCTCGGCATGGCGGTCGTGGTCGAGGGCATCGAGACCAACGAGCAGCTCGAGCTGATCAGCGCCGACGGCACCGTGTCCGAGGCGCAAGGCTATCTGTTCAGCCGTCCGGTGCCCGCCGTGCGGATGCGCCAGCTCCTCAACGCCTCGCATGGGCGGCGTGGCGAGAGCCTACTCCAGGTCGTGGGCTCGCGCTCCTTCGCCTGATTCCCGCTTCCCGAAATCTCCCGTCGTTTCAGACTGTTGCCAGGTACCGTAGTGCTACGGGGGGTTAACCCTAACACTTCGATTGCTTTGCTTCGTTGTTAAGAAGCTGTTAATAAATCATCACGCGCGTGGAAGTTGTCCCGCGCGAATTGCGATGAGCGGTGGTGGGTAAGGAGTTCGAATGCAGTCCTCAGCCAGAGCGATCATTTCGGCTGTTGGACGGGGTGCCGAGCTCCTGACCGACGTCGACTATCATCTTGCGGAAACGGCCGCGGAGAAGGAGGAGATCTACAATCTCCGCTATCGCGCCTACTTACGCGAAGGCGCCGTCAAGGAATCTCCGGACGCGCGCGTCACCGACCAGTATGACGAATTGCCGAACGCGTGGACCTTCGGCGTCTATCTCCGGGGCAAGCTCTGCAGCTCGGTGCGCATCAGCGTGCTGAACTCGGAATGGCGCCAGTCGACCTCGGCCGATGTCTTTCCCGATATCCTGCTGCCGCGGCTCGATCGCGGCGAGATCATGATCGACCCGACCCGCTTCGTTGCCGATCCTGATCAGGTCAAGCGCGTCCCGGAATTGCCCTATCTGACGACCCGGCTCGCCTACATGGCCTGCGAGCATTTCCATGCCGATCTCGGCCTTGCGATCGTGCGCCCGGAGCACCAGGCCTTCTACCGGCGGGTGTTCCTGCACGAGACCATCGCCGAGCCGAGGCTGGTCCCCGGCCTCACCAAGCCGTTCGGACTGATGGCGGCGGACTTCCCGACCTTCCGCAAGAAGGTGTTCGAGCGCTATCCGATCATGCGCTCCACCGCCTTCGAGCGGCGGATGCTGTTCGGGCGCGGCGGCCAGCGCCAGGTCCCGCAGCGGCGGGTGCTGGTGGCGGACGCCGTTCACGCCTGACACCGCCAGCACGCCTGACTGAAGGCACGCCGGCAAACTCCGGGCCTCAGGCCCAAAATTCAAGCAAAGCCAGTGATTTTGCCGGTTAACGCGGCTTGCCTTCACCCTCGCGCCACATTTACAACCCATTAACCATGACGGTTGCTTTTCGCTGGTTGGGGGCATTTGACCGGCTGACGCAAGGTTCCGTCAAGGTTGACGGAACGTTCGCTTAACCAACCCCCTGTAGACCGGACAGCAGTGGACTAACGTGAGCGTGGAGGCTCCGGAATGAAACATCCTATGCGTATCCTCCAGGGATTGAAGCTGGCCGCGGTGCTTGCCGTCGCGCTGTCGATGGGCGCCTGCGCCAACAAGAATGCTGCGACGGATGCGATGGCCAATGCGGCAACGCCCGGCAGCCAGCAGGACTTCGTCGTGAACGTGGGCGACCGCGTGTTCTTCGAAAGCGACCAGACCGATCTGACCCCGCAGGCGATCGTCACCCTCGAGAAGCAGGCGCAGTGGCTGCAGAGCTATCCGCGCTACTCCTTCACCATCGAAGGTCATGCCGACGAGCGCGGCACCCGCGAATACAACATCGCGCTCGGCGCGCGCCGCGCCCAGTCGGTGCGTTCGTTCCTCGCCTCGCGCGGCATCGATCCGAACCGCATGCGCACGATCTCCTACGGCAAGGAGCGGCCGGTGGCCGTCTGTAACGACATCTCCTGCTGGTCGCAGAACCGTCGCGCCGTCACCGTGCTGAACGCGAGCTCCTGACGCTTTCAGTCAGGCGCCGTTCATCTTCAGAAAACGATCATGCCGGCGCCCCTCACGGGCGCCGGTTTCGTTTCAGCGATCTGTGACAGAAACCGGTTTGTAGCAGTCACATTTTTGGCGTACTCCACTTCAATGTGTGGCGCGTCGCATGTTCCGTCGCAGGCCATTTCGCTTTCGTCGTCAGGGCAAGATGTCATCTAGATTTAAGGTTCTTACCGGCACCGTGGCGACCGCCGCGCTGCTCTCCCTGTGCGCGCCCGTCCTGGCTCAATCGATCTTGGCCCAGACGGATGATGATCCCGAGATGCGGATCGAGCGGCTGGAGAACCAGCTGCGCCAGCTGACCGGCCAGAACGAGGAACTGCAATACCGCAACCGGCAGCTCGAGGAGCGCCTGCGGGCGCTCGAGGGCGGCGCGCAAGCCGCGCCCGGTCAGGTGCCGGTGCAGCCGAATGTCACTGCCATGCCGCCCGCGCAAGCCGCGCCGGCCTATCGCCAGCAGCAGCAGGCCGTGCAGCCGAATTACGAGCAGCCGCAGATCGCTTCTCCCCCGCCGATCGTTCAGGAGCAGCCGGCGCCCGGCGCCCCCGGGACGCGCCGCCGCGGCGATGCCTTCGATCCGAACCAGAATCCGAACGCGCCCGGGGCGCCGCGCGCCCTCGGCGGCGGACAGCAGCCGATGCCGGCGGGAGCCGGCGCGCCCGGCGGCCGCAACGCCGGCGAGCCGCTCGATCTCGCCAACACCAGCCCGCGCTATCAGCAAGGCGTGCCGCCCGCGGCCCAGCCCGGCTATCCGCCGGCCCAGCAGGGCAATCCGGCGCAGGGTGGCGGAACGGGCCTTGCGACGCTGCCGCCCTCGGCGACGCCGCGCGACGAGTTCGACCTCGGCATCGGCTACATGCAGCGCAAGGACTATGCGCTGGCCGAGCAGACCATGAAGAACTTCGCGCAGAAATATCCGAACGACCCGCTGCTCGGCGACGCGCAATACTGGCTCGGCGAGAGCTATTTCCAGCGCCAGCAATATCGCGATTCCGCCGAAGCCTTTCTCGCCGTCACCACCAAATACGACAAGTCGGCCAAGGCGCCGGATGCGCTGCTGCGGCTCGGCCAGTCGCTCGCCGCGCTGAAGGAGAAGGAGGCCGCCTGCGCCGCCTTCGGCGAGATCGGCCGCAAATATCCGCGCGCTTCCGCCGGCGTCAAAGCCGCTGTCGACCGCGAGCAGAAGCGGGTGAAGTGCTAGAGCATGATCCGGACCCGAAGGGCCGCGTTAGCGCAAAGTGTGCAGCGGTTTTCCGAAAAGATCATGCTCAAACAAGAGCGATCGCTGACAAAGCGGATGGCATTGCGCTAAACAGT
The DNA here is from genome assembly GCF_028128625.1 of Bradyrhizobium sp. CCBAU 45389. NCBI lineage: Bacteria > Pseudomonadati > Pseudomonadota > Alphaproteobacteria > Hyphomicrobiales > Nitrobacteraceae > Bradyrhizobium > Bradyrhizobium sp. CCBAU 45389. The sequence goes on along the minus strand of NZ_LBIY01000087.1, from coordinate 93,629 downwards.
CGATCCATCCGCGGACGATTGCAGCGTCATGTCAGACGACGACAATTCACCGATCTCGGCGCGCGCGGCGAAGCAGCTCTTCGCTGACCTGAAGCACGCGCCGGCCCTGGTGCTCGCGGTCTCCGGCGGGCCCGATTCCGTCGCGCTGATGTGGCTCGCGGCCCGCTGGCAGCGCAGCCTTTCGCGCGGCCCGCGTCTCACCGTCGTCACCGTCGATCATGGCTTGCGGCCGGAGGCGGCGCGCGAGGCGCGCGCGGTCAAGCGGCTCGCGGCCGAGCTCGGCCTGCCGCACCGGACCCTGCGCTGGCGCGGCGCCAAGCCGAAGACAGGACTGCCTGCGGCCGCGCGCGAGGCGCGTTACCGTCTGCTCGCGCAGGCCGCGCGCAAGGCGGGGGCAAGCCATGTCCTGACCGCCCATACCCGCGACGACCAGGCCGAGACGCTGTTGATGCGTATGCTTCGCGGCAGCGGGCTTGCGGGACTGTCGGCGATGGCACAGCTGACGGAACGCGACGGCATCGTGCTGGCGCGTCCGCTGCTCGACATCCCGAAGTCGCAGCTCGTGGCGACCTTGAAACGGGCCAAGATCGACTTCGCCGACGATCCCACCAACCGCGACACCGCCTTCACCCGGTCGCGGCTGCGCGCGCTGCTGCCGCAGCTCGCGGCCGAGGGCGGTGACGCCAGAAACCTGGCGCGGCTCGCAGGCCGGCTGGCGCGCGCCAATGCGGCAGTAGAGGTGCTGGTTGATGGCGCCGAGCGCTTCCTCCAGTTGCGGGCGCGCGGCGATGCGCCGCAGGCAGGCGGTCGCAGCTTCGAGGCCGAAGCATTTGCCCTCCTGCCGGAGGAGGTCCGGCTGCGGCTCCTGCTGCGGGCGATCAATGCGCTCGGGCATGAAGGGCCGGCGGAACTCGGCAAGGTCGAAACTTTGTTGTCCGTGCTCGATCAGGCCCTGGCTATGGGCCGCCGCGCAGCCGCAAATGGCCGGCCGGTCCTGAAGCAGACCCTTGCGGGAGCCTTGATCAGCGTTGCCGGCGGGCGTATTCACATCGCGCCTGCGCCGGCGCGGCGGTCCCAAAAGGGGACTTGAAGGGCGGAGAGGGCGGATCATGACACCGGCCGCCTCCGCTGCACGCCGTCAGGACACCTTAACCAGGCAGGAAAAACCCCGCTTCGGACGCCATTATTTCAGCGGGAATCGCTCTAAGATGGGCTAAATAGTCCCATCTCGTTCCCTTGGCAGCGACCGGGTCGGCACCTAAATTGTATGCGTCTAACGATGAGGATTCCTTGGGGATTTCCTCGAATTGCCCGAAGTAACTGGGTCGAGTAACTCCTGAAGGATCAGGGCCGCGATCCGCGCGACCACGAAGGAAGATCGATGAACGCCAATCTGCGCAACTTCGCCCTCTGGGTCATCATTGTCTTGTTGCTGTTGGCGTTGTTCACGCTCTTCCAGAATCCGGGTCAGCGCGCCTCCTCGCAGGACATCGCCTTCTCCCAGCTCCTGAGCGAAGTTGACCGCGGCAATGTGCGCGACGTCGTGATCCAGGGCCCGGATATCCACGGCACCTTCACCAACGGCTCCAGCTTCCAGACCTATGCGCCGAACGACCCGACGCTGGTGAAGCGCCTCTATGACAGCAAGGTCCAGATCACCGCGAAGCCGCCGGGCGACAACGTGCCCTGGTTCGTCTCGCTGCTGGTCTCCTGGCTGCCCTTCATCGCGCTGATCGGCGTCTGGATCTTCCTGTCGCGCCAGATGCAGGGCGGTGCGGGCAAGGCCATGGGTTTTGGCAAGTCGCGCGCAAAAATGCTGACCGAAGCGCATGGCCGCGTCACCTTCGAGGACGTCGCCGGCGTGGACGAGGCCAAGCAGGACCTGCAGGAGATCGTCGAATTCCTCCGCGACCCCGGCAAATTCCAGCGCCTCGGCGGCCGCATTCCGCGCGGCGTGCTGCTGGTCGGCCCCCCCGGCACCGGTAAGACCCTGATCGCGCGTGCGGTCGCGGGCGAAGCCAACGTGCCGTTCTTCACCATCTCCGGTTCGGACTTCGTCGAGATGTTCGTCGGCGTCGGCGCATCCCGCGTCCGCGACATGTTCGAGCAGGCCAAGAAGAACGCGCCCTGCATCATCTTCATCGACGAAATCGATGCCGTCGGTCGTCACCGTGGCGCCGGTCTCGGCGGTGGCAATGACGAGCGCGAGCAGACGCTGAACCAGCTGCTGGTCGAGATGGACGGCTTCGAGGCCAACGAGGGCGTGATCCTGATCGCCGCCACCAACCGTCCCGACGTGCTCGATCCCGCGCTGCTGCGTCCGGGCCGCTTCGACCGCCAGGTCGTCGTGCCCAATCCGGACGTCGTCGGCCGCGAGCAGATCCTCAAGGTGCATGTCCGTAAAGTTCCGCTGGCGCCCGATATCAACCTCAAGACCATCGCGCGCGGCACCCCGGGCTTCTCCGGCGCCGACCTGATGAACCTCGTCAACGAGGCTGCGCTCACCGCCGCCCGCCGCAACAAGCGGATGGTGACGCAGGCCGAGTTCGAGGAAGCCAAGGACAAGGTGATGATGGGCGCCGAGCGCAAGTCGCTCGTCATGACCGAGGAAGAGAAGCTCCTGACGGCCTATCACGAGGGCGGCCACGCCATCGTCGGCCTCAACGTGCCCGCGACCGATCCGATCCACAAGGCGACCATCATCCCGCGCGGCCGTGCGCTGGGCATGGTCATGCAGCTGCCGGAGCGCGACAAGCTGTCGATGTCGCTGGAGCAGATGACCTCGCGCCTCGCCATCATGATGGGCGGCCGCGTCGCCGAAGAGCTGATCTTCGGCCGCGAGAAGGTGACCTCGGGTGCGGCGTCCGACATCGAGCAGGCCACGCGCCTTGCCCGCATGATGGTGACGCGCTGGGGCCTGTCGGAAGAGCTCGGCACGGTCTCGTATGGCGAGAACCAGGACGAGGTGTTCCTCGGCATGTCGGTCTCGCGTACGCAGAACGCGTCTGAAGCGACCGTGCAGAAGATCGACTCCGAGATCCGTCGACTGGTCGAGGAAGGCTACAAGGAAGCGACCCGCATCCTCACCGAGAAGCACGCCGACCTCGAAGCCCTGGCAAAGGGTCTCCTGGAGTTCGAAACGCTCTCCGGCGACGAGATCGTCGACCTGCTCAAGGGCAAGAAGCCGAACCGCGAGTCCGTGCTCGAGCCCACCACCCCGCGTGCCTCCGCTGTGCCCCCGGCCGGCAAGTCGCGCCCACGGCCCGATCCGGATCCCGGCCTGGAGCCGCAGCCGCAGGCCTGATCGGGAAGCGGCAGATGAAATCGAAAAACGCGGCGGCAACGCCGCGTTTTTTTGTTGGCTTGAACCTCAGCTCGCGTGCCCCGGACGCAGCGCAGCGCGTCGCCCTTGCGACGTGGTGCGTTGCAGAGCCGGGGCCCACGTCTCGGCGTCTCCCGTGTCGCCTCCTGGGTCCCGGCTCTGCGCAGCAACGCTAACGCGTTGCAGCGCGTCCGGGACACGAGAGTGGGGCGCGCCATCGCCGCAAACTCCGTCATTGCGAGCCAGGGTGGGCAAAGGCGCCCTTGCGCCGTGCCCACGCTCTCTCGCAATCACGACGGACGTGGTGGGCACGCTTCGCTTTGCCCACCCTACGATATCTCACTTCGCCGCAGCTCCGCCGCGCCCCAGGAAACGCAACACGTCGTCGTTGAACTGCTCGGGATCCTGCAGGAACGAGAAGTGGCTGACCTGCGGCTGGATCAGGAGGCCGGCGCCCGGAATGTTCGCCGCCATGAACTCGGTGTTCTCGCGCTTGATCGCCTCGTCGTGGTCGCCGTCCACGATCCAGGTCGGCACCTTGATCGCCGCGAGGTCCGAGGCCGTCCATTTCGGCTGGCTCTCCCACATCTTGGTGATCTCGTCGACGAAGCTCTTGTACTGCGTCGGGGTCGGCGAGAGGCGCTTGTACTCCTCGCCCGCCCGCGCGATGTAGGAGTTGAAGACCTCGCTCGAGGCGATGTCGGCAACGCCCGACGGATCCGAGTTCGCCGCAAACGCGAACAGCTTGCGCACCCGCTCCGGATGCTTCATGGCGATGTCGAGGCCGATGATCGCGCCGTCGCTCCAGCCGACGATCGCCGCCTTCCTGATCTTGAGGTGGTCGAGCAGTCCGACCACGTCCGAGGCCATCAGATCGTAGCCATAGGGTTCCTGGTTGCGGCTGCTGCGCCCGTGTCCGCGGCTCTCCATGACGATGACCTGATGGTGCCGTTGCAGCGCGCGGACCTGGTGGCCCCAGTAATTGGCGTTGGCGAGGCCGCCATGCAGCAACAGCACGGGCTCACCGCGGCCGTACACGGCGTACCAGACCTTGATGCCGTTGACCGGCGCAAGGCCGCTCTGTGCCGCCCTGGGCAAGGTCGGCGTCGGCGGCAGGTTCAGCCACCGCGGCGCTGCATGCGCGGCATTGATCGAGACCGCGACGAGGAGCGCGGCGAAGAGATTGCGAAACATCATGTGCCTTCCTGTTGGATCATCGGCGTAGGGTGGGCAAAGGCGCCCTTGCGCCGTGCCCGCCATCTCTCGGCAGTCGCGACCGAAATGGTGACCACGCTCGCGCTTTGCCGGCCCTGCGAACGCTGCCCGATAATGATCGGAGTTTGCTGCGATCTCATGGCATGGTTCCTTAGCCCGGCATTTACCATCGGCCAGTGTGCCATTCCTGGAACGCCGATTCATCCGCCATTAGCGTTTGTGGGTTAGCTCTGCTGCTGTCCGTCTTCATCGCTCCGCGCGGGCGAGCGGACGGGCGCTTCAGGACGGATAGCCGGCACGGCGCTCAACCGAGGCTGATCCGCAGCGGTCGCTTTCACCGGCACTCGAATGGCAGACGTCGACGTCACCTCTGACATGATCGGCCGCGATCGCGCGGTCGGAACCTCGAATTTCTGGGTCGAGATATTTTCGGTCGCCGTGTTCGCGTCGGCGGTGTCGGTGTTGCGGACGGGATTCGTCTTCGGCCTCACCAACAACCTCTACCATCTGCCGATCGTTGCCGGTCTCTACAATGAGCCGCAATATGCGGATGACCGGTTCATCCAGTCGCTGCGCTATTTTGCGTCCGGTGTCTGGCTGATCCTGAGCGGCGCCGAACGATACTTCGACAACGTTCCGTTGCTGTTCCTCATTCTGTTCTTCTTGTCCCGCCTGCTCAGCTTCGTCGGATTTCTGTGCTGTGCTTCGTTGCTGGGGATAACGGAACAACGCGACAGGATCGTCTTCAGCCTGATCCTCTGCTTCGTCGCCTTTCTCGACGGCTACAGCTACGCCGGCTCCGGTGGCCTCTTCATCAACACCTTCACCCATTCCGAGATGGCGAATGGCGTGGCCCTGCTGGCGATCTACTTTGCCGCCCGGGGCCGCTTCACTGCGGCGGCGATTGCGCTTGGGATCACGTTCTTCATCAATGCCTTCTTTGCGGTGTGGCTGGTGCTGCCGCTGGCGCTGATCGGGCTACACTTCCTGTCGCAGCGCAAGGCGACATTCGGCGAGATCTCCTCGCGCGCGCTGATCGGTCTCGTCCTGTGCCTGCCGCTTGCGTTTGCAGTGCTTCACGGCTTTCTGGCAAATCCGGAGTTCGGTCGTCCGTTCGGTTTCGATTATGCCGAGTTCCTCCGTCAGTACTTCCCCGGTCACGTGCTGATCGACTCGACCTCGCCAGGCGATCTTGCGGGGCTCCTCGGCGTCGCCGTCATCGGAGCGCTCGCGTTTTTCCTGCTGAGGCAGGCTGCCGCGGAATTGCGGGCGGCCTATGCGGGCGCAATCCTGGTCTATCTGATCGGCATCGTCGTTCCCTTCGCCACGGGATCGCCGTTCATCCTCAACCTTCATTTCCTGCGATCGAGCACGGTCATTCATCTCCTGGCCGCCCTCGCGATCGCGGCTTTGGCGACGAAGTGGCTGCGGCGGGACAAGGAGGCGACCTTCCTTCCCGCGTGTCTCATCGTGCTGTTCCTGAGCTTCGACGGCTGGGCCGGCCTCGCCTTCGTCATCGCCGCCTTGATGTATGTGCTTCGAGCGACAGGATCGGGACCGCTCCCATCCTATCAGCGCACCATGGGCCATCTGGTGCTCGCCACGACCGTATTCCTCGCTTACCCGCTCGCGATCCGTTCCAGTCTCAACTTCAACCGGATCTGCAACGAGGCCATCGAGGAGTGGGGCGCCGTCGGCGCATGGGCGCGCAACAACACGCCGTTGAACGCCATGTTCCTCACCCCAAGCCGGCCGGGGCTTGATGGTCGCTCGGAGGTGAGCACCGCCGACATGGCGCTCGATCGCGCCAGCGTATTTGAATACGTCTCGCACCGTCGCGTCTGGATCGATCACAAGCGCGGCGGAACCGCGATGTGGATGCCGTCCTATTACCAGACGTGGCGAAGCAGGTTGACGGATGTCGACGGCCTGAAGTCGCTGGATGAGCGCCTCGCCTATGCGTCGCGCAATGGCGTCGGCTATGTCATCGATATCTGCCAGAGCCCGGAAGCGCAGAGCGGCGCGCTCTATCGAACGAAACGGCTCTGCGTATTTTCCGCTGGCGGAAGCGAGCCGGCTGCGCGGAAGGACGCTTCGTCGGCGATAGGTGAATCGTCCGGTTAATCAGCCGAGCGTCGCGCGATCCGGCGCGGCGCTCAACGATCGCCGGACGCGCAGTCCGTGCTTGGGATCGTCACGGAGCCGTGGCGTCCTCGCGCACATGGATCACCGCGATATCGTCCGCATAGATCCGCTTCCAGCCCTTGAGGTGGTCGAGGATCTGCGGGCCTGGCGCATCGGCGGCCAGCAGCGTCGCGTCGATCTTGTACTCCTCGAGCAGGCGGGGCAGCAGCTCGGGCTTCTTCCCCTCGGTCGCCTTGAAGAAGTCCATCACGAATTTCTCGCCATAGAGCTCGGCGCGGCCGTCGACGAAGACCGGGATATCGCGCGCGATCAGATAGCCGCCGAACCTGTAGGCGTTGAAGATGCGCTGCGCCCCGCGCTTTTCGAGCAGGTCGGTCGCCGCAACAGGCGTCTGGTCCATCGTGAATTTGAAGCGGTGATGCGACATGAAGATCGAGGTCGAGGTCCAGCTTGCGGCCACGATCATCAATGCGCCCGCTGCAGTCACGTACCGGGCAGGCCAGCTCTCGCTTGTTTGCGCATCGGCTTGCTGCTGGGACGATTTCTCGCCGAGCGGCTTGGCCAGCACCAGCGGCACCAGGAAGGCAAAGGCCTCGATGCTCCTGACATGGCTGAGCGCCATCCAGGTCAGCAGCAGGATCAGCAGAATGCGCGGCGGCGACAGCGTCAGGTCGCGATAGAGCCCGAGCGCGATCAGGCCGAGCAGAGCGCCTTCGAACGCGGTGAAGGATGCGAAGTTCGCCGGCGACCATTCGGAAATGACCGTCAGCAGCTCGCCGAGATTGAGGATGTTGGTCGCACCCAGCAGCGTGCGCCAGCCATAGGGCGTGACGCAGCTCGCGGCCAGGGCGGCAACGCCGAACAGGAACCAGCGCAGCAGCAGCCGGATCTGCTTATTGGACTCAAGGCCCCAGAGCGCCACGAACGCCATCGGGCCGATCAGCGCGAGGCCCAGCACGAAGCCGCCATGCAGGTTCGCCCACAGCGACATCAGCGGCAGGCAGCGCCATGACGGCGTGCCTTTGCGATCGGCTGCCGCCATCAGCATGCCGACCCATGCGATCATCACGGGCAGCGCCAGCATGTGCGGCCGCGCCAGGATGTGATGCAGCGACAGCACGACTGCCAGCATCGCGAACAGCACCGAGCGCGGCATCTCCAGATGCGCCTCGAGCAGATAGACGAGGATCGCCGCCGACAATGCGACCGCGACCGCGGTGAGGATCACCGGGCCGCCCCAGCCCCATTGCGTATAGGAGAGCGCGAACGCGACCTGCGACAACCATGACGTCGAAACCCAGGGCGCTCCGGGCCGCGTGAAGGAATAGAAGTCGGTGTAGGGCAGGGCGTGGTGATCGAGAATCCATTGCCCGATCTTGATCTGCCAGAACGAGTCGGAGTCCTGCAGCAGCGTATCGCCGACACAGAGAAAGAAGAGATAGGCGCCCGCTCCGACGCAGAGCGGCACCAGCGCTCGCGCGCGGCTCTGTACTGCGATGCTGCTGGCAAAGGAAAGCGACATGCCGCCTCGTCGTCCTGCTTGTTCTTGTCGGATTGGCTGATGGCATTGGACCACGGCGATCATAACTTCGGGTAAACCGCGACGATCGTGTGATGTCGTTACAATTTAACGGATTGTTTTCAAATTCGATTTACCATCGGCGAATACTCGCAAACCGCTGTTTGTTTCCGCAGTCGAATTAACTGCGGCGCAATTCTTTGTCTCTAGGTTCGGTTCCATGGTCGGGCGGCGCTGGGAAGCCGAAGAGACCAGACCAGTTGTAGCCTTGTGTACTTTTTGGGAGCACTCTATGAAGAACCTCGTTTCGCGTTTCGTGAAGGATGAATCCGGCGCCACCGCGATTGAATACGGCCTGATCGCTGCCGGCATCGCGCTCGCGATCATCACCGTCGTCAACAACCTCGGCAGCACGCTGAACACCAAGTTCGGCTCGATCTCGTCCAGCCTCAAGTAAGGCCGAACGACCTGGGAATTCTGAGAGCCTCGTCTTCGACGAGGCTCTTTTCTTTTGGGCGCACGCCATCATTTCCGAGCCCGCGCATTCATCACCGTCACCCTGAGGTGGCCGCGAAGCGGCCCTCGAAGGGCGACGGCCCGGCTGCATCGGGGCCGTCTATCCTTCGAGGCTCGCTACGCGAGCACCTCAGGATGACGGGATTGACGCTTGTAGGGTGGGCAAAGCGACTTGTCCGCCGTAGCTCGAAGAGCGAAGGCGGCGTCGTGCCCACCAACCGCAGATGATGGGGCACATCGCGCCCACAACATCATTGCGAGCGCTCCACTTCGATCTCAGTTGCGGAAAAATGGTGGGCACGGCGCTGTGCGCCTTTGCCCACCCTACGGCAGCGTGGTTGTGACGGCGAGTGCCCGGCTATTCTGCGAGGCTGGGCTGCCAGACCGGCGGTAGCGCGGGTGTGGCGGATGCAGGCGCCGTGCGGCCAAGCCGTTCAACCCAAAACTTCGTCACCCAGATCGAGGCTGCGGCGCCGGCGACGCCGCCGGCGACGTCGATGAGGTAATGCGCGCCGATCGCCGGCGTCGCCGCGATCATCAACAGGTTGAGCGCCGCTGCGATGCCGCCGATGCCCCGCACCGGCCACAGCGCCCACATGTAGAGTACGGCGGACGCGGCGTGAAAGCTCGGGAACGAGACGATGCCGGAGAGGAAGAACAGCCGCAGCTCGTGCAGGCTGCCGTCGCGCAGCGCGAGGATGTCGCGCAGCTGACCGGCATAGACCGCGGTGTTGATCTCGGGGAAGTGCGCGGCCGGCAATTGCAGCCCGTAATAGGTGCCGATCGCCGGCACCATTGCGGAGATCGCGATGGTGACCGCGAGCGCAAGGCTCATCGCGAGCATGAACACCTGCAGCCGCACATAGCGTGCCGTCAGCGTCAGCACGACGGGAACGCCGAGCAGCGGCCATTTGATCAGTCCGTAGCCGCGCGCGAGGACGTCTGCCAGCCAGGGATGGTCGTTGATGTAACGCGCGATCGGCTCGGGATCGAGGCCGAGCGCGCGGTCGATCGCAAGCAGCGCCTCGTCCTGGAGCGGCCAATTCATCTTGCCCGCGACGTAGCTCAAAGGTCCGACGATGGCGCAGGTGAAAATGACCTGTCCGATCGTGCCGAGCGAGAACACCAGTTTTGGATCGGCAAGCTCGCCCTTCGTCAGCCGGTGGCCACAGGCGACGCCGACCAGGATGGCCGCGATCGCCACGGTGATGCTGTAGGCGACGGGCTCGAGGCTCAGACCGGTTGCGGGCAACCCGAACGCCAGCAGGCTGCCCATGGCCACGATGGGAAGCCAGTTCAGATTGAAGAGCCGCCAGGCGGTTCGGGCGTCCGAATCGAGCATGCTGCACCGAGCTAGGATCGCAGTCGGCGGTAAGGTCGCGGACCTGCTTTAAGATGGCGGTAACAATCGTGGTTAGCCGTCTATCAACCGGCTCTCGCACTTTGCGCATTTGTCGCTTGCGTCTTTGGCGTGACGCGTCACGCAAATGCATCTTGTCATCCCCCCTGAATAGTTGTTCAGTCCTTGCGGGGCGATTTGCAGCGAATTGCGTGACGAAGCGTTCGGCCGCGGGGCGTGCGGACGGCGTGTGTGGGACAGGAAGCGCGCCATGGTTTATCGGCGGACGCATCAAGTGGTTAAGCGCCTTGCGGCCCGGCGCAGTGCGATACTGGCGGCAGCGCGGGAGGCGGCGGCGGAAGGCGGCATGGCGGCGGTGCAGATTGCGCCGGTCGCGGTCCGGGCCAATGTCGCGGCCGGAACGGTCTACCGCTACTTCCCCTCCAAGGCCGAGCTGATCTCCGAATTGATCGCCGAGGTCTCGCGTGACGAGCTCGCGGCAATCCGCCGGGCGGCCGATGCCGCGCCGGGCCCGTCCTCGGCGCTGGCAGCCGCGGTCACCACGGTGGCGGTCCATACCCTGTCGCAGCGGCGGCTGGCCTGGGGCATCCTGGCCGAGCCGGTCGATGTCGACGTCAGCGCCTCCCGGCTTGCCAGCCGGCGCGAGATCGCCGGCGAGATCGCTGCCCGGATCGATGCGGCCGTGCGTGCCGGTCATCTGCCGGCGCAGGATACCGCGCTTGCCGCCACCGCGCTGCTGGGCGCGCTGCACGAGGCTCTCGTCGGGCCGCTCGCGCCCGACAATCTCGAAGATCCCGTCAAGATGCGCGATGCGGTGCAGACCGTGACGCTGCTGGCGCTGCGCGCCGTCGGCGTCATGGACGCCCGCGCCCGCGGCCTCGTGGTCCAGCAGACGCTGCTCCCGACGACGAAGGCGCTGGTCGGGGCGTAAAATCGCGCCGCGACCGAGGTGGCGACCTGAGCGCGCTCAGGTCATTGCCTGAGCGCGCCTTTTCGCGAAACCCCGGCATATCAGCCGGGCCGCCCGGCTACTGTGCATGGGGTTGTTTTCCGACTTTTTTGTTTGGCCGCGCTGGCGGGGCCTAGATGTTGGCGTCGCCCTCTGGGCCGACCGAGGCGATGCGTACCATGTTGGTGGTGCCGGGGATGCCGAGCGGCACGCCGGCGACGATGATCACGCGCTGGCCGGCGCGGACGAAGCCGTCCCGGAACGCGATCTGGCCGGCGCGGCTGACCATGTCATCTTGATCGCGCGCGTCTTCCGCCACCACGCAATGCACGCCCCAGACGACGGCGAGCCGGCGGCCGGCGGTGATGTTGGGTGTGATCGCCACGACCGGCGGCTTCGGCCGCTCGCGCGCCACGCGCACGGCGGTCGAGCCCGAGCTGGTCCAGCAGATCAGGGCCGGCAGGTCCAGCGTCTCGGCGATCTGCCGCGCGGCGTCGGCGATGGCGTCGCCCGCGGTGGATTCCGGCGCCGGGCGCTGGGCCGCGACCACGGTGCGATAGGTCGGGTCGCGCTCGACCTCCTCGCCGATGCGGTTCATGGTCGAGACCGCCTCGACCGGGAATTTGCCGGCCGCCGATTCCGCCGACAGCATGATGGCATCGGCGCCTTCATAAACGGCGGTGGCGACGTCGGAGACTTCGGCGCGGGTCGGCACCGGCGACTGGATCATCGATTCCAGCATCTGGGTCGCGATCACGACCGGCTTGCCGGCGCGGCGCGCCATCCGCGTCATCTGCTTCTGCAGGCTCGGCACGCGCTCCAGCGGCAGCTCGACGCCGAGGTCGCCACGCGCCACCATCAGCGCATCGGAGGCCTCGATGATGTCGGCGAGGCGGTCGATCGCCTGCGGCTTCTCGATCTTGGCCATCACAGCGGCGCGGCCGCGGATCATCTTCTTGGCCTCGATCACGTCGTCGGCGCGCTGCACGAAGGACAGCGCGATCCAGTCGACGCCGGTGACGAGGGCCGCCTCGAGGTCGGCGCGGTCCTTCGGCGTCATGGCCGAGACCGGCAGGTCGGTGTCGGGCAGGCTGACGCCCTTGCGGTCGCTCATCTTGCCGCCGACCACGACACGCGTCACCGCGTGCTCCTTGGAGGTCTCCTCCGCGATCAGCCGCACCTTGCCGTCGTCGAGCAGCAGCGCATGGCCGGGCCTGAGCGCAGCCAGGATCTCCGGATGCGGGAGGTGGACGCGCGTGGCATCGCCGGGCGTCTTGTCCGAATCGAGGGTGAAGGTCTGCCCGTTCTGGAGCTGCACCGCGCCCTCGGCGAAGGCGCCGAGCCGGAGCTTGGGGCCCTGAAGATCGACCAGGATGCCGATCGGGCGGCCGTAGCTCGACTCGACATTGCGGATCGTCGCCACCAGCTCCCGCATCTTATCATGCGGGGTGTGGCTCATGTTGATGCGGAACAGATCGGCGCCGGCCTCGAACAGGCGGCGGATCATCGCGAGGTCTGAAGAGGCGGGTCCCAGGGTCGCGAGAATCTTGATACGGCGAAGACGCCTCATGGCTTATTTCCAGGCGGGGGTGGCAGGCCGGGCGAGCCCGGGGGCGTAGCACCGGGCGGGCTATTGGGCAAACCCGGAACGCCGCCCGGGCCAACCGGTCCGGGCAGGCCAGGCACGCGCTGCTGCGCCGGCTGTTCGTTGGCATCGGTGAGCTGCACCGTCCAGGCGCGTTGCTCGCCGGTATCGACCTCGAAATAGCCCGTGCGGTCATAGCCGCGTGCCAGGCAATCCTCGGTGCCGCGGATGGTGAATTCCTTGTCGCGCGAGCACATGAAGGCCTGGCCCGACCATTCGCCGCCGCGGTCATAGTCGATGGCGTAGATGTAGTAGTAGCGGGCGACCAGCGTGCCCCGCAGCAGCGTCTCGCAGGAGCGGGACGAGATGTTCCACCAGCCCTCCGTGGTCCAGCCCTCGGCGTCCTTGTAGCCGAGCGCGATGCCGACCCGGCTCGAGGTGTTGTTGCAGAGGCGGAAGTCGGCGGAAGCCGGGCTGGTCCAGAGGCACAGCAGGGCGACCGCCAGCACCGGGACCAACCGGGCGAGCAGGCGAAGCGGGGAGCGGGGAGATTCGGCAATCATTGTTGCGGAAGCTATACCAGATCATTGACGATTTGGCGTAGGGCCGGGGAACCGCCCCAAAGCCGGGCCATGGCCCGTTTGCCCCGCGATATGGCAAAATCTGTGACAGGACCCCACCTGATCCCGTAAGGGTGACGATGTCCAAGGGCCAGCCGAGGGATCCAGCTATGGCAATCGACGACAAAACCAGAACGGAGCTCGAGGCGGCCGCTTTCCGGCGCCTGGTCGATCATTTGCGGAGCCGGACCGACGTCCAGAACATCGATCTGATGAATCTGGCCGGCTTCTGCCGCAACTGCCTGTCCAACTGGCTCAAGGACGCTGCGGACGCCCAGGGCGTCGCCTTGAGCAAGGACGAGAGCCGGGAGGCCGTCTACGGCATGCCCTACGAGACCTGGAAGGCGAAGTACCAGGGCACGGCCACGCCCGAGCAGCTCGAGGCGATGAAGAAGGTCCATCCCCACGGGCACTGAACGGCCCCGCCACGCATCGCCTGAGTCGCATCACACAACAGCTTTCTTTGCACCCCCGCAGGAAGGTGTGGGCGCGCTGTGGACGAGCGCGATGCTTGCTTGAACGCTGGGAGCACCGACCCTAAGGGTCTTCCCAGCACGCGCGGTGAGGATGCCGGCGTCACCTCGTTTTGCCAGTTCCATTGGGAGTACCAAGATGGCCACCTCCGCCGCCGTCCGCGACGACGAGCCCGCGACGAAATTTGCCAAGGACCAGCTCAAGTCCATCATCGAACGCATCGAGCGGCTGGAGGAAGAGAAGAAGGCGATCTCCGACGACATCCGCGACGTCTATGCCGAGAGCAAGGGCAACGGCTACGACGTCAAGGCGCTGCGCACCATTGTGCGCCTGCGCAAGCAGGACCCCAACGAGCGCGCCGAGGCCGAGACCATCCTCGAGACCTACATGCAGGCGCTCGGGATGCTCTGAAGGCGGCAGGACCGCGCCTCACCCGTAAGATACCTCGCCGGGCCGCAATTTGCGGACGGCCCGCGCTTGGGCAAAATCCGCTGGTCTGCTAGAATGCTCGGTGAAGGGACCGAGCAATGGATGTGCCTGGACCAGAGCGCAGGCTCGCCGCGGTCCTCGCGGCTGACATGGTCGGCTTTAGTCGGCTGATGGAGGTCGACGAGGGTGGCACCCTCGCGCGCCTCAAGACCCACCGGATCGAGCTCATCGATCCGGCGATTGCAAAAAATCACGGCCGCATCATCAAGACGACGGGCGACGGCCTGCTCGTCGAATTCCATAGCGTCGTCGACGCAGTGTTGTGCGCTGCTGAAATTCAGAGCCGGATGGGGCGCCGCAACGCCGATGTCCCGCCGCCGCGATGGATACAATTCCGCATCGGTATCAATCTGGGCGACGTGATCGTCGATCAGAACGACATTTTCGGCGACGGCGTCAACGTCGCGGCACGGTTGGAGGCCCTGGCCGAGCCTGGAGGCATCTGCATCTCCAGCGCGGTGCGCGACCAACTGGGCGAGCGCCTCGATGGTGTCGCATTCGAGGACATCGGCGAGCAGAACGTCAAGAACATCGTGCGCGCCATCCGCGTCTACCGGATTCGATTGGAGGACGGGCCGGCAAGTGCGCCGGTCGGCACGACGGCCGCTGCAAAGGCGACTGGCAAGTCGAAGAAGCCGTCAATCGCGGTGCTGCCCTTCGCCAACATGAGCGGCGATCCGGAACAGGAGTTCTTCGCGGACGGTTTGACCGAGGACATCATTACGGAGCTTTCACGCTTCCACGACCTGCTGGTGATCTCGCGCAACTCGACCTTCGTGTACAAGGGAAAGTCGGTCAAGGTGCAGGATGTCGGCCGCGAATTCGGTGTCGACTACGTCATCGAGGGAAGCGTGCGAAAGGCCGGGGGGCGCGTCCGCGTCACCGTGCAGCTGATCGATGCGGAGACGGATCGACATATTTGGGCCGAGCGCTATGACGGCGAGCTCAAGGACATCTTCGCGATCCAGGACGAGATGACCCGGGCGATCGTCGCCACGTTGCCCGGCCGTGTCGAGGCGGCGACGCACGATCGGGCGAACCGCAAGCCGACGGACAACATGGCCGCCTACGAATGCGTGCTGGCTGCGAAGACCTTGCACCATCGCTCCAATCGCGAAGACAATGCGCGGGCGCAGCTTCTGCTGGAGCGGGCGCTCGAACTCGACGCGAACTATGCTCACGCGCATGCGTGGAAGGCGTGCGTCCTGGGCCAGACCTGGGTCTATAACTGGTGTGCGGATCGCGATGCCACCTTCCAGCAGGTGGCTTCAGAGCTGGAAACCGCGCTGGGCCTCGACGACAACGACAGCGACGTGCACCGCATCCTCGCGGCACTCAATCTGAATCGCGACGACCATGATAAAGCCACTTACCACCAGGAGCGTGCGCTTGCGCTCAACCCGAACTATGACCTCGTGGTGGTGCAGCAGGGCGAGCTTCTGACCTGGCTGGGAAGGCCGGAGGAGGGCATCGACTGGATCAAGAAGGCGATGCGGCTCAACCCGTATCATCCGGAACGCTTCTGGAGTCATCTCGGGCGCGCCTATTATTGTGCCGAGAAATACGCCGAAGCGGCCGAAGCGTTCTCGAGGATCTCACGCCCCGATCACACCCATCATGCGTTCCTTGCCGGGATCTTCGCGCAGATGGGCAATGCAGTGGCCGCCGGCGCGCACGCGGCCGAAGTGCTCAAGCGTGAGCCGGCATTTTCCGTGGCCAATCATCTTTCCACCCAGCATTATAAGCGCGAGGTCGATCGTCAGCGCTATGAGGCGGGCCTTCTCCGGGCAGGCCTGCCGGCCTGATCCGGCGCACGGCGGAGGCCGATCGCCGATCCTTCGAGAGTGAGACTGTGACCGAGCCGATATTGCCGCGCGAAGTGAGCCGGGCCTTCGACGCCTTTCCGGCGCCGATGCGCAAGCGGCTCCTTCAGGTGCGCGATCTGATCTTTGCGACCGCCGCGGCGCATCAGGAGGTCGGCCGACTCAGCGAGACCCTGAAATGGGGCGAGCCCGCCTATCTGACCGAAGAGACGGGCAGCGGCTCAACGATCAGGCTCGGCCGCCTGAAGGATTCCGATCACGCCGCCATTCTGTTCAACTGCAAGACGACGCTGGTCGACACCTTTCGCGAGCGCTTTCCAGATCAGTTCGAGTATCGGCAGACCAGGGCATTGCTGCTGCCGGTGGAGGGCAAACTGCCGAAGCGGGAGCTCGCCGTCTGCCTGTCGCTGGCGCTGACCTATCATCTGGATCGGCGGGGCAGGAAAGCGAGATAGGCTGCACTTGTAGCCCGGATGGAGCGCAGCGAAATCCGGGGTCTCGCGCAGCACGCGCCGCTTTCCCGGATTACGCTTCGCTCCATCCGGGCTACGAGACTGATTTCTTGGAAATAGTAAGGGCTTATCAGCGTAGCGCTGCCGTCCGCATCACGAACGACGTCGTATCGAGCTTCGCGGTCGCGCTGCCCGAGAAGCTGTCGCAGGACAGGCCCGGCATCGGATCGTCGGTGAAGCCCATCGCGATCACCGTCTGCGGCTTGACGAAATAGCCGCGCAGCGCCGCCGTATCGAGCTCGCCCATCAGCGTGACCGACATCGCACGGCTGGCGCTCGGCGACAGCATCACGATCTTGAGCCAGATGCTCTCGTTCTTGGCCGCGGACAGGCGGGTCGCGGTCGCGACCATGCCGTCGACGCTCTTGCCGACCACACTGTTGATCTCGGTGGCGGGTGCCGCGCCGCGCGCGCCGGGACGGGCAGAGCGCGGGATCGGCGCGGAGGCGGCGACCACGTTGCTGCGGTCGACCGGAGAGGCGGCAGGTGCGTAGGCCAGCGCCTGAAGAGTTGCGCTGGACACGCTCGCGGTTGGCTGCGGATCGCTCGCCGAGGCAAGCGCCTGACGGGCCTTCAGCGCCGCGACCTGCGCCGGCGTCGCCTGCTGCGGCGTGGCGGGAGTATCCCAGAAGCCGCGGGCATTGATGATGTCGGCCGGGGTCTCCGGCTTGGCCTCGGTAGATTTGGCGGCGGGCTTGTCAGCCACGGGCGCGGGCTTCGGCTTGGGCGACGCGACGAGCTGCGCATCGGCCGAGGCGAGCTGGAGGGTGGCGGCGACCTGCGGCTTGGCGCGCGGCGTAGGCACCGGATCAGCCGGCTTGGCTGCGGCGGCGACCACCGTCGCGGCGGAGGGCTTGGCGGCCGGGGCCGGCGCGCCCTCGTCATCCTCGTCGTTGCTGGCGGCGGCCGGCGCCGACTTGCTCTTGAACAGGGCGGCGAAGAAGTTCGGCTTGCTGCCGGAATCGTCACCGTTGCCGCGGCGCTCGATCTCGGCCTTGGCGAGCTCATAGCCCTTCAGCGGCGTGCCGTCGGTCGGCAGATGCACCGTCTTTCCGTCCGGGAAGACGCGGGCGAGCTGGTCATGCGTCATGCGTGGCCAGTGCCGGATGCTGCCGGTGTCCAGATGCACGAAGGGCGAGCCGGAGGTCGGGTAGAAGCCGACGCCGCCGCGCTGCAGGCGCAGGCCGGCGAAGCGGATCTGCTCCAGCGCCACGCCCGGAATGTAGAAGTCCATCGCATGCCCCAGCATGTGCTGGCTGAAGCGCGCCACGCCGGAGGAGCGGCGGCGGAGCATGGCGTTGGTGGCGGGGGAGCGGTAGGAGGAGATGATCTGGATCGGCTGCTTGCCGTCGACGTCGCGATAGACTTCCCAGAGGATGTCGAAGAGGCGACGGTCCATGACCGTCTCGTCCTGGGTGCGCCAGTCGCGCAGGAAATGGTTGAGCTGCTTCAGCGCGGCTTCGTCGTAGCGCCCGTCGCGCTTGAAGGTGACGGTGAGGTCCTCGCCGGAATGGGTGTGGTGGAAGGAGAGGGTCTTGGTCTCGTTCAGCGCGGCCGCGTTATGCACCGAACCTGCGGCGGCAAGCAGCAGCGCGGCAGCGAGGCCGATCCGGGATCCGGCCTTCACTCCCGCATGGGACAACGACAGCACAGCGTATTGGCGTGCAAGACCAGTCAGCACGTATGAGCCCACCCAGTCGACGAGCGTTCAAATGGACTCTCCCGCCAACCCCGTTAGCGCGCGAAAGAGGGTGAACGCTTTCTTAAAGCAAGAAGGTTAATTCGAGGTTGACCTTCCCGCCCCCAAACCAAGTCAGTGTACGGACCTAAACGGTTGACTGTGGCAAAAAAACGCCCGCTGCCTGAGGGCAGGTCGGAGGATGGTTAACGTTAAGCGCCCCCATCCTGGGGATGGGAGCGCTGATTTCGTTGCAGAATTTCAGGAAATGAGGTGCCGGGCGGGCCTCAGCGAGTGAACACCCGCTGCGGCCGGCGACCGACCGGAGCCGGCGGCGGGGTCGGGGCCCCGAACAGCCGCTCGAAGAAGTTCGGACCCGATGAGCCGAAGCCGCCGCCATTGTTGGCCACCGCCACGCCCGAGGGCAGGGTGGTCGCCGGGCGCGAATAGCTCGGCTGCGAGTGCGCCACGACGTTCTCGAGGTCCTTGCCGCGGCCGTTCTTCAGGATGTTGAGCATGGTCGCGTCGCGGCCATAGACGTCCTTGCGGAATTGCAGCTTGCCGGCGTCGTCCACGAACGCGGTCTGGTAGGTGATGTTGACCGGGATCGGGGTGGGGAATTTCAGGTCGATCTCGCTCTTGCCGTACATGCTGCGCACGCGCTCGGGCGTGTACTTCTCGTTCGGCATGGCGATGTTGAGCAGCACGGAGGCGTACTGATCCGGATACTGCACGCGCATGCAGCCATGGCTGAAGGCGCGATCATCCCTGGCGAACAGATTCTTGTCCGGCGTATCGTGCTGATAGACCAGGAACTTGTTCGGGAAGTTGAAGCGGATGCGGCCGAGCGCGTTGGCTTCACCCGGCGGCTGCGAGATGTGCACCGAGCCGTCGCGGTTCTGCTCGAGCTTGAGGCCCATGCGCTGGAGCACAGTCGGGTCCTGCTGAAGCGCCGGCAGATACTCGTTGTAGACGATCGACGGCGGCACGTTCCAGGTCGGGTTGACCGTGATGTACTTCATCGTCTCGGTCAGCAGCGGGGTGGCGTGCTGGCCCGGCTTGCCGGTGACGACGCGGGTGGTCCAGACCTGCTGGCCGCGCTGCATCACCTTCAGCGTGTAGTCGGGAATGTTCAGGATGACATAGGCATCGCCCAGCGCGGGGACGCCGAGGTCGCGCGGCAGCCAGCGCCAGCGCTCCATGTTCACCAGCACGGTGTCGATCTGCTTGTCGCGCTTGGGCGTGTTGAGCGCCTTGACCGTCTTGTCGTCGAGGATGCCGGTCGGCTTCATCTCGACGCCGCTCTGGAATTTGCGCACGGCTTCGGCGACCGCAGCGTCATAGCGGGTGTCGCTGGCGTTCTCGGTGATGCCGAGCTTGGCGCGGAGCTGCGGCACGCGCGGATCGTCCACGACGATCTCAGCCTGCTTCTTGCCGGCCGGGGTGTATTTCAGCGCCGGACCGTCGGCGATCTCGATCACCGGGCCGCTGCCCTGGCCGCGCAGCTCCGCGAGCTTGGCCTTCAGCTCCTTGTAGAGCTTGTGCGGCGGGTTGTAGCTGTCGAGCGCGGCGGAGGCGTCCGTCGCGGTCGTGACCTTGGCGAGCACCTCGCCCGGATCGACCGGATGCTCGGGATAGAGGATATCGCCGCTGACCTGCGACCAGTGCATGCGGCCGCTCTGCGCCTGGCGCGCATAGTCGAACATGCTGGCGGTCAGCTTCAACTCGGCGTCGGCGAGTGCGTCGGGCGTCGTGGCGGCGGCGAAATCCGGCACCGGATAGTCGGCGGCATTGAGACCGTCGGAGGCGGCATCCTTGAGCCGCGCGATCACGCCCTTGGCCGCAGCGGTCAGGCTGCCGCCTTGCGTCCACACCGGCGCGAAGTCGCGCGCGCCGTAGAACTTCTCGATCGCCGCACGCTCGTTCTTGCGGTCGAAATGGCGCGAGGTCTTGGCGCCGATGATGTCCTTGAGCTTGTCCGCGACCGGCTGGTCGGCGGCGGGAACGGTGCTGGCGGCCTTGACCGGCTCGGCGGCCGGAGCCGCCGCAGCGGCAGGCGCCGCGGGCGCGGCCGGCGGGGCGGTCGCGGTGTCAGACTTCGCAGTGTCAGCCTTGGCAGGCTCTGTCGTCGCGGGCTCGGTCTTCGCAGGTTCGGTCTTCGCGGTCTCGCTCTTCGGCGCCTCGGGCGCGGGCGTGGTGGCGACGTCGGACGGCTTGGTCTCGACCTTGTCCGGCGCGGGCGCGGCGTCGGCCTTGACGGGCTCCTTGACAGTTTCCTTGGCGGTTTCCTTCGCCGGATCCTGCACCGTGGCGGTGGTGTCGAGCTTGATGTCGGAAGCGGTCGGGGGCGGGACGTTGGCGGGCTCGGGGCGCGGGATCGCGGCTTCGATCGCGAGGTCGGCAGCGCTGCTGCGCGTCTGATCCTGCGCCAGCGCCGAGCCGGCCGACACCGTGAGGAAGGTTGCCGCGACCGTCATCAAGACACGGTCAAAGCCTGCACGGTGGTTCAAACAGTCACGCATTGTGTCACACCCCTCGGGTGAACTGCCCCTGATGGAACAGCTTCGTTATCGCCTAATTGAGCTTCGGCTAATCGCGCCGGCCTCTCGAAAGTCGCACGCCTGCACGCAACGATTCCCTACGCCAGACGATATACAGGCCCCGATTTTGCAGCCAGCGCTACCCGGGACAACTCACGACAAACTGACTTCATGGGAGCCTCTTGGCAACGGATTGTGCGCTTGCCGCACGCGCTTTTCCCTCTGTCTGTCACTTCCAAGTCACGGTTCAAGTCGCAGCCGAATTTTGTCGTCATGCGAACGGCTTACGGCCGCTTCCCAGCCTCGCGCGAACCTGCGTTCGCATCAGGCTCAGTGCGTCTCCTCGCCGCTTTTCCCGCCATGGCCGGGAACCCCGGCTTCGTCGAGTTTCCGGTAGAGTGTGGACCGGCCGATTTTGAGGCGGCGGGCGACTTCCGACATCTGTCCGCGATAGTGCGAGATCGCGAAACGGATGATCTCGTTCTCCATGTCCTCTAGCGGGCGGACGTCGCCGGTCGGCGTCAGCATCGACAGGTTTCCCGCCAGGGGAAGCGGTGCGATTGGTATTTCGCTACCCGACACCAAAGAAGGCGCCGCGATCGGCTCCAGCATCAACGGTGCGGTCGGAATGTCGGTCGCCGGATGCGGCTGGGCGGCGAGCAGGGGGAAGTCAGCGAGGCCAAGCTGGTCGCCGTCGCTCATCACCACGGCGCGGTAGACCGCGTTCTCGAGCTGGCGGATGTTGCCGGGCCAGTCGAGCTGGGCGAGGTGCGCCATGGCCTCGCCGCTGATGCCGGCGATGGGGCGGTTCTCCTCGGCGGCAAAGCGCGCGAGGAAGTGCCGCAGCAGATGCGGGATGTCCTCGCGGCGGGCGCGCAGCGAGGGGATCGTCAGCGGCAGCACGTGGAGACGATAGAACAGGTCTTCGCGGAAGTGGCCCTGCTTCACCCGCTCCAGCAGCTTGCGGTTGGTCGCGGAGACAATGCGGACGTCGACCTTGACGGGCTTGCGGCCGCCGACCGCCTCGACCGCGCCTTCCTGCAGCGCGCGCAGCAGCTTGACCTGCGCGGTCAGCGGCAGTTCGCTGACCTCGTCCAGGAACAGCGTGCCGCCATGGGCCTCGACGAACTTGCCGGTGTGGCGTTCGGTGGCGCCGGTGAAGGCACCCTTCTCGTGGCCGAACAGGATCGACTCGACGAGATTGTCGGGGATCGCGCCGCAATTGACCGCGACGAAGGGCTTTGCCTTGCGCTCGCCGCTGCCATGGATGGCGCGCGCGAACATCTCCTTGCCGACGCCGGACTCGCCCTCGATCAGCACGGGGATCGCGGAATTCGCCGCCTTCTGCGCGGCGCGCATGACGGGTGCCATCGCCTCGGCGCGGGTGATGATGTCGGAGAAGGTCAGCCGTCCTTCGCGGCTGTGACGGATGCGCTGCAATTCGCCTTTGAGCGCGGAGGTGTTGAGCGCGTTGCGCAAGCTGACCTGGAGCCGCTCCATGCCGACCGGCTTGACCACGAAATCGGCGGCGCCTGCACGCATCGCCGAGATCACGTTGTCGATGCCGCCATGGGCGGTCTGCACGATGACCGGTACGGAGAGGCCCGCTTCGCGGATTTTTGCCAGCACGCCCATGCCGTCGAGGCCGGGCATCACGAGATCGAGGATGACGCCGTCGATGGCAGGCGCGTCGGGGGCGGTGAGGGCGGCGATCGCGGCGTCGCCGGACTCCACGACGACCGTTTCATAGCCGCATTTCTGCACCATGTTCTCGACCAGCCGGCGGGCTACAGCGTCGTCGTCGGCGATCAAAATACTGGCAGCCATGGTGTTCCCCGCACGCTACAACTATCTGTCTCGAATCGGGGCACTCTGGCCGAAGCCGATTAACGCACTCTTAAACCTTGATGCCCCCGCCCGCCGTCGCGATTGTTGAACACAGGTTTCCCACACAATGAATTCGCGTTCCAAGCCCGCTCTCAAAAAGCCCGCTCTCCGCAAGCCTGCCACCAAGACATCCGTCGTCAAGAAATCGGCCGCCAAGGCGAAGTCCTCCAAAGCTGCGAGCAAGACCAGCAAGCTTCCGGAGTGGAACCTCGCCGATCTCTATTCCGGGATCGATGCGCCGGAAGTGGCGCACGATCTCGAAAAGATGGATGCCGATTGCGTCGCGTTCGAGACCGACTACAAGGGCAAGCTCGCGACAGGGACAGCAAAGGAAGATGGCGGAAAATGGCTCGCCGAGGCCGTGCGGCGCTATGAGGCGATCGACGATCTCGCCGGCCGTCTCGGCTCCTATGCCGGTCTCGTCCATGCCGGCGACAGCGTTGATCCCAAGATTTCAAAGTTTTACGGCGATGTGTCCGAACGCCTGACCGCGGCGTCCACGCATCTTCTGTTCTTCGCGCTGGAGCTCAACCGGATCGATGACGATATTTTGACCCGCGCGATGCAGGCTCCGGAGCTGGCGTACTACCGCCCGTGGATCGAGGACCTGCGCAAGGAGAAGCCGTACCAGCTCGACGACAAGCTCGAGCAGCTCTTCCTGGAGAAGGCGCAGACCGGTTATTCCGCCTTCAACCGCCTGTTCGACCAGACCATCTCCGGCCTGCGCTTCAAGGTCGGAGCCAAGGAGCTTGCGATCGAGCCGACGCTCAACCTGTTGCAGGACCGCGACGGCGCCAAGCGCAAGACGGCGGCGGAAGCACTGGCAAAGACGTTCAAGGCCAATGAGCGCACCTTCGCGCTGATCACCAACACGCTCGCCAAGGACAAGGACATCTCCGACCGCTGGCGCGGTTTCAAGGACGTCGCGGATTCCCGCCATCTGAACAACCGCGTCGAGCGCGAGGTGGTGGATGCGCTGGTCGCGTCCGTGCGCGCCGCCTATCCAAGACTGTCGCATCGCTACTACGCATTGAAGGCGAAGTGGTTCGGCAAGAAACGGCTAGCCTATTGGGATCGCAATGCGCCGCTGCCGTTTGCGGCGACCGACGTCATCGGCTGGCCCGATGCGCGCAACATGGTGCTGACGGCCTATCGCGGCTTCTCGCCCAAAATGGCCGACATCGCCGAGCGCTTCTTCACCGATCGCTGGATCGATGCGCCGGTGCGGCCGGGCAAGGTGCCGGGCGCGTTCTCGCATCCGACCACGCCGTCGGCGCACCCCTACGTGCTGATGAATTACCAGGGCAAGCCGCGCGACGTGATGACGCTCGCCCATGAGCTCGGCCATGGCGTGCACCAGGTGCTGGCGGCGAAGAACGGCGCACTGATGGCGCCGACGCCGCTGACGCTGGCGGAGACCGCGAGCGTGTTCGGCGAGATGCTGACCTTCCGGCGGCTACTCGCGCAGACCAAGAGCCCGAAGCAGCGCCAGGCGCTGCTCGCCGGCAAGGTCGAGGACATGATCAACACCGTGGTGCGGCAGATCGCGTTCTATTCCTTCGAGCGCGCGGTCCACACCGAGCGCAAGAACGGCGAGCTCACCGCGACGCGGCTCGGCGAGATCTGGCTGTCGGTGCAGGGCGAGAGCCTGGGGCCCGCGATCGAGATCAAGGCGGGCTACGAGAATTACTGGATGTATATCCCGCATTTCATCCATTCGCCGTTCTACGTCTATGCCTACGCCTTCGGCGATTGTCTCGTGAACTCGCTCTACGCCGTCTATGAGAACGCGGCCGAAGGCTTTGCCGAGCGCTATCTCGACATGCTCGCCGCCGGTGGAACCAAGCACTATTCCGAGCTGCTGCGGCCGTTCGGGTTAGATGCCAAGGATCCCAAATTCTGGGACGGCGGCCTCTCGGTCATCGCCGGGATGATCGACGAGCTGGAGGCGATGGGCTGAGCCCGATCGACGAGGGCACGCAAGGCGCTCCGTCATGCCGAATCCCCCGGCGACGGAGCGCGCTGTCACCGCCACGATGACCCCATCAGGGCCGAGCGGCGCTCGCGCCGAGCTTTCCCGGCAATCGGAATTCCAAATGAGCCGATTTGCGGGAAAACCGCGCCTGCCTGCCGTTGCCCTGCCCGAAAGATTAAGGTATCCCAGCCCGAGAATTCGACTTTCGACTGGGGACAATCCATGGCTGACCATAGCGAAGTGGCGTACACCACTGCCGACGGCAACGACTACGTTGCCCACGAGCAGACCTATGAGGGCTTCATCAAGCTGGTGAAATACGGCACGGCCTCGGTCGCGCTCATCGTCATCCTGATGGCGATCTTCCTCACCTGATCCATCGCCTGGTGCACCGCCAGCGTCGTCGGTGCTCATAAAATTTGCATTCAAGCCGGTGCCAAAACCGGTATCCAACGTTGCGGGAGTGACGCTAAGTTTGCGTGCGCGCTTTTTCCCGCGCCGCCGGAGGGCCTATGAAGATTGCCGTTGCCAAGGAAATCGATCCGTCGGAGCCGCGTGTCGCCGCTTCGCCTGATACGGTGAAGAAGTTCAAGGCGCTTGGCGCCGAAATCGCCGTCGAGCCGGGTGCCGGCCTCAAGTCGGGCCTGCCGGATTCCGAATTCACCGCCGTGGGCGCGACCGTCAGCGCCGATGCGCTCAAGGACGCCGACATCATCATCAAGGTGAAGCGCCCCGAGGCCTCGGAGCTTGCGCAATACAAGCGCGGCGCGCTCGTCATCGCCATCATGGACCCCTATGGCAACGAGGCCGCGCTGAAGACGATCGCCGATGCCGGCGTCGCCGCTTTCGCGATGGAACTGATGCCGCGCATCACCCGCGCGCAGGTGATGGACGTGCTGTCCTCGCAGGCCAACCTCGCCGGCTACCGTGCCGTGATCGAGGGCGCCGAGGCCTTCGGCCGCGCCTTCCCGATGATGATGACCGCCGCCGGCACGGTGCCCGCGGCCAAGGTGTTCGTGATGGGCGTCGGCGTCGCCGGCCTGCAGGCGATCGCGACCGCGCGCCGCCTCGGCGCCGTCGTCACCGCGACCGACGTCCGCCCCGCGACGAAGGAGCAGGTGGAATCGCTCGGTGCGAAATTCCTCGCCGTCGAGGACGAGGAGTTCAAGAACGCGCAGACCGCCGGCGGCTACGCCAAGGAGATGTCCAAGGAGTATCAGGCCAAGCAGGCTGCGCTCACCGCCGAGCACATCAAAAAGCAGGACATCGTCATCACCACCGCTCTGATTCCAGGCCGGCCGGCGCCGAAACTCGTTTCGGGCGAGATGGTCAAGTCGATGAAGCCCGGTTCGGTGCTGGTCGATCTCGCCGTCGAGCGCGGCGGCAATGTCGAGGGCGCCAAGGCCGGCGAGGTCGTCGACCTCGATGGCATCAAGATCGTCGGCTACACCAACGTCGCCGGCCGCGTCGCGGCTTCGGCCTCCAGCCTTTATGCGCGCAATCTGTTCTCCTTCATCGAGACCATGGTCGACAAGAAGGAGAAGAAGCTCGCCGTGAACTGGGACGACGAACTGGTCAAGGCCACCGCGCTGACCAAAGACGGTGCCGTCATCCACCCGAATTTCCAGCCGAAGGTTTAAGGAGAGCCGCCATGGAGCATGCCGCACAGGTCGTCGACCCCTTCATCTTCCGGCTGTCGATCTTCGTTCTCGCCGTCTTCGTCGGCTATTTCGTGGTGTGGTCGGTGACGCCCGCGCTGCACACGCCGCTGATGAGCGTGACCAACGCGATCTCCTCGGTGATCGTGGTCGGCGCTCTGCTTGCCGGCGGCGTCGCCAATGTTTCGAGCGGCTCGGGCTGGGCGCGCGCTTTCGGCTTCATTGCGCTGATCTTCGCCTGCATCAACATCTTTGGCGGCTTCCTTGTCACCCAGCGCATGCTGGCGATGTACAAGAAGAAGTCGAAGTAAGCGGCCACCTCGGGCTGATGGGATCAATGGGGACCTGAGATGAGCGCCAACCTCTCTGCATTTCTGTATCTCGTGGCGGGAGTGCTGTTCATCCTGTCGCTGCGCGGGTTGTCGAGCCCGGCTTCGTCGCGCCAGGGCAATCTGTTCGGCATGATCGGCATGGCGATCGCGGTCGCCACGACGCTTGCCAACCACCCGCCGGCCGACGGCCTCGCCTGGGTGCTGGTGATCGTCGGCATCGCGATCGGCGCTGCGATCGGCGCGGTGATCGCCCGCCGCGTGCCGATGACCTCGATGCCGGAGCTCGTCGCGGCCTTCCACTCGCTGGTCGGCATGGCCGCGGTGCTGGTCGCCGCCGGCGCGTTCTACGCGCCCGAGGCCTTCGACATCGGAACACCTGGCAATATTCATCCGCAGAGCCTGGTCGAGATGTCGCTCGGCGTCGCCATCGGCGCGCTGACCTTCACCGGCTCGGTCATTGCGTTCCTGAAGCTGTCCGCGCGCATGAGCGGCGCGCCGATCATCCTGCCGTTCCGTCACGTCATCAACATCGTGCTCGCCGTTCTGCTCGTCGTCTTCATCGTCGGGCTGGTGATGACCGGCAGTGCGCTCGACTTCTGGCTGATCGTCATCCTGGCGCTGGCTCTCGGCGTGCTCATGATCATCCCGATCGGCGGCGCCGACATGCCGGTCGTGATCTCGATGCTGAACTCCTATTCGGGGTGGGCCGCTGCCGGCATCGGCTTCACGCTCGGCAATTCCGCGCTGATCATCACCGGCGCGCTGGTCGGCTCGTCGGGTGCGATCCTGTCCTACATCATGTGCCATGCGATGAACCGATCCTTCATCTCGGTCATCCTCGGCGGCTTCGGCGGTGAGACCGCTGCGGCCGGCGGCGGTACCGGCGAGCAGAAGCCCGCCAAGCTCGGCTCGGCGGACGATGCCGCCTTCATCATGAAGAACGCCTCCAAGGTCATCATCGTGCCCGGCTACGGCATGGCGGTGGCGCAGGCCCAGCACGCGCTGCGCGAGATGGCGGACATGCTGAAGAAGGAAGGCGTCGAGGTGAAATACGCCATTCACCCGGTCGCGGGCCGCATGCCCGGCCACATGAACGTGCTGCTGGCCGAAGCCAACGTGCCCTATGACGAGGTGTTCGAGCTCGAGGACATCAACTCCGAATTCGCGCAGGCCGACATTGCCTTCGTGATCGGCGCCAACGACGTCACCAACCCGGCGGCCGAAGAGGACAAGACCTCGCCGATCTACGGCATGCCGGTGCTCCAGGTCTGGAAGGCCGGAACGGTGATGTTCATCAAGCGCTCGCTGGCGTCGGGTTACGCGGGCATCGACAACCCGCTGTTCTACCGCGACAACACCATGATGCTGCTCGGCGACGCCAAGAAGGTCACCGAGAACATCGTCAAGGCGATGTAACGCGGGAGGGACCGTGGCCATCAACAAGGATTGGCACCGGTCCCATCGCATGCCGCCCAAGGCGACGCGCGAGCAGCGCATCGCCTGGCACGCCGCCCACAAGGCGGCGTGCGGTTGCCGCGACGTTCCCGCCAGCATCCGGCCCGACGTCATGAAATTGCTTCGGAGCCGTCGCAAGCCCTGAGGTGGAGACCGGCCGCCTCATCATGACCATCGTCAAGTGGATCGCCATCCTGCTCGTGACCGTCTATTGCGTCGGTCTCGTCGTGCTGTATGTCCGCCAGCGCGAGATGCTGTTTCCGATCCCGCCCGTCGGCCGCACCGCGCCCGATGCCGCAGGTCTGCCCGAGGCGGAAGAGCATGTCCTGACCACGTCGGATGGCGAGAAGGTCATCGTATGGCACGTGCCGGCGAAGCCCGGCCGTCCTGTGATCCTGTTCTTTCCGGGTAATGGCGATTACCTCGCCGGCCGCATCGATCGCTTCAAGGCGATGACGGCTGACGGCACCGGCCTCGTCGCGCTGTCCTATCGCGGCTATGCCGGCTCGAGCGGAGCACCGAGCGAAGAGGGGCTGCTGCGCGATGCCGCGGCCGCCTACGCCTTCACCACCGCCCGCTATGCCGCGGGACGGATCGTCGTCTGGGGCTTTTCGCTGGGGACGGGCGTCGCGGTTGCCATCGCGTCCGAGCATCCCGTCGGAAAATTGATCCTGGAGGCGCCGTACACGTCGACCGTCGACGTCGCCGCCGCGGCGTTCCGCTTCGTCCCGGTCCGCCTGCTGATGCGCGATCAGTTTCGTTCCGACGGGCGCATCGCGCGCGTCACGGTGCCGCTCTTGGTGATGCACGGCACCAATGACCTTGCCATTTCGATCGTGTTCGGAGAGCGTCTGTTCGCGCTCGCGCATGAACCGAAGCAGTTCGTTCGCTTTGCGGGCGGCGGACACGACAATCTCGATGCGTTCGGCGCGATCGAGACAGCGAGGCGCTTCATTGCTCCCTAGACGGCTTGCGACCTGGCGGGGCTGCGTGGTCATCGCCGCGCCGCTCGCGCTGTTGCCGCAGCCCGCATGGGCGGCCGCGGGGATCGACGGTGCGGCGATGCGCTGGCCCTATGCGCTGCCGTTTGCCGGCCTGTTGCTGTCGATCGCGCTCGGACCGCTGCTGGTCGCAAAATTCTGGCACCATCACTACGGCAAGATCGCCGCGATCTGGTCGCTGCTGGCGCTCGGCTCGCTCGCGCTGTTCGCAGGGGGCACGGCCACGCTGGCGGCGCTGGTCCACGCCATGCTCGCCGAATATCTCGGCTTCATCGTGCTGCTGTTCTCGCTCTATGTCGTGGCCGGCGGCATTCTCGTCACGGGCGACATCAAGGGCACGCCGGCGGCCAATACCGGCATCCTCGCGCTCGGCACGCTGATGGCGAGCGTCGTCGGCACCACCGGGGCGGCGATGATCCTGATCCGCCCTTTGATCCGCGCCAACCGGCCGCGGCGCCACAATGCCCATGTCGTGATCTTCTTCATCATCCTGGTCGCCAATGTCGGCGGCGCGCTGAGCCCGCTCGGCGATCCCCCGCTGTTCGTCGGCTTCCTGCACGGCGTCGATTTCTTCTGGACCACGCGAAACATCTGGCTGCAGACGATGATCGTCGCCGGGCTGCTGCTCGTCATCTTCGTCGTCGTCGACGTCTGGCGTTTCAGGAGCGAGCCGCCGCTCGGCGATGCGGGTCCTGGGAAGCCGGTGCGGATCCGCGGCCTCGTCAACCTCGTGCTGATCGCGGCCATCGTCGCCAGCCTGCTGGCCTCGGCGATGTGGAAGCCGGGCATCGTCTTCGACGTTCTCGGAACGAAGCTGGAGCTGGAAGACCTCGCCCGCAACGTGGCGCTGCTGGCGATTGCGGCGCTGTCGGTGTGGCTGACGCCGGACGAGCACAGGCAGGCCAACGGCTTCACCTGGGAGCCGATCCGGGAGGTCGCAAAACTGTTCGCGGGCATCTTCGTCGCCATCATTCCGGTCATCGCCATGCTCAATGCCGGCCATCACGGCGCCTTCGCCTGGCTGTTGTCGGCGGTGACGGCGCCGGACGGCGCGCCGCGCGAGGCCGCCTATTTCTGGTGCACCGGCCTGATGTCGGCGTTCCTCGACAATGCGCCGACCTATCTGCTGTTCTTCGAGCTGGCCGGCGGGGATCCGCAAGTGCTGATGCATTCCCTGTCGGGCACGCTCGCCTCCATCTCCATGGGCGCGGTCTACATGGGCGCGCTCACCTATATCGGCAATGCGCCGAACTTCATGGTCAGCAGCATCGCCAGCGAGAACGGCATCGAGATGCCGAGCTTCTTCGGCTATCTGTTGCGCGCCGGCGCCGTGCTGATCCCGCTGTTCCTGCTGCTGACCTGGCTGCCGATCGCGCCGATCCTGCACTGGCATTGAATCTGACGGCCGATTTGCTACTGCTCGGTTTCACAACTGGAGCCAGTGGATGAGCGCGCATAGTCCGATGCCCCGGTCGGCCTGGATCTTCCCGGCGCTGGCCGTGCTGTTGTTCGTGGCCGTCAGCGTGACGGACTACGTCTTCACGCTGTCGCTGGCCGGGCTCGGCTTCGCCATCGTGCTTCTGGTCATCCTGTTCGGCACGGTGTTCGCCGCCGTCCATCATGCCGAGGTGATCGCCGAACGGGTCGGTGAACCCTATGGCACGCTGGTGCTGACGCTCTCGGTCACCATTATCGAGGTGGCGCTGATCACCACCATCATGCTGGGCGAAAAGCCTGCCCCGGAACTGGCGCGTGACACCGTGTTCGCCGTGGTCATGATCGTCTGCAACGGCCTCGTCGGGCTCTGCATCTTCATCGGCGGCCTGCGCTATCGCGAGCAGGGCTTTCAGCTCTCCGGCGCCAACGTCTATCTCAGCGTCCTGTTCGCGCTCGCGACCATCACGCTGATCATGCCGAACTACACGACCACCACGCCGGGACCGGTCTATTCGGCGGTTCAGCTCGGCTTCGTCGACGTGGTCACGCTCGCGCTCTATGCAGTGTTCCTCTACACCCAGACCGTCCTGCACAAGGACTACTTCGTTCATGAACGGGGGAAGGGCGAGGGCGGGGAGGTGCACCTTTCGGTCGGAGCGCTCGCGCTCACCGTGGCGCTGCTCCTGGTCTCGCTCCTGGCGGTCGTGCTGCTGGCCAAGAAATTCTCGCTGGTGGTCGATGCCGTGGGCGCCAGGATCGGCGCGCCACCGGCTTTTGCCGGCCTTCTGGTCGCGTTGCTGATCCTGATGCCGGAGGGCGTCGCGGCCATCGCGGCGGCGCGCAAGAACGACCTCCAGAAGAGCATCAATCTCGCTCTCGGATCCTCGCTGGCGACCATCGGGCTGACCATTCCCGCCGTCGGCGTCGCCACCTACGCGCTCGACAAGGAGCTCGAGCTCGGCCTCAGTGCCCAGGGCAGCGTCCTTTTGCTGCTGACCTTCTTCCTGAGCATGCTGACCTTCGGCACGGGCAGGACCAATGTCCTGTTCGGCCTGGTCCATATGGTGGTATTTGCCGTCTACGTGTTCATGGTTTTCGTGCCCTGAAGCGCTATGTCCCAGGAGAGGTTCCCGATGCTTGCCGCCAAGTCCGAAGTTCAGATCGATAACGAGCAGGTCCGGGTGACCGAGTGGCGGCTCGCCCCGGGCAGCGCGACCGGGCACCACACCCATGGGATGGACTACGTGATTGTTCCTGTCGTCGCCGGCGAAATGACCATCGTGGCGCCCAATGGCGAGCGGTCCAAGGCGCAGCTTGCCGCCGGCAAATCCTACTTCCGCAAGGCCGGCGTCCAACACGACGTACTTAACGAAACCTCAACTGAGATCGTGTTCCTTGAGATCGAGCTGAAGCCGTAAGGCGCAGGGTTATCCCTTTTGCCATCGATCCGTCGCAGTTGATCCCTTACAATTGCCCCAAAGTTCCCGCATCTGGTCGCGCGGGGAGTGGCCGAGAAATGCTGAAATACCTCGCTAAAATCTCGATGGATATTTTCCCCTCGGTGCTCGCGACGATCATCGGGGCGTATATCGTTAACCACTACATCAACGCCAAGCCGGCGGCCGACACCCCTGCGGCCGTGGTCGCGCCCGCCGACGCCGGCAAGTCCGCCAAGCCGACCGATACCGCCAGCCTTCCCGCGTCCGGCGTCAAGGCCAAGGGCGTCTCCGAAAAGAGTGTGACGGACAAGGCTGCGGCCGACAAGCCTGAGACCAAGGCCGCCGACGTCGCTCCCGCCGACACCTCGCACGGCCGCCCTCCGGCGCGCGAGAAGGCAGCCGCGAAATCGACCCCGGCAGCCACCGCTCCGGTGGTGGAGGCTAATTCCGCGCCCGCCGCTGCGACGCCCGACGCCAACGATCTGGCGCGTGCCGCCATCGAGCGTCTTCGCAAGTCGCCTGAGGGCAAGGCTGCCGAAGCCAAAGCTGCCGAGACCAAGCCGGTCGAGCGGACCCCCGAGCGCGAAGCCGCCCGCGCCCCCGAGGCCCCGCGTGTCGTCCCGACGGAGCCGTCCACGGTCCGTCCGCTGCCGCCGCCGATCACGGTATCCACGCCGTCAACCGAGGCTCTTGGCAATGGCACCTCGTCGCCGCCCTACACGGCCTCGGTCGGCAATGACGACCCGAATCGAATCTCGCCGCCGGCTGACATTCCCGTTCCGGTGATCGCACCGCCGCTCGACCTGCGTGCCGACGTCGGCGCGTCCATGCCGGCGCAGAAAAAGACCAATGTCGCCGACGAGATGTTGTCCGGCATGAAGTCGATGTTCCACGCCGTTCTGCCGAAGAGCGCTACGCCCGATTAAGACGGCGCCTTAAAGCGTTTTCGAGCGAGGTGGACACCGGTTCGCGTGAAGAATACGCGTCAAAACAAGAATCTAGAACTTCGGTTCTGATCTAATCAGAACCGAAGCTCGAGCAGCCCTGTCAGCCGCCGACGCGGGCGAGGCCGCTGCGGGCGGCATCGTCGCGTGGACGCAGGGCAACCGCCTTGTTGTAGGACGCCGCCGCCTTGGCCCTGTCGCCGAGCCGCTCATAGGCCTGTCCGCGCGCGGTCCAGATCTGGGCATTGTGCGGATCGGCCTCGGAGGCTTCATCCAGGTCGGCCGCGGCTTCCTTGATCTTGCCGAGCGCGAGATAGCTGGTGGCGCGGCCGAGCAGCGGCTCGGCCTTTTGCGGATTGAGCCCGCTCGCCGCGCTGAAATCGGCGACGGCGAAATCGTGCTGGTTATTGCCCTGGTAGATCAGCGCGCGGCCATAGAGCGCCTGCGCATTGTAGGGATCGAGCCCGACGGCGCGATTGAACTCGTCCAGCGCTGCCGCGGTCTCGCCCGACTTGGCGAGGGACTGGGCCTTTGCCGTGTGGGCCTGGGCTTCGGTGACGTTGCCGGCGCTGACCGCGCTCTCCGCAGTCGCCGCCGCCTTCGGTGCCTCCTGCGGCTTCTCCTTCTCCGGCATCAAGGATCCCAGATCGAAGGAGCAGCCGCACAGCGCAATTCCGATCAAAGTCAGCGCGAGCGGCTGGCGCCAGATCAGGCGTCGGCGCGCCAAGCCGCGCTCGGGGAGAGGGGAGGCCATCTACGGTTCGCTCGCGCTGGTTCCGCATGGGAGTGCCCCGTCCCAGAAAAGGCACCGCTCACAAACAATAACGCGGGCCAAGGGCCCGCGTCATCGAAAACTGAGGTCTTAAAGCTTCGGCAAATCAGCGCGGACCGCGCGGACCGGCACCCGGGCCGCCACGACCACCACGCTCGCCACCGGCGCCGGCGCCGAACACCGGCTTCGGCTTCATCGGCAGCAGGCCTTCACGCTGCAGCTTCTTGCGGGCCAGCTTGCGCGCGCGGCGCACGGCCTCGGCCTTTTCGCGAGCCTTCTTCTCGGAGGGCTTTTCGTAGTGTCCGCGGAGCTTCATCTCGCGGAAAATCCCCTCGCGCTGCATCTTCTTCTTCAGCGCCTTGAGGGCTTGATCGACATTGTTATCGCGAACGAGAACCTGCACGCGGCATCCTCTTCAGTGGATCGGATTTGAATTCTGGTAAGTCAAAGGGGATGGCAAAAAGCCCGACGCCCTTAACCTTGAGCGCGCGGATGTATCAGACAAAACCTGGAATGTCCACCGGCCAAGCGGGTTTTCGGGCCAAGTTCGGCCATTAAATGCGGCGAAAATACCTTTGTGCGGCCCCGATTTGGGCGGTTTGACGCCTTGGGCGGGGCGCGACCGGAGCTTTGTTCCGGAATCTTTGAAATGAGGGGACGACAATGGATATGAAAAAATATGCTGCCGAGGCTATCGGCACCTTCTGGCTCACATTCGCAGGTTGTGGCAGCGCGGTGATCGCGGCCGGCTTCCCGCAGGTCGGAATCGGTCTGGTCGGCGTGTCCCTGGCTTTCGGCTTGAGCGTCGTCACGATGGCCTACGCGATCGGCCACATCTCGGGCTGCCATCTCAATCCGGCCGTCACGGTCGGCCTTGCCGCCGGCGGGCGCTTTCCGACCGGCCAGATCCTGCCTTACGTGATCGCGCAGGTGGCCGGCGCGATCGTCGCCGCCGGTCTGCTCTACGTCATCGCCAGCGGCGCGCCGGGCTTCGACGTCACCAAGGGCTTCGCGTCGAACGGATACGACGCGCATTCGCCCGGTCAATACAGCATGATGGTCTGCTTCCTCACCGAGGTGGTGATGACCATGATGTTCCTGTTCATCATCATGGGCGCTACCCACGGCCGCGCCCCCGCGGGCTTCGCACCGCTCGCGATCGGGCTCGCGCTGGTGATGATCCATCTCGTCAGCATTCCCGTCACCAACACGTCGGTGAACCCGGCGCGCAGCACGGGCCCCGCACTGTTCGTCGGCGGCTGGGCGCTGGCGCAGCTCTGGCTGTTCTGGCTTGCGCCGCTGATCGGCGGTGCGCTCGGCGGGGTGATCTATCGCTGGCTCAGCGAGGAGCCCACGGGCGTCGTTGCGGGCGTGAAGACGGCGTGATCGCCAGGCGGGATTGCAGCCTCTGCTGCGATCCCGTCACTTGTCCCGGGGCGGCCTGACCTCGGTCACGTGGCCCATCTTGCGGCCGGGGCGCGGCGCGCCCTTGCCATAGATGTGCACGGTCGCGCCCGGGACGGTCAGCCACTTGTCGTAGTCGTTGATCTCGTCGCCGATCAGATTGGTCATCGTGACGACCTCGCCGTGGCGCACCGGCTTGCCGAGCGGCCAGCCGGCAATGGCGCGGATGTGCTGCTCGAACTGCGAGACGGAGGCGCCGTCCAGCGTCCAGTGCCCGGAATTGTGCACGCGCGGGGCGATCTCGTTGACCAGCACCTTCGGTCCGGTGCCGTTGGCAAGCACGAACATCTCCACCGCCAGCACGCCGACATAATCGAGCGCAGTCGCGATCTTGCTCGCGACATTGCGCGCCTCATCCGCGAGCGCGTCCGGAATCGGCGCGGGCGCGCGCGACACTTTCAGGATGTGGTCGCGGTGCTCGTTCTCGGTCACGTCGAAACACTCGACCTCACCTGCGGCCGAGCGCGCGGCGATCACGGAGATCTCGCGCTCGTACGGGATGAAGGCTTCCAGGATCGCCGATTTGGTGGCGAGGCTGGTCCACACCTTGGCGATGTCGTCGCCCTCGCGGATGATGGCCTGGCCCTTGCCGTCATAGCCGAAGCGGCGGGTCTTCAGCACCGCAGGGAGGCCGATCCTCAGGATCGCCTCGCGCAGCGAGGAGACGGAGGTGACGTCGGCATAGGCCGCCGTGCCGATGCCGAGCTTCGTCACAAAGTCCTTCTCGGCGAGCCGGTCCTGGGTGGTCTCGAGAATCTTGCGATTGGGCAGCACCGGGCGGCGCGCATCCAGCACCATCGCGGCGGCCGCCGGAACGTTCTCGAATTCGTAGGTGATGACGTCGACGTCGCTCGCGAACAGCTCCAGCGCTTCGACGTCGGCATATTCGGCGCAGGTCGCGTTGAGCACGACGTCGAAGGCCGGCGAGTCCGGATCGGGCGAGAAC
Source organism: Bradyrhizobium sp. CCBAU 45389 (assembly GCF_028128625.1). Lineage (NCBI taxonomy): Bacteria > Pseudomonadati > Pseudomonadota > Alphaproteobacteria > Hyphomicrobiales > Nitrobacteraceae > Bradyrhizobium > Bradyrhizobium sp. CCBAU 45389. The sequence continues at coordinate 57,572 of NZ_LBIY01000087.1, read as the reverse complement.
ACCTGGCAGCGCAGGCCGAGCCGCGCCGCAGCCATCGCCAGCATCCGCCCCAATTGTCCGCCGCCGAGGATTCCGATGGTGTCGCCGGGCTTCAGCTTCACCTGCTTTGCGTCAGTCACGCCTTGTCCTCCGGACGCTCGGCAACCGCGTCGGTCTGTGCCTTGCGCCAGGCGGCGAGGCGATCGGACAGGGCGGGGTCAGACAAGGCGAGCACGGCAGCCGCGAGCAGCGCCGCGTTGATCGCACCGGCCTTGCCGATGGCGAGGGTGCCGACCGGGATGCCCGCGGGCATCTGCACGATCGAATAGAGCGAATCGAGCCCCTTGAGTGTCTTCGACTCGACGGGAACGCCGAACACCGGGAGTTCCGTCAGCGCGGCCGCCATGCCCGGCAGATGCGCAGCGCCGCCGGCGCCGGCGATGATGACCTTGTAACCCGCCGCCTTGGCGCCCTTGGCGAAGGCAAACAGCCGGTCGGGGGTACGGTGGGCCGAAACGATGCGGGTCTCGGCGGCGACGCCGAGCGCATCGAGCGTCTCGGCGGCATGCCGCATCGTGTCCCAATCCGACTGGCTTCCCATGATGATGGCGATCGGCGCGGTCATGACGTCAATTGTGCTCGGGAAAACAGAAACATAGGCCAGATTAACGGTTCCGGCCGGCGGCTCGCAAGGCGGTGGCAAGGAGAAGGGAATGCACTATCCTGTCTTGGTGAATCCCCGCAAGCCTTCATTGAGCAGGATGCCCATGAAGAAACCAAAAAGGGCGAGCGCTGCGAAGGCCAAAAAGGGCCGGAAGACCAGCGCCGGCCGATCCAAAGCCCTCTCGAATCGCCCGGCCAGGCTGGCCTCGCGCAGAGCGCCGGCTGCCGCCGACAGCAAGGCGACCATCCGCGACCTCAGGGGCAAGCTTAAGGCGGCCCTGCTGCGGGTGTCGGAACTCGAGGCGGCCGCCGACACCGACTTCCTGCTCGAGATTCCGAACCGGCGTGGCTTCGAGCGCGAGCTCACGCGCGCCATTGCCTACATGAAGCGGTATCACGCCAGCGGCGCGCTGATCGTGCTTGATGTCGATCGGTTGAAGCCGATCAACGATTCCTTCGGCCACGCCGCCGGCGACGAGGTGCTCAAGGCGATTGTCGCGACGCTGACGCGGCAGGTCCGCGCCTCCGACGTGGTCGGCCGGCTCGGTGGCGACGAGTTCGCGCTGCTGTTGTGGAATCTCAACGAGACCGATGCCAAGGCGAAGGCCGCGACCTTCGAGCAGGCGATCGACGAATTGTCCTTCGTCTTCCGCGACCAGAACGTGACGGCGGGGGCCTCTGCCGGCGTCGCCTTGCTCGGTCCGCACTCCGACGCAGGCCGTGCCTTGGAAGAGGCCGATGCCGCCATGTATGTGCGCAAGGCGCGCCGCCGGCACGAGCCGCCGATCGGGCTCGTCAGCAGCGAGCGCTAGAGCACGATCCGGACCCGAAGGGTCGCGTCAGCGCAGAGTGCGTCGCGGTTTTCCCTTGCGACAAACGCGGAACGCGTTTGCGCGGAGATCGTGCTCAAGCCAAAAGGGATCAGAGGGTCGCGAGATCTTCCGGCACGTTGCCGAATTTGCGTAGCAGTGTCGCGTCGCCGAATTCGCCGGTCATGGGATCGCCGCTGCGGCTGAAGGCGACCGCGCCGATATGGCCGGCCCCGCGCGCCAGAATCTCGGCGCGCCGGAGTGCTGCCGATGAGGACTGACACTCTTCCGCCGCGCCTGCGACGGGCGATCCGTCGGCATCGATCAAAAAGGGCATTGCAACGTAGTAGGTCACATCCGACATGGCGTTGCTCCAATGTTGAAACTAAGCGGCGCTGCTCTTGCTCCGCATCTTGCTGCGCGAGGTCTCGGGAATGCAGCCGGCGGAAATCGCTGCCTGCAACTCTTCCAGCTCCGCCTCCAGATACTCGTTGGCCATGATCAGCGCCTTGATGGTGCTGCGCAGATTGCCGTCGCACATCGCGATCGCCTGATCGCAGGCCTGTTCATAGTGGCTGTTGTCCGAAAGGGCGGGTGCCGGCATCTGCGTTGTCCTTGTGAGTTTTCCTTGGGCGTTTCCTGGGGCGTTGGTGCAGGAATGTTCCTATTTTGTTCTTTTTGAGTCAAGCGGATTCAGACGCAGTGAGGCGTCGCGATCGCGCGGGACGCGATCAGGCGATGATGTCGGGCGTGATCTGGTCTTCGATGAACGCGATGCGGTCGCGCAACAACAGCTTGCGCTTCTTCAACCGCTGCAGCCGCAATAGGTCGGGGGCAGGCGATTGATGCAGGGCATCGATCGCGGCATCGAGATCTCGGTGTTCCTGCTGCAACCGGGTGAGCTCGGCTTCGAGCTCACGCTCGTCTTCATGGGTCATGTCTGCGGTGGCCGAAAACCGAATAGGCGTGTGATCTGGGCTGTGGATGCCCTATGGAAATTATCGTCCTTGCGCGGCGTGACCGCAAGCGATCTCGGGCTGCCGCGCACCGATCTCCCGCAAGATATTTCAACGGTGCGCCGCGGCGCTGCGCAAGCGCATTGATATCATGGATTTTTCCCGCGCGGTTCCGTACTCACGCTTCATTACATATGTATTTTCAAAAATGACGGTGGGACGACGGATACCCATCGACAGAACGAATCGGTGATGTAGACTTCGCTGTCCGGATCGAATCCTGAGGTTCAACCCTACCGAGGAGGTTTCGAATGACAATTCAGGCACATCTTGTTGAATTGGAGCGGAAACACAAACTTCTCGAAAACGAATTGCACGAAGCTCTCGTGCACCTTTCAACAGACGACCTGCAAATTGTTGAGTTGAAGCGCCGGAAGTTGATGGTCAAGGACCAGATCGAGCGTCTGAAGCAAGGCGATACGCTCCACTAGTAACCCCCGTAACAGTGTTGAGTTGATCGTACCCTTTCAGGCAGGGATGAGAGCCTTTGCGCTCATCCCTGCTGCAAGGGTGCGAGAGCCCGCGCAATCATCGTTGTGGGAGCCTAGATCTCTGCGAGCTCGGCGACGTGATCGGCGATCGCGAGCGAGGATGTCAGCCCCGGCGATTCGATGCCGAACAGGTTGATCAGACCTGCGACGCCGTGATCGCGCGGCCCCTGCATCAGGAAGTCCTGCGTGGCGACAGCCGGCGGCACGATCTTCGGCCGGATACCCGAATAGCTCGGCATCAACGCGCCGTCGGGCAGCGTCGGCCAGTACTTGCGGATTGCCGGATAGAAACGCTCGGCGCGTGACGGGTCGACCTCGTAGTTGATCGTCTCGATCCATTCGACGTCGGGCCCGAAACGCGCCTGCCCTGCCATATCCAGCGTCAAATGCACGCCTAACCCACCGGGCTCGGGCACCGGATAGATCAGGCGCGAGAACGGCGCTTTGGCGTTGCAGCTGAAGTAGTTTCCCTTGGCGAGGTAGGCCGGCGGAATCCGGTCCAGCGGCATGCCGTCGATGTTGCGCGCGACCGTCGTCGCCGCGAGTCCCGCAGCGTTGACGAGCAGGCCGCATTGCAGCGTCATCGGCGCTTCGCCGCCGGCCTCGACTTCGATCACGCCGGCCGCCGCCTTGGCGCGGACCAGCGGAGTGTGAAACGCGAAGGCGGTGCCTGCTTCCTCGGCCTCGCCGCGCAGCGAGAGCATGTAGGCGTGGCTGTCGATGATGCCGGTCGAGGGCGAGAGCAGCGCGGCGTCGCAGGCCAGCGCTGGCTCCAGCGCGCGTGCGGCCTCGCCCGTGAGCAGCTGCATGTCGAGCACGCCATTCGCCTCGGCGTGCGCCTTGATCGATTGCAGCTTCTCGGTCTCTTTCGCATTGGTCGCGACGATCAGCTTGCCGCAATTCTTGTGCGGGATGCCGCGCTCGCCGCAATAGCGGTAGAGCGCGTGCTTGCCGCTGACGCACATCCGCGCCATCCAGCTCCCGGCGCGATAGTAGATGCCGGCATGGATCACCTCGCTGTTGCGCGAGGAGGTGATGGTGCCGATGGCCTCGGCCTCCTCGAGCACGATCACCTCGCGCCCGGCCTGGGCGAGCTTCCGGGCCACCGCAAGCCCGACCACGCCGGCTCCGATGACGATGCAGTCGACCTTATCCATGGTTGTGCAGGACGTCGGCTGGAAGCGCCGGGGCCAATGAACCTGAGAACGAGGGCCCGGGGCCGTTTTCCGTTAAGGAAGCATTTATCATGTCAGGGCAATTGCCGTATTTGGCGTCACATTTTTCTGTTGCGCGTACAGGCGTTTACCCGATCCAAACCCGCGAGGCCAGACAATCCGACGTTGAAATCGCGGGTGGCTGATGGCTGAGAAGAACTGGCACGTGGGCAGCACGCTTCCGATTGCTGTGCAGGCCGTCCTGTGCCTGGCCGGCGCGGTCGCGCCCGCGCGCGCCTTTGCGCTCTCGGACAGCCTCGCCCCGCCGAGCTATCTCGGCCAGCTCGATCCCAACCTGATCTGGGAAGTCCTGATCGCGGGCATCGTCGTCTGCGCGTTCCTGGCGGCCGTCGCGCTGTGGGTCCATTCGGCGCTGCGCCGGACCCGTCGGTTGCAACTACGGCGCAATGCCTTCGTCTCCTCCGCCATGAACAATCTCAACCAGGGCGTGGTGATGACCGATGCGCAGCGGCGCATCATCTTCTGCAACGACCGCTATCTCGATATTTACGGCCTGACCCGCTCGGACCTCTGGGCCGGTATGAACGGCTACGACCTCCTCGAGCTCAGGCGCAAACGGGACGTCCTCGGCGGCGTCTCGGACGACGAGTTCTACGAGAAGGCGGCAAGCCCCAACGGCCTGATCACCGAGCTGTCCGACGGGCGGGCCATCCTGGTGAAATATTTCATCCTGCCGAACGGCGGATCGGTCGCGACTCATCTCGACGTCAGCGACCAGCGCAAGCTGTCGCGGCAGCTCGCCTCCACCAAGCAATTCCTGGAATCGGTGCTGGACCATGTGCCGGCTTGCGTGGCCGCCAAGAACATCGACGACGGTTGCTACATCTTCGCGAACAGCGCCTATGAGCGGTTCTGGGGACTGTCGCGGGACTACGCCGTCGGCAAGAATGCGCGGGAGCTGTTTGCGCCGAGCTCGGCAGCGAGCATCGAGGCGGCCGACCGGGCGGCGCTGGGGGCGCCGGATGGTCAGTTCCGCAATGAATTCGAGGTCGACCGCGGCGGCGAGCGGCGCATGGTGGCCTCGATCCGGATCGTGGTCCGCAACGAGAGCAACAAGCCGGAATTCCTGCTGCTGGTGTTCGAGGACATCACCGACCGCCGTTCGCTGTCGCAGGAGCTGGAGAGCACGAAGAAGTTCCTGGAGCTTGTGGTCGACAATATCCCGGTCGCGCTGATCGTGGAGCAGGTCAAGGACGGCCGCTATCTGCTCGCCAACCGCAGCGCCGAGACGATCCTCAACCGCCGGCGCGAGGAAGCCACGGGCCTCACCGCGTCCGACATCTTCAATCCCAAGGAAGCCAAGCTGATCATCGCCCGCGACGAGGCGGCGATCAAGAAGCGCGGGATGATCACCGAGGAGCATCCGATCTCCACCAAGGACGGCCTGCGGCTGTTCCTGACCCGCCGCGCCACGGTGCTCAGCGATGCCGGCGAGCCGCAATATCTGATCAAGACCCACGAGGACGTCACCGACCGCCGGCAGACCGAGTCGCGCATGGCGCACATGGCCTATCACGACGGCCTCACCGACCTGCCGAACCGCGCCGCCTTCCTGCAGGCGCTGACCCAGATGATCGAGGCCTGCGAAGGCACCGGCGAGGAGTTCGCCGTCCTCTGCGTCGACCTCGACGGGCTTAAGGAGGTCAATGACGTCTTTGGCCATGCGCTGGGCGACAAGCTCCTGATCGAGGTGGCGCAGCGGCTCCAGGACTCCGCCCGCGGCGGCGTGGTGGCGCGCCTGTCCGGCGACGAGTTCGGCCTGATCATCGACGGCAAGCAGCCGGAGGCGGGCCTCGCCCTGGCGCAGCAGATCGGCGACGCCGTCGCGCAGGACTTCCAGATCGACGGCCGGCCGGTCCGCGCCGGCGTCACCACCGGCATGTCGATCTTCCCGCACAACGGCACCGACGGCGCTTCGCTGCTCGCCAATGCCGGTGCGGCGCTGTTCCGCGCCAAGCAGAAGTCGCGCGGCACCATCAGCCTCTACCAGCCGGAGATGGACCAGCAGATCCGCGACCGCCGCGTGCTGCACCAGGACCTCTCGATGGCGATCAAGAACGGCGAGCTCTCGCTCGCCTTCCAGCCGCAGGGAGCCGCGGGCCACAGCGTCGCCGAGAGCGAGATCATCGGTTTCGAGGCGCTGGCGCGCTGGCAGCATCCGGTGCGCGGCCAGGTCTCGCCGGCCGAATTCATCCCGATCGCCGAGGAGAGCGGCCTGATCGTCGAGATGGGCGAGTGGATCCTGCGCGAGGCCTGCCGCGAGGCGGCGTCCTGGCCGAAGCCGCTCCAGGTTGCGGTCAATTTGTCGCCGGCGCAGTTCATGCACGGTGACGTGGTTGGCCTCGTCCATTCCATCCTGATCGAGACGGGGCTTGCGCCCGGGCGGCTCGAGCTCGAGATCACCGAGGGCGTGCTGATCGAGGATTTCGACCGGGGCCTTGCGCTGCTGCGCCGGCTGAAGGCGCTCGGCGTGCGCATCTCCATGGACGATTTCGGCAGCGGCTATTCCTCGCTGAGCTACCTCCAGGCGTTCCCGTTCGACAAGATCAAGATCGACCGCGCCTTCATCATCAATCTCGGCCGCAACCCGCAATCGGCGGCGATCGTGCGTGCCGTGATCGATCTCGGCCACGGCCTCGAAATGTCGATCGTCGCGGAGGGCGTCGAGACGCTCGAACAGCTCGCCTTCCTCGCCAAGGAGGGCTGCGACGGTGTGCAGGGCTATCTGCTCGGCAAGCCCCTGCCGATCGGCAAATATGCCGATCTCGTCGGCCGCACCGAGACCATGGAGCTTGCGCTCAAGACCGGCTAGAGCGTTTCCCAAGTGGATACCGGTTCGCGCCAGGAAAACGCGCTGAAACAAAAAATCTGGAGCCGTTCCGATTTCATCGGAACGGAAATGGCTCTAGTGATGAGAGGGCTTCGCTCCCTCTCGACGGTTTCATGGCGGACTACGACCTTGCGATCATCGGCGGCGGCCTGAACGGTGTCAGCCTCGCTCGCGATGCGGCCGGCCGCGGCCTGCGTGTCATCCTGTTCGAGCAGGGCGATCTCGCCGGCGCTGCGTCGTCGGCGACACCGCGGCTGATCCATGGCGACCTGTCGGTGCTGGAGCGCCGCGGCTTCTGGCGGGTGCGCCGTGCGCTCGCCGAGCGCCGGATCTGGCTCCGGATCGCGCCGCACCTGGTCCGGCCGATGCGCTTCGTGATTCCCGCGCATTCCGACGAACGTCCGCCATGGCTGTTGCGCGCCGGTCTGTATCTATATGACGGCCTCACGAACCGGGGCGGCCTGCCGCCGTCGGCGACCCTCGACATCACGCATCATCCGGTCGGCAACGCGCTGAAACGTCCGTTCGGCACGGCGTTCGAATATTCAGACTGCGTCGTCGACGATTCCCGCCTGGTGGTGCTCACGGCGCTGGATGCCGCCGAACGTGGCGCTGCGATCCGGACCGGGGCGCGCTGCGTCCGTGCCGATCGGGACGAGACCTGGCGGCTCGCTGTGGTCGATCGCGGCTATCGCCGTATCGTCACGGCGCGGGCGCTGGCCAACGCCACCGGCGCCTGGACCCCGATGGTCGCGGACACCGTGCTGCGGCAGCAGCAAGCCCCGATGGCGGCCATGCAGATGAGCCAGATCGTCGTGCCGCGCCTGTTCGATTCTGAAAACGTCTACGTCTTTCAGAACAACGATGGCCGGCTGATCTTCGCCCGGCCCTTCGAGCGGGACTTCACGCTGATCGGCACGGTCACGCACGCCTTCACCGGCGATCCCGCCATCGTCGCGATGCCGGGCGCCGACGTCAGTTATCTCTGCGAGGCTGCCAGCCGCTACTTCCGCGAGCGAGTCGGCCCGACCGACGTGGTCCGCACGGTCTCCGGTGTCAATTTGGCGCTGGCGTCCGCGCGCGGGCGCGAGGGCACGACGCTGTTCCATGCGCGCCGGCGCAAGGCGCCGCTGCTGACGATGTTCGGCGGCGATGTCACCACCTCGCGCCTGCGCGCGGAGCGGGCGGTGACGAAGTTGACCCCGTTCTATCCGATGTCGCCGCCCTGGACCGCCAGCGCGGCGCTGCCCGGCGGCGATTTCGCCTGGGACGGTTTCGACACCGAGGTCGACCTCGCGCGCGACCGCTGGCGCCTTCTGTCGGAGCCGGAGGCCCAGCGCCTGGTCGCGGCCTATGGCTCGCGATTGCCCGCCGTGCTGGGCGAGGCGAAGACGCGCGAAGAGCTAGGCCCCGCCTTCGGACCCGAGCTGACCGGCGCGGAGGTGCGCTACCTGATGACCCACGAATGGGCGCGCTTTCCCGACGACGTCCTGTGGCGCCGCTCCAAGCTGGGCCTGACCATGCCTGCGGCGGATCGTGACAGGCTGGCGGCGTTCATGGCGAATGTGATGTGAACGATCTCCCCAGAAGCGGTTGAGCAAAGACCGATCGGCCGCTAGCGTGCGGCGGAATCGGGGTTGGCAGGGATTATGGCGGAAGAGTTACCCGGAACGGACGTCGCGGCCGAAGCGGCCGCCGGAGATGCATTTCCCGCGGCGGGGCAGCCGCTGCTGCGCATCGAGGGCGTCGCCAAGACCTTCGGGACGTTCCGGGCCGTCGATGGCGTCTCGCTCGACATCAAGGCCGGCGAGTTCTTTGCGCTGCTGGGCCCCAGTGGCTGCGGCAAGACCACGCTCTTGCGCATGCTCGCCGGCTTCGAGGCGCCGGACGAGGGACGCATCCTGCTCGGCGGCAAGGACATCGCGCAGGCGCTGCCGCACGAGCGCCCGATCAACATGATGTTCCAGAACTACGCGCTGTTCCCGCATCTGTCGGTGCGCGACAACATCGCCTTCGGCCTGAAGCGTGCCGGCATGGCGCGCGCCGAGATCGCGACGCGCGTGGCCGAGATGGTCGCGCTGGTGAAGCTCGAAGGCCTGGAGAAGCGCAAGCCGGACCAGCTCTCCGGCGGCCAGCGCCAGCGCGTCGCGCTCGCCCGCGCCCTGGCGCGCCGGCCGCAACTCCTGCTGCTCGACGAGCCGCTCGCAGCCCTGGACAAGAAGCTGCGCGAGAGCACGCAAGGCGAGCTGATGGAGCTGCAGCGGCGGCTCGGCATGACCTTCATCATCGTCACCCACGACCAGGAGGAGGCGATGACGATGGCGAGCCGGATCGGCGTGATGAAATCAGGCAAGCTTGCCCAGGTCGCGAGCCCCCGCGAGCTCTACGAGGCGCCGCGCTCGCGCTGGATCGCGGAGTTCGTCGGCGACATCAATCTGTTCGACGGCGAGTCCAGATTGCGCGACGGTCATCGTCTGGTCATTGGCACGCGTGATGCGGGTGCGCTGGTGGTGGCCGAGCCGCGCGAGCCGGTCGGCGCGGGAAAATTCGCGGTCGCGATCCGCCCCGAGAAGGTCAAGCTGTCGCGCCGCGCTCCTGCGAGCGAGGCCGGTCGCGAGACGGCGATCAACACCCTCGACGGCGTGATCGCCGACATCTGCTATCTCGGCGGCACCACCACCTACAAGGTGAAGCTCGATACCGGCGGGATGCTGCAGGCTTCGGTCGCCAACAGCGCGCGTATCGACGTCGACGCCTACAGCCTGAACCAGCACGTCGTCGCCTGGTTCACGCCCGACGATTGCGTGGTGCTGCCGTCATGAGCTCCCGCCGTATCTTCGCGCGACCGGCGCGCTTTGCCGCCATCGCGCCCTATGTCTGGATGGCGCTGTTCTTCCTGGTGCCGTTCGCCTTCGTGCTCAAGATCAGCCTGTCGCAGACCGCGATCGCGCAGCCGCCCTACGAGCCCGTATTCGACCTGACGGCGGGATGGGATGCGCTCAAGGCGGCCTTTGCTGCGCTGTCGATCGACAATTTCCGGCCGCTCGGCTCCGACGACATCTATGTGTTCGCCTATGTGCGCAGTCTCACCGTTGCCGTCACGGCGACGGCGCTGCTGCTCCTGATCGGCTATCCCATTGCCTATGGGATGGCGCGGCTGCCAAAACGCTGGCAGGCGGTGGCGATGGTGCTGGTGATCGTGCCGTTCTGGACCTCGTTCCTGATCCGCATCTATGCCTGGATCAACATCCTCCAGCATGATGGCCTGCTCAACCAGATCCTGCTTTCGCTGCATCTGGTCAGCCAGCCCGTGGTGTGGCTCTCCACGGACACCGCGATGTATATCGGCATCGTCTATTCGTATTTGCCGTTCATGATCCTGCCGCTCTACGCCACGCTCGCCAAGATGGAGCCGGTGCTGGAGGAGGCGGCCTCCGATCTCGGCGCGCCGCCCTGGCAGGTGTTCTGGCTCGTCACCTTTCCGTTGTCGCTGCCCGGCGTCGGTGCCGGGGTGCTGCTGTGCTTCATTCCCATCGTCGGCGAGTTCGTGATTCCTGATCTCTTGGCCGGCTCCAACTCGCTGATGATTGGCCAGACCCTGTGGCTCGAATTCTTCACCAACAAGGACTGGCCGGTCGCCTCCGCTGCGGCCATCGTGCTGCTCATCGTGCTGCTGGTGCCGCTGCTGTTGTATGAGCGCCTGCAGAAGCGGCAGCTCGAACAGGGACGGTAGGGCGATGCGAAAAGTCTCCCGCCTGTCCCGCTTCAACATCGCCTCGCTGGCGCTCGGGCTGGCATTTCTCTATTTGCCGATCCTGATCCTCGTTCTCTACTCCTTCAACGCCTCGCGGCTGGTGACGGTGTGGGGCGGCTGGTCGCTGCGCTGGTATCGCGAACTCTTCAACGACCGCGCCATGATCGAGGCGGCCTGGATGAGCCTGCGGGTTGCGGTCTCCTCCGCGACCATCGCCACGCTGCTCGGCACACTCGCGGCGGTGGCGCTGTCGCGCGGCGAGCGCTTTCGCGGCCGAACGCTGTTCTCCGGCATGCTCTATGCGCCGCTGGTGATGCCGGAGGTGATCACTGGTCTGTCGCTGCTGCTGCTGTTCGTGGCGCTCAACGCCGAGCGCGGCTTCTGGACGGTGACGATCGCCCACACCACGCTGACGATGTGCTTCGTCGCCGTGGTCGTGCAGTCCCGTCTCGGCTCGCTCGACCGTTCGCTGGAGGAGGCGGCGATGGACCTCGGCTGCAACCCGGTCCGCGCCTTCGTCGCCGTCACCCTGCCGCTGATCGCGCCCGCGATCGTCGCCGGCTGGATGCTGGCGTTCACGCTGTCGCTGGACGATCTCGTGATTGCGAGCTTCACCACCGGTCCCGGCTCGGCGACGCTGCCGATCCGGATCTATTCGGAGGTGCGATTGGGGGTGAAGCCGGAGATCAACGCGATCTGCACGCTGGTGATCGCCCTGATCGCGGTCGTCATCGTCATCGCCTCGCTGGCCTCGAAACTGTCGAGCTCGCAGGGCGAGAGCGCCGCGCCGCTGTAGCCGTCCGACATGCCATGTATGGTGCTCAGGCACCACCTGACATAGTTAATAATTCATATAGCTTATCTGGCTATCGTCGCCTCGCTTGGGGAAGAGGGGCGATGAAGCGGCTTTATATTGGCGTGGCCAGCACGGTTCTGGCGTTACTCTGTCTTGCTGTTCGGCCGTCGGCCGGTGCGACGCAGATGGTGTCGCTGCTCTACAATGGCTCGCCGCAGTCGCCGCAGCAGATCGGCTCCGACGAATTCCGCCGCAAGCTCGCCGAGATCGCACAGGGCCGCGTCATCCTCGATGCGCGCGCGGGCAACGCGCTGGGCAGTGAGACGGCGATCCTTGCCGCCATGCGCAGTGGTGTGGTCGACATGGCGACGCTGTCCGGTTCGGTGGTCAGCTCGGCCGTGCCGGAGTTCGGCGTGTTCGACGTGCCGTTCCTGTTCCGCGATGCGGCGCAGGCCAAGGCGGTCGCAGAGGGGCCGGTCGGCGCGCTGTTCGCCAAGCATTTTGCCGACAAGGGATTGGTGCTGCTCGCGATCGGCAAGCAGGGTTTTCGCAACGTCACCAACTCGAAGCGGCCGATTCATTCTCCTGCGGACCTCCGCGGCCTGAAGATCCGCGTGCTGCCGAATGAGGTCTATCAGATGACCTTCAAGGCGCTGGGCGCCGAGGTCGTGCCGATGGAGTTCACGCAGGTGTACTCCGCGCTGAAGGATGGCCGCATCGACGGGCAGGAGAACCCGGTCATGACGATTGCCACCAGCCATCTCGAGGAAGTGCAGAAATATGCCAGCCTGACCGGGCATTTCTTCGCGCCGATCGCCTTCGTCGCCAACCGCGAGGCGTTCCAGGCCCTGAAGCCCGCCGACCAGGCCGCCCTCATCGCCGCAGCCAAGGCCGGTGCGGAGGCGACCTGGCAGAGTGGCGTCGCGGAGGAGACAAAGAAGCTCGAGGAGCTGCGCAAGGCCGGCATGGAGATCATCGAGAAGGTCGACCGCCAACCCTTCATCGATGCCGTGAAGCCCCTGGAGCCTGAGTTCGAGAAGCGCTTCGGCAAGGATCTGCTCGCCCGGATCCGGGCTACGCCGTAATCGCGGGAAACATCATGAACCTGTCATTGCTTCTGTCGCGCATCGGCATCCGCCCGCGCATCTTCGGCGGCTTCGCGCTGGTCCTGGGTTTCCTCTGCGTGCTGGCGCTGCTTGCCGTCATGAGGCTGTCCGAGATCGGTGGCACCGTCGGAGAGCTCGTCACCAGCGCCGACGGCGATGCCGGCATGGCGAGGGTGCACGCCGCGCTGCTCTCGTCGAACGTCACCGTCGAGAAATTCGTCCGCACGCGCAATATCGGCGACCGCGACAGCGCCATGAAGGCGATCGACGGCTTTGCCCAGACCTTCGATCAGGTCGATCAGCAATTCGCCCGCCTGCCGGCGATTGCCGCCGGCCGCGGCGCGCTGGTGGATGCGCTCGGGACCTATCGAAAATCCTTCACGGCGGTCGCCGCCGCCGTCGATCGTCTGCGCACTGCAAGCACAAAGAGCGAGGCCCTCGGCGCCTCGGCAGGCCTCGACGTCGGTGCGATCAACGTCGCGCTCGCGAACCAGCCCGACCGTCTGCTGCAGCCGCTGCGTCTGGCCGGCACGGTGGATGCGATGCGCGTCTCGGTGCTGCGTTTCACCATCACCCAGGCCCAGGTCGACGCCGACGATGCCGGGATGACGATCGGCTATGCGCTGGCGGCGGTGGCCGATAGCGAGGCGGAGATCGCCGATGTCGAGGCGCCGCGACTGAAGAATCTGATCGCGGCCCTCAAGAAGGTGCTTGCCGATCAATCGGCGACGCTGACGGAGCTGTCCGCCGCGATGAGCGAGCTGCGCAAGGCGCAGGCCGAGCTCGTCAAATCCAGCAGCGCGATCGATGCCAAGGCGGCCGAGATCAGCCGGGCCCTCGGCGCGACGCGCACCGAGCAGAGCCGGCTCACGGCTGAATCCGTCGAGCAAACCCGCAATCTCGTGTTCACGGTGGCCGCGTTCGCGCTCGTCCTCGGCGCATTGCTGGCCTGGCTGATCGGACGCAGCGTGTCGCGTCCCATCGGCCAGATGACCCTGCGCATGCAGAGCCTTGCGGCGGGTGAGCTCGACGAAGCGATCCCGGGCGGCGGGCGCGGCGACGAAATTGGTCACATGGCCGGCGCGGTCGAGGTGTTCCGCCAGAGCGCACAGACCGTCCGGCGCATGGAGCAGGACGCTGCCGCGCAGCGCGCCGCAGCCGAGACGGAACGTGCGGCGATGATGGCGCAGCTCGCCGACCGCTTCGATCGCGGCATGGAGGGCGTCATTGGCGGCGTCTCGAGCCGTGCCGAGGAGATGGGACAGAGCGCCGGAAGTCTCGCCCGCGTCGCCGAGCGCGGTCGCTCGCTTGCCGAGCAGGTCGCCGCGACGTCGGCCCAGGCGTCCGAGAATGTGCAGACCGTTGCGGCGGCGACGCATGAACTCGCGGCCTCGATCAAGGAGATTTCCAGCCAGGTCGCGCGCTCCGTATCGGTATCGGATCAGGCCAAGGAAGAGGCCTCACGGACCGAAGCGCTGATGCGGGCGCTGTCGGATTCGGCCGAGCGGATCGGTACGGTGGTCCAGCTGATCCAGGCGATCGCGAGCCAGACCAACCTCCTTGCGCTCAATGCCACGATCGAATCGGCACGGGCCGGCGATGCAGGTAAGGGCTTTGCCGTGGTCGCCAATGAAGTGAAGAGCCTCGCAACCCAGACCGGGCGCGCCACCGAGGAGATCGCAGGGCTCGTTGCCGAAATCCAGGGCTCGACCGGACAGTCGGTCGCTGCGATCGGTCAGATCGGCAGAACCATCGCCGAGATGACGGAGATCGCGACGACGATTGCATCCGCCGTCGAGGAGCAGGGGGCCGCAACCAGCGAGATCGCGCGCAATGTCGAGCAGGCCGCGAACGGGACAGCGGCCGTGACCGACCAGGTCGGCGCCGTCCGCACCGTGGCCGGCGAGACTGATGCCGGCGCCGAAGCCGCACTCACGGCCGCCTCGGCCTTGCAGGATCAGGCACGCGCGCTCAAGAAGGACGTGGCGGAATTTCTCCAGACTGTACGCAAGGCTGGATGAGGCGCATCTGCGCGTCGCCATCCTTCTCCATGCACGTCACCGTGGCCGCGTCGTTCGTTTCGAGGCTCTCGACTTCGCAGGCCGAGGCGCAGCCGTTGCCGTGCGTGCGGCATGAAAGGCGCGTACCTCGCTTTGCATGGCCGCGCCGAGCTGGCGCAGCGCGAGGCTGTTGAGCGGAAACTCCAGCAGGATGTGGATCAGGCTCAGCGCCAGCAGGAAGGTGAAGCCGAACGCATAGTCGTAGAAATAGAGCGCGGTCGACGCCGCGCTGGCGGCGGCCATTGTCGCCAGCCGCGCCTTCGGAACCTCGGTCCAGCGGATCACGTCGGCTTTGATGAACCAGTTGAGGTAATGATAGGTGTAGACGAAGGCGAGCAGGCTGGTCAGCCTGGTGTCGAGCACGAGACCAGGCACGCCGAACAGCCGGCCGAGGGCCGGGCCGACATTGCCGAAATAATCCTGCCCCACCCGGGCAAAGCTTGCGATCCGGATTTCGGCGGTGGGGGGCAGCAGCAGGATCGCGGCGATTGCGGCGAGATAGACCACCACCAGCGCGGCCTGCACGCGGCTGCCGGACCGGTAGGCGCCCAGCACCATGAAGATCAGCGTGAACAGCGAGACGTGAATCAGCGTCGGAATCAGGATACCGATCACGGCGAGCGAGGAGCCGCTCGAATACATGATCGCGGACAGGGCGATCGCCACCATGAACAGCAGCATGCTCTCGATCGCCGTGGCGGTCGCCGCCAGCATGGCGCAGACGACCAGCGCGGCCCACATCGCGAAGCCGAACCACGAGGCGTTGTCGATCAGCGCCGCGACCACGGCGACGATGGCCAGGACCAAGGCAATCCCCCGATGGGGCAGGTAGTAGCTGCGATCATGCAGCCACGAGATCTCGGTGAAATAATGCGCCGGGCCGAGCACGACATAGGCCAGCAGCAACAGCTCGAACGGCACCAGATAGGCGGCCGCGAGCGCCAGCAGCATCAGGCCGAGATGGATCGCGTCGTTGCTGCGCATGATGCCGTGCCCCGTAATATTGGGGCACGGAAGTTAGAGCAGACGCAGACAACCCGCAATTGCCCGCGTCGTCGCTCAAGCGCTTTGCTTGCGGCGCCTCGATGCGTCCTGTCGCGTCAGGACTTCACCGCACCTGCCGTCAGCCCGCCCACCATGTAGCGGCGGAAGGCGTAATAGACCGCGGCCGGCGGCAGCGCGTAGATGAAGCCGGTGGTCATGAGCAGCTCCCACGGCGAGTCGTCGGCGGCGAGGAAGTTGCCGAGCGCGACGGGGAGGGTGATCTCGCGGTCGTTCGAGAGCAGCAGGAACGCGTAGAGATATTCGTTCCAGGCCAGCAGCACCGCATAGGTGCCGATCGCGACCAGCGAGGGCATCATCAGCGGCAGATAGACCAGGCGGAAGATCTGCAGCGTGGTGGCGCCGTCCATGACCGCGGCTTCATCCAGCTCGACCGGCAGCTTGTCGGACGCCTGCTTGAGCACCCAGATCGCGTAAGGCGAGGCGATCGTCACCATGGCCAGGATCAGCGACCAGTGATTGTTGAGCAGGCCGTAATTGCCCATGGTGCGATACATCGGCACCGCGAGGAACGCCGCGGGGATGAAATAGGTGAAGAGCGCGAGGTTCAACACCATGCGCCCGCCCGGCACCTTCAGCCGCGAGATCGAGAACGCCGCGGCCGTGGCGATGAACAGCGTCAGCACGCCGACGGCCGCCGCGATCAGCGTCGAATTCCAGAACTGGACGTAGAAATCGCGCAGGAAGTAATGCTGCTGCTTGAACACGATCTCGAAATTGTGCAGCGTCGGATGGTCCGGCCACAGCTTGCCCGAGAACGCGTCCTCCTTCGGCGAGATAGCGAACAGGAACATGTGGTAGATCGGGATCATCGTCCACAGGAAGACGGGAATGCCGATCAGGAGCAGCCGCGCTTCCGTCGCGACGTCACGGAGAGAGGGAAGCTTCATCGCGACAACCGTTTCATCATGAAGTACACGAGCGGCAGGACGAACGGCATCGCGCAGACGATGGAGGCCATCGCGAGCGAGAGCTGGTCGAGCCGGAGATAGCGGATACCGAGCGTCGCCAGCACGTGCGTGAGGTCGGCCGGGCCACCGCCGGTGAGCAGGTAGACGCTGTTGAAATCGCCCAGCGTCCAGATCATCGAGAGCAGCGTGCAGGTGACATAGAGCGTCTGCATCGACGGCCAGGTGATGAAGCGGAATTTCTGCCACCAGCTCGCGCCGTCGACCTCGGCGGCCTCGAACAAATCGTGCGAGATCGCAAGACGTCCGGTGATCAGGATCAGCGTCCAGAACGGCAGCGACTTCCAGATGTGCACGCCGATCGCCATGCTGAGCGCCACGGTCGGATCGTTCAGCCAGTTCGGGCCGTCATCGCCGGTGAAGGAGAAGATGAGGTGGTTGATGACGCCCCATTCGGGGTTGAGCATGAAACGCACCGACAGGATGGTCGGAATCGACGGCACCGCCCAGGGCAGGATGAAGATCACCGAGAGCCATTTGATCCAGGTGCGCTGCACCGCGAAGAAGCCGGACAGCACCAACGCGATCATCATCTTGATGTTGATGCCGATGACCAGGAAGATCAGCGTGTTGACGGCGGCACGCGCAAAGATCGGGTCGTTGTACAGCGCGACGTAGTTCGCCGGAGCGCGCGCCAGCCACAGCCCGTAGCAGACGGGATAGACGACGAAGGCCAGGAAAACGAGCAGATAGGGCGCGAGCAGGATGATGCCCCACACCTGCGCCGGGGTCAGCCGCGACGACAGGGGCGGGCCGGGGAGTGCCTGATCGCCAGAGAGCGTGATCGCCATTCTTTAGGACTCTTCAAAGAGAAGCCGGCCGCGAAACGCGGCCGGTGTTGTTCTTACACCTCTCCCCGCGATGCGGGGAGAGGGGAGGACGGACTTAACCCGCAACTTCCTTGATGCGGGCGATCATCTCGTCGACAGCCTTTTCGACCGGGACCTTCTCGCTGACGACCCGGTTCATGGCCTTGGCCCAGATGTTCTCGTTGTTGAGGATCGTGAACTTCCAGTTCTTGGTGAAGTCGAACGCGGTGGTGCCGCCGGTGAACTGGCTGTAGACGGCCTTGCGGTGCTTGTCGGCCTGCCAGAACGGGCTTTCCTGGCTTGCCTTCGTCACCGGGAACCAGCGGCCGAGCGCGCCCTCGATATAGGGGCGGACATTCTCTTCCTGGAGCAGGAAGGCAATGAACTGCTTGCCCTCGGCCTTGTTCTTGGCCGCGGTGAAGACGAGACCGGTCTTGACGTCGGAGCGGTAGCGGATGGTCGAACCATCCGGCGCCTTCGGGAAGGACGCCGTCACGATGTCCTGCTCATAGGCCTTCTTGCCGGCGTCGCGCTGCTCCTGGGTGAGCGCCTGGTTCTGGGAGTCCTCGAACCACTTCGCCGCGATCGAGATCGTGAAGTTGTGGGTCATCACGATGGTCTTGTTGTGGAAGGCGACGTTGTTGTCCGGATCCTTCCAGGTCGTGGAGGAGGGCGGCGTGCAACCCTTGATGTAGGTGTCGGTGTAATCCTTCATCGCCTTGATCAGGTTCTCGCGAACCTTGGGGTCGTCGACGAGGAGCTTGCCGTCGTCGTCGACCAGCTTGACGTGATAGGCGTCCATGAAGGTGTAGAACGACTGGAAGGCGTCGGTGGATTCCACGCCCATCGGCTGGCCGACGGCATAGATGCGCTGGCCGGTCGCCTTGCGGATCGCCGGCTGCACCTTGTCGCACCAGAACGTCCAGTAGCCCGACCAGTCGGTCGGGATGTCGGCGAGCTTGAAGCCGGCCTTCTCCAGCATGTCGTTCCAGATCTCGACATGCATGCTCTGCTGCTTCAGCGGGAAGCCGTAATAGGCCTTCTTCTTGGTGACGTTGTTATAGAGGATCGACGCATCGAGCGTGTTCTGGACGAACCGGTCCTTGATCGGCTCCATGATGTCGGAGAGGTCCTCGAGCTTGCCCTCGTAGGCCCACTTGCCCTGCGCCTGCACGTCGTAGGAATCGGAATAGGCCACGTCGGGCACGGTGCCGGCGTCGAGCGCGGCGACCGTCTTCGGAATCATGTCCTGGATCGCGTACTGCGACAATTCGACCTTGATGCCGGTCTTCGCTTCGAATTTCTTGATCGTCTCGATCAGCGCGTCGTCTTCGGAGCGGTAGAAGCCCTTGCCCCACCAGACCGTAATCGTCTTCTGCTGCGCAAAGGCAGGTGCGGTGGCGGCAAACAGCCCAGCCGCAGCGACCGCCAATGACACTGCGCCAATAACCTTGGATTTCACGTTTTTCTCCCTCAAACGGCCGGTGTTTTTAACCGGTCGCATAAAACACTAGCGCATGGTGGTAGCGCAATCAACGCATCTTGTCAGACCTTAGTCGTGGGCCTTTCGCCGGAGGAGATGCTTGACGTGCGCATCGATCCAATCGCCGCATCAATTCGGCCGGATCAATTCGCGATGGTCGGCCGTTGCCGGCCGATCGGCGCCCGATGAGGCGGCACTAGTTCGACTTGGCGTTGTCCTTGGGGTTCTCTTTCGCGTTCTCCGCCGTCGGCGATTCCGCCGGTGCGGGACGCTTGCCTGCGCCGGTGATGCGCTCGATCGCGGAGCGCACGGCATCGCTGCCTTTGCGGTCCTTGAGCATGTCGAGCAGCGGCGCGGAGGCCGGCGAGCGGCGGATCAGGCTTTCCGGATCGGGGAAGATCAGGGGATCGTCCCAGGGCCCCTGCACCACGAACGGCAATTCGAAGCCCGACGCACTGTTGAGGCTCGCCACGCCCTTCATGTCGTATTCGCGCGTCGGTACCGATGCTGTGCCGGTGAGCGTGATCTTCGCCGCCGGTCCTTCGACGCGGATGTCTTCGGCGGTGGCGATGCCGTCGGAGAATTTCACCGCGATGGTGAGGTTGTCGTAAGGGGTCGAGCCGCTGCGGAAATTGCCGCCGCCCGACAACGGCCGCCGTTCCAGCCGCTTCAACAGCTGCTCGGCGTTGAAGCCCGAGATCGCGCCGTCATGGCCGGTGACCGTGGCGCTGCCGTCGAGCGACTGCACGAGGCCGAACGGGCTCGAGCCGGAGGCAACGAGCGAGACGTTGATGTTGCCGCGGCCGGACAGCTTGTTGAGGCCGAACAGCTCGGTGGCGCAGGCCTGCAGGTCGACGTCGGTGAACTGGAATTGCGCCTTGATGTCGGCGACGCTGTCGGAGCGCGCAATGCCGAACGAGCCCTTGGCGATGCCGCCATAGACCTGGGCCTCGCCGACCGAGAGCGCCAGCGTGCCGTTGCGCAAATTGGCCCCGATCGCGGTGCGGCCGAGCCTCGTCGGTCCGACCGTCAGCCGCGCCGCCGACAGGCGCATGTCGAGGTCGGTGGTCGACAGCCCGTTGAGGTCGAACAGCTGCCTGTTCCAGTCCCGGGCGCCGCTCGCGAGCAGGCGGAAGGTCGAAATATAAGGTGTGAAGTCGAGCGCGTCGGCGGCGAGCGTCGCCTGCAGCGTCTGCCGGCCGTTATTGGCGTAGGTCATGACGCCCTCGGCGGTGTTGCCGTCGAGCTCGACATTGACATTGGTGAGCGCGATCGAGGCGCCCACCACATTGGCGCGCGCCTTCAGTGCGAACCGGCCGAAGCCGCCGCTGGCCGGCTGCGGCTGTCCGGTCCAGCGCAGCGCGTTGCGCAGGGACGGGCTGTCGATGGTGAGCGTGCCCTCCATCATCGGGCTGGTGCGGTTGGCGACGCTGCCGTCGAAGGCGAGCTTGAGCGGCGCGCTGGCGATCCGCGCCTTCAGACCGGACCGGTCGCCGGAGAGGGCGGCGACGAAATCGGAAAAGCTGATCGAGCCGTCGACGCGCTCGCCGCGCCAGTCGAACTGCCCGGTCGCGGCGAAGGAGCGCGAGATCGACGGCCAGGCCAGCGACAGGTCGATGTCCTCGAACTTCTCGGTGGCGTGGGTGGCGGCGTCCTCGTAATTGAGCACGCCGTCCTGGATCCGGATCTCGGAGAACGACACCTGGTTGTCGGCCCCGGGCTTCATGGTGCGCGCAATGGTCTGGATGAAGGGCGTCCAGTTGCTCTCGCCGTCCGGCTTGAGGCTGACATGGATGCGCGGCCGCAGCAGCGTCAGGTCGGCGATCTCGAAGCGCTGCAGCAGCAGCGGCAGCAGCCGCAGATTGGCGGTGAGCACGTCGACATGGAGCGCGGGATCGCTGGTGCCGCCGCCCTTCAGGCCGACGTCATGGAAGGAGATGTAGCTCGCCGGCAGCACCGAAATGTCGATGCTGCCCGCGACATTGAGCTCGAGGCCGGTGACGTCGCGGATCTGCGCTTCCACTGCCTTGCGCAGCGCGTCGCGGTTGATGAGCCATGAGGTTGCGATCAGGGCGATCAGCGCGATGCCGAGCAGCGCCGCGATCGGCGTCCCGAGGCGCTTCATTCCTTGGGCCATGGTCAATGGCATGTCCTGATCGGGTTGGTTGTTGGTCCAGCAGGGCGGCCGGGAGACCTGCGCGCCCCACGCCCAAGGTTTGTTAGGCTACAAGTTTGGTCAGGTTACAAGTCTTGTTAGGTTACAAGTCCTGCTAGTTAAGTGCCGCAACTTGATGGGTTTTCTTGTCGCTTTCAAGGCCGCGGGCGGCTCTGCCCACGCCGTGGGCAGCTTCTACCACCGCCCCGCGGAGCGGAGAACCCCGTATCATTGACGGCTTTGGAGGATTTCGCCTAATAATCGCCGCCAATGATGGCGCGACGCCTCCAAGCCGAAGGTTTCCTGTATGAACAAGGTCTATCCCGACGCCAAGTCGGCGCTCGACGGCATTCTGAAAGACAACATGATGATCATGTCGGGGGGCTTCGGCCTCTGCGGCATTGCCGAGGAGCTGTCGGACGCGATCCGCGAATCCGGCGTCAAGGGCCTGACGGTCGTCTCCAACAATGCCGGCGTCGACGGCATCGGGCTCAGCCGCCTCCTGGAAACCCGCCAGATCAAGAAGATGATCTCGTCCTATGTGGGCGAGAACAAGCTGTTCGCCCAGCAATTCCTCGCCGGCGAGCTGGAACTCGAATTCAACCCGCAAGGCACGCTGGCCGAGCGCATCCGCGCCGGCGGCGCCGGCATCCCGGCCTTCTACACCAAGACCGGCGTCGGCACGCTGATCGCCGAAGGCAAGGAAGTGAAGGAGTTCGACGGCGAGAAGTACCTGATGGAGCGCGGCCTGTTCGCCGACCTCGCCATCGTGCACGCCTGGAAGGGCGATACCGCCGGCAACCTCATCTACCGCAAGACCGCGCGCAACTTTAACCCGATGATGGCGACCGCCGCCAAGATCACGGTGGCCGAGGTCGAGCATCTGGTTCCGGCCGGTGAACTCAATCCCGACCACATCCATACGCCCGGCATCTTCGTGAAGCGCATCGTCGAGGTCGGCACGGCCAAGAAGCGCATCGAATTCCGCAACACCCGCCCGCGCACCAGCGCATGATCCGGAAAAGTGGAAGCCGGTTTTCCGATCAGATCATGCGCCACTAAAGAATCGACAGGAGCACAACGATGGCCTGGACCCGTGAACAGATGGCTGCGCGCGCCGCGAAGGAATTGCGCGATGGCTACTACGTCAATCTCGGCATCGGCATCCCGACGCTGGTCTCGAACTACATCCCCGACGGCATGGACGTCTCCTTGCAGAGCGAGAACGGCATGCTCGGCATGGGCCCGTTCCCCTATGAAGACGAGGTGGACGCCGACCTCATCAACGCCGGCAAGCAGACCGTGAGCGAGCTGCCCTCGACCTCGTATTTCTCGAGCGCGGATTCCTTCGGCATGATCCGCGGCGGCCACATGGACCTCTCGATCCTCGGCGCCATGCAGGTGGCCCAGAACGGCGATCTCGCCAACTGGATGATCCCCGGCAAGATGGTCAAGGGCATGGGCGGCGCGATGGATCTCGTCGCCGGGGTCAAGCGCGTCGTCGTGGTGATGGAGCATTCGGCCAAGGACGGCCCGAAGCTGCTGAAGCAGTGCAACCTGCCGCTGACCGGCGAGCGCGTGGTCGACATGGTCGTCACCGATCTTGCCGTCTTCACCATCGACAAGCACGGCGATGGTGGCATGGCCCTGATCGAGCTCGCCGACGGTGTCTCGCTCGACGAGGTCAAGTCCAAGACCGAAGCTGAATTCCGCGTCGCGCTGAAGAACACCTGAGGTCTTCGAGAATGGGGCGCGCATGACGATACGGTCTGCGCGTCCCGAAGACGCCGGTTTCATCGTTCAAACCATCCTGTCGGCGCAGCGCGGCTATCGCTCGCGCGGCTGGTTCGACGTCGCGCTTGGCTGGCCCGAAGCGCAGTGCCGCGATTTCATCGCGCGCATCGCGGTCGCTCGCGCCGTGTCGATGTGGCACGTCTCGCAGTTCCTGGTCGTCGAGGTCGACGGCAAGCCGGCCGCAGCGCTGTGTGCGCTGCCCGCAGCCGGTACGGGACCTGCAGCCTGGCGCGCGATCGAGGAAGTCGCGGCCGCGACCGGGCTCGCCGCGCCGGAGCTGGAAGCCATCCGCCGGCGCGGCGCCTATACCCGCGCCTGCTGGGTCCAGGGCGGAGAGGGCGACTGGATGATCGAGCATGTCGCGACCGATCCTGCCTATGGCGGCCGCGGTCTCGTGCAGGCGCTGATTGTCCACGCGCTGGAGAAGGGGCGGGCGGCTGGATTTAGACGGGCGACGATCTCGTTCCTGATCGGTAACGAGGCGGCCGAACGCGCCTACACCAAGGCTGGTTTTGCCTTCGCGGAAGAGAAGCGTGATCCTGCGTTCGAAGCGATCATCGGCGCGCCCGGCTTTCGCATGTTTGCACGGACAATGTGAGCAGGTTGTGGGCGCCAAGCGGTAGCCAATTTCTCGCTGTCGTCCTGGCGAAGGCCAGGACCCATACCGCGAGGTCCATCGATCGCGGACGGTAATCGTCCCGAACGACCAGCCTTCGCCAAACCTGGTTCGGTGGTTATGGGTCCTGGCCTTCGCCAGGACGACGTTGGAGAGGCATAGGCGCGATTCCACGACAGTCGATCACGACCTCGCCCACACCTTGCCCCACCGCACCGACACGTTCGCCATCCACGTCCGCTCTTCCCGCACCAGGCGGAAGCCGAGATTGGCGGGCGGCACGCCTTGCGCGCAGCCGCCGGCGCGGGCGTCGCGGATGAAGTCGGTGACATAGGCGCGGTGCGCGCCTTCGGCGACACGCACGCCGCAATTTACGGTCGGCCGGCCGGCATTGCCGGCCTCGTCGATCCGCGAGCGCACGAAGCAGGTCGAAGTCCACTCCCAGACATTGCCGGCGAGATCTTCGATGCCATGCTCGTTCGCGCCGAACTTGCCGAACGGATGGGCCGCAGTGTCGAAGGGATCGCGCTCGGACTCGCGCTCGTAGCGGCTGATCCAGCGCTTCGAAGGATTGTCCTGGTCCACCGGCGCGCCATCGTCCTTGAATCTGGAGCCCGCCGCAAACGCCCATTCCTCGTCACTCGGCAGGCGGTAGTGCTGGCCGGTCTTGCGCGACAGCCAGCCGGCATAGGCTTCGGCGTCGTGCCAGTTCACCTGCACCGCGGGCCGATCGATGGCGACCGCCACGCCGCGATCGAGCGCGCGGCAGGCGCCGTCCTGCACGCAGATCTGATAGTCGGACGACGAGACCTGATTCCGCATGATGTGCAGCGGCTTCTCGAAGCGCATCGCGCGCAGCGGCACTTCCGCCTGCTGCCCGCCACGCGTGAAATCGCCGGCCTCGCGATAGGAGAAATTGCCCGGTGTGATCCTGACGATCGCGGGCTCCGCCGCCGTGCCGTGGACCGCCATATCCGAGACCAGGGGCGCCATCGCGATCGGCCCTGCGAGCCCGGCGCCGCAGGCGAGCAGCAGCTTCAGCTTGAATGCGATCAGCATGGTCGTCCCCCCGAAAGGAAGAAGGGGCCGGTGATCACCGGCCCCTCGTCGCGTCTAGTTGGTGTTGGCCGGGATGTCCGCAGGCGCCTTCACCTGCATCATCAGATCGTCGTTCCACTTGCCTTCGACCTTGAAGTGCGCGGTGGCGCCGAGATCGGCGGCCTCGATCAGGTTATGCGTGACATAGGCGTAGATGCCGGGCTGCTGGAATTTGTACAGCGCAGCTCCCGCCGAGCCGCCGCGGATGAACCAGGTCTCGAGCCCGACCTCGGGCGCATTGCCGAACTTGCCGGTCTCCCAGACATAGTCGCCATGGCCGCCGATCAGGTGCGGACGGCTGTCGCGATTGGCCTGCGAGTGCACGATCAGCACGTTCTCGCCGACATTGGCGGTCAGCGCGTTCTTGCCGGTGAGTGCGCCCGCCTTGCCGTTGAACACGACATGGGTCGGCGTGAGCTTCTTCATCACCTCTTCGGTCTCGGTGAAGGCTTCGCCCGGCGAGTCGTAGGACTTGAAATTGCCCTTCTCGTCGCGCGGCACGTACATGTCCTGCTCGCCGATATAGTAGACCTTGTCGTACTTCAGCGCGTGGCCCTTGCCGTCGTTCAGTCCCTCGCGCGGCAGCACCATCACGGCGCCGTTCATGCCGGAGACCACGTGCCAGGGGATCATCGGGCCGCCCGGCGCGCAGTGATAGACGAACACGCCGGTCTTGGTCGCCTTCCAGCGCAGCACGACCTGCTCGCCGGGATTGACCAGCGTGAGCGCGCCGCCGCCGAGCGCACCGGTCGCCGAATGGAAGTCGATGTTGTGCGGCATGGTGTTGGTCGCGGGATTGACCAGTGTCGTCTCGACGTAGTCGCCCTCATGCACGACCATCAACGGACCCGGCATCGAGCCGTTGAAGGTCATGGCCTGGAAAGTGGTGCCCTTCTCGTCGATGACGACCTTCTTCTCCTCGATCGTGAGCTTGAACTCGATGATCTTGGGGCCCTGCTTGGTTGCCTGCTCGTGCGCGTGCACGAACGGCGGAGCAACCAGCTCGACCTTTTGACGCGGCAGTTTGAGATCGTCGGCCGCCAGGGCGGGTGTCGCCAGCATCAGGGCGGTCGCGGCGGCGCTGATCAATGCGGCTCTGCGGGTGAACATTGGAAGCATCCTTCATCTGAAATGGTCTTGATGACGGATGCAGTGTGCGCCTGTTGCGGCAAGAGTGTTTGCGCTGCGACAAGCTTCTGCCGGTTTAGCCTCCGGTAAATTCCTTAGGAGCTGCGCCGAAGCCGCATCGACGATGGCTAGGATCGCGCGTCGTCAGCGGCGCAAGTCGTTCGCATGTTCAGTTGCATTCGCTCGTGAACGGATGGATCTGCTCGATCAGAGCAGGTGTATCGCCATCCAGACCGTGCCCCAGACCGCGAGCGACAATGCGGCGAAGACGGCGGCCATGAGGGCCAGAACGCGCGCGAGATGATTTGCGCCGGTTGCGGGCGCGGCAGGGACAGGACGGAAATCGTCGAAGCGCGGGATGTGGCCGCGAATGCCGGCGAGCCAGAGAACGAGATCGAGCGCGAACGACGCCATGGCCTATCTCCAGGATAGCGGTGATTAAACGTCATCATCGGCCAGATCAGGCGCTCGGACTTTGAGCGAGCGCAAGGTCGCTCGCCAGGAAACGGGTAATTCAATGCCATCCGGGATTTGCCGCGCGACGCCGGCATCGATTTACGAATGGGTAAGACATGAGGACTGATCTCGCAGCGAGCTACGGCGAAGAGAGATTGCCGCGCTATACGAGCTATCCGACCGCGCCGCACTTCTCGCCGGCGATCGGCGCCGATACCTACGCCCGGTGGCTGTCGGAGCTTCCTGCCGGCACCAGCGCGTCGCTCTATCTGCACGTGCCGTTCTGCCGCGAGATGTGCTGGTATTGCGGTTGCCATACCCAGATCGTGCGCCGCGACGAGCTGATCGCGGCTTACCAGCGGACACTGCGCAGCGAGATCGCGCAGGTCGCCGAAACCATCGGTCGCCGCATCAAGGTCGAACACATCCATTTCGGCGGCGGCACGCCCACGATCATGGCGCCGGAGGCCTTCGCCGAGTTGATGGCGGCGATGCGCCATTCGTTCTTCGTGCTGCCGTCGGCGGAGATCGCGGTCGAGATCGACCCGAGGACGCTGACCGCCGACATGGTCGAGGCGATGCGGCTCTCCGGCGTCAACCGCGCCAGCCTGGGGGTGCAGAGTTTCGATCCGGTCGTGCAGCGCGCGATCAACCGTGTGCAGAGTTATGAGCAGACCGCGTCCGTCGTCGACATGCTCCGGCGTGCGGGCATCGCGGGACTCAATTTCGACCTGATCTACGGGTTGCCGCATCAGACCGTCGCCTCCTGCCTCGATACCGTCCAGCGCGCGCTCGAGCTCGGGCCCGACCGCTTCTCGGTGTTCGGCTATGCGCACGTGCCTGCCTTCAAGAAGCACCAGCGGATGATCAACGAGGCGGTGCTGCCCGACGGTCTTGCGCGTCACGATCAGGCCTGCGCGATCGCCAATGCGCTGAAGGAGGCCGGTTACGTGCAGATCGGGCTCGACCATTTTGCGCGTCCCGACGACGCCATGGCCGTGGCTTTCGAGGAGCGGACGCTGCGGCGCAATTTCCAGGGCTATACCACCGACCGAGGCGAGGTTCTACTCGGCTTCGGTGCCAGCGCCATCGGGCATCTGCCGCAGGGCTACGTGCAGAACGAGGTGCAGATCGGCGCGTACGCGCAAAGCATCACCAGTGGCCGGCTCGCCACTGCCAAGGGCTACGGGCTCACCGACGACGACCGGCTGCGGGCCGACATCATCGAGCGCATCATGTGCGAGTTCAGCGCCGATCTCGGCGACATCTGCGCGCGCCACGGCGCGGAGCCGAAGGCGATGCTCAAATCGGCCTCGCGTCTGAAGCCGCTGATCTCGGACGGCGTCGTGCGGCTGGACGGCGATCGGATCGCAGTCGCAAACGACTCGCGCTTCCTGGTCCGCAGCGTCGCCGCCGCGTTCGACGCGCATCTGGATCCGGGAAAGCAGTTGCACAGCAGGGCGGTGTAGCCGCGTCATTCCGGGGCGCGCCTCTTGGCGCGAGCCCGGAATCCATTTCTCCCTATCATCCGCTGCGCGATGGATTCCGGGTTCGCGCTTCGCGCGCCCCGGAATGACGAGTTGAGGAACCGGCAACAGCTTGCGCTTCAGCAAAGAAACCGGCACCCGCTCGGCTATCGTCGCTTCGGAACGGAGTTGTCCATGCCCTTTCGATCCGACGACCTGGTCGATGACATCATGCGCACGGCGCCGCACACGATCCGCGTGTTTCTTGCTTTCAGGCTGGCCTGCGTCGGCTGCCCGATCGCAACCTTCCACACGGTGGACGACGCCTGCCGCGAGCACGGCATCGACCGCGACAAATTCCTCGCTGCGCTCTGCGACTGCGTGCCGGCGTGAGACGATCTGGAGTTCGCGCGGGCGCGTGCGAACTCCCGGGTGAGGGGCAAGCTTCCGCCGCAAGCGGAGGCATCCTCACCCCTATCTTCAACGACAGCGGTGCGGCGCTCACGCCGGGCCGCTGTCGGCCGTCCGTTCCGCCAGTACGACGATCTTGTGCGGCTCGCGCAGGATGATGCGCTGACGGCCGCTCTCGACGAGGCCCTGGCTCTCCCAGCCGCTCAGGATGCGGCTCACGGTGTGCAGGGTGGTGCCGGTCATCTGCGCGATGTCCTGGCGGCTGATCGGGAAATCGATCTCGATGCCGTGGTCGAGTTTCTTGCCGGACTGTTTGGCAAGGCGCAGCAGCACATGCGCGACACGCTGCTCGACCTGCTGGGTCGACATTTCCAGGATGCGGGTGTGGCTCTCCTGCAGCCGCGCGCCGACGGTCTGGAGCGTGTTGGCGGCGAGCGAGGGAAACCGCTCGACCAGCCGCGGCCAGGCCGAATTCGGCCAGATCAGCACCACGCTGTCGTCGACAGCCATCGCGGTGGCCGGATAGTGCGCGGCTCCGATCGCCATCGCGAGCCCGAACGTCTCGCCGGGCGCGACATAGCGCACCACGATCTGCTCGCCGGTCGGGGTGGTCTTGGCCGCGCGGACATGGCCGTGCAGCAGCAGGAAGAACGACTGCGCGTCCGCGCCCTGCTCGAAGATGGCGGTGTTCTTCGGGTAGCGTGCCGAACGGGCCTCGCGCAGGATCTCCTCGAGGTCCTCCGGCTTGACCCCGGCAAACAGCGGCAAATGCGCAACCAGCGATGAGTCGACCTTGGCCATTCTGCCTCCTTGGCGCTCGGGAGTGTGATGGCACCTGCAATCGTCCTGCAATTTGCGATAGCGCAAAACCGGCCGTCCGGGACGGCAGTATTTTTCCAAACAACAGTCTGAATTGATAGGAGTTGCCCCATGGCTGGCGCCCGATCCCGCAATTTTGCGGGCTGGCCGCTGTTCGCAAACAGTTTTCGGCCCTTTTTCCTGCTCGCCGCCATCCAGGCCGGGCTCTCGATTCTGGCCTGGCTGCCGATGTTCTACGGTGAATTGTCGGTGACATCGGCCTTCGCGCCGCGCGACTGGCACGTCCACGAGATGCTCTATGGCTTCCTGCCTTCTGTCATCACCGGGTTCCTGTTCACGGCGATCCCGAACTGGACCGGGCGGCTGCCGATCCAGGGGACCTCGCTGGCAGCACTGCTGGTGGTCTGGCTCGCCGGGCGCGTTGCGGTGACGCTGTCGGCCGAGATCGGCTGGGCCTTCGCGCTGATCGTCGATGCCGCTTTCCTGGCGCTGGTCGTCGCCGCTGCGACGCGCGAGATCATCGCGGGCGGCAATTGGCGCAATTTGCCGGTGGTGGTGCTGGTGCTCATGTTGCTCTCCGGCAATGTCGGCTTTCATCTCGAAGCACATTACGAAGGCGCGGCCGATGTCAGCATCCGCGTCGGCGTCAGTGTCGTGATGCTGCTGATCGCGCTGATCGGCGGCCGCATCATTCCGAGCTTCACCCGCAACTGGCTGGTCAAGTTCAATCCCGGACGCCTGCCGGTGCCGTTCGGACGTTTTGACGGCGCGGTGATCGGAGCGAGCGCACTGGCGCTGATCGCATGGATCGCGGCGCCGCTGAACATGGTCACCGGTGTTCTAATGGCTGTGGTTGGCGTGCTGCATCTGGTTCGGCTTGCGCGCTGGGCCGGTGATCGCACCACGCGCGAGCGGCTGCTGCTGATCCTGCATGTCGGTTACGTCTTCGTGCCGTTCGGCTTCATCCTGAATGCCCTGGCCGCCTTCGGCGAACTGCCGCCGAGCGCGGGCATTCATGCCTGGATGGCGGGCGCGGCCGGAACCATGACGCTCGCGGTGATGACGCGTGCAAGCCTTGGTCATACCGGGCAGGCGCTCACCGCCTCGCCCGCGACGCAATCCATCTATGTCGCGATCGTCGTCGCGGCGCTGGCGCGGGTCTGCGCAGTGGTCGTGCCTGCGCATGGTGACGTGCTGTTGCATGTCGCGGCCTTCGGCTGGGTCGCCGCGTTCCTCGGCTTTGCCGTCGCATTCGGCCCGCTGCTCGCCGGCAGCCCGCGGCGCGCCCTCGCCATCATGGGCGTGCCGGCCCCGGCACGCTGAGTCCTAGGCGGCCGATGCGGGAGCGGTTTCGATTGGCTTTCCCAGCGGCCGCACGCCCTTGCGCCATGCGGTGATGGTGCAGCCGAAGCGGCCGCGGAACCAGCGGGCCATCGCGCTTTGCGCGGAGAAGCCGAGCTGCGCGGCGATATCGGCCAGCGGCCGGTCGGGATCGTCGATCAGCTGCATCACGAGATCGGCGCGCTGGGCGTCGAGGATGGCCGAGAAGCTGGTGCCTGATGCGGCGAGGTGGCGGTGGACGGTGCGGCGGGTGCAGGCGAGATGCTCGGCCACCCGCTCGACCGTGCAATCGCCGCTGGCGAGCAGGGTCCGCACCACCTCGTCGACCTTCTCCTCCCAGCTTGCCGGCCGGGTCTCGATCGCCTCGATCCGCTTTCGCAGATAATTCGCGATCAGGGGATGCGCGCTCGGAATTCGCCGCTCCATGTCGTGCGCCGACAGCACGATCGCATCGTCATCCGCCTTGAAGGTCACGCGGCATCCGAAGAAGTCGCGGTAGCGCTTGCGGTCGTGCGGCGGCGGATAATGCAGGTGCACCTCCTGCGGCCGCCAATCGCTGCCGAACAGCGACTGGATGATGCGGTGGACGCTGCCGAGCGCCATGTCGATCGACTGCCGCGGCGCGCGCGGCTGCCGGCCGCGCAGGTGCAGCGTGATGGTCACGGTCTGCCTGTCCCTGACGACGTCGAGCTTCATGCCGTCGTGATGAATGTGAATGAATCGCGAGAACGCCTCGATCGCTTCACCGACGGTCGCCTGTTCGCGTACGATCAGGCCGACCGCGCCGAAATTGGTCAGGCCGCCGCGCTCGGCGAGGCGCAGGCCGAAATCTTCGGCACCGGAAGCCTCTGCCGACAATTCGAGCAGGCGGCGCACGCTGGCGACTGCAATCGGTGTATCGGGCTTGTCCAGTACGGCCAGCGGCAGCCTGACCTTGCGCATCATCTGCCTGGGGTCGAGCCCGACTGCCCGGGCGACCTCCGGATAATAGCTCAAGCCTGCGCTGCGAATGAGGTCGGTCATGCGAACCGTTCCTGCCAGCCATTCCCGCAGATGTCCCGAAATGTAAAGTTTCTGTCCCGATCCGTCAAATCCGGGAACAGGACGGAACATACATAAGGGAAACCGAAGCACGGGCGTGAATGCCGTGCGCATGACGGCGGGGCGCGACGGGGCCCCCGGCCGTCTCGGGTCATTTGACCAAGACATTGCTGGATCGGGATATGCCGGGGAACATGCTTTCCAAGGGCGAGGTATTCGTCATCGACACCGACGCCGCCTCCCGCGAACAACTTTCCAATGCGCTCCAACAGGGCGCCTATGACGTGATCTGCTTTGCCGATGGCGCTTCTCTGCTCTCGGAAGCAAGGGAGCGGATGCCCGCGTGTGTGCTGCTGGAGATGCCGCCGGATCGCTCCGCCCTCGAGGTGCTGAAGCGGCTGCGCGAGGAGAATTGCATGGCGCCGGTTCTGGTGACGTCGGCGAACGGCAGCATCGCCATGGCGGTTGACGCGATCAAGAGCGGCGCGACCGACTTCATCGAAAAGCCGTTCCGAACCCACGACATCGTTGGCCGGATCGATGCCGCCATCGACGAGGTCGCCCAGCCCGGTTCGAGCCGGCAGCGCTGGTTGCCCGGCTGCGAGCCCCTGACCGAGCGTGAAGGCGACGTGCTCGAGCATCTTGCCGCCGGCCTCACCAACAAGGAGATCGCCCGGCGCATCCATCTGAGCGCCCGGACTGTCGAGGGCTATCGCGCCAGCATCCTGAAGAAGGCCGGCGCCAAGAACGTGACCGATCTGCTCCGCCGCATCTTCGGCAAGGGCTCGCCCGCTCAGGCCTGAGGTCTCCACGGCGCGTGCCCGCGTTCCGTGGCCATGGTGCCGCCGCAGCGGCGCCCCACGGAAACCCCAATCGAACCGGTTCCTTCCCTGCCGCGTCCAACCATGTTGGCGAGGCATTTGATCGCGCGTCCGGCTGGCGGCGCGGCGATACCGGCAGGAGGGATTTTATGCGCATCACCGCAAGATGTTTGGCAACGACGAGCCTGGTTCTGGTGACCATGGCGGCGGCGTCACCGTCATGGGCCGCCGATCTGGGCGCCAATTCGGCGATCGACACCGTCACCGTTTACCCTGATGGCGCCACCGTCACCCGCGTCATAACGGTCGATTTGCCGTCTGGAGATTCGACGCTGGTGGCCAAGGACTTTCCGCTCGGTCTCGATACATCCTCCCTCCGCGTCGAGGGTGAGGGCGGTGCAAAGCTCACCATCGGCACGATCGATGCGCGGCCGCCGCGCGCCGCGCCGGTCAACCTGCCTGAGCTGGACAAGCGGATCGAGGCTCTGAACGACCAGCGCGCCGACCTGCAGGGCGCGATCGACTCGGCCAATGCACGGCGCAAATTCGCGGAGCACTTTGCGGAAGCGTCCCCCGTGGGTATCGGCGAGAAGGGCGAGGCGCGGCCGATTGCCGAATGGCGCACGGCCTTTGCTGCGGTCGGCGAGGAGATTTCGAGCGCCGATACCGCCATCCGTGACGCCACGCGCAAGATGCGCGAGATCGACCGGCAGATCGCCGAGCTCGACGTCGAACGTAAAGCCAAGCCGCCGAGCAAGCTCGAGGTTCGCATGGACGTTGCCGCCTCAGCCGCGACCAAGGCGACGTTGCGGGTCACCTATAATGTGCGCAATGCGCGCTGGCTGCCGCTCTATGACGCCCGGCTCGACACCGGCGCCAAGGACCGCAAGCCGCAGCTGGAGCTGGTTCGTCGCGCCGAAATCACGCAATCGACCGGCGAGGACTGGTCGAACGTGACGCTGGGCGTCTCCACGGTCCGCATCAGCCGCGGCGGCAATGCGCCGGAGCTGGGTTCGCTGGTCGCGCAATATCCGCAGGTGCCGAAGCCGATGGCGCTCGGTACGGCCTCGGATCTGGCGCGGCCCGCGCCAGTCATGCAGGAGCGTTCTGCGCGAGTTATGCCTATGTCCAAGGCCCTCGAAGCCGAGCCGCGTGAACGCGCCGATGAACAACAGGCGATTGCCGAGATCGGCGGTTTCCAGGCGACCTTCAAGATCCCCGGCCGCGTCAGTCTCGGCGCCGCCGAAGGCGCCAAGAGCCTGAAAATCGCGTCTATGAATGTGCCGGCCGATCTTGCAGTCCGCGCAGCCCCGGTGATGGATACCACCGCCTTCCTCGAAGCGAGCTTCAAGCAGACCGACGATACGACGCTGCTGCCGGGCAAGGTCGCGATCTATCGCGACGGCGTCTTCGTCGGCCGCGGCAAGCTCGCAGCTTCGGCCAAGGACGACATCGTGCGGCTCGGTTTCGGTGCCGACGACAAGATCAAGATCGAGCGCGCCGTGCTCAAGCGCAACGAAGGCTCGGCCGGCCTGCTCGTGACGACGTCGAAGACCGACGAGCGCTCCTTCAAGACCACGATCCGCAACGGTCACGATTTCCCGATCAAGGTCGCGATCGAGGACCAGCTGCCGGTCAGCGAGAGCGAGGACATCGTCGTCGAGATGCTGCCCTCGACCACACCGCCGACCGCGAGCAACATCCGCGACAAGCGCGGCGTGCTGGAATGGTCGTTCGACGCCAAGCCCGGCGAGGTCAAGGACATCACCTTCGCCTGGCGCATCCGCTGGCCGAAGGACAAGAGCATGGTGATCGTGCCGGCGGGGTAGGGGCCACCCGTCACCTCGCCCCGCTTGCGGGGCGAGGGAGTGCACCTTCACCGTGGCTGCGTCGAGCTCGCCCGCATCGACTGCGGCAGCACATACGGCACGCCGTCGGCTTGGTGGACGACGGCGTCGATCTGGAAGATATCGCGGATGATCTCGCGCGTGACGACCTCGGCTCGCGGGCCGTCCGCGGCGAGCCGGCCGCCGCTCAGCACGACGAGCCGGTCGGCAAAGCGGATCGCGAGATTGAGGTCGTGCAGGATCGCGATCACCGCGGTGCCGCTGCCCGCGCGGCGGCGCGCCGCTTCGACGAGGTCGATCTGGTGGCGCAGATCGAGGCTCGAGGTTGGCTCGTCCAGCAGGAGGAGGCCGGGACCATGCTCGGCCTCGCCGCAGGCGAGCTGGACCAGCACGCGGGCGAAATGGGCGCGCTGCTGCTCGCCACCGGACAGCGTCGGCAATTGCCGTTCGCGGAAATGCGAAAGGCCCACCTCGTCCAGCGCCGCGTCGACCAGCGGAGCGGCATCACGCACGCCGCGCTCGCCCGCGCCCATCAGCACGATCTCCTCGACGGTGAAGGGGAAGGTGACATTGATGTGCTGCGACAGCATCGCGCGGCGCGCGGCAAGCTCGCGCGGCGTGTAGCTGCCGATGTCGCGCTGCTTCAACCGCACCTCGCCCTCGCTTGGGCGGAGATCGCCGGAGAGCAGCCGCAGCAGCGTCGACTTGCCGGCGCCGTTCGGGCCGATGATGGCGACCATCTCACCGGCGGCAACGGTCAGGCCGACGCCATCGAGCAACGTCGCGCGGCCGGCGCGCTTGACCAGGCCGCGCGCCTCGATCACGGCGCTCATAGCGCGGCGAGCCCGCGCTGCCGCAGCAGGATGCCGAGGAAAACCGGCGCGCCGACGGCGGCGGTTAGGATGCCGATCGGCATTTCCGCGGGCGCGACGATGGTGCGCGCCAGCGTGTCGGCGCCGACCATCAGGATGGCGCCGAGCAGCACCGAGGCGGGTAGCAGCAGCCGATGCGCAGGTCCAATGACGAGGCGGAGCAGATGCGGCACGACGATGCCGACGAAGCCGATGACGCCGCTGATGGACACCGCGACGCCGGTCATGGCGGAGACCATGACGATCGAGATGCGCTTGAGGCGCTCGACATCGACGCCGCCGTGAAACGCGTCGGCCTCGCCAAGCACCAGCAGATCGAGGCCGCGGGCGATGAAGGCGCAGGCTGCGAGCCCGACAACAAGGACCGGCGCAAGGACGGTGGCCTTGGCCCAGGTCGCGCCGCTCATCGAGCCGAGCATCCAGAACGTGATGTCGCGCAGCTGGCGATCATCGGCGATGAACACGAGAAGTCCGATGCCCGCGTTGGCGATCGCGGTGATGGCGACGCCCGCAAGCAGGAAGATCGCGATCGAGGTCCGCCCCGAGCGGCTGGAGATGCCGTAGAGGATAGCGGTGGTCGCCAGCGAGCCCGCGAAGGCGGCGAGCGGCAGCAGCTCGGTCTGGAGGAAGCGCAAAGCCTCGCCGAAGCGTGAATCCGTGAAGACGATTGCGCTCGCGGCCGCGAGCGCGCCGCCGCTGGAGACGCCGACGAGGGCGGGATCGGCCAGCGGGTTGCGAAACAGTCCTTGCATGATCGCGCCGGCCGCCGCCAGCAGCCCGCCGACCATCGCAGTCGCGGCGATGCGGGGGATGCGGATCGACCACAGCACGAGCTGGTCGCGCGTCGTCATGGCATCGGCGGTGGTGTTGCTGATGAAGCCGAGCGCAGCAGGAAGCCGGGACAGGGGAATGCCGGCTGCACCGACCGTCAGGGCAACGATGGCGGTGGCGAGCAGCGCCGCAACCAGAAGGGGGATCGCGAACGATGCGGACCGCCGTCCTGCAGGTCGTCGCAGGCTCCGTGCCCCGGTCCCGACCGCCACGCTCATTGCCGGCAATTCGCCGCCGACAGTGCCGACGTGAATGCGCCGCCATCGGCCAAGGCCGGATACAGCTTGACCGAGAGATCGCGCGCCGCCGCCGCCGTGCGCGGCCCGAAGCCGAGCAGATAGAGGCCGTCCATGGTGATGAAGCTCTTGTTGGCCGCGACCGGGGTCAGCGCAAAGCCGGGATGTGCATAGACTGCATCGGCCTGCAGCGAATCCTTGCCGCGCTCGATCGACAGCACGACGTCGGGCTTTGCGGCCACGATCGCCTCGTCGCCGATCACCTTGTAGCCGTCGTAATCGTCGACCGCGTTGGCGGCGCCCGCGAGCTGGATGATTTCGTCGGCCGCGGTCTTGTGGCCGGCGACCATCGCGCGCCCGTTCTGGAGCGACATCACGAACATCACGCGCACCGGCTTCGTCACCTTGGCACGCAGCGCGCGGAGCTGGGCGAGATCGGCGCCGACCGCGGCGCTGAGACATTCAGCGCGCGCATCGACGCCCATGGCGTGGCCGACCAGCTTGATCTTCCCGATCAGCCCTTCCTCGGAGAAGGTCTCGGGCACCAGCACCAGCGGCACCTTCGCCGTCTCCAGGATGTCCATGGTCTCGCGCGGGCCCGAGCCCTGGATCGCCAGGATCAGCGTCGGGTTGAGGCCGAGCACGCCCTCGGCCGAGATCTGGCGCATGTAGCCGACGTTGGGTTTGTCGTGCAGCGCCGCGGCCGGATAGAGGCTCGTGGTGTCGACGCCGACCAGCCGGCTTTCCAGCCCGAGCGCATAGAGGATCTCGGTGATGGCGCCGCCGATCGAGACCGTGCGGGCAAAATCGATGACCGCGACATCGCGATCACGCGCGTCATGCACCGTGATGCCTGCGGCATGTGCGCTGGACGCAACCGCGATGGTGGCGGTGAGCATGAGGTTCGCGAGGGTGCGACAAAATGTCATTACAGGTTACTTCGTCAGGATCAGCTTGTTCTGCGAGGTCAGGCGAAGCCGATAGCTGTCCTCGCCATGTGCGATGATGATCTCGCGCTCATGCGCGAACAGCTCGCGGCTGTCGATCCGGCCTCCTCGCATGGTGAGTGTTCTCGTTGTTGCAGAAGGGCTTTGTGTCGGCCCTGCCGCATCGCCGCTCTTGTCTCCTGATGTGGCCGACATATTGGGTGTGATGCGCTTTCGTAAATTCAGATGCTGCCTGCTTGTATAGGCGCCATCAGGCGCATTCCAACGGCGCCAATTTACAATTGATATAAACTGCAACCTGCGGTCATTGACCGTCAGAGTGTTGCCACGTAACCAAATATGGCAGCGGACGGATGTCCGCGCCTTGATAAAATCAGCCAGCCAGTCGCCGCGTCGTGCGGCGCACGCCAGCCAGACGACAAACAAAATTGAAGTGAAGTGCAGGCTGGGGCTGATATGGCTGACGGGGCTAGGTATTCGCGCGCCCTGATTTTGGGCGCGTCGGTGGTTTCAATTGCGGCAGTGATGCCGGCAAGCGGCTTTGCGCAGACCGCTTCGCAGCAGGCTGAAAACGCGTCACCGAAACAGGCCAGGCGCAAGCCGTCCAATCCGCAAGTCGCGCAGCAGGCAACGCCTGAAGCCCTGAACGCCCGCGCCCAAGCCGGCAGCACGGCGCCGGTTCAGGTGCTCGACACCATCACCGTCGCCGCAACCAAGACCAAGGAGCGCGCCATCGATGCGCTCGCGCCGGTCAGCTCGATCACGCTCGACCAGATCCAGGGAATCCAGCCAAACCGGCTGTCGGACATCTTCTATGCTGTGCCCGGCGTGTCGTTCCAGGAGCGCGGTGACGATCCCGCGACGGTCATCAACATCCGCGGCTTGCAGGATTTCGGCCGCGTCGCAGTCGTCGTCGACGGGGCGCGGCAGAATTATCAGCGCACCGGTCACAACGCCAACGGCTCCTTCTTCCTCGATCCTGAATTGATCGGCGGCGTCGATATCGTGCGCGGCCCCACCGCCAACATCTACGGCTCCGGCGCGATCGGTGGTGTGGTCTCGTTCCGTACCAAGGACATCGACGACGTGCTGCGTCCCGGCGAGCGCTGGGGCGTCGATCTCTCCGGCTCCTACGGCTCCAACAACAACCGTGGCCTCGGCTCTGTCTTCGGCGGCGTGCGCGCGACCCCCGAGGTCGATATCTTCGGCGGCGCGGTCTACCGCACGCAGGGCAATTACAAGGACGGCAACGGCACCGAGATCGGCAACACCGGCAACCAGGTCGAGGCCGGGTTGATGAAGCTCACGGTGCGCCCCGCCCTCGGTCACGAGGTCAAGTTCGGTGCCGCGTTCCAGGACTATCAATACGATATCGGCCAGTTCAATCGCGGCCCGGTGGCGACCCCGGCCCAGCGCGCGCTCTATCAGGGCTCGTCGGTCTACGCCTCCGATGCGAAGAACTACACCGGCACCATCACCTGGAACTATTCGCTGCCGAGCGACAATCTGTTCGACTGGCACATGTCGGTCTATGGCAATCGCGTCGACAACGACCAGACCAAGACCTATCACTATTCGACGTCGGGCGCGGCCCTTTGTGGTACCGGCAATTTCGGCAACAACATCTCCGGCTGCGTCGGCGACAAGCGCGGCTATGTCCTCAATACGTACGGCATCGACGTCAATAACACCACGCGTTTCAACGTCGGCGACTGGCGCAATGCCGTTACCTGGGGCGTCGACGCCTTCCAGGACGACGTGATCACGACCGACAGCCGCGGCAACTCGAACATCACCACGCCGAGCGGCATCCGCACCGTGTCGGGCGGTTTCGTCCAGTTGAAGCAGAACTACGGCACCTGGTTCGAGGCGGTGAGCGCGATCCGCTATGACCGCTATGATCTGGACTCCGGTAAGACCAGCGGTGGTGGCGATCGCTTCTCGCCCAAGATCACCCTGGGTGTCACGCCCGTCGCCGGCTTCCAGCCCTATGTCAGCTATGCCGAAGGCTACCGCGCTCCGTCGATCACTGAAACCGTGATCTCCGGCGCTCATGCGACCGGTGGCGGACCGGCTCTCTTCCCCTGTCCGGACGGCACCGTCGGCCTGTTCTGCTTCCTGCCCAACCCAAACCTTCGTCCCGAAGTCGGCAAGAACAAGGAAGTCGGCTTCAACCTGAAATACGACAACATCTTCACCGCGTCCGACTCGTTCCGCGGCAAGATCAACCTGTTCCGCAACGACGTCAGCGACTATATCGACCTTGTCTCGTTTGGCTTCGTGACGTTCCCGGGTGTTGGCTCGTTCGCGCAATACTACCAGTATCAGAACATCGCGCGGGCCCGCATCCAGGGCTTCGAGGCGGAGACGATGTACGATGCCGGCAACTGGTTTGTCGGCGTCGCCGGCCACTACATCCAGGGCAAGAACGTCGCGACCAATATCGGGCTTGCGACCATCACCCCGCGCAAGGTCGTCACGACCGGCGGTGTCCGCCTGCTCGACCGCACGCTGATCCTGTCGGCGCAGTGGGCTTCGTACGGTCCCAACAACGACGTGCCCGCCGGCTACCTGCCTGCGACCGGGTACGAGCTGGTCAACCTGTACCTGACCTACAATGCGACCAGGGACATCGTGTTCACGGCTTCGATCGATAACCTCCTGAACCAGTACTACCGGCCCTATGCCATTCCCGGCAGCTCGACCGACGGCACGTCGCAGAACGACGTGCTGTGGTCGAGCCCGGGCCCGGGCCGGGTCTACAAGGCCGGCATGAAGATCCACTTCGGAGGTGCGTAAGCCGAGAGGCGCCGCAACACCATAAACATCCGCCGGGCCGCGCTGATGCTCCAGCGCGGCTTCGGCGCGTTTTCGTCTTCAACAAGGAGAGACCTTTATGTTCATCGCCATGAATCGTTTCCAGGTGAAGCTCGGCTCGGAAGCCGCGTTCGAGACCGTCTGGCGCACCCGTGAATCCTATCTCGGCAGCATGGCGGGCTTCGTCGAATTCCATCTGCTCAAGGGACCGGTCACTGACGACCACACGCTGTATTCCTCGCACACGGTGTGGGTCGACAAGGCGGCCTTCGAGGCCTGGACGAAGTCGGAGGAATTCCGCCGCGCCCATGCGCGCGCCGACAACAAGACCGGGGAAAGCCTCTATCTCGGCCACCCCAAGTTCGAGGGCTTCGAGGTCATCATGACCGAGCGCAAGACGAACGCGGCTGCTTAGATCGCGGCAGGCGGAGGAGCAGGACATGCTGAGCAAGGATCTTGCCGATCTCAGAGCGCATATGGCCGACAATCCCGGCGCGGTGATCGAGGACGTCGCTCGCGAGCGCAAGGTCACACCGCGTGCGGTGATCGAGGCGCTGCCGCCGTCCATGGTGCGCATCGGCGGCGGCGAGAATTTCGCCGCGGCCATGCAGGACATCGCGGCGTGGGGCGAGGTCACGCTGATCGTCCACACCGATGATGCGATCTTCGAGTTCACCGGAGCCGTGCCGGTGGGCGAGGTCGGCCGCGGTTATTTCAACCTGATGCAGCCGAAGGGATTGCACGGCCATCTCCGCCACGAGCGTTGTGCGGCCGTTGCCTTCGTCGAGCGGCCCTTCATGGGCAAGAGCTCGGCCTTCATCGCCTTCGTCAATGCCGACGGCGGCATCATGTTCAAGGTCTTCGTCGGCCGCGACGAGACCCGGGCGCTGCGTGCCGACCAGCTGGAGCGGTTCCGTCAGCTCGCAGATCGGATCGCGGCGTAGCTTCTTTCTGTCGGGAGATCAGGATGCAGAGCAATTTCGGGCTTCGGCACGTGATTCTGGCAACCGCGCTGACGCTCGCGCCGGCGCCGGCCTTGGCGATCGACGAGGCGCTGTTGCCGCGCAATCTGTCGCCCTGGGGCATGTTTCTCGGCGCCGACATCGTCGTGAAGGCAGTGATGGTGGGGCTCGCCATCGCCTCGCTGGTGACGTGGACGGTGTGGCTCGCCAAGAGCATCGAGCTCCGCCGCAAGAGCGCGCTCGCCGTCGAGCGCACGCGCGCGCTCGAAGGCAGGATGAAGCTGGCGGAGGCGGCGGAGCGGACCGGAGATGCGCACGATGCCGTCGCCCAGCTCATCCAGTCCTGCGCGAAGGAGGCAGAGCTCTCCGGCGGCATCGTCGATGACGGCCTCCAGGAGCGCATCGCGTTGCGGCTGGAGCGGGTCGAGGCAGCGATGTCCCGTCAGATCGCGCGCGGCACCGGCGTGCTCGCGACCATCGGCGCCACCGCACCCTTCGTCGGCCTGTTCGGCACGGTCTGGGGCATCATGAACTCGTTCATCGGCATCTCCGAGAGCCACACCACCAGCCTCGCCGTGGTCGCGCCGGGCATTGCGGAGGCGCTGCTTGCGACCGCGCTCGGCCTCGTCGCCGCGATTCCGGCGGTGGTGATCTACAATCATCTCGTCCGCGGTATCGCCAATTATCGGGCTCTGCTCGGCGACGCCTCGGCGCAGCTGATGCTGCTGGTCAGCCGTCAGCGCGACCACAGGGAGTTCCGCCTGGCCCGGGCGGCGGAGTAGGCCATGGCTGCGAAGCTCGGCGCACGCACCGGATCGCCGCGCAAGCGCGGCGACCTTGACGATCTCGACGTCACCCATGAGATCAACGTCACGCCGTTCATCGACGTGATGCTGGTGCTGCTGATCATCTTCATGGTGGCAGCCCCACTGGCCACCGTCGACATCGGCGTCGAGCTGCCGGCAACTGCCGCCGAGCCGGCGCCGCGGCCGGACAAGCCGGTCTTCGTCACGGTGAAGCCGGACCTTTCGGTCGCGGTCGGCGAAGACATCGTGGGTCGCGACGCTCTCAGCACCTCGCTCGATGCCGTCACAAAGGGCCGCAAGGACGAGCGTATCTATCTGCGCGCCGACAAGGCCGTCTCCTATGGCGACCTGATGGAGGTGATGAACACCCTGCGCAACGCCGGCTATCTCAAAGTCGCCCTCGTCGGCCTCGACGGACGCAGCTGATGGCCGCGAACGCCTTCGCCCTGCACGAGCCGCTCCGAGAGCGTGAGACCACGCGCTGGGGTGTGTCGGGGGCAGTGATCGTGGCGTTGCATGTCGCCGCTGCATTGCTGGCGTCGAACTGGCTTAGGTCGCAACCGGACGAGGGCGTCAGCCTGCCGGCGATCATGGTGGATATGTCGCCGGTAACGTCGGCGCCGCAGTCGACCCCGCTCGACCTCGCGCCGGGGCCGGTGATGGAGCAGGCGGACGCTTCTCCACCGGATCGGGCGGCCCCGCAGGCCGTTGAAGAGACCCTTGCGCCGACGCCTCCGCAGGACAAGCCGGAGGTCGTTGCGCCGCCCGAGCAGAAGCTGAAGCCGGCGGAGGCGGAGTCCGCCAAGGTCGTCACCGAGACCAGGCCTGAGCCGGTCAAGCCGAAGGTGGTTCGCCCCGAGGCGAAGAAGCCGAGCCATGCGACGCCGGCCCCACGCACCACGGCCTCGGGGCGCGCAGAGCGGCAGGCTCCGGCCGCATCGGCCGTGAGCGCGGGCGCATCGGCGGCGGCAATCGCGTCCTATAACCAGATGGTGGCGGCGCATCTGCAACGCTTCAAGCAATATCCGCCGGCCTCGAAAGCCGCCGGCGAGAACGGTGTCGCGCGGCTCAGCTTCACGCTCAGTCGCAGCGGCCAGGTTCTCGGCAGCCGCCTTGCCGGTTCGTCCGGCTATTCGGCACTCGACGCCGAGACCATGGCGATGGTCCGCCGGGCGCAGCCCTTTCCTGCGTTTCCAGCGGAGATCACGCACGCCACGATGAGCTTCACCGTGCCGATCTCGTTCTCGATCCGGTAGCGGCCTCTGTCATGCCCCGGCTTGCCGCCTTCGCTAAAGCTCCGGCGGGCCGGGTACACTTGTGGCCCCGGCGTAGCCTTGGCGGAGACGGGACCGGGGCATCCAGTACGCCGAGGCCTCACGGCTCAATCGCTGGCGCTGCGGCGTACTGGATCGCCCGGTCGAGCCGGGCGATGACCGTGTTGAGAGAGCGTCAGCTTACTTCGCCTTCAGGAAGTCCGCGACTTCGAGCAGCATGAACTCGTCGTCATCGGCCTTGTTGGGATCGCGGCTGGAGGAGAACGGCAGATTGTTGTCGTTGCCCACGATGATGTGGGTGTCATCGACGCGATCGACGTTCTCGATGGTGAAGAACGGGAAGGTGTAGACGCCGTCATTCAGCGGCTTCCTTGCCTTCTTGTCGGGATCCTGGATCTTCATCAGGTCGATGTAGCCGATCTTGCGTACGGGCTTGCCGACATTGGCGTCCGAGAGCTCGATCTTGTAGATGCGCTTGAACTTGGCGATGTCGGGGAAGCAGTTCTCGCCGCGCTGGCCTTGCGGGCAGGCCTTGTCGGCGGTGCCTTCGCCATTGTCGCGCTCGATGATGAGGCCGGCGGCCTGATCGATCATGTTGAAGTCGCCGATGGCATTGCCGTTCTGCTCGAACACATATTGCCAGTAGCGGCCGGTGAACTTCTCGGCGGCGACGTCGAATTCGAGGATGCGGGAGGCTTCCTTGCCGTCGACCTTCTCCCAGTCCTTCTTGTCGGCATCCCACAGCGGCCCCTCGAGCAGGCCGTAGATGAACTTGCCGTCCTTGGACGCGGCGAAGCCCTCATAGCCCTTGGAACGGCGGAGATTGACGTTGGTGTAGGTCGCGCCGGGCGCGCCGGGCGTCGCGACGGCCCAGTTGTCCGGCGAGCGCACCGGCTTGCCGTCGGCCACCGTCTCGAACACGCCGAGGATCTTTCCGGTCTTGTCCGCCTTCAGGATGT
Source organism: Bradyrhizobium sp. CCBAU 45389 (assembly GCF_028128625.1). Taxonomy (NCBI): domain Bacteria; kingdom Pseudomonadati; phylum Pseudomonadota; class Alphaproteobacteria; order Hyphomicrobiales; family Nitrobacteraceae; genus Bradyrhizobium; species Bradyrhizobium sp. CCBAU 45389. The sequence continues at coordinate 13,814 of NZ_LBIY01000087.1, read as the reverse complement.
AGGGGCCGAACTCGTCGCCGATCCAGAAATTCTCGCCGATGATCTGGAAGCCTTCGGTGTCGAAGTCCGAGCCGGTGAGATAGCGCTTCTGGGTATCCTCATGCACGATGCGGAAGGGCACCTTCTTGTCGGGGTCGTGCAGGAAGATGGTCTCCTGACGCTCGATCTTGCCGTTCGCCCAGTCCATCTTGTAGCGGTTGAGGTACAGCATCGAATCCGGCGAGTTGGCGCGCGCGCCCATGCCGTTGTCGGTGATCACCCAGTAGCTGCCGTCGGGCATGTGCTTGATGCCGGAATGGCCCTGCAGCGGCTGGCCCTTGAACGGCAGCGACACGCCGGTCGGACGCTCATAGGACTTGCCCATGACGGTGCCGAGCGCGTCGACGCGCTTGCCGGTGGTGTACTTGCCCGAGGTCTTGAGATCGGCCGGCGCGTCGGCGGGCGCGTCGATGAAGGTGGCGGCCGGCATCACCACGTGGCCGGCGAGCTTGGCCGGGAATTCGCCTTCGCTCTGCGCGAGCGCCGTGCTCGCGGTGAGAATGATCGTTGCGACGGTGCTGAGAAAAGTCGCGCGCATGTGCGTCTCCTGTTAACGGACGCACGCCTTATGCGGATCGCATGTTGCAGTTTTGTGAAATCGGGCCAAACGCCGCAGTCGCGATCTACTCCTTGACCGCGCCGGTCAGGGACGACACGTAATAGTCCACGAACAGCGAGTAGAAGATCGCGACCGGCAGCGAGCCGAGCAGCGAGCCCGCCATCAGCGCACCCCATTGGTAGACGTCGCCGGTGACGAGCTCGGTCAGGATCGCGACCGGCACGGTCTTGTTGGCGCCGCTCTGGATGAAGGCGAGTGCGTAGATGAACTCGTTCCAGGACAGCGTGAAGGAGAAGATGCCGGCCGAGATCAGGCCGGGCACCGCCAGCGGCAGCGTGATCCGGCGCAGGATCTGCAGCCGCGTCGCGCCGTCGACCAGGGCGCATTCCTCGAGCTCGTAGGGGATCGACTTGAAATAGCCGATCAGCAGCCAGGTGCAGAACGGCACCAGGAAGGTCGGATAGACCAGGATCAGGGCAATCGGCGAGTCGAACAGGCCGAACTGCACCACGACGGTCGCGAGCGGAATGAACAGGATCGAGGGCGGCACGAGATAGGCGAGATAGATGCCGAGGCCGACATAGGGACTGCCGCGGAAGCGCAGGCGTTCGATCGCATAGGCCGCCAGCGTGCTCGCGATCAGCGACAGCGTGGTCGAGCCGATCGCAACCAGCATCGTCGTCTTCAGCCAGTGCGGATAGGCGGTGTTGAACAGCAGATGCTTGATGTGGGCTAGCGTCGGCGAGGAGATCCAGAACGGGTTGTTGTCTTTGTAGTTCATCAGCTCCGCGTTCGGCTTGAACGAGGTGATCGCCATCCAGTAGAACGGAAACAGCAGGATCAGCACGAAGCAGCCGAGCGGCAGGTAGATCATCATCAGCCGTCGCAGCCCGGAATCCCAGGCCATGGTGTCGGGCGGCGCTTTCGCGTCGGCGACGGTGGTCGGTTGCGCGACGGTGTCAGTCATTGGCCTCTCCCTGCTGCCATTTGCGGCGCGCCAGGCCGAAATAGGAAAACAGCGTCGCGAACACCAGGAACGGGATCATCGACACCGCGATGGCGGCGCCCTCGCCAAGCTCGCCGCCGGCGATGCCGCGCTGGAACGCCAGCGTCGCCAAGAGGTGCGTCGAGTTCACGGGGCCGCCGCGGGTGATGGCGTAGACGAGCTGGAAATCGGTGAAGGTGAAGATGATCGAGAACGTCATGACGATGGCGAGGATCGGCATCATCATCGGGAAGGTGATGTAGCGGAAGCGCTGCCAGGCGCTGGCGCCGTCGAGCATCGCGGCCTCGTAGAGCGAGGGCGAGATGGTCTGCAGGCCCGCCAGCAACGAGATCGCGACGAAGGGAATGCCGCGCCAGATGTTGGCGGCGATCAGCGAGAACCGCGCCGGCCAGGGCGAGCCGAGGAAGTCGATATTGCTCGACTTCCAATGCAGCACGTCGACCAGCAGGTACGAGATGATCGAGAACTGCGGATCGTAGATCCACCAGAACGCCAGCGCCGAGAGCACCGTCGGCACGATCCAGGGCAGCAGTACGATGGCGCGCAGCAGGCTCTTGAACGGGAAATGGTTGTTGAGCAGCAACGCCAGCCAGAAGCCGAGCGCGAACTTCCCGAAGGTCGCGACCCCCGTGTAGAACACGCTGTAGAACACCGCGTTCCACCACAAGGGGTCGGTCAGCAGATACTGGAAATTCTCGAAGCCGACGAAGATGCCGCGCCGGCCGATCGTGGTGTCGGTGAAGGCGAGCCAGACGCCGAGGCCGAGCGGATAGGTGAGGAAGACGGCAAGCAGCCCGAGCGCCGGCGCAAGGCACATCGCGATCAGGAACGGCTTGTAGTCGAACAGCCGCACGATCCAGTTCGGCTGCCGCCGCGCTAGTGCGGCGGAGGAGGAGAGGGTGGTCACGGACATCGATGTGTTGTCCTGTTCTAGGCTTTCACCACGTCGTCATTGCGAGGAAGCTCGCGACAAAATTGCGTAGCAATTTTGCGCTTTAGCGACGAAGCAATCCAGGCTGTCGCTGCGGGGACGGACTGGATTGCTTCGCTTCGCTTGCAATGACGGGCTCTACCGCTGCCGCCGGAAGTAGCGCTTGCAGCGCTGCTCGGCTTCCGCGGCCGCGGCTTCCGGCGTGGCAGCGCCGGTGGCGACGGAGGCGCACATCTGGATCAGCACGTAATCGGCACTGACCGCGCCGGTCGCCGTCGAGATCGGGCCCTTGTAGCCGTCATAATAGGTGCTGTTCATCGTGTCCTTGAACAGCTTCACCTTGGGGTCTTGCGACCACACGGCGGCTTCGGCATAGGCAGCCAGCGGCTGGGACCAGTAGCCGGAGTTGGCATTGAGCCACGGCTCGTACTGATCCTTTTCCAGCATGTATTGCAGGAAGGCCTTGGCGGCGTTGGGGTACGGGCTATGCTTGAACACCATGGCGTTCAGCGTCAGGCCAGCCATCGGAGAGACCTTGGCGAGGCCCTTGGGCAGCAGCTGATGCTCGCTGTCCTCGGCAATCGCCTTCGTCGCCGGATCGTTCTTCAGCGAGAAATACAGCGAGACGCCGTTGGCGGTCAGGAAGATCTCCTGCGAGGAAAAGGCGCGGTTGTTGCTGACATCGTTCCATGACGGCGTTCCGGCGATGAAGGTCGGGTATACCTCCTTGACCCAGTTCAGGGCGGCGATCGTCTCCTTGCTGTTGATGGTGACGTTGCCTTCCTCGTCGAGCAGCGAGGCGTTGTGCGACCACAGCGCCCAGTTGGCGAAGCCGTTGCCGTCGCCCTTGGCGTTGCCGAGCGCGAAACCGGCCGGCTTGCCGGCCTTGTGCAGCTTGCGGCACAGGTCGAGAATTCCGGCATGGTCTTCCGGCACCTTGTCGAAGCCGACCGATTGCAGGGCGGACTTGCGGTAGATCAGCGGACCCGCGGTCGCGCCGAACGGCAGTCCGATCCAGGCCTCGCTCTTGTTCTTCTTGCCGTAGCGTTGCGCCAGCGGCAGCCAGCCGCCATAGCGCTTGCCGAGATAGTCTGCGACGTCGGTGAGCTCGATCAGCTTGTCGATGTAGATATGAGGCGCGTCGGAGAAGCCGATGATGATGTCGGGGCCGGCGCCGGAATTCGAGGTCACCGCGGTCTGCTGGTTGATGTCTTCCCAGCCGACGAAGTCGACCTTGACCTCGACCCCGGTGTCCTTGGTGAACTTCGCTGCGTTGGCGCGGAACACGTCCTCGTCGGCCTGGACGAAGCGCACCGGGCGCAGCATGCGTAGCGATGCGCCCTTCTCGATCTCGAGCTTGGGTGCCGAAACGTCGGCAGCTTTGATATTGGATGTTTGCGCTGCAGCACCGGTGGCCACGAGCGATGCAGCGGACAGGCCCAGCGCCAAGGCATCACGACGTGTGATGTCGTTCCTCATCAGTACCTCCCTATATGTTCCCTTCCCGGCGTTGATCGCCGGTGAAGGGTCTTCCGGTTCCGGCGCTTGTCGCGCCGGCCGCCTAGCTGTTCGGCCCGCGATCCATGCTGACGGGTTGCCAGCGGCGGAGCGCGGTGTTCTGCAGCACCGACGGATTGACGCAGCTTACCGGCCACATGCCCTGAAGCACCAGTGACAATTCGTAGCCCACGCGGCGCTTGCGCGCCTCGTCGAACCGTGCCGAGGCCGAGGCAACATGGGCGGTCAGGGTCACGTTCTCCATGCCGAGCAGCGGATTGTTGTGCGACGGAGGTTCCTTCTCCAGCACGTCGAGGGCGGCGTGCGCGATCCACCCCTCCTGCAGCGCCTTGATCAGGCTCTCCTCGTCCACCGTGGCGCCGCGGCCGGTGTTGATGAAGACCGAGCCCTTCTTCATCTGCCGGAAGTGCTTCTCGGTCAGCATGTGGTGCACCTCGGGCCGCGCGGGTGCGTGCATCGAGACGAAGTCGGACTGCGACAGCACCTCGTTGAGCGTCGCGGGAATGACGCCGTGGTCGTACATCAGCGTCTCCTGGATGAAGGGATCGTAGGCCATCATGCGCAGGCCGAAGGGCGCCGCGCGTTTCGCAACCGCGCGCGCGACGCGGCCGAACGAGATGAAGCCGAGGGTCTGGCCCATCAGCCTCGGGATCTTGAGCAGCGCCGGCCGGCCCTCGGCCCAACGGCCGTCGCGCACCATGCGGTCCTGCTCGACCAGACGGCGGAAGCCTGCGAGCAGCAGCATCATGGCGTGGTCGGCGACTTCTTCGATGAAGGTGTCGGGAATGTTGGTGACGGGAATGCCACGGGCGGTGGCGGCCTTCACGTCGACGCTGTCCACTCCGACGGAGCCGAGCGTGATGACTTTGCAGCTCTGCAGGCTGTCGATGATGGTCTTGGTGATCGGGATGCCCTTGGCGTAGATGGCGTCGGCATCCTTTGCGGCGGCGATGAACTCGGCCTCGTTGGCGGGGGCTTCGACGATCTCGGCATCGATCGGATCGAGCGCTTCGCGCTCGTAGGAATAATCGCTGCCCGCGACCGTGAAGCTCGCACCCTTCGGCGTCACCACCCTGTATTTCGGCATTCTCTGCTCCCGATTTGGTTTCTTGTTGTGACCCGGCCTTCTCCCGGGCCTTTGCGTCTTTTACGCGAAATCGAGGCGGGTGCGTACAATTGCCGGTTGTCCGGACCTGCGAATATTGCCGGTTTTGTCGGCAGCGTCAGGGCTTCTACGGAGGCGCGTAAGTAACTTGCTAAGGGTCCCTCCCTAAAAGTTGTTTCAATTTCGATCGATTCACTCGCGTGCCCGTATCCCTTTTTTTGCCGGAGCTATCCCGTGAAGTTGAGCAATCTGAAGATCGCCCCCAAGCTTGGCATCCTTGTCGGCGTCACCTTGTTCGGCCTTTGCATCTCCGGTGTTCTCGCCGGCTATCTGATGAAGCGCGAGATGGTGAATGCGCGCATCGACCAGACCAAGGCGATCGTCGAGCTGGCTCGCAACTATGCCGCGACGCTGATGAAGCGGGTCAATGCCGGCGAGATGACCAAGGACGCCGCGCTCGCGGAGCTGCGCCGCTACGGCAACGCGATGACTTACGACAAGGGCTCGGGCTATCTGTTCGGCACCACCTATGACGGCGTCACACAGCTCGCGCCCGATCCGAAGCAGATCGGCGCCAACCGCATGGACGTGGAGACGAACGGCCGCAAGCTGTCCCGTGAGATCATGGACGGCGTCAAGGCCAACGGCGACATCCTGCTGTTCTACGAATACATGAAGCCCGGCCAGGACAAGCCGATCCGCAAGCTCGGCTACGCGGTCGCCGTCCCCGGCTTCGAGATGTATCTCGGCACGGGCGCCTATCTCGAGGACATCGACCAGAAGATGGGCCCGGTCTACTGGCTGCTCGGCCTTGCCATGCTCGGCATCGTCATCGTCGCCGGCAGCGTCGCCTGGATGATCGGTCGCAGCATCAGCCGTCCGCTGGCGCTGCTCGGTGCCCGCATGAAGGATCTCGCCGACGGCAAGCTCGAGGGTGAGATTCCCGGCGTCGGCCGCGGCGACGAGGTCGGCACGATGGCCGCGACCGTCCAGATCTTCAAGGACAATGCGGTCCGCATCCGCGACCTCGAGAAGACCGAGGCGGACGCCAAGGAGCGCGCCGCGGCGGAGCGTCGCAGCGCGATGGAAGAGATCGCCAACGACTTCGAGCGCAGCGTCAACGGCATCGTCCGCTCGGTCTCCTCGGCCGCAGCCGGCATGCAGACCACGGCGCAATCGATGACCGCGACCGCGAGCGATGCCTCCTCGCGAGCCGCGACGGTCGGCGCTGCCTCGCAAAAGGCCTCCGGCAATGTCGGCACCGTCGCGGCCGCCGCCGAGGAGCTATCGAGCTCGGTTGCGGAAATCTCCCGCCAGGTGACGCGCTCGACCGAGGTTGCGAGCCGTGCCGTCAGCGATGCCGAGCGCACCAACGCCACCGTGCAGGAGCTCTCCACCGGCGCCGAGAAGATCGGCGAGGTGGTCAAGCTCATTCATTCGATCGCGGCGCAGACCAATCTCCTGGCGCTCAACGCCACCATCGAGGCGGCACGCGCCGGCGAGTCCGGCCGCGGCTTCGCCGTCGTCGCCTCCGAGGTCAAGGCGCTGGCCAACCAGACCGCCAAGGCCACCGAGGAAATCTCGGCCCAGGTCGCGGCGATGCAGACCTCGACCAGCGATGCGGTCGCCGCGATCGGCGGTATCACCCAGACCATTGCCGAGATGAGCGAGATCACCGCGGGCATTTCCGCCTCGATCGAGCAGCAGGGCGAAGCGACCCGCGAGATCGCCCGCAACATCCAGTCGGTCGCGGCCGGCTCGAGCGAGATCAACGCCAATATCGGCAGCGTCACCTCGGCCGCGCAAGCGACCGGCTCCGCGGCCGGAACCGTGCTCACCAACGCCCGCGAGCTGGACAGTCAGTCCGGCGCGCTGCGCAACGCGGTGGACGGCTTCCTCGCCAAGGTCCGTGCGGCGTAAATTCTCGCGCTGAATTCGCAGGGTGGGCAAAGACGCGAAAGCGTCGTGCCCACCTTTTTCTTTTGAGTTTGTCTGAATTTGTCGTCTGTCATGCCCCGCCTGGTGCGCAATTGCGCACGGGGGCGGGGCATCCAGTACGCCGCGGCCTCTCGGCTCTAGCCTCGCTGTCTCTGGAATACTGGATCGCCCGCCCCGGCGCGCTATTGCGCACAAGGCGGACGATGACGGCGTCCTGTGACTCTCACTGCTTCTCGATGCCCGCTTGCGTGCATTGTCGAACGATTACGATGTGCTGCGGGCCAATTCGACTCCCTTTCGGGATGGCAGCAGCTTTTGCCGCATGCTGGAAATTGGAACTTGTGCACCGCACTACGGTGTTACCCATACGCATTTTGCAATTGTTTCTTGTCGCGCGCGCCTGCATCCAAATCGAGTTGGGCATTGCTCGCGCGTATCGCGAGGCCGACGATGAGGAAAAGCGACTCTGGGTGAATTGCATGTTGTTGTGCGTACAGAAGGTAGTTTCAAGCAAATGATAGGGCTGCCGTTCCGCGCCGCCTCGAATGGCGAAGGCGCTGGATGCCTCCCAGCGAGTCGGCCGCAGTGATTCATTCCGGCGAAGTTCGCAATCGCCTTTTGGTCTCACTGCCGTCGGCGGACTTTGATCTACTCGCGCCCGAGCTTGAGGTGGTCACGCTCGATCAGGATGCGGTGCTGTCGCGACCGGGTGATCGGGTCGACCACGTCATCTTCCCCCATAGCGGGGCCATCTCGTTGATGATCGATATGGCGAACGGGCAGACGGTTGCCACCGCAGCGGTCGGGCGCGAGGGGGCTGTGGGGAGTCTCTCCGTGCTGGGATCGTCGCCTTCGGCGATTACCGCCGTCGTTCGTGCGGCGGGCATCGCCTCGCGGATGCCCGCGACACGCTTTCACGCCGCCTTCAATCAGAGCCCCGCGATCCGCCACGCGGTCCAGACTCACGTCAAGGCGATGCTGGTCCAGTTTCAGTTCGGGCTGGCCTGCAATGCGCTGCATCCGGTCCAGGCCCGCATGGTGCGTTGGCTGCTCCACCTTCGCGACCGCCTCGATCATGACGTTCTCCCCCTCACGCAGGAGGCATTGTCGCAGATACTCGGTGTCCGACGTACGACGGTGACGCTGCTGATGCGCAATCTGCGTGCGTCCGGAGCGATTAGATCGGAGCGACGGGGGCAAATCGAGGTCGACCGGCTGCGGCTCGCGGCCGCGGCCTGCGAATGCCACGATACGATGCGCCGCGAAGTCGAGCAGATCTTCTCGACGCCTGGCCCGACCCCTGCGTCGCGGGTGCGCAAGGGCATATGGCCAAGCGAGCGGAGTGACGCCATATGAGGCGCTTGCGCGTCGCCTCAAAAGCTTTCCATCCTGCTTTCACTGCTTCTCGATCCCCGCGTCCCGGATCAGCCGTTCCCACAGCACCAGCTGCTCGTTCACGAACGTGCCGAGCTGCTCCGGCGTGCCGGAGAAGGCGTCCATGCCGAGCGTCGCCAGCTGCGCCTTGATCTCCGGCTTCTCGACGATCTTGCGGATCTCGGCGTTGAGCCGCGTCACGATCTCCTTCGGCATGCCGGCGGGACCGAAATAGCCCTGCCATGACGAGATGTCGAAATCGGGCACGCCGGCCTCCTGCATCGAGGGCAGGTTCGGCACCAGCGGCGAGCGGTCCTTGGTGGTGACGGCGAGAGCGCGGAGCGCGTTGCCGTTGACGTGCGGCAGGCCGGTCAGGATGTCCACGAACATCATCGAGACGCGGCCACCCATGACGTCGTTGAGCGCCGGCGGCGAGCTCTTGTAGGGCACGTGCAACAGGTCGAGCCCGGCATTGTGTGCGAAAGTCGCGCCCGACACGATCGCCGAGGACGAGCCAGAGGCGTAGCTCAGCTTGCCCGGATTGGCCTTGCCGTAGGCGACGAGCTCGCCGACGGTCTTGGCGGGGACGTCAGGATGAATGACCAGCATGAAGGGCAGATCGCCGGTGCGCGCGATCGGGGTGAAATCCTTGACCGGATCGTAAGTGAGGCTCTTGAGCAGATAGGGGTTGGCCGAATGCGTGGTGTTGGTCGTCACCAGCAGCGTGTAGCCGTCGGGTGCGGCGCGCGCGACAAAGGTCGCGGCGATCATGCCGTTGGCGCCGGCCTTGTTCTCGATCACGATGCCGACGCCGAGCGCCTGCGACAGATGCTGCGAGATCAGCCGCGTCGTGGTGTCGGTGCCGCTGCCGGCCGCGAACGGCAGCACCAGCGTGATGTTGCGGCTGGGGTAATTGTCGGCCTGAGCGGCGGACGCGGCGAGGCAGAGCGCGGCCGTGCCGATGATGCGCAGGTTTCGAATCAACGCTGAAAGCATGTCTGGACGTTCCCTCTTTTTCGTTGGCGGGGAACCTAGCTTCTCTTCGCTGGAATCGGAAGGCGGGAGTTTGTCGCGAGGTCTCGTGCCCCGGGCGCAGCGCAGCACGTTAGTGATGCGCTGCTGAACCGGGGCCCACATTTGCGGCAGACTGGGTCCCGGCTCTGCGCTGCACCGCTTCGCGTTGCATCGCGTCCGGGACACGAGACTTATCGCGTGTCCGCCTTGCGGAATTTACTTCGCAGCAGAACCCTGGCGTGAGGCGATCACGACGCCGGCGAGCACCAGGGCGTAGCCGATCAGGTGAAACGGCTGCAGCTTTTCGCCGAGCAGCAGGATCGCCATCGCCGAGCCGAACACCGGCACCAGATGGAAGAACGGTGCGGCCCGGTTCGGGCCGATCAGCGCGACGCCGCGGTTGAAGAAGAGATAAGCCAGCGTCGACGGGAAGATCAGGATGTAGCCCAGCGTTGCCAGCGTCAGCGCATCGAAATGCAGGACGCGGCCGCTCATTGCTTCCCAGATCGCGGTGGGCAGCAGCATCATCGCGCCGCAGCAGGTGGTGAAGGACAGAAAGGACAGCTGGTGGATCTTGGGCCGGCGCGGGATGAAGGCGGAGTAGAGGCCGAACGCGATCAGCGAGTAGGCGAACATGAGATCGCCCCGGTTGAAGCTGATGCTGGCCAGCGCCGCGAGATCGCCGCGCAGGATGATGATCAGCACGCCGAGCAGCGAGATCGCGATGCCGGCGAGCTGCCCGCCGGTCAGCCGCACGCCGAACAGCACCAGCGACCACAGCGCCACGAACAGGGGGCCTGCCGACTGGATCAGCAGCGCATTCAGCGCCTCGGTGTACTGCATCGCCCAGTACGAGATCGCGTTGTTGAAGGCGAATCCCACCAGCGACAGGAACAGCATCAGCGGCAGGCTCCTGCGCAAAGCGGGCCAGTCGCGCTTCAGATGCGGCCAGGCGAACGGCAACAGGATCAGGAACACGCCGAACCAGCGGATCGTCGTCATCGTCAGCGGCGGCACATGCGCGCCGACATGGCGCGCGAGCACGATGTTGCCGGCCCAGAACAGCGAGCTCAGGCTGAGCAGCAGATAAGGCTGGTTGTTGAGCCAGCTGGCCGGATTGGCGGCCGGTGGCGCGGGCGAAGCAATCGTCATTGGCGTCGGATACGAGCTTGCGCCGGATTGTCGTGATGACACAAGTCACGCCGCCGCAATGCTACAATGCGCGAGCAGGCCGAGGAGCGGCGCCCGCGGCTAATATGTTGGACGCGTCCTTGATGCAGTGCGTGCTTCGCTCCTCCCACGGGCAGAGGGAATAAACTAGCTCGCCTGCTTCCTCGACGCTGCGAACACGCCGGACAGCACCAGCGCGAAGCCGATGAAGTGGAAGACCTGCGGGTGCTCGCCCAAAAACACCATCGCCATGATCGAGCCGAACACCGGCACCACGTGGAAGAACGGCGCGGCGCGGTTGGCGCCGATCAGGCGCACGCCGCGATTGAAGCAGAGATAGGCGAGGGTCGAGGGGAACACCGCGACATAGAACAGCGTGAGCAGGTTCGGCGCATCGAGCTTCATCACCGGACGCGCGTAGAGTTCCCAGATCTGGAGCGGGATGAGGCACGCGGCGCCGGCGCCGAAGGTGAAGGCGAGGAACGACAGGCCGTGCATCGCCGGCCGCTTCAGGCTCAGCACCGAATAGAGCGCGAAGATCAGAAGCGCGAGCAGGAAGATCAGATCGCCCTTGTTGAACTCGATGTTCGACAGCGTGGTGAAGTCGCCGTGCAGGAGGATGGTCAGCACGCCGCACATCGACAGCAGCACGCCGAAGGCCTGCGCCGCGGTGAGGCGGATGCCGAGGATGACCAGCGACCACAGCGCCACCAGCAGCGGCGCGGCCGACTGCAGCAGCAGCGTGTTGAGCGCCTGCGTATGCTCCAGCGCCCAGTATTGCAGCGTGTTGAAGGCGCCGATGCCGGTGATCGAGAGCGTGACCATCAGGCCGAGCCGCCCACGGATCGCGGGCCAGTCCTGCACCAGATGCTTCCAGGCGAACGGCAGGACCAGCAGGAAGGCGAACAGCCAGCGCAGGAACGACAGTGTCACCGGCGGGATGTGGCCGGCGGCGAGCCGCCCGACGATGGCGTTGCCGGCCCAGCACAGCGCGGTGATGCTGAGCAGCAGGTAAGGCTGGTTGGCGACCCAGTTGTGACCGGATGTGTCGGCGCTCGTGGTCTGGCCGGTGGCGGACATTGTGGTTGTTATGGCCCCGCATCATGCGCCGAGGCCCCGGCCCGGCGATGTCCGGGCCGGCTTCAATCGCCCGGCCTGGCTCAAAGACACGGAAATCGCGGTTGCATCAACGGGGGGCGGATGCATCGCGACCATGCAGCGGCGGAGGCGGCTTCTCAGGCTTTGGTCGAAGCCCCGGCGCCGGCCCCAAAGGTTGCGAGATTTTAAGGGGATATCAAGGGCTTGGACCGGCCTCGGGACCTCGAAAAAGCCCCGTTCTTGCTTGCCTAGAGGGGCCGCTTCCTTTATCCGGTTGGCTGCCTTGCGTGCGAGCGGTCCTGGGCCGCGGATCGGCTGGGCGTCAGGCATGATCCCGGAAAAGTGGGCACCGGTTTTCCGCGAGGATCATGCCTCCTGAAGACAGATTGAACAGGGATTACCCGCGAATGGCCAACGTTGTCGTCGTCGGCGCCCAGTGGGGCGACGAAGGAAAGGGCAAGATCGTCGACTGGTTGTCGGAGCAGGCGGACATCGTCGTCCGCTTCCAGGGCGGCCATAACGCCGGCCACACGCTGGTCATCAACGGCAAGACCTACAAGCTTGCGCTGCTGCCCTCCGGCGTGCTGCGCGAGGGCAAGCTGTCGGTGATCGGCAACGGCGTGGTGTTCGATCCCGCCGCCTTCCTCGACGAGGTCACCAAGCTGCGCTCGCAGGGCGTCGCGGTCTCCCCGGAAAACTTGCGCGTCGCCGAGAACGTCACCCTGATCCTGCCGCTGCACCGTGAGCTCGACGCCCTGCGCGAATCCGCGAATGCGGCAACCGCGATCGGCACCACGCGCCGCGGCATCGGCCCGGCCTACGAGGACAAGGTCGGCCGTCGCGCCATCCGCCTGATGGACCTCGCCGACCTCAACACCCTGCCGCACAAGATCGACCGGCTGCTGGCGCACCACAATGCGCTGCGCCGCGGTCTCAACCTGCCGGAGTTCGACGGCAAGGAGATCCTGAAGGAATTGAGCGCGCTGGCGCCGCAGCTGCTGCCCTATGTCGAGACGGTGTGGCGCCTGCTCGACATCGAGCGGCGCGCCGGCAAGCGCATGCTGTTCGAGGGCGCGCAGGGCGCGCTGCTCGACGTCGACCACGGCACCTATCCCTATGTCACCTCGTCCAACACGGTGGCGGCGCAGGCCGCGACCGGCGCCGGCCTCGGGCCGGGCGCCGTCGGCTACGTGCTCGGCCTGTGCAAGGCCTACACCACCCGCGTCGGCCAGGGTCCGTTCCCGACCGAGCAGGACAACGAGATCGGCCGCAAGATCGGCGAGCGCGGCCGCGAGTTCGGCACCAACACCGGGCGGCCCCGCCGCTGCGGCTGGTTCGACGCCGTGCTGGTCCGCCAGGCGGTCCGCACCTGCGGCATCAACGGCCTCGCGCTGACCAAGCTCGACATCCTCGACGGCTTCGATTCGATCGAGGTCTGCACCGGCTACAAGCTCGACGGCGTGGAGATCGACCATTTCCCGGCCGGCGAGGGCGCCCAGGCCCGGGTCGAGCCGATCTACGAGACCATCGAGGGCTGGAAGGAGCCGACCGCCAATGCACGGTCTTGGGCCCAACTGCCGGCCCAGGCCATCAAATATGTCCGCCGGATCGAGGAATTGGTGGGGTGCCCGGTCGCGCTGCTTTCCACCAGCCCCGAACGCGAAGATACTATCCTGGTGCAAAATCCGTTTGAGGCTTAACGATATCTTACCGGGACGCGCGTATAGTTGAGTAGAAATGGCTGATTACTATCCGCTGATCGCCCGCGCTATTGCCGCCCTGGACCCCAACGCTCCCGGCGAAAGCCGTCGCGCGCTCTATGAGCGGGCGCGCACGGCACTGATCGCGCAGCTGCGCAGCGTGCAGCCGCCGCTCTCCGAATCCGAGATCACCCGCGAACGGCTGTCGCTGGAAGAGGCCGTCCGCAAGGTCGAATCAGAGGCGGCCCAGCGTGCCCGCGACGCCTCGCGCCCCGGCGGTGGTGGCGGCGGCCGCAGCACCGGCGGCAGCGGCGATGCCTTCCGTCGCGCCAGCACCCGGGCCACCGAGGCCGGCCCGCCCG
>NZ_LBIY01000086.1:87500-186451 GCF_028128625.1 Bradyrhizobium sp. CCBAU 45389 | reverse complement strand
AGGGTGGGGTTATGACTGCCCCAAATACTTCTTCATCTCCGCGATCAACCCGTCACGCAGCTCCGGCCGCTTCAGGCCGTAGGCGATGTTGGCGCGGAGGAAGCCGGGCTTGGAGCCGCAATCATGGCGCTCGCCCTCGAACTCGACGCCGTAGAACTTCTGCGACTTGGCGAGGCCGATCATGGCATCGGTGAGCTGGATCTCGCCGCCGGCGCCGCGCTCCTGCGTCTCCAGGATCTTGAAGATCTCCGGCTGCAGGATGTAACGGCCGGTGATCGAGAGGTTGGAGGGCGCGGTGCCCTTGGCCGGCTTCTCGACCATGCCGTCGACCTCGAACATCTTGCCGGTGCGCTTGCCGACGCCGCAGATACCGTATTGATGGGTGAGATGGTCGGGCACCGCCTCGACCGCGATCAAATTGGATTTCTCGCCGAGCGTTGCGGCGGTCTCGATCATCTGCTTGAGGCAGCCGGGCGTGTTGAGCACGAGTTCGTCCGGCAGCACCACCGCGAACGGCTCGTTGCCGACGATGTCGCGCGCGCACCAGACCGCGTGGCCGAGGCCGAGCGGCGCCTGCTGGCGGGTGAAGCTGACGGCACCGGCTTCCGGCTGGTTCTGCGCCAGGATGTCCTGCTCGGCCTTCTTGCCGCGCGCGGCCAGCGTGGCGTCGAGCTCGAACATCTTGTCGAAATGATCTTCGATGACATTTTTGTTGCGGCCGGTGACGAAGATGAAGTGCTCGATGCCGGCTTCCCGCGCCTCGTCATAGACGTACTGGATCAGCGGCTTGTCGACGATGGTCAGCATCTCCTTCGGCATCGCCTTGGTGGCGGGCAGGACGCGGGTGCCGAGGCCGGCGACGGGGAATACGGCTTTGCGAATTTTCATGGGATTGATCGAATACCTGAGGGCATGCGTGACGGGAGCAATGGCATCTTGCTAGCCTGTTTGCAGCCGCTAACAAAGGCGGATGTGGGGCCTCGCGCGTGCCGAGTTAAGAAAAAAGCAGCCACTAAAATTTCACCTTTGTTAAGCTATTGGCAACCGGTACCGGGCCTCCTGATGGCGGATTTTGGCCGGACGGATGGGACATGATGCAATCGGTGGCAGTGTTGGCAAAACGTGCTGGATTTGTGACCAACGCAACAATCGTTGCGGCCGTCTTGTTGCTGCCGGTTCACGCACACGCCCAGGCGCAGAACGGGCTGTCGAACCTGTTCGGCGGCATTTTCTCCGGCGGGAATCCCGCGCCATCACAACCCGCGCCCGGCCCCGGCGGCGCGCAGCCCTGGAGCGGCGAGGACGGTGCCTCCGGCCATCCGCTGATGACGGCCGCCGCGATCCGCGAGGCCGCCGGCAATTTCGACAATTGCGTCGCGGGCATGTGGCCCGATGCCGCACGGCGCGGCATCACCCAGGACAACTTCCAGCGCTTCACCGCCGGGCTTGCGCCCGATCTGCGCATCATGGACCTGATGGACTCGCAGCCGGAGTTCACAAAATCGATCTGGGATTATCTCGACATCCTCGTGAACGACAATCGCCTCGCCAAGGGCCGCGAGGTGCTCGCCAAATACAAGGCGCAGTTCGACGCCACGGAAAAGGCCACCGGCGTCGACCGCTACATCATCGCGTCGATCTGGGGCATCGAGTCCAATTACTCGACGCAGATGGGCGACCGCAGCGTGCTGCAATCGACCGCGACGCTCGCCTGCATCGGCCGCCGCCAGGCTTATTTCAAGGACGAATTCCTCTCCGCATTGGAGATCCTCAACCGCGGCGATCTGCGCCCGGAGCAGATGCGCGGCTCCTGGGCCGGCGCGTTCGGCCCGACCCAGTTCATGCCGACCGCGTTCAAGCGCTTTGCGGTCGACGGCGACGGCGACGGACGGCGCGACGTCGTCGACAATCCCACCGACCTGATTGCGTCGACCGCCAACAACCTGAAGAAGGACGGCTGGCAGTCCGGCCAGACCTGGGGCTTCGAGGTGGTGGTGCCGCAAGGGTTCAACTACATGCTGGCCGACCGCGCCAAGGCGCAAACGATCGCGCAGTGGGAGAAGCTCGGGCTGAAGCGCCCGACCAACCAGCCCTTCCCGCACCCGGCGGAGAAAGCCTATTTGTTGGCGCCGGCGGGCGCGCAAGGACCGGGCTTCCTGATGCTGCAGAACTACCGCGTCATCATGAAGTACAACCCGGCCGAGGCCTATGCGCTGGCGATCGGCCATTTCGCCGACCGCCTGCGTGGCGGGCAGCCCTTCGTGCAGCCCTGGCCGCGCCAGGAACGCGAGCTGTCCCGTACCGAGCGGCTGGAACTGCAGCAGCTTCTGGCCCAGCGCGGCTTCTACAAGGGCACCCCGGACGGCCAGTTCGGCGGCCAGACTAGGGAGGCGCTCCGCAACTTCCAGGCCTCGATCGGGGTGCCCGCCGACGGTTTTGCCTCCTCCGACGTGCTGGACCGGCTGCGCGGGCGGTAAAATCGCCCCGAAAGTAACCCTGAACAGGGATTTTGCCCGGCGGCCTTGACGGGGGCGGCTGTTCCCCGGTGTATGGCGCAAGAATCCGTCAAAAATCCGCAACGGAATCTGCCCGTTTGGCGCCCGATTCCGTTATTATATCGAGACTATTCCAGACCCCATTGCGCGCGGCCGAGATCGCATGTCGAAGAAGTCCCTGTTCAAGGCGCTGACCGAGACCGGCCCGTTGATCGCGCTGGGGACGGCGCTTGCGATATTGGTCTCGGTCGCAGGGCCCGCTTCCGCACAGTTCTTCAACTTCCCCGGCTTCGGCGGCCCGCCGCAACGCTCGGCCCCGCCGCCGCGCCAGGGCGGAGGCGGCGGTGGATGGTTCGGCGGCGACTTCTTCGCACCGTTCCAGCAGCAACAGCAGCAGGCCCCGCGCCAGGATTTTTCGCGCGCGCCGGCGCCAGCCAAGCGCGACACCACGCCTGACAAGAACGTGCTGGTGATCGGCGACGCCATGGCCGACTGGCTCGCCTACGGCCTGGAAGATGCCTATAGCGAGCAGCCCGACATGGGCGTGATCCGCAAGCACAAGACGACGTCCGGCCTGATCAAGTACCAGCCGAAGGGCGAGCCCTCGGACTGGACGGCAGCGGCGAAGGGCATCCTCGAGACCGAGAAGCCCGACGTGATCGTCGTCATGCTCGGCCTCAACGACCGTATCGCGATCCGCGAGCCCGTCACTGAGAAATCCGAGAAGGCCTCGGACAAGGACAAGAAGAACGACAAGGGCGCGCGCGCCAAGCAACCGGCGAAGCCCGGCGACGCCAAGCCCGACACCGCCGCCAAGCCGGACGACAAGCCTGCGGATGCCGACCTGCCGCAGGATGACGCCGACAATGCCGACACGCCTGCGGCCGCGCCGGAAAAGACCGCGCGCAATCCGAACGGCCTCTACGAATTCCGCGACGAACGCTGGGTCGAGCTCTACACCAAGAAGGTCGAGGAGCTGGCCAACCTGCTCAAGGCCAAGGGCGTGCCGGTGCTCTGGGTCGGCCTGCCCGCGATCCGCGGACAGAAGGGGACGGCCGACATGCTGTTCCTGGATTCGCTCTATCGCGAGGGCGCGGCCAAGGCCGGCATCACCTATGTCGATGTCTGGGACGGCTTTGTCGACGAGGCCGGCCGCTTCCTGCAGAAGGGCCCGGACTTCGAAGGCCAGATCCGCCAGCTCCGCAGCTCCGACGGCGTCTATTTCACCAAGCCCGGCGCGCGAAAGCTCGCGCACTATGTCGAGCGCGAGATCACGCGCCTGCTGGCCGGGCGCTCCGGACCGATCGCGCTGCCGAGCGAGCCTGCGACCCCCGACACCAGCGCCGAGCCCGGCAAGCCGGCGCCGCGGCCGCTGGCCGGCCCGATCGTGCCGCTGGTCGCGGCCTCGATCTCGACCGATCAATTGCTGGGCGGGCCGGGCTCGCGTCCCGCCGCCGTCGATGCGCTCGCTGCGAAGACGATGGTGAAGGGCGAGCCGCTGACGGCCCCCGCCGGCCGTGCCGACGACTATGCCTGGCCGCGCCGCGAGGTCGGCCGCGAGCAGGCCAAGGGCGATACGCCGATGGCGGCGACGACGCCCGACGGCAACGCCGCCTCTCCCACTGCATCGGGTGCGGCCGCTGCGATCGCCCCGCCCAAGCTCGCGCCGAAGAAGCCGCCGGTCGCGCCACCGCAGCAGCCGGCGCAGGCCACGCCGTCGTTCCGGGATTTCTTTGGTTTCGGCTCGCCGCCGCCGGCGCCGCGTCAATTCGCACCCGCGCCCGGGCCGCGCAATCCGGCGCAGAACCCTGCGATCCCGCGGCCGCCGGCTAATGTCGGGCGATCGGCGGAAGTCCGGTAGTTGAATCTCGTGTCCCGGACGCGGCGCAGCACCTCTTGGTGATGCGACGCAGAGCCGGGACCCAACATCTACTTCAAAAAGAATGGGCCCCGGCTCTGCGCAGCAGCGCTTTAGCGCTGCAGCGCGTCCGGGGCACGAGAGGTACGTGTTTGCGGTTCCTAGCCGTAATAGCGCCAGCGCGGCGGCGGACGGCGGGCGGGGCGCGACATCAGCAGCGCGAGCGCAAATCCGATGCCGCCGGCAACGAGCAGCGCGCTGAGCGGGTTGTCCTGCACTTTCTTCGACAGCGCCTGCGTGCCGTCGCGGAAGGTGTCGCCACTGCTCTCATAGGCGTCCTTGGCGTAGCCCGTCGCGGTATCCGCGGCATCACGCACGGCATCCTTGGCCTGGCCGTAAAGATTCTGCACGGTGCCTGCAGCTTCGCGCGCCTTGCCCGACGCCTGCGTCTTGGCATCGCCTGCCATGTCTCCGACTGCGCCTTCCGCGCGTCCGGCGAATTCCTTGGCTGATCCGACAATCCGATCCGTGTCCATGATGCTCCTCCTCGGGGGTCAGCCCAAGTAACCGATCAGGAGCGGCGCAGTTCCAAGTGTCGACGAAAGTGTAGCCCGGATGATCTACAAGATCAGCCCACCATCGACGACCAGCGTCTGGCCGATGATGTAGGACGACAGCGGCGAGGCCAGGAACAAGGCTGCGCCCGCCATGTCGGCCGGCGTGCCCAGTCGCCGCAGTGGAATGCGCGACAGCGCCGCTTCGAGCCGCTTGGGATTGTCGGTCGTCACCTTCGTCATCTTGGTGTCGACGAGGCCGGGCGCGATGCCGTTGACGCGGATGCCGTCCTCGGCCCAGGCCTCGCCCAGCGTGCGCGTCAATCCGACCGCGCCGGTCTTCGAGGCGTTGTAGGCGGGATTGCCCATGGTGGAATGATAGGCCGCGGTCGAGGACACCATGATCAGCGCGCCCTTCGCATCCCGCAACATGGAATGAAACCGCGTCGCGCAGGCCATCAGGCTCATCAGGTTGACTTCGACAACCTTGCGGAATCCGCTCATCTCGAATTCGCCGCGGCGATAGATCACCGCGCCCTGCGCGAGCACGAGGATGTCGAGGCGATCGAACGACGGCTTGAACGCTTCGATCGCAGCGGCATTGCTGACATCGAGCTGCGCGTAAGCAAGACCGTTAAGATCGGAGCCCTCTTCAGCTGAATATTCCGTTGCGTGAGCACGCGTGCCGCAAACGGCAACAGCTGCGCCCCTGGCGCGAAAGGCCTGTGCGATGCCGTTGCCGATGCCGCTGGAACCGCCGACGACCAGCACCTGCTTGCCCGAAAAATCCAGCTCGTTCGCCATCACGGCCTCCCCTTTTGTTTTGCTTGTTTGACCTGTCTGCGGATCGATGCCAGCCTTGTCAATCATAACAACGAACAACACGCCGCGAGGAAACAGCATGTCCGAGTTCAAGCAGCTCAGCCGGTCCGTGAAGGGCCTGACCGTTCTCGTCACGGGCGCAGCGAGCGGCATGGGGCGTGCGACCGCGCACGTGTTCGCGAGCGAGGGCGCGAACGTCGCCGTCACCGATTATGACGAGCAAGGCGCGCATGCTGTCGCGAAGGAGATCGCGGCGAGCGGCGGCGCGGCGAAGGCGTGGAAGCTCGACGTCGCCGACGGCGGCGAGATCAAGCGCGTGGTCGGCGATGTCGCCGCGCATTTCGGCACCCTCGATATCGTCGTCAACAATGCCGGCATCTCCGTGCGCGTCGCGATCGACGACGAGACTTACGAGGACGCCTGGGCCAAAGGCATCGCCGTGATGCTGACGGCGCACCCCCGCATCATCCGCGCCGCGCTGCCGCATTTGCGCAAGTCGAAGAGCCCGCGCATCGTCAACATCGCCTCGACCGAGGCGCTCGGCGCCACCGCATTGCACAGCCCCTATTCGGCGGCGAAGGGCGGCGTCGCGAGCCTCACCCGCTCGCTGGCGGTCGAGCTCGGCCGCGAGGGCATCACCGTCAACTGCATCTGCCCGGGCCCGATCCGCACCGCCATCACCGAGCGCATTTCCGAGGAGCACAAGACCATCTACGCCAAGCGCCGCACCGCACTCGGCCGTTACGGCGACCCCGAGGAGGTCGCGCATATGACGCTGAGCCTGTGCCTGCCGGCGGCGTCGTTCCTCACCGGCGCGGTGATCCCGGTCGATGGCGGCCTGATGGCGCGCAACGCGTAAGAGGCATGCGCGTCGCGCGTTGACAACTGCGAGTGCAGGAGTAGCTTTTTCACCGACAGAACGGGACCAACCGTTCGCGGCACGCGGGAGAGAACGTCATGACGATCGCCATCCGGCAGCTTCAGAAACATTTTGTCGGCGAGGTGTCCGGCCTCGATCTGCGCAAGCCCCTCACCGAGGCGGAGGCGCGCGAGGTCGAGGCTGCCATGGACAAATATGCGGTGCTTGTCTTCCACGACCAGGACATCACCGACGAGCAGCAGATGGCCTTCGCCCTCAACTTCGGCCAGCGCGAGGATGCACGCGGCGGCACCGTGACCAAGGAGAAGGATTACCGGCTGCAGTCCGGCCTGAACGACGTCTCCAATCTCGGCAAGGACGGCAAGCCGCTGGCGAAGGACAGCCGCGCGCATCTGTTCAACCTCGGCAACTGCCTGTGGCATTCCGACAGCTCGTTCCGCCCGATTCCGGCAAAATTCTCGCTACTGTCGGCGCGGGTGGTGAATCCGAAGGGCGGCAACACCGAATTCGCAGACATGCGCGCGGCCTATGACGCGCTCGACGACGACACCAAGACGGAGATCGAGAACCTCGTCTGCGAACACTCGCTGATGTATTCGCGCGGATCGCTCGGCTTCACCGAATACACCGACGACGAGAAGGAGATGTTCAAGCCGGTGCTGCAACGGCTGGTGCGGACCCATCCCGTGCATCGCCGCAAGTCGCTCTATCTGTCATCACATGCCGGCAAGGTGGTCGGCATGAGCGTGCCGGAGGGACGCCTGCTGCTGCGCGATCTGAATGAGCACGCGACGCAAGCAGAGTTCGTCTACGTCCATAAATGGAAGCTGCATGACCTTGTGATGTGGGACAACCGCCAGACCATGCACCGCGTCCGCCGCTACGACCAGTCGCAACCGCGCGACATGCGCAGGGCGACGGTCGCGGGGACCGAGCCGACGGTGCAGCAGCAGGCGGCGGAGTAGGCGCGGCATAGCAACGGGTGTCATCGCCCGGCTTGACCGGGCGATCCAGTACTCCGAGACGGTCGTGATAGAAACGATAGGCTGCGGCGTACTGGATGCCCCGGTCAAGCCGGGGCATGACAGCAGAGGGTGACTCGCGACAGCGGTGGATGCCGCGCCAGCTACGCGTGCCCGGCCTCGTTCGAGAGCATGCCGGGGTCGATGCCGATCTTGCGCAGGGCGCGGCCGTATTTCTCGTCGACGTCGTCGCCGAAGATCAGGTCGGTGTCCGCATCGCAATGCAGCCAGCCATTGCTCTGGATCTCGGTCTCGAGCTGGCCCGGCGCCCAGCCGGCGTAGCCGAGCGCGAGGATGGCGTGCTTGGGGCCGGAGCCATTGGCGATCGCGCGCAGGATGTCGACGGTCGCGGTGAGGCAGACGCCGTCATCGATCCGCAGCGTCGCGTTCTCGATGTAGAAGTCGCTGGAATGCAGCACGAAGCCGCGGCCGGTATCGACCGGCCCGCCGCGCAGCACCTTCATGCTTTCGGCATTCTCCGGCAGCTTGATGTGCTCGCCCTTCTTGATGATGCCGAGCTGCTGCAACAGCTCGGGGAAGTCGATGCTGCCGGCGGGATGGTTGACGATGATGCCCATGGCGCCTTCCGCCGAATGAGCGCAGAGATAGATCACCGAGCGCTCGAAGCGGGGATCGCCCATCACGGGCATCGCGATCAGGAGGCGGCCGTCGAGATAGCCGGCTGAATTGGGAGGCGTGGGGCCCGCGTTGCGGGTGCTTTCGCCCGTCCTCTTGCCAGTGGGAGCCATCGGTGAAGCACTCCGGTTTCAATTCCTATCCTGATGTCGGACCTAGCCGCTGTCAAATCAAGGCTTGCAGAGATTAGATTCGAGTGCATCCATCACAAGCAATTCAATGGTTTGCCCCAGGGCGACCCTGTAAAGACGTGCCATGCTCACACAAGTTCCCCCGCGTGCGGCGATCGGCGTCGCGACAGCCCTGTTCGCGTCAGCGCTGGCCATCACCGCCTATGCCGACGACGCCTCGCCGTGGCAGCGCGACGGACATTCCGCGGTGCGGCTGCTGGCGGGATCGCGCAGTGGCGCCGTGCTGCTCGGCGGTATCGCCTTCCAGCTCCAGCCGGGCTGGAAGACCTATTGGCGCATGCCCGGCGATTCCGGCGTTCCGCCGCGGTTCGACTTCTCGAAATCCGATAATGTCGAAGCGGTGACGGTGATGTGGCCGGCGCCGCTGAAGTTCGACGACGGCGCCGGCGGCCACTCGATCGGCTATCACGACCAGATCGTGTTGCCGCTGCGCATCGTCGCCAAGTCGGCCGACAAGCCGGTGACGCTGCGCGCCGAGATCAACTACGCCGTGTGCGAGAAACTCTGCATTCCCGTCGAGGCCAATGCCGAGCTCGGCTTCAACAGCGTCGCCTCGACCGAAGACGCGAATTTGCGTGCGGCGCTCGACACCGTGCCGAAGCCCGCCACGATCGGCGATCCCAATCCGCTCACCATTCGCGACGTCAAGCGCGACGGCCCCAAGAACGTGGTGGTCGACGTGGTCGTGCCCGACGGCCGCAACGTCAATCTGTACGTGGAAGGGCCGACGCCCGACTGGGCATTGCCGATCCCGGCGCCGGTCGCGCACAGCGCGCCCGGAGTGAAGCGCTTCACGTTCGAGCTCGACGGGTTGCCGCCGGGCGCCAAGCCCGAGGGGGCCGCGCTGAAGTTCACGCTGGTCGGGCCCGAGAAGTCGTACGAGTTCAATACGAATCTGGAATGATGTTTCCCGATCGTCCCGGCTCCCGTGCAACATTGCACACGAGAACGTGTAATCGAGAAGGCGCAGACGTCAGCCTCTGACGCTCAAGCGGAAATCTTACGATCAGCCAGAGCATTACCGTTCCTAGACCCAGAGCAGTCCCAATTTTGGCGATGCCGAAGCAGCATGGTCAGGCTCGCAAGCGTCGTATAGGCTCCGCCAAACGTGGCATTCAGCGCCACGTCAAACCACAAGGAGCAAGCCATGATGAATCCAAGGATTCTTGGCGCGGCCGTGGTTGCGGCAGCCGCCTTGTTCAGTTCTGCTGCACCAGCGCAGTGGGCCCAATCCAATCCGGACCTCTGCCAAGCTGAATTCGCCAACTGCACGGGTCTTGGGACCGGCAGTCCCCCCACCAGCCCTCGGTATCGGCAAGTATCTCGGCGAGCAGCGTCTCAACAGCCGGCGCCAGTAGGCGCTCCCGCCGCCGGCAGCTGGGGCAATCCCGGCGGCTGGGGCAATTCCTACGCCATGTATGGCGGTGGCGGCGGCGGTTACGGCTGGAACGGCAGCTGGTCTCAATATGCCGCCCGCAACGGCATCGTCTGCAGGCCTGGCACCCTTTACAAGGGTGCTGACGGTCGCCAGCATCTCTGCCAATAGCCCATCTGCTCTGAAGTTACATCAGGCGGCCCCAAAGGGCCGCCTGTTGCATGCCGCGCCCTGACGCCGCGCCAGTTCATGCGTACACGTCCCAGGCCGGGACAACATCGGTGGTCCAACCGTATCTTAACGAATGGTTGCTAGGTCGAAGGCTGCCGCAGCATGCGGGACGCCTGATGCGGGCGCTTGGGGATCTTCGAATTGGCCGTGATGGATGCACAACCCGCAACGACCGGACCGGCCGGGCTGATCGTGCGGCTGCGGGCCAAGCTCACGGGCGGATCGAGCGAGGCGTCGCTGACGCGGCGACTGGCCGGCACCATCTTCATCATCCGCGTCATCAGCGCAGGCCTCGCCTATGTCTCGCAGGTGCTGCTGGCGCGCTGGATGGGCACGTCCGACTACGGCATCTATGTCTATGTCTGGACCTGGGTGCTGCTGCTCGGCAGCATGATGGATTTCGGTATCTCGGCCTCCGCGCAGAAGATCATTCCGGAGTACCGCGCCGGCGGCGAGCATGCACTGCTGCGCGGCTTCCTCTCCGGCAGCCGCTGGCTGACCTTTGCCGTCTCCACTCTGGTATCGCTCGGCCTTGCCGGCATCGTCAGGCTGCTGTCGCCCTGGATCGATCCGGCCGAGGTGCTGCCGCTCTATATCGGCTGCATGACGCTGCCCGCCTTCGTCGTCGCCAACACCCAGGACGGCATCGCGCGCTCGCATGACTGGATGCAGCTCGGCCTGATGCCGCAATTCATCATCCGTCAGGCGCTGATCATCGGCATCACGGGCGCTGCCTTCCTGCTCGGCTATCATCTCGGCGCGGTCGCCGCGATGGTCGCAAGCCTGGGCGCGGTGTGGATCGCGATGACCGGGCAGATGGTAGTGCTGAACCGCAAGCTCGCCGATCACATCGAGCCGGGCCCCAAGGCCTACGATGTCAGCGGCTGGCTCGCTGTCTCACTGCCGATCCTGCTGGTGGAGAGCTTCTACCTGCTCCTCTCCTACACCGACGTGCTGGTGCTGCAGCAGTTCCGCCCGTCCGACGAGGTCGGCGTCTATTTCGCCGTGGTGAAGACGCTGGCGCTGGTCTCGTTCATCCACTACGCGATGTCGGCGACAACGGCGCATCGCTTCGCGGAATACAATGCCAGCGGCGACAAGGCGCGGCTGTCGGCCTATGTCGCGCACGCCATCAACTGGACGTTCTGGCCGTCGCTGGCGGCGACCATCGTGCTGCTCGCGCTCGGCAAGCCGCTGCTCTGGCTGTTCGGGCCGCAATTCGTGGTCGGCTACGACATCATGTTCGTCGCCGCGATCGGCCTCGTGGTGCGCGCCGCGATCGGCCCGGTCGAGCGCCTGCTCAACATGCTCGGCCAGCAGAAGATCTGCGCGCTGGCCTATGCGCTCGCCTTCGTGATGAACCTCGTGCTCTGCGTGATCCTGGTGCCGCGCTTCGGCGGCCACGGCGCGGCGGCCGCGACCTCGATCTCGCTGAGCTTCGAGACGGTCCTGCTGTTCTGGATCGTGCGGCAGCGGCTGGGACTGCACGTGCTGGCGTTCAGCCATCGACTTGAGGCAATTGGAAAGCAATTCGGCACCTGATATAGTCAGGCATGGCTGCAAGCGATCTGCGAAACCTTCTGGAACGTGCCCAGACTTGGCCTGAAGAGGCCCAGAACGAGCTGGTTGCGATTGCTAGCGAAATCGAGAGCGAACTGCTCGGCGGCGAATATGAGGCGACGCAAGAAGAATTGCGGAGCATCGACGCGGCCTTAGCCTCAATAGATCGCGGAGAGGTCGCCACGGACGCCGAGGTCGCGGAGGTCTTCGCGAAATTTCGGCGCGGATGAGGGTCGCCTGGACCCGAGAGGCGCTTGCTGACCTCGAAGACATCGCGACCTATTTTGCCAGCAACGCCAGCCCAGCGATCGCCGAGGCCGTCGGACGAAGATTTTCTGGCGTCATCGAGCGCATCCGGGCTGCGCCTTTCTCATCGCCACGGGTCACACAACGTTCCCAGGTCCGCGTGGTAACGGTCGTCCGCTATCCGTTTCGGATATTTTACCGTGTCAGTGGCGAGGTCATTCATATCGTCCACATCCGCCACACGTCACGGCGGCCCCTCGCGGGGCTGAACGAGCCGGAAAGGCAATATGCTTCACCTCGGACCTGAGGACGGCTGTTTCGCAGCAGGCCCGGGAAAGAGGTGAAACACCCCTCGAGCCTTCCGTTGCAGCATGATTTTTCTTATTCCGCCCAAGTAGTTGCGCTCCAGGGAAAGTTTATTCTACGTCGTATTGCCCAACCGACGAGATAAACCTAAGCTTCCCCAGACCATGATCGATCCACTCTACGTCGCCTCCGGATTTGGCGTCGGCCTGCTTGTCGGGATGACCGGCGTCGGTGGCGGCTCGTTGATGACGCCGCTGCTGATCCTGCTGTTCGGCGTCCATCCCTCCACCGCTGTCGGCACCGATTTGCTCTATGCCGCCGCCACCAAGACCGGCGGCAGCTTCGTGCATGGCTGGTCGCGCAGCGTGCACTGGCCGGCGGTGCTGCGGCTCGCCTGCGGCAGCATTCCGGCGAGCGCGCTGACGCTGCTGCTGCTGTGGAAGCTCGACCTCAGAAGCGATGCCGAGCGCAGCCTGGTCAATCTCGTGCTGTGCTTCGCGCTGCTGCTGACCGCGACCTCGCTGATCTTCCGCAAGGCGATCATGGAGCGCTACCGCAGGACACTGGAGCGCGTCGACGAACGCACCACGGCGGTTGCGACCGTCATCACCGGCATCGTGCTCGGCGTGCTGGTGTCGATCTCGTCGGTCGGTGCCGGCGCGGTCGGCGTCACCGTGCTGCTGCTGCTCTACCCGCGCCTGCCGATGGCAACCATCGTCGGCTCCGACATCGCCCATGCGGTGCCGCTGACGCTGGTCGCCGGCATCGGGCACTGGGCGCTCGGCGATGTGGACTGGGGCCTGATGGGCGTGCTGCTGCTGGGCTCGCTGCCCGGCATCATCGTCGGCAGCTACAGCGCGACGCGCGTCCCCGAGACGGTGCTGCGCCTGACGCTTGCCAGCGTGCTGTTCGTGGTCGCCGGCAAGATCATGTTCGCGGAGCTGAACCTGTCGTCGGCGATCGTGACGGCGCTGGCCTGG
The DNA here is from genome assembly GCF_028128625.1 of Bradyrhizobium sp. CCBAU 45389. Classification (NCBI taxonomy): domain Bacteria; kingdom Pseudomonadati; phylum Pseudomonadota; class Alphaproteobacteria; order Hyphomicrobiales; family Nitrobacteraceae; genus Bradyrhizobium; species Bradyrhizobium sp. CCBAU 45389. The sequence goes on along the minus strand of NZ_LBIY01000086.1, from coordinate 173,295 downwards.
ACGCATTAGGCGGAAAGCTGCCGCCTCGCTCCCGCTCTCGTAGGGTGGGCAAAGCGAAGCGTGCCCACCGCTCTTTGCTCAATAGCGAAAAATGGTGGGCACGGCGCTGACGCGCCTTTGCCCAACCTACGGTACCGAGTGCTTACTCCGCGGTCCAGCCGCCGTCGATCGACAGGTTGGTGCCGGTGATCTGCGCGGCGTCGTCGCTGCACAGGAACAGCGCCAGCGCCGCGACCTGCTCGGAGGTGACGAACTCCTTGGTCGGCTGCGCGTCGAGCAGCACGTCGTTGATGACCTGCTCGCGCGTCAGGCCGCGCGCCTTCATGGTGTCGGGGATCTGCTTCTCCACCAGCGGGGTCCAGACATAGCCGGGGCTGATGCAGTTGCAGGTGATCTTGTGGGTTGCCACTTCCAGCGCCACGGTCTTGGTGAGACCGGCGATGCCGTGCTTGGCCGACACGTAGGCCGACTTGAAGGGCGAGGCGACCAGCGAGTGCGCCGACGCCGTGTTGATGATGCGGCCCCAGCCTTTCTTCTTCATGCCGGGCACCGCGGCGCGGATGGCATGGAAGGCCGAGGACAGGTTGATCGCGATGATCTGGTCCCACTTCTCCGGCGGGAACTCCTCGATCGGCGAGACGAACTGAATGCCGGCATTGTTGACGAGGACGTCGACCGAGCCGAACGACTTCTCGCCGAGCGCGATCATGCCGGCGATCTCGGCCGGCTTGGTCATGTCGGCGGGCGAGTAGACCGCCTTGACGCCGAAGTCGGATTCGATCTTGGCGCGCTCCTTCTCGATGTCTTCGGGGGAGCCGAAGCCGTTGATGACGACGTTGGCACCGGCGGCGGCAAAAGCGCGCGCATAGGCGAGCCCGATACCGCTGGTCGAACCGGTCACGACGGCGTTCTTGCCTGACAGAATACCCATGTTATTCGCTCCTTTTTGCCGGGGGCGCGGTGACGTCCCCCGTGAGATCGTAAGCCACCATGGTCTCGCCGGACTGCGGCTTCTCGAGCCAGTCCTTGTGGCGCATCGACAGATGCACGTCGCGCACGCCGGCTTCCCAATGCTCGACCATGGCGACATGCGAGAAGTCGTAATCCTTGGACGAGGATTCGTAGTTCTTGCTGCGATAGATCAAATGCACGACCGTGACGGTGCTCTCACGAGATGCCTTGGCGAGGAATTCGACGGAAGGGTCATTCTTGAGATAATCGGGCAATTTGGAAATGAGGTCGCGCACGGCCCGGCGCGCATTGTGGATCTGCCTGTTCTTGTCCGTATTCATGCGCGTGCGGCTGGAGAAGCGGATGTCCTTCTCGCGCTCGGTGGCCTCGAGCAGCGAATTCGGCAGATCCCCGCGCGCGGAAAACAGATCGACCTGGAAGATCAGCATGTCGCGCGCGAGCTCTGCGTCGAGCACGTAGTCGAGCGGGGTGTTGGAGGCGATGCCGCCGTCCCAATAATGCTCGCCGTCGATGATCACGGACGGGAAGCCCGGCGGCAGCGCGCCGGAGGCCATGATGTGCTCGGGGCCGATCTTCTTGCCGAGCTTCTTGAACTCGTAATTGTCGAAATATTTGAAGTTGCCGGAGGTGACGCCGACCGCGCCGACCGAGAAGCGCGTCTTGAGGTCGTTGATGCGGTCGAAATCGACCAGCCGCTCCAGCGTCTTCTTGAGCGGCGCGGTGTCGTAATAGCTCTCGGCTTCGCGATGGCCCGGCGGCCACATCGGCGCGGGCGGGACGCGCGGCACGAAGAAGCCGGGCACGCCGAAGGTGGCGATCAGCGCGGCACTGGTCGAGTTGAACAGCTCGCGGCTGTGATCGCTCTTGCCGACCGGCTTCCACGGCACCGGCGCCGACACCATTTCCCAGAATTCCTTCAGCCGCTTGACGCGGGTGTGGCCCTCATTGCCGGCGATGATGGCGGCGTTGATGGCGCCGATGGAGATGCCGGCGACCCATTCCGGCTCGAAGCCGTAGCCGCACAGCGCCTGATAGGCGCCGGCCTGATAGGAGCCGAGCGCGCCGCCGCCCTGCAGGACCAGGACGCGTTGTGCATTCGCGGGGACGCTGGCGGATTCCGGGCTATGATCGGTCATAAGGGAACATCGGTCATGCGGGAACAATAGCAAATGGCGCGCCACCGTGGCGACAGTCGGCCGCGGCGTCAATGCATCCCGGGATCAAGTCTGGCTTATCGCTCGGTCGAGGCCAGGATCATGGTCCAGAACACCTTGTACTTGGTGCCCGGAGCATAGCTGGCCGCAATGCCCAATTTTGTGACACCGCTCTTGAGCATGTTGGCGCGGTGCGGAGGCGAGTCGCGCCAGCCGGAAAACGCTTCCGCCAGCGTATGATAGCCGGCCGAGACGTTCTCGACAGCAACCGTGGCCGGATAGGCGCCTGTGGCAAGGCGCTTGGCCAGCGGCGCGCGGACGTCGTGGTCCATCTTGTTGGCCGCAGCCATGGCCTGGGACTGGGATTCGGCGAGCCGCATCAGGTCAGGATCGATCACGACCGTGCCGAGCATGTTGTTCTGGCGGTATTGCGAGATCATCACCGCGGCGGCCTGGGCGTCGAGCTTGGCGCCCGGGACCGCCATGTCGGTATACATCGACGGCTGCTGGACCGGTGCTTCGTTGCCGGCACAGCCGGCGAGCAGCAAAGTGATGAGAATTGCGGCCGCAGCGCGCATGAATCGAGGCCCCCAAATGAGGGGCCGTTGTTGCATACCAACCGTGGCTGAAAGGTGAATTTTGAGGAAAATCGTAGCTGTCATTCCGGGGCAGTGCGCAGCACTGAACCCGGAATCTCGAGATTCCGGGTCTGGTCCTTCGGACCATCCCGGAATGACAGCAACCTCAGCCTGCAAATATCCGGTAGCGGCGGGGATTGAGGCCGATGGTGTCGCCGGCGCGCAGTTCCTTGTCGCGGGGGGCGTCGATCTCGATGGTTTCGCCGCCTGACAGCGCGACCTCGGCCCGCTGCACCGGGCCGAAATTGCGGACATGCTGGACCGCGCCCTCGAAGGCTCCGGTGCCGGGCGGGCCGACCAGCATGTCATGTCGCCGTACGAACAGCTTTGACGCGCCAGGCGCTAGGCCCTCGGCCGCGAGCTGAAGCGGCCGGTCGCCGAGCCTGATGACGCCGCCGTCGACCTGGACCGGCAGCTCGATGGACTCACCGATGAAGCCGTGCACGAAGGCGGTCGCCGGGGTCTCATAGACGTCGTCGGGCGAGCCGATCTGCTCGATCCGGCCCTTGTCCATCACCACGACGCGGTTGGCGACTTCGAGCGCCTCCTCCTGGTCGTGGGTCACGAAGATCGAGGTGACGTTGATCTCGTGGTGCAGCGAGCGCAACCATCTGCGCAGCTCCTTGCGCACCTTCGCATCGAGCGCACCGAAGGGCTCGTCGAGCAGCAGGATGCGCGGCTCGATCGCGAGCGCCCGGGCGAGCGCGATGCGCTGGCGCTGGCCGCCGGAGAGCTGGCTCGGATAGCGGTCGGCGAGCCAGTCGAGCTGCACGAGATCGAGCAGCTCCTTGACGCGCGCACGGATGGTGGCTTCGTCCTTGCGGACCGCGCGGGGCTGCACGCGCAGGCCGAAGGCGACGTTCTCGAACACGGTCATGTGGCGGAACAGCGCGTAGTGCTGGAACACGAAGCCGACATTTCGTTCGCGCGCGCCCTGCGCCAGCGCATCCTCGCCGTTGAAGGAGACCTCGCCGGAATCAGGCCAGTCGAGGCCGGCGATGATCCGCAGCAAGGTGGTCTTGCCGGAGCCGGAGGGCCCGAGCAGCGCCAGCAATTCGCCGTTGTCGACCTTGAGGTCGACGCCGTCGAGGGCGGCGAAGCTGCCGAACTTCTTGACGAGATTCCTGACTTCAATGGTCACTTGCGTCTTCTCCTTCGTCGAGATGACGTTCGAGGACGGTTTTTGCGATCAGCGTGATCAGCGCGAGCATCGCCAGCAGCGAGGCGATCGCGAAGGCGGCGACGAACTGGTATTCGTTGTAGAGGATCTCGACCAAGAGCGGCATGGTGTTGGTCTCGCCGCGGATGTGGCCGGAGACGACCGAGACCGCGCCGAACTCGCCCATCGCGCGCGCATTGCAGAGCAGGACGCCGTAGAGCACGCCCCATTTGATGTTGGGCAGCGTGACCCGGAAAAAGGTCTGCAAGCCGGAGGCGCCGAGCGAGATCGCGGCCTCCTCCTCCTGCGTGCCCTGCTCCTGCATCAAGGGGATCAGCGCACGCGCCACGAACGGGAAGGTCACGAAGGTGGTCGCAAGCGCAATGCCGGGCACCGCGAACAGGATCTGGATGTCATGGTCGCGCAGCCAGCTGCCGAAATAGCCTTGCGCGCCGAACAGCAGCACGAAAACGAGGCCCGAGATCACCGGACTCACGGAGAACGGCAGGTCGATCAGCGTGATCAGGAAGGTCTTGCCCTTGAACTCGAACTTGGCGATGGCCCAGGCGGCGACGAGGCCGAACACGAGATTGAGACCGACCGAGATCGCCGCGACGATCAGCGTCAGCTTGATCGCCGCCATCGCCTCCGGCTCGGCGAGTGCAGCGAGATAGGCGAGGATGCCGCGCGAAAACGCCTGCGCGAACACGACGACCAGCGGCAGCACGACGAAGACGGTGAGGAACATGATCGCCAGCGTGATGATGGCGATGCGCACCGCGCGCGGCTCGGTGCGCAGGTTGTCGCGCGCGGCCGCCGCATGCGCGCGCGTCTTGGCGTCGGAGGCCGAGAGCGACACGGTATCTGCGATCTGCATCGTCATCGCATCCCTCCTCAACGCGCCGGAATCCGGCTCTGCGCCCAGCGCTGGAGCCGGTTGACGGCGAAGATGATGACGAAAGATACGACGAGCATGACCACCGCGATGGCGGTCGCATCGGCATAGCGGAATTCGGAGAGCCGGATCACGATCAAGAGCGGGGCGATCTCGGAGACGTTGGGCAGATTACCGGCGATGAAGATCACCGAGCCGTATTCGCCGACGGCGCGGGCGAAGGCGAGCGCGAGACCCGTGAGCAGCGCCGGCGCGAGCGAGGGCAGGATCACGCGGATAATGGTCTGCCAGCGGCTCGCGCCGAGACTACCGGCAGCCTCCTCGATCTCAGGGTCGAGGTCCTGCAGCACCGGCTGCACGGTGCGGACCACGAAGGGGATGCCGATGAAGATCATGGCGACGAAGATGCCGACCGGCGTGAATGCCACCTTGATGCCGAGCGCGGCGAGCGGCGCCCCCAGCCAGCCCTTCTCGGCGAACAGCGCGGTCAGCGCGACGCCGGCCACCGCCGTCGGCAGCGCGAACGGCACGTCGACAATGGCGTCGAAGATGCGCCGACCGGGGAAGCGGTAGCGCACCAGCGCCCAGACGATGATGCTGCCCATCACCAGATTGACGCAGGCCGCCGCGAAGGCGAGCCCGAAGGAGACCCGGAGCGCATTCAGGGTGCGGCGGCTGGAGAGGATGGCCCAGAACTGCTCGGGGCTCAGCTCAAGCGTGCGCAGGAACAGGCCGGCGAGCGGAATCAGGATGATGATCGACAGCCAGGAAAGCGTCAGTCCCATCGTGAGACCGAAGCCCGGCAATGTCCGTCGTCGTGCTGCGAGTGCGCTCACCAGGCCCCCTGCTAAAGCCTCCTACGACAGCGCCCGATCAGTTCTTGTAAATCTGATCGAAAACGCCGCCGTCGGCAAAATGTTCCTTCTGCGCCTTGGTCCAGCCGCCGAAGACGTCGTCGATCGTGAACAGCTCGACCTTCGCGAAGGAGTTTTCATACTTCTTGGCAATCTCGGCGTCGCGCGGACGGTAGAAGTTGCGCGCCGCAATCTCCTGGCCTTCCTTGGTGTACCAGTACTGAAGGTAGGCATCGGCCGCGTTGCGGGTGCCCTTCTTGTCGGCAACCTTGTCCACGATCGCGACCGGCGGCTCGGCGAGGATCGACTGCGGCGGCGCCACGATCTCGAACTTGTTCGCGCCGAACTCCTTCAGCGCGAGGAACGCCTCGTTCTCCCAGGCGAGCAGCACGTCGCCGACGCCGCGCTCGACGAAGGTCACGGTGGCGCCACGTGCGCCGGTATCCAGCACCGGAACCTGCTGATAGAGCTTTCCGATGAAGTCCTTGGCCTTGTCGGCCGAGCCGTACTTCTTCTGCGCAAAGCCCCAGGCGGCGAGATAATTCCAGCGCGCCCCGCCCGAGGTCTTCGGGTTCGGCGTGATCACGGCAACGCCGGACTTGAGCAGATCGTCCCAGTCCTTGATGCCCTTGGGATTGCCCTTGCGCACCAGGAACACGATGGTCGAGGTGTAGGGTGATGAATTCTGCGGCAGCCGCTTCTGCCAGTCGGCCGCGGTCAGGCCCTTGTTCGCGATGGCGTCGATGTCATAGGCGAGCGCCAGCGTCACCACATCGGCCTGCAAGCCGTCGATCACGCTACGCGCCTGCGAACCGCTGCCGCCATGCGACTGCTTGATCTCGACGCTCTTGCCTGTCTCCTTCTGATAGGCGGTCGCGAACGCCTTGTTGAACTCGGCATAGAGCTCACGCGTCGGATCGTACGACACGTTCAACAAATTGATGTCAGCGGCGAGAGCCGAGCTTGCCAAGAATCCCGTTACGAGCAGTCCTGCCGCGAGCGGAACGATACGGCGCATCATGTCCATCTCCATTCACCTCGACGACATCGGCGTCATCGATGGCAGGCATAACTCGTGGCGAAACGCGCTTAAGTCAACGGAACCGGATTTTCTTGTTCGAAGCCGGGCAGCGCAGCTGTGCTACGAAATCTTCATCGTGTGGATGCCGCATTCTGTCTTCGCCCGGCCGCGCCAGCGACCGGCGCGCGCATCCTCGCCTTCGGCCGTTCTGCTGGTGCAAGGCATACACCCAACCGACAGGAAACCGGAGGCAGCCAGTGGATGACGCGGCAATTTGGCGCGGACGAAGATCGCTTCGAGTTCCTCGCGCGAGACATTGGCGAAGGGATTGAACTTCAACCGCGCGCCGTCGTCCTCGACGACGGGAATATCGGCGCGTGCATTGCCCTGAAAGCGCTTGCGGCCGTTGAGCCAGGCGTCGAACGGCTTCAGCGCGCGCGCCAGCGGCTCGACCTTGCGGATGCGGCAGCAGGCGTCGGGATCAGAGAACCAGAGATCGCGGTCGGGATCGTCGCGCGACAGCGCCTCCTCGGCCGGCTTGATCGAGCGGACGTCCTTCAGGCCGAGCGTTTCGATCAGCGTATCGCGATAGGCCAGCGTCTCCTCGAACAGCCATCCGGTGTCGAGGAAGATCACGGGGATCGCAGGATCGACATCCGCCATCACCTTCAACAGCGTCGCCGATTCCGCGCCGAAGGACGACACGAGCGCAAGCTTCTCGCGCCCGACCGTCTCCAGCGCCGCGGCGATGACCTCCGCGGGCGAGGCATCGCGCAAGGCGCGAGCGAGCTCCTCCGCCGAAGGCAGCGCAGACACGGACGAGACCTGAGGCGCGATCGCGTTCACGTGCCGACACCTTCGGAGTGACGCAGCTGCATGCGCCGGTGCAGCGCCGTGATGCGGCCATCGCCGGTCGGCTGGTAGAACACCGAATAGCGTTTGGCAGTCTGCATGAAGGCTTCCGCGTCGGCCTGCTTCTTGACCTCGAACGAGTCGAAGCCGGCACGCAGCATGAAGACGAACTGGTCGCGCAGCACCTGCCCCGTCGCACGCAGCTCGCCGCGGTAGTTGTAGCGCTCGCGCAGCAGCCGCGCCTGGCTATAGGCGCGCCCATCCCGGAAGCTCGGGAACACCAGCGCTACGGCGGCGATCCTGCCGAGATACGGCACGAGCTCGGCGATGTCGCGATTGTTGGGCCAGATCACGCCGACCTTGCCGGAACGCTTGAGCAGCGCAACGGCCTCGCCAAGAAAGCGCTCGGCCGGCACCAGAATGTCGCCGCCCTCGGGCAGCGGGGTGTCGACGGCGAGCTTGACGAAGCTGTCGTCGGCGATCTTTCCGCCGTTAACGAGTGGCATAGACGCGCTCCTTGAAGGGTTCGACACCGAGGCGCTTCACCGTGTCGACGAACAGCTCCTCCGGCCGCTCGCGCAGCGCAAGATAAGCCTCCACGACGTCCTCGATGACGTCGGCGACCTCGTCGAACTTGACGCCGGGGCCGATCAGATTGCCGAGTGCGGCGCTCTCGTCGGCGCGGCCGCCAATGGTGATCTGATAGACCTCCTCGCCGTTCTTCTCGACGCCGAGAATGCCGATATGGCCGACATGGTGATGGCCGCAGGCATTGATGCAGCCGGAGATGTTGATGTGGAGCCGGCCAATCAGGTTGGCCAGCTCGTGATTGGCAAAGCGCCGCGTCAATTCCTGCGCGATCGGGATCGAGCGCGCATTCGCCAGCGAGCAATAGTCGAGCCCGGGGCAGGCGATGATGTCGGTGATCAGATTGACGTTCGGCGTCGCCAGCCCGAGCTTGTCGAGCGCCTTCCACAGCGCCGGCAGGTCGCGCTTGGCGACGTGCGGCAGCGCCAGATTCTGCTCGTGACCGACGCGGATCTCGCCGAAGGAATATTTGTCGGCGAGATCGGCCAGCGCATCCATCTGCTCGGCGGTGGCATCGCCGGGAGGCGCTCCGATCGGCTTCAGCGAGATCGTGACGATGGAGTAGCCGGGGTTCTTGTGAGCGGCGACCGAGTTCTTGCGCCAGGCCTCGAACTCGGGATCGGCGGCGGCCTGCCGCAGCTCGTCCGGCATATGCGGCAGTTTCTCGTAAGACGGATAGATGAAGCGCGAGCGGATGTCCTCGATCACCTCGTCGTCGATCTGGAGCGAGGAGTTGCGAATGTGCTGCCACTCCTCCTCGACCTCGCGCGAAAACTTCTCGATGCCGAGCTCGTGCACCAGGATCTTGATCCGCGCCTTGTAGATGTTGTCGCGGCGTCCGTACTGGTTGTAGACGCGCAGAATGGCCTCGATATAGCTGAGCAGATCGCGGCCGTGGACGAAGTGCTTGATGGTCTTGCCGATGAACGGCGTGCGGCCGAGGCCGCCCCCGACCAGAACCTCGAAGCCGGTCTCGCCCTTCTCGTTCTTGATCAGACGCAGGCCGATATCGTGAACCTTGATCGCGGCGCGGTCGTGATCCGACGCGGTGATCGCGATCTTGAACTTGCGCGGCAGGAACGAGAATTCCGGGTGCAGCGTGGTATGCTGGCGGATCAGCTCCGACCAGATGCGGGGATCCTCGATCTCGCCCGGCGCGACGCCAGCCCACTGATCCGAGGTGACGTTGCGCATGTTGTTGCCGGAGGTCTGCATCGCGTGGATGCCGACTTCGGCGAGATCGGCGAGCGCATCCGGCAGGTCCGACAGCTTGATCCAGTTGAACTGGATGTTCTGGCGCGTGGTGAAATGGCCGTAGCCGCGGTCGTATTTGCGCGCGACATGGGCAAGCGCCCGCAACTGGTTCGACGCCAGCGTTCCGTAGGGAATCGCGACGCGGAACATGTAGGCGTGCAGCTGCAGATAGACGCCGTTCTGCAGGCGCAGCATCTTGAATTCGTCCTCGGTGAGCTCGCCCGAGAGACGGCGCTGCACCTGGTCGCGGAATTCAGAGACGCGCTCGTTGACCAGCGTGCGGTCGATTTCGTCGTAAGCGTACATGATTAGAGTGCCTTACAGCTCGACCTGCGATCAGACCGGCAAGCCGATTGTCACGCCGTCGCGGCGGATCTGCTCGCGCAGATTGCCCGGCAGGATCTTGCCGGCATCATCGACCTGCACCGGCGCGATATAGGGGCCGATTGCGCCGACGTCATCGGCAACGGCCTCGGCAAGCAACGCTTTCGCCTCATCCGAGTTTCGCACGATCGCGGCATCGGTCAGTTCCACGGACCAGCCCTTGGCGGCGGTGCGATAGACCACCACGCCGTCCCAGGTGCGGTTGGCGGTCACAACGGACGGGCCCGTGATTTTCAGTTTTTGTTGCAGAGGGGAGGTCATTCAGCTGCATCCAATAGGTCAGAGATGATTTCTTTGGGTGTCTGGCGGCGAAGCGAGCCGGCATGCCGGACCACGTCGCCGATGATGAGGATGGCGGGACCACCATGGATCCGCCGCACGAGCTCGGGCAAATCACGCAGCGTACCGATCGCTCCTTGCGCATCGGGCCGCGTGACACGGGCGAACACGCCGACCGGCGTCTCCGGCGAACGGCCGGCCGCGAACAGACCTGCGCGCACGGCTGGCGCAGCGGTCATGCCCATGTAGACGACAACGGTCATCTTGGTGTCGGTCAGCGTCGACCAGTCCACGGCTTCGGCATCGCGCGCCTTGTGCGCGGTGAGGAAGGTGATGCGGGTCGCTTCGTGACGATAGGTGAGCGGCACCTCGAAATCGGCGGCGCCGCCGAGCCCCGCCGTGATGCCGGGGATGATCGAATAGGCGATGCCGGCGGCGCGCAAGGCTTCGACCTCTTCGCCGCCACGGCCGAACACGAAGGGATCGCCGCCCTTCAGCCGCACGACGCGCTGGCCTGCTTGTGCGGCCTCGATCATGCGCTTGTTGATGGCGTCCTGGCCGATACCGGGCTTGCCGACGCGGCGGCCGACCGGCACGCGCGTGGTGTCGCGGCGGATGCGGTCGAGAATTTCGGGCGAGACCAATTCGTCATGGAAGACGATGTCGGCGTCCTGGAGTGCGCGCAGCGCCTTGATGGTGAGAAGGTCCGGGTCGCCGGGACCGGCGCCCACAAGCGCGACCGAGCCTTCCGGCTTGTCGGCACGCGCGAATGCGGACGGATCGGAAATCGCCTTGAGCGATGCGTCGGCTTCGCCTTTGCGGCCGGCGAGCACCGCGGCGCCGATCGGGCCGTCGATGACGCGCTCCCAGAAGCGGCGACGCAGCGGAAACTCGACGATGCGCTCGTTGATGGATTTGCGGAAGGCGCCGATGAACTCGGCGAGCTCGCCGATGCGCGCCGGCAGCAGCGCCTCGATCTTCTCGCGCACGCGCCGCGCCACCACCGGCGAGGTGCCGCCGGTGCCGACGGCGACCACGACATCGCCGCGGTCGACGATGGCCGGGAAGATGAAGCTGGAATGCTCGAGATCGTCCATGACGTTGACGGGCAGGCCGAGCGCCTTGGCGCGCGCCGACATGGCAACGCCGACGTCGCCCGCGCCTGCGCAGACGATGGCGATGACGCCGGAGAGATCAGCCGTCAGCGGATCGTCGGCCGCGATTTCGATACGCGACGCGCCCTCAGAGCCGAAACCAAAGTCATGATTGCCGTCGATCGCATGCACGCGGAGGCGCGCGCAGGCAGCGGCGAGCACGCGCAACTTGGCGCGCAAAAGCTCACCCGCGCCGATGAGGACCACCGGACCGGCCTTCAGATCGAGAAACACCGGCAAGAACCGCATGCGATACTCGCTTCCCCCACATCCGGGGTTGACTGGAATTATTTTCTATATATGTGTCGTTTCGAGCGCGCAAAGAGAAAATTTTTTCTTCTCTTCTGCACCGCAACTATAGAAAATTCGCCTCCAAACGCAAAGTGGCAGAGATGCATCTTCTCAGGACCGATTCTGGTGCAGATGGGCACGACTCCCGCGCCCCCGTTTCCGAGCAAATTCCAATCGGGCTGACCGCCCCCAGCATGGACCATTTGGACCAGCTCGAGGCGCAGAGCATCTACATCTTTCGCGAGGCCTTCGCCCGCCTGAAGAAGATCGCCTTGCTGTGGTCGCTCGGCAAAGACTCCAACGTCATGATCTGGCTGGCGCGGAAGGCCTTCTTTGGCAAGATGCCGTTCCCGGCCCTCCATGTCGACACCGGCAAGAAGTTTCCGGAGATGTATCGCTTTCGCGATCATTACGGGAAGGAGTGGGATCTCGATCTCCGTGTCGAGCCCTGCCCGCCCATCGATGCCGTCGACCCAACGCTGCCGCCGGCCGCCCGTTCCGCCGCGCGCAAGACGGAAGGGCTCAAGATGGCACTCGCCAAATACGGCTTCGACGGCCTGATCGCCGGCATCCGCCGCGACGAGGAAGCGACGCGCGCCAAGGAGCGCGTGTTCTCGCCGCGCGGCCTCGAAGGCAATTGGGACGTGCGCGACCAGCCGCCGGAGTTCTGGGATCATTTCAACGCCTCGCCGCCGCAGGGCGCGCATTTGCGCATCCACCCGATCCTGCATTGGACCGAGGCCGACATCTGGGCCTACACCAAGCGCGAGAACATCCCGATCATCCCGCTCTATCTCTCGCAGAACGGCAAGCGCTATCGCTCGCTGGGCGATCAGGACATCACCAATCCCGTGAACTCGACGGCGTCGACCATCGACGAGATCCTGATCGAGCTCGAACAGACCAAGGTGCCGGAACGCGCCGGGCGCGCGCTCGACCACGAGACCGAGGACGCCTTCGAGCGCCTTCGCGTCGCCGGCTATCTCTGATCAAGGACGCTTTGTGGCTATGAACATGATCGTCACTCCCGCTTCGCCGGCCACTCCGAACGGCACCACGCGTCCGCAAGTGCGCATCGTCATCGTCGGCCATGTCGACCACGGCAAGTCGACGCTGGTCGGCCGCCTGCTGCACGAGACCGGCAGCCTGCCCGACGGCAAGCTCGAAATGCTCAAAGCCGTCAGCGCGCGGCGCGGCATGCCGTTCGAATGGTCGTTCCTGCTCGATGCGCTGCAGACCGAGCGCGACCAGGGCATCACCATCGACACCACGCAAATCCGCTTCCGCACCAATTCGCGCGACATCGTGCTGATCGACGCACCCGGCCACGCCGAATTCCTGCGCAACATGATCACCGGCGCCTCGCAGGCCGACGGCGCGGTGCTGATCATCGACGCGCTGGAAGGCGTGCGCGACCAGACCAGGCGGCACGGCTATCTCCTGCATCTGCTCGGCGTGAAGCAGGTCGCTGTCGTCGTCAACAAGATGGACCGCGTCGACTTCTCCGCCGAGCGTTTCAAGGACATCAGCGACGAGATTTCCGCGCATCTGAGCGGTCTCGGCGTGACGCCGACGGCCGTGATCCCGATTTCCGCGCGCGACGGCGACGGCGTCGCCGAGCGCACCGGCCGCATCGGCTGGTACAAGGGACCGACCGTGGTCGAGGCGCTCGACCGGCTCGAACCCGCGCGACCGCTGGAAGCGCTGGCGCTGCGGCTGCCGGTGCAGGCGATCTACAAGTTCGATGACCGCCGCATCGTCGCCGGCCGCATCGAATCCGGCAGCCTCGTTGCCGGCGATGAGATCGTGATCATGCCGGCCGGCAAGATCGCGAAGATCAAGACGGTCGAGAGCTGGCCGGCGACGCCGGTGGCGGGACGTCAGGGCGCCGGCCGCTCGGTCGGCATCACGCTCGACCGCGAATTGTTCATCGAGCGCGGCGACATCGTCGCGCATGCCGGCACCGCCCCGCGCGAGACGCGCCGCCTGCGTGCGCGCATTTTCTGGCTGCACGACAAGCCGCTCGCCAAGGGCGACCAGCTGCTGGTGCGCTGCGGACCGAAGGAAAGCCGCGCCACCGTCGTCGCCATCGAGAAGGCGGTCGATCCCGGCGAGCTCTCGAGCAGCGAGAACAAGGCGATCGGCCGCAACCATGTCGGCGAGATCGACATTTCTCTTTCGAATCCGATCGCAACCGATCCCTACACCGAGAATCCGCGCACCGGGCGTCTCGTGATCGAGGTGTCCGGACGCATCGCCGGCGGCGGTCTCGTGCTGTCGGTCGATGCCGGCCAGCGCGCCGTGCCCGTCGACATCGTGCCGGTGGAATCGGCACTCCGTCCCGACGAGCGCTCCGCGCGCTATCAGCACAACGGTGCCGTGGTCTGGCTCACCGGCCTTCCGGCTTCCGGCAAGTCGACGCTGGCAAAGGCGCTGGAGCGACGTCTCTTCACCAATGGCGGCTCGCCGATCCTGCTCGACGGCGACACGCTGCGCGCAGGCCTCAACAGCGATCTCGGCTTCTCCGCCGCCGATCGCAGCGAGAACATCCGCCGCCTTGCCGAGGTCGCGACACACCTCGCCCGCAACGGCCACATCGCAATCGTCGCGGCCGTGTCGCCGGCCCGCGAGGACCGCGCCGCCGCACGCCGCATCGCCGACACCGCGTTCCGCGAGATCCATGTCGCGACGCCGGCCGGCGTCTGCGAGGACCGCGATCCCAAGGGCCATTACAAGAAGGCGCGCGCCGGCACGCTGCAATCCTTCACCGGCATCCTCAACGACTATGAGGCGCCGCAGGCCGCCGAGCTCGTGATCGACACGTCGAAGCGGACGGTGGCCGAGGCGGCGGACGAGATCGAGCAGATGCTGAAATCGACCGGCGTGCTGTTCGACGAACTCGTGGACCTCGCTGCGAATATTTGAGGCAGGCTCCATCCGCTTGCACCGCCGCGTCCCCTCCCCCCTTGCGGGAGGGGGAGGGTTAGGGAGAGGGGTCCACACGGGGACTCTCTCCATCAATATGAGCACACCGCTCCGTCGAATTCCGACACACCTTTTCCTGGGCTACCCCCCTCCCCCACCCTCCCCCGCAAGGGGGGAGGGAGCGCAGTTGTGCGCATGACGCGAAGTCGGGCTCAATCGGCTTTGTAAAACGCGCCAGCCCACATCACCTTGACATTTTGACAAACCCCCGGGGGTCTTCTCACCGCCCCGATTTTGGGGCTAATAGGTCCGGAAAGCCGCCCCTCGTGGGCGCATTTTGCTGCTGTCGGGTCAAAAGCAGCCAAAAACAGCCATTTCCAACAAGAAAGCCCATCATGAAACGCGTCGACGCCCACGGATTGAAGATCGCTCCCGTCCTGTTTGACTTCATCGCCAAGGAAGCGGCCCCGAAAACGGGGATCGCGCCGGATGCGTTCTGGGCCGGGGTTGCCGCCATCATCAAGGACCTGGGGCCGAAGAACCGCGCGCTGCTGGCGGTGCGCGACACGCTGCAGGCCAAGATCGACGACTGGCATCGCGCCAACAAGGGCAAGGCGTTCGACCTCGATGCCTACACCGCCTTCCTGAAGGAGATCGGCTATCTCGTCCCGGAGCCGGCGACGCAGAAGGTCGAGACCGCCAATGTCGACGAGGAGATCGGCAAGATCTGCGGTCCGCAGCTGGTTGTTCCCCTCACCAATGCGCGCTATGCGCTGAACGCGGCGAATGCGCGCTGGGGTTCGCTCTATGATGCCTTCTACGGCACCGACGCAATCCCGCACGATCCGTCCGAGAGCGGCAAGGGCTACAACAAGGCGCGCGGCGACAAGGTGATCGCCAAGGCCAAGGCGTTCCTCGACGCCGCCGCGCCGCTCGCGACCGGCAGCCACACCGACGTCACCGCCTACAGCATCGTCGCGGGCCAGCTCGCGGTGAAGCTGAAGAGCGGCAATGCGACCGCGCTGAAGAATGCCGCGCAGTTCGCCGGCTTCCAGGGCGATGCCGCTGCGCCGAGCGCGGTGCTGCTCGCCGACAACGGCCTGCATGTCGAGGTGAAGATCGATCGCAGCAGCGCGATCGGCAAGGACGATCCGGCCGGCGTCGCCGACATGATCATGGAGGCCGCCGTCTCCACCATTCTAGACATGGAAGACTCGGTCGCTGCGGTTGATGCCGAAGACAAGGTGCTGGTCTATCGCAACACGCTCGGCCTGATGAACGGCACGCTGTCGGCCGATTTCGAGAAGGGCGGCAAGACGCTGACGCGCTCGCTCAACACCGACCGCGTCTACAAGACGCCTGACGGCAAGGGCGAAGTGAAGCTGCACGGCCGCAGCCTGCTGCTGATGCGCAACTGCGGTCACCACATGTTCACCGATGCGGTGCTGGACGAGAAGGGCGAGGAAGTGCCGGAAGGCCTCCTGGACGCCGCCGTCTCGGGCCTGCTCGCGATCCACGACCTCAAGGGCAACTCCAAGGTCAAGAACAGCCGCACCGGATCGGCCTATATCGTCAAGCCGAAGATGCACGGCCCGGACGAGGTGTCGCTGACCTGCGAGATCTTCGACCGCGTCGAGAAGATGCTCTCGCTGCCCGAGAACACGCTCAAGGTCGGCATCATGGACGAGGAGCGGCGTACCACCGTCAACCTCAAGGCCTGCATCCAGCGCGCCTCCAAGCGCATCATGTTCATCAACACCGGCTTCCTCGACCGCACCGGCGACGAGATCCACACGTCGATGGAAGCGGGTCCGATGATCCGCAAGAACGAAATGAAAGCGCAGGCCTGGATCAAGGCCTATGAAGACTGGAACGTCGACATGGGCCTGACCTGTGGCCTGCCCGGCCACGCCCAGATCGGCAAGGGCATGTGGGCCGCGCCCGACAAGATGGCGGACATGCTGGCGCAGAAGCTTGGCCATCCGCAGGCCGGCGCCACCACCGCCTGGGTGCCCTCGCCGACGGCTGCGACGCTGCACGCGCTGCACTATCACCAGGTCAACGTCATCGCGCGCCAGCAGGAGCTGACCAAGGGCGGGCCGCGCGCGAAGCTGTCGGACATCCTCACCATTCCGGTGTCGAAGTCGAACTGGGCGCCTGATGACGTCAAGCAGGAGATCGACAACAACTGCCAGGGCATCCTCGGCTATGTCGTGCGCTGGATCGACCAGGGCGTCGGCTGCTCCAAGGTGCCCGACATCCACGATGTCGGCCTGATGGAAGACCGCGCGACGTTGCGCATCTCCAGCCAGCATCTCGCCAACTGGCTGCACCAGGGCGTGATCACCGAGGCGCAGGTGATGGAATCGCTGAAGCGCATGGCCGTCGTCGTCGACAAGCAGAACGCCGGCGATCCCATCTACAAGCCGATGGCGCCTGCCTTCGACGGCGTCGCCTTCAAGGCGGCCTGCGACCTCATCTTCAAGGGCCGCGAGCAACCGAACGGCTACACCGAATACATCCTCACCGCGCGCCGCCGCGAGGCCAAGGCTCTTGGATAACTAGGCGCTGGGCTGAGCGAAGTCACAGAAACGTCAAAAGCCCCGGCCTGCGCCGGGGCTTTTTTGTTGGGCGAAAACGTCGCGACGGCTTGCGGAACGGCTGCGCGCGCCTCGCGTTGTCCGGCCATCAACCCATGGGAGATGGTCATGGACTGGAATCGGATCGAAGGAAACTGGAAGCAGTTCAAGGGATCGGCCAAGGAGAAATGGGGCAAGCTCACTGACGACGATCTCCAACTGATCGAGGGTCGCCGCGAGCAACTCGAGGGCCGGCTCCAGGAACGCTATGGCAAGGCCAAGGACCAGGTTCGTCAGGACGTCGACGACTGGCTGAAGTCGCTGCACTAGCACGGCACGAACGAAGCCCCGGCTCAGGCCGGGGCTTTTTGTTTAGGGAGCCGTCGCTAGAACACCGTCAAATATTTCAACAGCGACACCACGCCAATGATGATGACGATGACGCGCGCGATCTGCTTGGCGCGGCCGTCCATCGGCAGCATGTTGATGAGATAGAGCACGAGGATGACGACGAGAAAGGTGACGAGGACGCCGATCAGCATTGCAGGGACCCCCCTTCTGGCAAATTGCTAACGGTGTCCTAACGCCCGTCTCGCGCGCCGGTTCCATTCCAGCAACCCATTGCAACTTCTAGTAAATGCGTATTTCTACCAGCAGGCTGGCTGCCTAAAACTTTACCCTTTTCCTCTCACATGCAGAAACCGTCTGGCCATGAGGCGCCAACGGCATGTGATTGCCGATTCTAGCGGGCCCCTCCTTTTCGATGTTGCCGGGGCGCCGCCACGAACTTCGATATGGGAATTGGGGGACCTCGATGCTGAATCGTCTGACCGTATCCGCGCTGCTCAAGGCAGTGATCGCGATCACGTCGATCTGCGTGGTCGTTGTGCTCTCGCTCACGGCCTATGCCTCCTGGGACCGCTTGAAGACCGCCAACCGCATCTCGCAGATCGCCGACGCGTCCGCCGACCTGTTCAAGGCGATGCACAATCTGCGCACCGACCGTTCGACCACCAACCGGCTCCTCAACGCCACCGAGCCGATGGATGCCGAGATCGAGAAATATCTGCGCGCGATCCGGGACGCCGAGATGCCGGCAATGGCACATGCGCTGGAGCTGCTGCCGACGATGGAGTTTCCGCAGTCCGCAACGCTGGTGCCGGAGCTCGCGCGCCTCTACAAATCGGCGAGCGAGCAGCAGAAGCAGTTCTGGGAGGAGGTCGCCAAGCCCAAGGACCAGCGCCGCGCCGGCCTGCCGAAGGAATACATGGAGACGACGCAGGGCCTGCTCGAGACGCTCGACAAGCTCTCGAACGCCCTGGCCGCGACCGTCAATCACCAGGACGCGGCGATCGACCAGCTGCTCTCGATCAAGCAGAATGCCTGGCTGCTCCGCAACACCGCGGGTGAAGCCTCGCTGATCATCTCCCTCGGACTCAACAGTAGCCGCATCGCGCCGGAGGCGCGCCTCGCCTACACCCAATACGTCGGCGGAACGGCCGCGATGTGGAAGGCGCTGGAATTGTCGGCCTCGGGCATGGAGCTGCCGCCGGCACTGTCGTCCGCCATGACTGCTGCCAAGACCGCCTATTTCGATCCGCAATATCTGGCGCTTCGCGATCGCCTGGCCAACAAGCTCGCCAATGGCGAAAAGGCCGAAATGACCGCGAACCAGTGGACGCCGGTGACGGTGGGCCGCCTGTCCAGCGCGGTTGCCGTCGCCGAGACGGCGCTCGACGCCGCCAAGAGCCATACGCTGGAACAGCGCGGTGCTGCGCTGCGCGCGCTGGTCGTGCAGCTCGTGCTGCTCGCGCTCGCCGTCGCCCTTGCCGTCGGCGCGATCATGCTGGTCAGCCGCCGTGTCATCCGTCCGCTCAACACCATTCGCGACAGCATGCTCAAGGTCGCCGGCGGCGACCTTGCGGTCGACAGCGGCTATCTCGACCGCCAGGACGAAATCGGCGCGCTCGCCGGTGCGCTCGAAACCTTCAAGCAGCAGGCCACCGACAAGCTCAAGATTGAGGCGCATGAGCGCGAGCGCAATGCGGGTGCCACCGCGCGCCAGCGCGCGATCGAGGTCTATGTCGGCGAGTTCGAGGGCGTGGTCCGCAAGACGCTCGGCGAGCTCAGCGAAGCTTCCGGCGAGATGTGCAAGACCTCCGGCGATCTGTCCGCGGTGTCGCGCCAGACCAACGACCGCGTTCAGGTCGCGGGCAAGGCCTCCAACGACGCCTCGATGAGCGTCGACAGCGTCGCCGCTGCCGCAGAGGAGCTCTCGGCCTCGATCAACGACATCAGCCAGCAGGCCGCCCACGCCGCCGGCATCGCCGGCCGCGCCGTCACGCAAGCGCGCGAGACCGACGGCACCGTGCAGGGCCTGGCAAAATCCGCAGGGCGCATCGGCGAGGTCGTCGGCCTCATCAACACCATCGCGGCGCAAACCAATCTGCTCGCGCTCAACGCCACGATCGAGGCCGCGCGCGCGGGCGACGCCGGCCGCGGCTTCGCGGTGGTCGCCTCCGAGGTCAAGTCGCTGGCGAGCCAGACGGCGAAGGCCACCGAGGAAATCTCCGAGCAGATCGCCGACATCCAGAAGGTCGCTGGCGATGCCATCAATGCCATCCAGACCATCGGCGGCATCATCGGCGAGGTGAACGAGGTCGCGACCGCGATTGCCGCCGCCGTGCAGGAGCAGGGCGCGGCGACCCAGGAGATCACACGCAGCACGCAATATGCGGCGCAGGGCACCAAGAACGTCTCGGACAACATCACCGGCGTCAAGGCCGACGCGGATGCCGCCGCCGCGGCCGCAGACAATGTGAAGCACGCCTCCGAGATGCTGGAGAGCCAGAGCCGCCAGCTCGGCCACGACGTCAGCGACTTCCTCGGCAAGATCCGCGCGGCGTAGGGCACGCAGGGTCCACTCGCTCGGTGTCGTCCCGGCGAAGGCAGAGATTGATAGGTCGCTCCCCAACACAGCGCCCGTAATTTTACGGCAGAGGCACTGTCTAAGTTTTTACCCTTTTCGGGCCAAATGCGCTTCAAGCCTGCTGCGAGGCCGGCGCATGTATCACGTGCAACCCTTTGGTCTTTCGAAGTTCGTTTGGGGGGCTGCCGTTCGGGGCCACGAACTTCGAAATGCGTACCGGGGTGTCCGATGCTCAACCGCCTGACCGTATCCACGCTGCTGAAAGCGGTGATCCTCTCGACCGCGCTCGTTGTGGTCATCGGCTTCTCGATCAGCGCATGGAGCTCATGGACCCGGCTGCAGCAGGCGAACCGGATCGTTGCGGTGTCCGGCGCTTCGGCCGAAATGTTCAAGGCGATGGCGAACATCCGCGCCGACCGCTCGACCAGCGGCCGCCAGCTCAACTCCGATGTCGCGATGGACAAGGACATCGAGAAATACATCCGCGAGGTTCGCGAGGCCCTGATGCCGGCGCTGGCGCGTACGCTCGAGATCCTGCCCACGACCGACATCGCCCAGCGTGAAACGTTCCTCGCCGACCTCGGCACCTTGAACACGACGCTGCTGGCAAAGCAGGCCGAGTTCTGGACCGAGGTGGTCAAGCCGAAGGCCGAGCGCCGCGCAGGCCTTGCCAAGGAATATGTCGCGACCGAGGACGCGCTGATGGCGCAGCTCGAAAAGCTCTCAGGCGTGCTCGCCGCCAGCGTCAACCACCAGGATGCGACCATCGACCAGCTCCTGACCATCAAGCAGATGGCCTGGCTGCTGCGTAACACCGCCGGCGAATCCTCGCAGATCGTCGGCAATGCCCTCAACGCCGGCAAGATCGCCCCCGAGGTGCAGCTCACTTATACCAAGCTGGTCGGTGGCACCGACACGGCCTGGACCGCGATCGAGCTTGCCGCATCGGGCATGCAATTGCCCCCGGCGCTCTCGGCTGCGATCAGCGAGACCAAGACGACCTATTTCGACCAGCAATATGCCGCGACGCGCGACGGCGTCATCACGACGATCGCCAAGGGCGAGAAGCCGTCGATGACCGCCAACCAGTGGAGCCCCTATTCGGTGCCCCGCATGATGAGCGCGGTGAGACTTGCCGATGCGGCGCTGCAGGCGGCCAGGGATCATTCCGCCGCCCAACGCGCGGGCGCCGTGCAATGGCTGCTCGTCAACATCGCCCTGCTCGTTGCCGCGATCGTCCTGACCGGTGCCGCCATGCTGGCGGTCAGCCGCCGCGTGATCACGCCGCTGCACCGGATCCGCGACGCCATGCTCAAGGTTGCCGGCGGCGACCTCACGGTCGACAGCGGCTATCTCGACCGTCACGACGAGATTGGCTCGCTTGCGGGCGCGCTGGAGACGTTCAAGCAACAGGCGATCGACAAGCTCAAGATCGAGGAACAGGAGCGCGAGCGCAACGCCGGCGCCGCGGCGCGCCAGCGCGCGATGGAGGCCTATGTCGGCGAGTTCGAGGGCGTGGTGCGCAAGTCGCTGGGCGAATTGAGCGAAGCCTCCGGCGAGATGCGCAAGACCTCGGGCGACCTCTCCGCGGTCTCGCGCCAGACCAATGAGCGCGTCGAGATCGCCGGCAAGGCCTCCAACGACGCCTCCATGAGCGTCGACAGCGTGGCCGCTGCCGCCGAGGAGCTCTCGGCCTCGATCAACGACATCAGCCAGCAGGCGGCACATGCCGCCGGCATCGCCAGCCGCGCCGTGAACCAGGCCCGCGAGACCGACAGCACCGTCCAGGGGCTGGCGCAATCCGCCGGGCGGATCGGCGAGGTCGTCGGCCTGATCAACACCATCGCGGCGCAGACCAACCTGCTCGCACTCAATGCCACGATCGAGGCGGCGCGCGCCGGCGAGGCCGGACGCGGCTTCGCCGTGGTTGCGTCAGAAGTGAAGTCGCTGGCGAGCCAGACCGCGAAGGCAACCGAAGAAATCTCCGAGCAGATCGCCGACATCCAGAAGGTCGCGGGCGATGCCATCAACGCGATCCAGGCGATCGGCGGCATCATCGGCGAGGTCAACGAGGTCGCCACTGCCATCGCCGCCGCCGTTCAGGAGCAGGGCGCGGCGACGCAAGAGATCACCCGCAGCACGCAATACGCGGCGCAGGGCACCAAGAACGTCTCGGACAACATCACCGGCGTCAAGGCCGACGCCGACACCGCGGCCGGCGCCGCGGAGAACGTCAAGCAGGCCTCGGAGACGCTGGAGACGCAGAGCCGCCAACTCGGCCGGCAGGTCAGCGACTTCCTGGGCAAGATCCGCGCGGCGTAGGGAAGCGGGGTTGGAGTAGAGGCGGCAACCACCTCTCGATGTCGTCCTGGCGAAAGCCAGGACCCATAGCCACCGGCCTCTGCAATGGGCAGGCTGGCGGTTATCTGCGTGCCGCCAAACTCGCATTCGGGGTAATGGGTCCTGGCTTTCGCCAGGACGACGTGGAGAACCCTACTCCTTCGCCACCACCGGCACCTGGCGGAATTTGGCTCGGACCGAAGCCGGCAGCGGCGAGAAATTCATCGCGACGCCGCGGCGGTCGTTGGCATTGCGGCTTGCGACCACCAGGCCGTCGCTGCCCGCGACGATGTCGCCCTTGCGCAAGGTGGGGTCGTCCTCGACCTTGACCTGGGCCAGCCCGACCGGATCCTTGCCGTTGCAGGTGCAGCCCGCAACGATCTCGTTGCGGTAGCGGAATGCGTTCGGCAGGTCGGAGTATGATTTCCCGCTCTCGGTCGTGGCGTCGTCGATGTTGCTGCCATAGACCAGCGAGGTCTCGGAAGCCGGGCAGAAGCTCTTGCAGGATTGCGCCTTGCTCTCGGCATCATTCCCTTGCGCCGGAAAATACCGGCCATCGCAGCCGCGCACGCAATAGGCCGTGCCGCCATAGGCCGCCCGCTGTCGCGGCGCGTCGTAGCGCGGCATGTCGTCATTCGGGAACGGCGTGCGGATCTGTGGAGGCCGCGCTCCGAACGCACCGAACAATGCCGAGAAAAAATCCTGCGCATGCGCCGACGGCGCCAATCCTGGACCGGCCGAGATAGCGACCAGAACTGCCGCACCGCCAGCCAGCTTGCCAATCAGGCGTCTCTTCATATCACCTCACTCAAGCTCTTCAGTTCACGGCAGACGTCGAGATGGTCAGCGCCTGCCGGCCCGACGGCAGCGTCGCCGCCGCGGGGCGCTTGCGCCAGGAATCGCTCCCCTTGTCGCCGCCTTTCGCCATCAGCGGGGCGTTCTTCGGCAGCACGACGACCTTGGCGCCGACATTGACGCGGCTGAACAGGTCGGTGACGTCTTCATTGGTCATGCGGATGCAGCCGGAGGAGACGAACTTGCCGATGGTGGTGGGATCGTTGGTGCCGTGGATGCGATACTCACTCGATCCCAGATACATCGCGCGGGCGCCGAGCGGATTGCCGGGGCCGCCGGCGACGAAGCGCGGCAGGTAGGGCTGGCGCGCGATCATCTCGGCGGGCGGGTGCCAGTCCGGCCATTCCGCCTTGCGGCTGATGTTCTGGACGCCCGACCAGGTAAAACCCTCGCGGCCGACGCCGACGCCGTAGCGGATCGCCCGGCCATTGCCGAGCACGTAATAGAGGTATGTATTGCCGGTATCGATCACGATCGTGCCGGCCGGCTCGCTGCGGTCGAAACTGACGATCTGCTTGCGCAGCCGGTCGGGCAATTGGGCATCTTCGTCGGCCGTCTGCGGCGCCTCGCTCGCATATGCTCCACGCGAATAGCTCGGATCTTGTTGATACGCCTGCGGCTGCATCGGTGTGTAACCCAGCATCTGCGCATTTGCGCGAGCGAAGGGCACGGTGAGCAGAGCGGTCGCGAAGACAAGAGTGGTGGCGGCGCGCGGCGAGAAGCGGCGGCGGGCTGAAGAGACCATTGTCATGTGCTGCCCCGTTGGATGTGCGCATCAGGGTGATGCGGCTCGTCAACAAACGCAGCCGGAGCGACTCAAGTTCCGCGCCTCAGTGCTGCGGCGACGTCACAGTCAAGCGAGCGCAGCTTCACGAAGCCGCGATGGAACCTCACCGCCGCCTCGGACGTTGTGAGATCATCAATGGGCGCGCGGAAGAACTTCCGTGCGGGAGAGGTATTGTGCGCGTCCTTCCCAATGAACGTCTGATTGCCGGCAACGGCGAAGGTGACCCGCTCCCCGGCAGCCATGCTGACCTGCCGCCCGTCATCCGCCGCACCGAGTTCGTCGCCTTCGCGCTCGCCGGCCTGCTGCTGATCGCAGTGGTCGCGGTGCTTTACGTTGCCAGGGCGTTCTTCCTCCCCGTGGTGATGGCCTTTGTCATCGGCACGATGCTGTCCCCGGCTGCGACCTTCCTGGAAAACCGCAAGGTGCCGCGCGGGCCGGGCGCCGTGCTAATCGTGATTGCCGTGACCACCATGGTCGCCTTCGTCGTCGCCCTCATCGCCTCGCCCGTCATGGAATGGAGCTCGCGCCTGCCGGAGCTCGGCGCGCAGCTGAAGGACAAGCTGCACGTGTTCGACCGGCCGCTGGCGCTGTGGCGTGAGCTGCAAGCCATGCTCGGGGGCTCGGAGGGGCTGCCGAGCTTCCAGCTGCCGAAATTTGAATGGGTGCAGCCGACGCTGGAATTCCTCTCGCCCACCTTCACCGAATTCCTGCTGTTCTTCGTCACGCTGATCCTGTTCATCGCGAGCTGGCGCGATCTGCGGCGGGCCTTGATCATGACCTTCAGCAACCGCGATGCGCGGCTGCGCACGCTGCGCATCCTCAATGAGATCGAGGTCCATCTCGGCAATTACCTGCTGACGGTGACCGTCATCAATATCGGCGTCGGCATTGCCACCGGCCTCGTCTGCGCCGTGACCGGCATGCCCAACCCGGCCGGGCTCGGTGCACTCGCAGCAACTCTCAACTTCATCCCGATCATCGGGCCGATCGCGATGTTCGCCGTTTTGGTCGTGGTGGGGCTCGTCGCCTTCCCGACCATCGGCGGCGGCCTGGCTGCCGCCATCGCCTTCGGCGGCATCACGTTCCTGGAGGGACATTTCGTCACGCCGACCATCATCGGCCGCCGCCTGGCGCTGAATGCGCTGGCGGTACTGCTGGCGCTGGCATTCTGGACCTGGCTGTGGGGGCCGATGGGCGCCTTCCTGTCGTCGCCGCTACTCATCGTCGGGCTGATCCTGAAGGAACATCTTTTGCCGGAGGATGCGCCGCAGTTGCCGCAGGAGTAACCGGTTTCCCCGATCGGAACTTACCCGACGACGAAACGTTTTTCCGGCGATCTCAGCCGCAAACAGTTCGGAGCCCCAGATGTCAACGAGCGATGCCGAAGCCGGGATGAGAGACTGGACCGACAAAGCCACCAGAGAACGCCTCGAGAAGGATGTAGCAGCCGTGAAAAGCGATATCGCCGCCCTCACCGATCAGATCACCGACGCGCTCAACACTTTTGCCAATTCCACCAGCAAGCAGGCCAGGCGTGGCTATCGCCAGGCGCGCGAGAACATGGATTCGGCGATCGACGACATGTCGGACCGCGGCAGCGCCATGATGGGTGCGGCACAGGATGCCTATGGATCGATCGAGGAGACGCTGGAAGAGGCGATCACGCAGCGGCCGCTGGCGACCGTCGGGCTCGCACTCGGCATCGGCTTCCTGATCGGAATCGCCTGGCGCCGGTAAGGATGCCCAGCGAGTTGAAGCGGCGCCGCGGCGCCGCCGATGTGGGCTTGTGACGACCAGGCTTGTGGGGACCCGAGGAGCAAGGCCATGTTTCAGCGCATCATCGACGGCATCAGTGCATCGACCGGCACGACGGTCCGGCTGACGTCGCTTGCCGCGGGCGCTGCATTCGCGCTTTTCATCACGACATGCTTCCTCTGCGCCGCAGCCTTCATCGCAGTCCTCGAGAAATACGGTCCGGTGCAGGCCTGCCTCGCGGGTGCCGGCATCTTCTTTCTGCTGACCCTGACCGCGGCGGTGAGCTACTGGGCCTACAAGCGGCAATTGCGCAAGGAGGCCCGCATCGCGGCCGAGCGCGCCGCGAAGTCGACGGCGCAGAGCATGCTCACCGACCCCATGCTGCTCGCCACCGGGCTGCAGATCGTCCGTGCCATCGGGGTCAAGCGGCTGCTGCCGATCCTGGCCATCGGCGGCGTCGCGCTCGGAATCATGGCGAGCCGCGCCGGCGTCCCCGACGAAGCGTCGCCAGAGCCCGCCGAGTAACGGCGCGGTAGGTTAGATAATTTCGTCGCAAGCCGCTCAAACGCATCTATTGGAATTCAATAGACGGTAGCTTGTGCGTATCTGCGCTGTTTGGGACAAACCGGTCCTGCTCACGCAATCGCTACTCGGATAGGCAGGCTGTTGCCGGTAAAAGCATCACCCTGATTCCCAAAGCTATTTTACTCAATGAAACCGTCCGTCAAGGCGAACCTCGCCGCATTTCAGCACGACGCCAGGCTCTATCTGACGCTCGGCATCGCCAATTGGTCCGTATTCGTCGACCATATTCCGAACAACGTCGTCAACCTGCTGACGTTGCGGAATTTCGGCTTCAGCGGCGCGGCGGATTTGTTCGTGTTCGTGGTGGGCTACGGCGTCGCCATCATCCACGGCAGGATGGCGCTGGAGCGCGGCTACGTGGTCGCGGCGACGCGCATCTTTCGCCGGGTCTGGCGGCTCTATGCCGCCTATGTCGTGCTGTTCGTGATCTATATCGACGCCATCGCCTATGTCGCCTCGCAGTCGATGGCGCCGGAGATCATCCACGAATACAACATCTCCGGGATTCTCGAGCACCCGCTGCGCATCCTGATCCGCGGCCTCGTGCTCCAGGAAGAGCCGCTGAACCTCGACCTGCTGCAGCTGATGATCCCGCTGATGGCGTTCTTCCCGTTCGTGCTGTGGGGGCTGCTGCGGCGGCCGAACCTGACGCTGGCGGCATCGGTCGCCCTGTACGTCGCGGCACGCTGGTTCGACTGGAATTTCCGGATCTATCCGGATCAGGAATGGACCTTCAATCCGCTGTGCTGGCAGATGCTGATGGTGCTGGGCGGCTGGTTCGCCGTCACAGGCGCACCGGGGCGTGCGCTGCATGGCATGTCCTGGCTGCGGATCCTCGCAGGCGCCTATCTGGTCTTCGCGATGGCCGTCACCCTGATGCGCCATTCGCCGGCGCTGTCCGCCTACCTGCCCGACTTCCTCCTCAACAGCATCACGCCGACCGACAAGGAAAACCTCGCGCCCTACCGCGTGCTCCACTTCCTCGCCCTCGCGTTCATTGCGACCCATCTCATCCCGGCCGATCATCCCGGCCTGACATGGAGACCGCTGCAGGCGGTGATCGCATGCGGCGAGGAATGGCTCGCGGTATTCTGCGTCGCCGTGTTCCTGTCCTTCGCCGGCCACCTCATCCTGATCACCGGGCCGAACCTGGTGCTGATGCAGGTCGCGGTGAGCATCACTGGCTTCGCCGCGATGACCGGTCTCGCCTACTACATCGCCTGGTCGAAACGGCAGGACCTGCCGGCCGCCCTGCGGCAGCAGGCCTAGAGCGCGATGAGATTTGGACGAATCGTCATCGCGCTTTAGGTTGTTGTTTGCGCATGATCTTTCCGGAAAACCGCTTCGCACTTTTCCGGACCATGCTTTGGAGCCAAATCGCTCCGGCTACAAAATCGTGCGATTCTGCTAGGCCGAAAGCAGCCGCTGCGCTATGCCGGGACTCTGCGTGAGGAGACCGGCGTGGCGATGGCGAAAGGCGGGGGTGATGAGGCGGAGAGCACGCCCCGGCGCGGCCGGCCAAGATCGATCGAGACCACCCACGCGATCCTCGAAAGCGCCTATGCGCTGATGGCGGCCACGGGCCTTGCCACCACCACCATCGATGCGATCGCGCGCCACTCCAGCGTCTCCAAGATGACGATCTACAAATGGTGGCCGTCGCGGGAAGCGCTGCTGATCGACGCCTTCCTCCACCATGCCGCGCAGATGCTGCCGCTGCCGCCCGCGAGCACCGGAACGCCCGCGGCGCGGGCGCGGCGGCACGCCACCGCCTATGCCGAGGCGCTCCAGGGCGAGTTCGGCAAGGTCCAGCTCGCCGTCATCTCCGAATGCATCTCCAAGACCGGCTCGGCGGAGCTGTTCTACACCCGCTACTTACAATTCCGCCGCGACGCGCTGGTGGACATGATCGCCGCGGGCCAGAAGGACGGCAGCATTCTGGCCGAGGGGCTCCCTGAGGATCTCTACGACGCGATCTATGGCAGCCTGTTCTACCGCTACATCTTCGGCATCGCGCCGATCACACCTGGCTACGCGCGCAATCTGGTCGATCTGGTGTTGCGGCCGAAAGGTTAGCCGCGCGCCGGCCGGACCGGCGCCGAGATCTTGTCCGTGCGGTCGCGCTCGGTCATGTCGACCACCGTCTCCATCGGCGCAGTCAATTCATAGACGTAGGAGACGTCGGTGAAGAAGCGCTTGGCGGTGCCCCCCAGCGCCTCGGGCGCGACGCGGTCGAGCAGAATCAGGCCGAAATCGGAATCGGGCCGGCGCGTCGCCTCGCTGGTGTTGAACTCCTCCCAGCGGAAATGGAAGACCTCCTCGGGCGCATCGCCCGTCACCGTCCAGTTGGCGGTGATATGCGGATGCTTGCCGACCAGCGACAGGCCCTCGTCGGAATGCGAGGCGAGCTCGAAGAACAGCAGCGACAGGCTCTGCGCGGCGCGCGCGCTGACCGCGATGTCGGGACCGGTGACGGCGATGCGATCGGCATGCGGAATCGCGCGCGCCTCGAACAGGCCCTTCAGCTTGACGCCCTGCCACTGGCTCTCGCTGAGCAGCGAGACCACGTTGGACATGGCGTGGATGCGGCCGATCAGGAGTTCGCGCGCGACGTCGATGTCCGAGCCGTGGCGCAGCGTGCGCGTCACGATCGACTGGATCACGGCCAGGATGTTCTTGACCCGGTGATTCAGCTCGTCGATCACGGCGGTCAGGCGGCGCTCGAAGCCGATCCGCACCTGGATCTCCCGGCTGAGCCGCAGATTGTTGTAGGCGACATAGCCGAACAGGCCGCACACCATCGCGGTGATGGCAAAACCGATCGCCGCCACGATGATCGCGGTCTGCTCGGCGCGGCGCGCCGAATTGGTCTTGGCGTAATAGCCGAGCTGCCAGTCACGGCCGCCGAAGCTGACCGTGCGCGTCGCCGATGGCGCCGGGCCGTCGGCGCCCATGCGTGTGGAGACAATGCCCTGGTCGTTGGCGACGAGCTCGCCGCCTTCCTTGCGCGGATCCCTGAGCGCGACCGAGAACAACGACATGTCGTCATTGGTCAGCATCAGCGTGGCGAGCTCATAGGAGAATGTGACGAACCCGGCCGGCTCCGTTGCCCCCTCGGGAATCACGGGAGCAGCCACGATGACGCCGATCGGGCCGTTCCCGCGCAGCAGCGGCACCGGATCGGAAGCGACCGACCGTTTCTCGATCCTCGCCCGGGCGAGCATCGCGCTGCGCACCGGATCCTGGTCGTAGCTGCGGCCGGGCAGCCCCTTGGTCTCGTCACTGCGCGGCTCGAGGTCCATCAGCACGTCGATCGGATGGGTGAGGCTGCCGGGGGCGAAGGGCTTGTCACTGTAGTCACGGATCTGCGGCTTCGGGAAACCGGCCGCCGCGATCGCCGCCTGGGCCGCAGCGAGCTCGTTCGGCTGAAGCCGGGCAACCCAGCCGGCCACCACGAAATCGGTCTTGAAGGCGTAGATCGCCGAGCGCAGCGGCTCCAGCATGCTGGGCTTGAGCACCGAGGGCGCACGGAACAGGCCTGAGGCGACACGCGCGAGCAGCTCGCGCTCGGTGAGCCGGTCCTGAACCAGGCTGGCATGGACGTCGATCGCGCGCGCGAGCGCGATCCGATCCAGCGCCAGCTCCTGGTCGTGGACGCGATAGGCCGCAAGCCCGGAAAGCAAAGCTCCGAGCAGAGCGATGAAGCCGATGATGAAACCCAGCCGGACCACGCGACTACTCAGACGGAAGCGGGAGGTCGGCAATTAACACGGAGCATATGAACGCCGCTCGAACGGCCATGTGCCGAAACAGGGTGAACCCCAATGGCGCAGATAATGAAGGAGGAGGCATCAGTACGCAACTTGGGTCGCCTGGAAAGCTTAATCCGCCCGGCCGAGGGTCCGGCCGGGGGTGGAGTTGCCCCGGGCACCGGAGGTATTTAATCGCCGTGTCCGAAATTTGTTCCGCAAGGCACGGCCCTGCCCCAGGCGTTAACGGCGAAAATACGCCTGCGCCAAGTCGTCGCGTCGGTCAGCCCGCCCGTTTCAGCCCGCCTTTGGCCTCGATGAAGCCGACGATGCGGTCGAGCCCCTCGCTCTTCTTCAGGTTGGTCATGACGAAGGGACGCTCACCGCGCATGCGCCTGGCGTCCGTCTCCATCTTCTCCAGGGAGGCGCCGACATGGGGCGCAAGATCGATCTTGTTGATGACCAGAAGGTCGGACCGGGTAATGCCGGGGCCCCCCTTGGACGGGATCTTGTCGCCGGCGGCGACGTCGATGACGTAGATCGTGAGGTCGGCAAGCTCCGGGGAAAAGGTGGCAGCGAGATTGTCGCCGCCGGACTCGATCAGAACGAGGTCGAGGCCCGGGAATTTCGCGCGCATGTCCGCGACCGCTGCGAGGTTCATCGAGGCGTCCTCGCGGATCGCCGTGTGCGGGCAGCCGCCGGTCTCGACGCCGGCGATGCGGTCCGGCGTCAGCGAGCCCGAACGCACCAGGAACTCCGCGTCCCATTTGGTGTAGATGTCGTTGGTGATCGCGGCGATGTCGTAGCGCTCGCGCATGGTCTTGCAGAGCAGGTCCATCAGCGCGGTCTTGCCCGACCCGACCGGGCCGCCGACGCCGACACGCAGGGGGCCGTGAGAAGTCGCCATTGGGATAAATCCTTAGTTCTAGTTTTCAGCGTCGTCCCGGCGAAGGCCGGGACCCATACCGCGAGGTCTTTCGATGATGCACTCTGGCTGACATCTTCCATCCCAACCACCATTGGTGGTTATGGGTCCCGGCCTTCGCCGGGACGACGCCGCGGCAACATCACGACTCATGACCGGAACAGCCGCGTATATTGCGTCTCGTGCCGCAGGCTGGCGAGATCGGCGCGGAACGTGGCGCTGCCGAGATCATCCAATGTCGCGTTGAGCGCACGATTGGCGGTGGCCGCCACTGCCGCTTCCAGCCGCACCAGCACGCGCTGGCTGTCGGTCTGGCCGAGCGGAATGAGGCGGCTGGCCGCCGAGATCCAGTTCGAGACCAGCGCATGCAGGAAGGCGTGCAGCGTCGGCGCCAGCGGCACGCCGTGCAAGGCTGCGACGACGCCGACGGCGACGGGGTAGACCAAAGGCGTGCTGCATGCCGCGACCATGGCATCCAGGCCGCCCGCATCCCACGCAGCGCGGGAGATATCGATGAAGGCGCGGCCCTGCGAGACCGTCTCCAGCAACCGCTCGCGCGACGGCACGAAGGCGCTTGCGAGTTCGGCGATGTCGCGCAAGGAGGTCTCCTCGCCCGCCTCCGTGGCGCGATAGGCCTGGACCAGGAAGGTCGCATCGCAAAAGCCCGAACCGTCGCCGAGCATCGCATCGAGCCAGTCGGCCAGCGTCGCGACGTCCACGATGTCGCCCGCTTCGACCGCCCATTCGATGCCGCTGGAATAGGAGAAACCGCCGACGGGGAACGCCGGCGACAGCCAGGTCATCAGCCGGTACAGCGCCGCCGCCTCGCGTTCGGCGAGGTCGCCGGCACCGACAGGCTCATTTCTGGTCATGAGCATGCTTGTGGCCGTGGTGATGGTCGGGATGGTCGCAATGCTCGTCGTGATGATGGTGGTGCTCGTGGCCATGGTCATGCGCGGCATGATCATGATGATGGTCATGGCCGTGATGATCATGGTGATCGTGACCATGATCGTGGTGATGATGGCCGTGATCGTGATGTGCATGGCCATGGTGCGCATGGTCGTCGTGCCCATGCGCGTGCCCGGCATCGGCATAGGCGCCGCCTTCGGGATCGAACGGCGCCTCGATTTCGATCACACGCGCGCCGAGGCCTTTCACCATGGCCTCGATGACATGGTCGCGGCGGATGCGCAGGCTCTTGGCCATGATCTGCGTCGGCAGGTGGCGGTTGCCGAGATGCCAGCCGACGCGGATGAGGTGGTGCGGATCGCGGCCGCGGATCTCGAGCAGCGGCTCCGGAGCCGCGACCACCTCGACCAGCCTTCCGTCCTCCAGCACCAGCGCATCGCCGCCGCGCAGCGCGACGGCGTTCTCCAGGTCGAGCAGGAATTCGAGGCCGCGCGTGCCCGTCATCGCCATGCGGCGGCGGTGCCGGTCGTCGAAATCGAGCACGACCGTGTCCGCTGGTGCTTCCGTGAAGCGGTGTTGTCCCCTGACCTGCGTCGCCCGGATCATGCGTCTTACCTCTTTACCGTGTCTCGACCTTCTCGGGCGTGATGATTTCGATCTTCGGCGGTGCCGTGAAGCACTTCACCGCGACGCGGCCGAACGTCTTCATGTGCTCCATGGCACGATGCGGCACCAGCGCCTCAGCATTCTCCCACTGCTCGACGAACACCATCTTGCTGGGGTCGGTGACGCTCTCATGCAGATCATAGGCGATGTTGCCGGGCTCCTTCCGCGTCTCCTTGATGCAGGCGGTGGCGGCTGCAATGAATTCGGCGCGCGTCTCGGGCTTGATGGTCAGGGTGGCAACGACGTAGATCACGAGAAATCCTCCCGGCTTTTCTTCTGAGGGTTAGATACCGGGCGGGACATTAGACCAGGCGGGACCGAACGCAAAACCGGAAAAGCCGCCCCCGGACATTCGCCGGGGACATGCGTTGAGGCGCTATTTCAGTACATGAAATAACGCTGCGCCATCGGCAGCACCTCGGCGGGCGCGCAGGTGAGCAGCTCGCCGTCGGCGCGAACCTCATAGGTCTCCGGATCGACCTCGATATTGGGCGTCGCGTCGTTGTGGATCATGCTCTTCTTGGAGATTTTTCCGCGGGTGTTCTGGACCGCATAGAGCTTCTTCTCGATGCCGAGCTTGCGCGCGAGGCCACCGGTGACCGCGGCCTTCGAAGTGAAGACGACGGAGGATGCCGTGCGCGCCTTGCCGAAGGCGCCGAACATCGGCTGGTAGTGCACCGGCTGCGGCGTCGGGATCGAGGCGTTGGGATCGCCCATGGGCGCGGCGACGATGGTGCCGCCCTTGACGACGCAGTCCGGTTTGACGCCGAAGAAGGCCGGCGACCACAGCACGAGATCGGCGAGCTTGCCCTTCTCGACCGAGCCGATCAGTTTTGATACGCCGTGCGCGATCGCGGGGTTGATGGTGTACTTGGCGATGTAGCGCTTGACGCGAAAATTGTCGTTGTCCTTGCCCTTGTCCTGCGGCAACGACCCGCGCTGCTTCTTCATCTTGTCCGCGGTCTGCCAGGTGCGGATGATGACCTCGCCGAGGCGTCCCATGGCCTGCGAGTCCGAGGACATCATCGAGAGCGCGCCGAGATCATGCAGGATGTCTTCGGCCGCGATCGTCTCCTTGCGGATGCGGCTTTCGGCGAACGCCAGGTCTTCCGCGATCGAGGGATCGAGGTGATGGCACACCATCAGCATGTCGAGATGCTCGTCGATGGTGTTGCGGGTGAAGGGGCGGGTCGGGTTGGTCGAGGACGGCAGCACGTTCTTCAGCCCGGCGACCTTGATGATGTCGGGGGCGTGGCCGCCGCCGGCGCCTTCGGTGTGGAAGGCGTGGATGGTGCGGCCCTTGAACGCCTTGATGGTGTCCTCGACGAAGCCGGATTCGTTCAGCGTGTCCGAATGCAGCATCACCTGAACATCGTAATCGTCGGCAACCGACAGGCAGTTGTCGATCGCGGCCGGCGTCGTGCCCCAGTCCTCATGCAGCTTCAGCGCGCAGGCGCCGCCCTTGATCATCTCGACCAGCGCGGCGGGCCGCGAGGCATTGCCCTTGCCGGAAATGCCGAGATTGACCGGGAAGGCGTCGAACGACTGGATCATCCGCCCCATGTGCCACGGCCCCGGCGTGCAGGTGGTGGCGAAGGTGCCATGCGAGGGACCGGTGCCGCCGCCCAGCATCGAGGTGACGCCCGACATCAGCGCGTGCTCGATCTGCTGCGGGCAGATGAAATGGATGTGGCTGTCGAAGCCTCCGGCCGTGAGGATTTTTCCTTCACCCGCGATCACATCGGTGCCGGGTCCGATGACGATGGTGACGCCGGGTTGGATGTCGGGATTGCCGGCCTTGCCGATCGCGGAGATCATACCGTCCTTGATGGCGACGTCGGCCTTCACGATGCCCCAGTGATCGACGATCAGCGCATTGGTGATGACCGTGTCGGCCGCGCCCTGCTTGTTGGTGACCTGCGACTGCCCCATGCCGTCGCGGATCACCTTGCCGCCGCCAAACTTCACCTCCTCGCCGTAGACGGTGAAATCCTTCTCGACCTCGATGATGAGGTCGGTGTCGGCGAGCCGCACCTTGTCGCCGGTGGTCGGGCCGAACATGTCGGCATAGACGGAACGCTTTATTTTGACGGACATCACAAGCCCCGTTTGCGTTTGAATGTTTGGCCGTTCACAGCAAAGCCCTCGCTGCTTTCACGGCATCGTCGAATTTCGTATCGAGCCACGTGTCGCCGCCGCGGCAACCCGCAACGACCTGCTCTGCCCAGCCGCTGTAGTCGGCGAGATCGTCGCGTTCTTCAGCCGTCGGATCGGAATGAATGCGCGCGCCGATATTGCTGATCTTGTCGGCGATCTTGATCAGCTTTGCGCCGCCGGATTTGTGCGGAGCGTCCTCGATCTGCTTCTGCCGTCGCTCTGCCTTGGGCAGGCTCATGTCGTCGGTGCATTCGACGACGAGGGACGCGACACGCTCGGAGAATGTCTGCGCAAGCTCCTCGCGTGTGGTGTCGGTGTCCTCGATCGTATCGTGCAGCCAGCCGGCCGCGACCAGCTCGGCATCGGCGCCGTCGGTCGCGGTCGCAAGCAGATTCGCGACCTCGGCGAGGTGATTGATATAGGGCTCATTGCCGCGCCCCTTGCGCGCCATCCCGTTGTGACGTTGCGCAGCGAGGTCGGCAGCTTCGGAGACGAGGCGGATTGGGGAGAGCATGGCAAATTCCTCCGTTTCCGCCTCAACGGTGCCGCGCCGTGCTCGTTCCTGTGCAGCTCACAGCTTCCCCATCACGTCGCCGCGGAAGCCATAGATCGTCTTCTTGCCGCCAAGCGCGACGAGCTGGACGTCGCGGGTCTGGCCGGGCTCGAAGCGGACGGCGGTGCCGGCGGCGATGTCGAGGCGCATGCCGCGCGCTTTCTTGCGGTCGAACTTCAGCGCGGGGTTGGTCTCGAAGAAATGGTAGTGCGAGCCGACCTGGATCGGACGGTCGCCGGTATTGGCCACCGTCAGCGTCACGGTCTTGCGGCCGGCATTGAGCTCGATCTCGCCGTCCTGGATGAAGAGTTCGCCGGGGATCATGCTCTACTCCTACCTGATCGGCTGGTGCACGGTGACGAGCTTGGTGCCGTCGGGAAAGGTCGCTTCGACCTGGATGTCGTGGATCATCTCGGGAATTCCGGCCATTACCTGGTCGCGAGTCAAAACCTGCGCGCCGGATTGCATCAACTCGGCGACGGTGCGGCCGTCGCGCGCGCCCTCGAGGATGAAGTCGGAGATGATCGCGATCGCCTCGGGATGGTTAAGCTTGACGCCGCGGTCCAGCCTGCGGCGCGCCACGATCGCCGCCATCGAGATCAGAAGCTTGTCCTTTTCGCGGGGAGACAGGTTCATGCGAAATCTCTTCCGTTCAACACGTCAATTCAGCCAGTCAGTTCAGCCAGAGCCGCGGCAGCGCCGCACCGGTGCGCGCCAGCACGGCCATCATGTCGGCGCGCAAACGCGCCGCATCTTGGGCACAGAACCGCGCCATTGCAAAGCCATTCCATGCGGAGATTCCGACCTCGCCGGAGAAAGACTCCGACGCCTCCCGGATGCGCTCGACCAGGGCCTCGTCACCGGGCACGATCAGGGCCGTGCCGATCGCCGCACCGCCCTTTGTGACAGCAGATCGCGCGAGCTTTGCGCCGACATTGCCGTCGAGCCGGACGGTCTCGGCAAAAACCAATCTGCCGCCACGGCGCATCCGCCAGCAATCGACGAACTCGCCCTGCTCCATCCGCTCGCCCATGGCAGTGCGGCCGAATACGACAATCTCGCAAAGCAGGAGCGAGGCCGCCTCGTCGAGCTCGATGTCGAAGCGGCGCTGCACGCGGGCGCGGTCGAACAGGATGGTCTCCTGCGGCAGCCAGGACAGATGCGCCCCCGGACCAACCTTCAAAGCGATATTGAGCTGCGCCGCGGGCCCCGGCGCGCGATAGACCTTTTCGGCGGCCGCCGTGGTCAGCGTCAGCCGCGCGCGATCCGCCGCCGATATCTCGATGTCGAAGCGATCGCCGCCGGCAACGCCGCCGGCCGTGTTGACGAACACGCCTGATAGTCCCTGATCTTCCGGCGAGGGAAAGCGGACGCGGAGCGAACCGGATTCATGCAAGGCGCCGCGCCGCGTCACGCCATCGCGCGCATGCACGTCGAAGCGCACCGCGCCGCGGGCGCGATTGGCTTCGAAAATCGTGGACGTGGCTGACAGCTCGCTGCGCATCCGTCTCCCCAGCCGGTCGCGGCAGGATTTTCCGGCTTACAGCGCCATCTGGCGGCTGATCTCGCCGGGATCGAGGTTGGTGCGGTCGCAGGTGAATTTCACCGCGCCGCGATCCATCACCGCGAAACTGTCGCCGAGTTCGCAGGCAAAGTCGAGATATTGTTCGACCAGCACGATGGCGATGTTGCCGAGGTTGCGCAAATAGGAAATGGCGCGGCCGATGTCCTTGATGATCGAGGGCTGGATGCCCTCGGTCGGCTCGTCGAGCAGAAGCAGTTTCGGCCGCATCACCAGCGCGCGGCCGATCGCGAGCTGCTGCTGCTGGCCGCCGGAGAGGTCGCCGCCGCGCCGGCCGAGCATGGATTGCAGCACCGGAAACAGCGAGAAGACGTCGTCCGGAATGTGCTTGTCCTCGCGCTTGAGCGGGCCGAATCCGGTCTTGAGGTTCTCCTCGACCGTCAGCAGCGGGAAGATCTCGCGGCCCTGCGGCACGAAGCCGATTCCCTTGCGCGCCCGCTCATAGGGCTTGAGGCCGGTGATGTCGTTGCCGTCGAACACGATCGCGCCCGAGGAGATCGGATATTGCCCGACCATGGCGCGCAGCAGCGAGGTCTTGCCGACGCCGTTGCGCCCGAGCACGCAGGTCACCTTGCCGGGCTCGGCCGAGATCGAGACGCCGCGTAGCGCCTGCGCCGCGCCGTAGAACAGGTTGATGTCCTTGACCTCAAGCATCGCTCAGCGTCCCAGATAGACTTCGATGACCCGCTCGTTGGACGAGACCTGGTCGATGGTTCCTTCCGCCAGCACCGTGCCTTCGTGCAGGCAGGTGACCTTGACGCCGAGCTCGCGCACGAACGTCATGTCGTGCTCGACCACCATGACGGTGTGGGTCTTGTTGATCTCTTTCAAGAGCTCGGCGGTCAGATGCGTCTCGACGTCGGTCATGCCCGCGACGGGCTCGTCGACGAGGAGCAGCTTCGGATCCTGCGCCAGCAGCATGCCGATCTCGAGCCATTGCTTCTGGCCATGGCTGAGGCTGCCGGCGAGACGGTTGCGGGCTTCGGTGAGGCGGATCGTCTCCAGCACCTTGTCGATACGCTCGGACTCCGCCTTGCTGCCGCGCCAGAACAGCGTGCCGCGGACCGAGTGGTCGACATTGAGCGCCAGCAGCAGATTGTCCTGCACGGTCTGGCTCTCGAACACGGTCGGCTTCTGGAATTTGCGGCCGATGCCGAGCTCCGCGATGCGGGTTTCGTCGAGGCGCGTCAGGTCGGTGACGCCGTCGAACAGCACGGTGCCCTCATCGGGCTTGGTCTTGCCGGTGATGATGTCCATCATCGTGGTCTTGCCGGCGCCATTCGGGCCGATGATGGCGCGCATCTCGCCGGGCTCGAGCGTCAGCGACAGATTGTTGATGGCGTGGAAGCCGTCGAAGGAGACGTGCACGCCGTCCAGGTAAAGCATCGCGGAGGTCGCGCGGGTGTCCATGACGTTCATGACCGCTTACTCCGCCATCTTGGGTTCGGTGACGCCGTCTTCGGCTGCGGCGCTCACTGTGGTCGCGGCGGCGCGTTTCTCCCTAGACGAGGCCCACCAGGCATTGAAGGTCCCGACGATGCCCTTGGGCAGCAGCAGCGTCACCAGGATGAACAGCGCGCCCAGCATGAACAGCCAGTACGGCGCCAGCATGCCCGAGGTGAAGAACGTCTTGGCGTAGTTGACGACGACGGCGCCGAGCGCGGCGCCGACCAGCGTGCCGCGGCCGCCGACCGCGACCCAGATCACCGCCTCGATCGAATTGCCCGGCGCGAACTCGGATGGATTGATGATGCCGACCTGCGGCACGTAGAGCGCGCCGGCGACGCCAGCCATGCAGGCCGACACCGTGAACACGAACAGCTTGTAGGATTCGACGCGGTAGCCGAGGAAGCGCGTGCGCGATTCCGCGTCACGCACCGCGATCAGCACCTTGCCGAGCTTGGAGGAGACGATGGCGCGGCAGATCAGGAAGCCGATGATCAGTGCCAGACAGCTCAGCGCGAACAGCGCGGCGCGCGTCCCCTCCGCCTGCACGTTGAAGCCCAGGATATCCTTGAAGTCGGTCAGGCCGTTATTGCCGCCAAAGCCGAAATCGTTGCGGAAGAAGGCGAGCAGCAGGGCGTAGGTCATCGCCTGCGTGATGATCGACAGATACACGCCGGTGACGCGGGAACGGAAGGCGAGCCAGCCGAAGCAGAAGGCGAGCAGGCCGGGCACGACCAGCACCATCAGCGCCGCGAACCAGAACATGTCGAACCCGTACCAGTACCAGGGCAGCTTCTGCCAGTTCAGGAACACCATGAAGTCCGGCAGGATCGGATTGCCGTAGACGCCGCGGGTGCCGATCTGCCGCATCAGGTACATGCCCATGGCGTAGCCGCCGAGCGCGAAGAAGGCGCCGTGGCCGAGCGAGAGGATGCCGCAATAGCCCCAGATCAGGTCGATCGAAAGCGCCAGGATGGCGTAGCAGACGTACTTGCCCCAAAGCGCGACCAGATAGGTCGGCA
Source organism: Bradyrhizobium sp. CCBAU 45389 (assembly GCF_028128625.1). NCBI lineage: Bacteria > Pseudomonadati > Pseudomonadota > Alphaproteobacteria > Hyphomicrobiales > Nitrobacteraceae > Bradyrhizobium > Bradyrhizobium sp. CCBAU 45389. The sequence continues at coordinate 134,033 of NZ_LBIY01000086.1, read as the reverse complement.
CCTGCAGGAACGAGCCCGCGGGCAGCAGCAGGTTGGACAGCGGGATCAGCACGCCCAGCGCGGCGACAACAAGCAGGAAGATCGTCGCGCCGCGGTCCAGCGATCGCGTCAGCATGTGAGGGGTCATGCTTCCACCGCACGGCCCTTGAGCGCGAACAGGCCGCGCGGCCGCTTTTGAATGAACAGGATGATGAGAACGAGGATGGCGATCTTGCCGAGCACCGCGCCGGCGACCGGCTCCAGGAACTTGTTGGCGATGCCGAGCGTGAAGGCGCCCACGAGGGTCCCCCAGAGATTACCCACACCGCCGAACACCACGACCATGAAACTGTCGATGATGTAGCTCTGGCCGAGATTGGGGCTGACATTGTCGATCTGCGACAGCGCCACGCCGGCGATGCCGGCAATGCCCGAGCCGAGACCGAAGGTCAGTGCGTCGACGCGCGAGGTGGCGATGCCCATCGAGGCCGCCATGCGGCGGTTCTGCGTCACCGCGCGCATCTCGAGACCGAGCGCAGTGTAGCGCAGCATCGCCAGCAGGATCGCGAACACGGCCAACGTGAAGCAGAGGATCCAGAGCCGGTTATAGGTGATGGTGATCTGGCCGAGCTCAAACGCGCCGCTCATCCAGGAGGGATTGCCGACCTCGCGATTGGTCGGGCCGAACATGGTGCGCACCGCCTGCTGCAGCACCAGCGACAGGCCCCAGGTCGCCAGCAGCGTCTCCAGCGGACGGCCATAGAGAAAGCGGATGATGCTGCGCTCGATCAGCACGCCGATCGCTCCGGCGACGAGGAAGGCGAGCGGCACGGCGATCAGCAGCGAATAGTCGAACAGACCGGGATAGCGGGTGCGGATCACCTCCTGCACCACGAAGGTGGTGTAGGCCCCGATCATCACCATCTCGCCATGGGCCATGTTGATGACGCCCATCACGCCGAAGGTGATGGCGAGCCCGATCGCGGCGAGCAGCAGCACCGAGCCGAGCGAAAGCCCGTACCAGGCGTTCTGCACCGTGGACCAGACTGCGAGCGAAGACTGGATCGAGCTGATTGCACTGGCTGCAGCCTTGGTCACCGAGGCCGGCTGGTCGCCCATGCCGGTGAGCAGCGCCATCGCCTCCTGGTCGCCGCGCGCCTTGAGGGTGGCGACGGCCTCGAGCTTCTCGACCTCCGTGGCATCGGACTTGAACAGCAGGATCGCAGCGCGGGCCTCGCCGAGCGCCGTCTTGACCGACTTGTTGCTTTCCTTGGCGAGCGCGGCATCGACCGCCTCGAGCGCAGTCTCTTCGTGCGACTTGAAGACGGATTGCGCAGCCTGCAGGCGCGTTCCGACGTCCGGCGACTGCAGCGTCAGGCTGCCGAGCGCAGCATCGACGCTGCGACGTAGACGGTTGTTAAGGCGGACCGCGCTCGCACTGTCGGGAACGCTGGCGACGGCCTCGCCGGTCGCGGCATCGATCGACTTGCCGTCGGTGCCGGTGACGTAAATCTTCTTGCTGTCGGGATCAGCCATCAACCGGCCGTCCTGGAGCGCGCTGATGATGGGAAAGGCCAGCTTGTTGCCGCTGCTGGCGATCACGCCGACTGCTTCCTCGGTGTCGGAAAAATCGTCGTTGGCGAATTTGGCGACCGCATCCTCGAACGGACCCGCAAAGGCCGGCAGTGCGAACGCAATCAGAAGCAACGAGAGCAGGAGCGAACAGAGACGGGCGGACAAATTGGCTGGCACTGTGAATGACCCCGGCAGAAATGGGTGGAGAAGGCGGCGGGATCGCCGCCTTCCCCGATCGTGCAATGGAGCGTCAGAGCGGGATCAGGAGCCCGAGCCGAGGCACTTGTTGGTCTTGGTGTTGAAGTTGCCGCACTTCTTGCCGACCCAGTCACCGATCAGGTCCTTGGAGCCGTCGAGCTCCTTCGACCAAGCGTCGCCGGCGACGAGGCCCGGGGTCTTCCAGACCACGTCAAACTGGCCGTTGCCCTTGATCTCGCCGATGAACACCGGCTTGGTGATGTGGTGGTTCGGCAGCATCTTCGACACGCCGCCGGTCAGGTTCGGCGCCTCGATGCCGGGAAGCGCATCGATCACCTTGTCCGGATCGGTCGACTTCACCTTCTCGACCGCCTTCACCCACATGTTGAAGCCGATCACGTGCGCTTCCATCGGATCGTTGGTCACGCGCTTCGGGTTCTTGGTGTAGGCCTGCCAGTCCTTGATGAACTTCTCGTTCGATCCGTCCTTGGTCTTGATCGACTCGAAGTAGTTCCAGGCGGCGAGATGGCCGACCAGCGGCTTGGTGTCGATGCCGGCGAGCTCTTCCTCACCCACCGAGAACGCGACCACCGGGATGTCCTTGGCCTTGATGCCCTGGTTGCCGAGCTCCTTGTAGAAGGGAACGTTGGCGTCGCCGTTGATGGTCGAGACCACCGCGGTCTTCTTGCCAGCCGAGCCGAACTTCTTGATGTCGGCCACGATCGTCTGCCAGTCGGAGTGACCGAACGGCGTATAGTTGATCATGATGTCTTCCTGGGCGACACCCTTGGACTTCAGGTAGGCTTCCAGGATCTTGTTGGTGGTGCGCGGATAGACGTAGTCGGTGCCCGCGAGCACCCAGCGCTTCACCTTCTCTTCCTTCATCAGATAGTCGACGGCGGGGATCGCCTGCTGGTTCGGCGCCGCACCCGTGTAGAACACGTTGCGCTCGCTCTCCTCGCCTTCGTACTGCACGGGGTAGAACAGGATGTTGTTGAGCTCCTTGAACACCGGGAGCACCGACTTGCGCGACACAGAGGTCCAGCAGCCGAACACGACCGAGACCTTGTCCTTGGTGATCAGCTCGCGCGCCTTCTCGGCGAACAGCGGCCAGTTCGAGGCGGGATCGACGACGACGGCCTCGAGCTTCTTGCCGAGCACGCCGCCCTTCTTGTTCTGCTCGTCGATCAGGAAGAGGATGGTGTCCTTCAGCGTGGTTTCGCTGATGGCCATGGTGCCGGAAAGGGAGTGAAGCACACCGACCTTGATGGTGTCGTCCGCGGCCTTGGCGCCGGTCAATGAGGCCAGACCGAGCATCAGTCCGGCGGTCGCGGCGAGAACGCCGCGGCGGCTAAATGACGCCGCTCTATCGCGAGTGGATTTGGTAAGCATTTGTGTATCATCTCCCTGACGCAGACGTGAAAAAGACGCTGCGAAACGGCCCCACGGCCGCCTGCGATTAACGGAATCGCAAGAACCATGCCATGGGCTGAACACACCCCAACACGTTGTTTTTGTTTATAAATTCAGCAGAAATCAAAGTTTCGCCGCAGTCAGATTGCCTAAAACATGGGCGAACAAAATGTATGCTAATGCGGCAGACAGTTCATTTTTTGAGCAAAATGGCGCATCTGTCTAAATTTCCGGCATAACTATTTCTGCACCGCAACCGCTGTTTGGGGCCGACTTGCCTTGAAAGCGCCCCCTCAATGTTCCATATGAACAGCCGAGACCTCTTGCGAATCAAGGGGTCGTAGCGAGCCGCGTGTTCTTAAGCCCTCTACGGGCCTCTGGCTTGCCCCATATTATCCAAGCCATCCGACACCCCAAACACGCAGGTGTCTTCTCGACACCCTTTTGCGCGCGCCGCGCTGAATGCGCCGGGCGCCCGCTTTTGACATGGAAAGAACCCATCTTTTGACTTCGTTTCAGGACTTCGGCCTCGCCGAACCCATCGCACGCGCTCTTCGTGAAGAGAATTACGTCACCCCGACCCCGATCCAGGCCCAGACCATCCCGCTGGCACTGACCGGCCGCGACGTCGTCGGCATCGCCCAGACCGGCACCGGCAAGACCGCGTCCTTCGCGCTGCCGATCCTGCACCGCCTGCTCGAGAACCGTATCAAGCCGCAGCCCAAGACCGCCCGCGTCCTGGTGCTGTCACCGACCCGCGAGCTTTCGGGGCAGATCCTCGACAGCTTCAACGCCTATGGCCGCCACATCCGCCTGTCCTCGACGCTCGCCATCGGCGGCGTTCCGATGGGCCGCCAGGTCCGTGCCCTGATGCAGGGCGTCGACGTGCTCGTCGCCACCCCCGGCCGCCTGCTCGACCTCGTGCAGAGCAACGGATTGAAGCTCTCGAGCGTTGAATTCCTCGTACTCGACGAGGCCGACCGCATGCTCGACATGGGCTTCATCAACGACATCCGCAAAATCGTCGCCAAGCTGCCGATCAAGCGGCAGACGCTGTTCTTCTCGGCCACCATGCCGAAGGACATCGCCGAGCTCGCCGATTCCATGCTGCGTGATCCCGCCCGCGTCGCCGTGACCCCGGTATCCTCGACTGCCGAGCGGATCAACCAGCGCATCCTGCAGGTCGACTTCTCGGCCAAGCCCGCCTTCCTGACCAAGCTGCTGCAGGACGAAGCGATCAACCGCGCGCTGGTCTTCACCCGCACCAAGCACGGCGCCGACAAGGTGGTGAAGACGCTGGCCAAAGCCGGCATCGCCGCCAACGCCATCCACGGCAACAAGTCGCAGAATCACCGCGAGCGCACGCTCGCGCAGTTCCGCTCGGGCGAGATCCGCACCCTGGTCGCCACCGACATCGCCGCCCGCGGCATCGATGTCGACGGCATCAGCCACGTGATCAATTTCGACCTGCCCAACGTGCCCGAGACCTATGTGCACCGCATCGGGCGTACAGCGCGTGCCGGCGCCGACGGCACCGCGATCTCGCTGGTCGCAGGCGGTGAGGAGCTCAGCTATCTCCGCGACATCGAGCGGCTGATCCGCGTGGCGCTGCCGCGCGAGGATCACCGCACCGACGCCGGCCGCCGCGATGCCGGTCCTCCCCCGCAGCAGCAGCGACAGGGCCGGCCGGGCGGCCGCCCGGGCCAGCGTCCGCAGGGCGCTCGGCATGGTGACGGACGGCGTGACGACAGGCATGCCGACGGACGCCACCACAGCGCCGGCAGGCACGGCGATGGGCGGCCCGGCGAAGGACGCCATGGCGAGGGCAGACCTGTTGATGGCCGGCCCGGTGAAGGCCACAACGCGTCGAAGGGGTCTCGCCGTCGCCACCGTTCCGGTGGTAAGATGAACTCCTCACCAGCTGATCGGTCGGAACAGCGTCCCGCGCATAGCGCCGGCAAGCCTGATGGAATACAAGGCGTTGCCTTTTTGCGTCGCGAGAGTCGTCCCAACGGCCGACCGAACCGCAATCCTCATTCGCACTAGCCGTCCACGACTGGAGACAACCACATGGCTAAGGAAGAGCTGATCCAGTTCGAAGGACTGGTCACTGAAATCCTCCCCGACGCCCGCTACCGCGTGCAGCTCGACGCCGGACACGAGATCGTCGCCTACACCGCCGGCAAGATGAAGAAGAACCGCATCAAGACGCTCGCGGGCGACCGCGTAACGGTGGAGATGTCGCCTTATGACCTCGAGAAGGGCCGGCTGATTTTCCGTCACAAGGACGAACGTCCTGCAACGGCCGGCGGACCGCCGCGCGGTGGGCCGCAGCGTGGTGGCCAGTTCCGCCGCCGCTAAGCGCCGAGACGTTGATCCGCGCAAGCGCGGAAGTAAAATTCCGACCTGTATGCTGATCTGCCGCGCTCACCGCGGCGGATCAAAAATCGTGCACGTCCCGATTGTTTTGAAGCCCTATTTCCAATAAACTGAATTTAATCGATTTTCGGCCGGACGACATTGGCATCCACCGGTACAGCCGGTTCAGACACGCTGACGACCCTTCCAGAATTTCGATCTAACCTGTCCGCGCGAGCGGGCTTTTACATTGTTTATCTGAGAGGGAACTACCCCGTGAGCATGGGAACCGTGAAGTGGTTTAACGCGACCAAGGGCTTCGGCTTCATCCAGCCCGACGATGGCGGCAAGGACGTGTTCGTGCACATCAGCGCCGTCGAGCGCGCCGGCCTCGGTACGCTGCGCGAAGGCCAGAAGATCTCCTACGAGATCGTCGCCGATCGCCGGTCCGGCAAGTCGGCCGCCGACAACCTTCGCTCCGCCGGCTGAGTCCACGGACCTTCGGTCCGGATCAGCTCGATCGAGCAAGTCCAAACGACAACAGAAAAGGCCGTGCGCGACGCACGGCCTTTTTTCATGTTCGAAGCAGCGCGCGCTCAGTAGGTCGTGCAGGAAGTATCCGGACTGTAATAGACGCAGGTCGACTGACGCGGCCTCGTATAGGCGACGTCGCTCAGCGTGATCGCGCTCTTGAGCGCATAGCCGACCGAGGGCGTGTAGGTGTAGCTGACCTCGCTGAAGATCAGATAGGTGCCGCCGATCGCCAGCGTCGTGGGGATCGTGACCAGGGACTTCGCCGTCCGTGGCACCGATCCCTTGCTCCACTGCACATGCGCCTGGAGGGTCGAGGGATCGACATAGAGCTCGGTGATCGTCGCCGTGACCGGCGAGGTGTCGTAAGGCGTCATGATGCCGGTCGAGGCGGCGAAGAAGTTGGTCATGTCGGTATCGCCGACCGACGTCGACTGCGAGGTGAGGTCCGACAGCGTCCGCGCCATCAGCGTCACCTTGCGATCGATCGCCACGGCCGACGAGAACTCGACCGTGCCGAAGAACATCACCAGCATCAGCGGCACGATCACCGCGAATTCGGTGGCCGCGAGACCTCTGCCATCGGCAAGGAATTCGTGCGCGGAAAGACGCGTCACCCGCCAGATTTTCGCAATCGCCTGCATCGTTCCGCCGATCCGTTGGCCTATTGTTTGAGCATGATCTTTTCGGAGAAACCGCTGTGCACTTTGCGCTAACGCGGCCCTTCGGGTCCGGATCATGCTCTAGTAGGGTTCGTTCTTGAACGCGGCCGTGGCCACCAGCAGCCGCTTGCTGCCGGTGAGATTGGCGATGTTGTAGCCAAGCCCGGTCACGAACAGCGGCCACTGGTAGAACAGCCGCACCACCACGATGTCGCCGGCGCTGCCCGGGCTGTAGCTCATGCTGGTGTCGAAACTTCCGGCGCCGTCGATGTGGCTCGACAGCGTGACCGCAGAGAAGGACGAGAAGCTCGTGACGTCGACATAGAGCTTGCTGCAATCGAACAGTGCCGGGATCTGGCTGCAGACATAGGTCTTGAACGTCGCCTGCGTGCACGGCGTGCCGACGCCGGACACCGCGCAGGCGGTCACCGAGCCCGATTGCGCCTGCCCGGTCAGCACCACGCGCGCGGAATTCTGCGTGATGGTCTCCAGCACCTGGCTCGCGAAGAACATGAGCGCCGTCTCGATGATGGCGAACAGCAGCGCGAAGAAGATCGGCGCGACCAGCGCGAACTCGACGGCGGCCGAGCCACGGCGATTGCCGCGAAACCGGCGCAGCGCGGTTCGGAGCGTGAACCTCACGGGTGCAGGCGTTGGCATCGCGTCAAATTTCCCCAGCAGCGGCGATCATCTGCTGCATTCAATAGCCAAAACTGATTGTTTAAGTGTTTCAGGGCGGCCGCGGCCGGCGGAACCCGCCGTTAAGAGGTCGTTAACCAGGGACGACCCGGGACACAGATGACAGCCGGACGGAGAAGGATGGCGGGCGCAGTTGTCGGGACCGCACCGCACGATCCCGATCCCCCTCAATCGAACTTGCTCGTTGGACTTGTCAGTTGGTGCTGTTAGTTGGTCTTGTTAGTTGGTCTTGGCACCCGCGCCGGCATTGCCGCTGGCATTGTTGCTCAGCGAACCGGCCTGACTCATCGTGGTATTGAAGTAGTTGTCGCTGTCGCCCAGCGTCACGCGACGCTGGCAAAGCGGCACGCAGCTGTAGGACTCGCGCTCAACCCCGCGATAGACGGTGACGAGCCGATCGCTCGGACCTTCGACCTGGATCTGACGGTCGACCAGGATTTCGCCGGTCCGGTCCAGCGCGATGAAATTGGTGGCGCCGTAACCCTTGCCGGTCACGACGATCATGCCGCCGGGCTGGAGCGTGACATCGGCGATCAGGGGATTGCCGACCACGATGGTCGCCACCTTGCCGGGCAGCCGGACCAGCTTGGCCTGGTCGACATTGACGGCGATGGTATCGGCGGTGGATTCGGCGAGGCTCGCAGCCGGCGATGCCAGCACCGCAGCCGCAACCAGAAGACAGACGCGCGCATGGCGGCGCAGCAGTTGTTTACGCATACTCTTACCCCCGGGACGTCACAAACCGGCAAAAGCGATCACATAACAGCGGAGCCGGTGCCCGACCCCGCTAACCTGCCCTCAATTCGTGAACGTTCCGCAAATTCGCCTTCTATTGTTTGAACGGACTGACGATTTAGCGCTCTGGCACGCCCTAGCGGCGGAACGGATAGGCAAGCTGCCCTCCGATCTCCTTCGGCATGGTCGCTTCGTCCTTGCCGTAGTCCTGCGGCAGCTTCCCCTCCGGCATGCGGAAGGTGCCGAACAGCACGTCCCAGATCGGGAACGTCCCGGCGAAATTGGTGTCGCCGCCGTCCTCGAGCGGAGTGTGGTGCCAGCGGTGGAATACCGGCGTCGCCAAGACATATTTGAACGGCCCGAAGGTCCAGTTCAGGTTGGCGTGCACAAAGGCCGAATGGAAGGTCGTGAACGGGGAGACCCAGATCATGACGTTCGGGGAGATGCCGGCCATCAACAGCACGACGTCGACGCCGATGGTGCCGAGCACGAGATTGACGGGATGGAAGCGGGCCGCCGAAATCCAGCTGATCTCTTCCGAGGAGTGATGGATCGCGTGGTACTTCCAGAACTCGCCGCCATGGAAGAGCCGGTGCAGCCAGTACAGCATGAAGTCCGACAGCACCAGGAACAGCGCGGCCTGCACCCAGAGCGGCAATTGCGCCAGCGGGCCGTGGCCGTTGTCGTAGAAGGCGATGAGATCGTCGGCGTCGTGGATGTTGAAGAAGACGCCTGCCCCGACGATCAAGAGCCCGATCCGCATGGTGCGGGCAAACACCGGCACGAAGAACCAGTAGCAGATGTCGGTGACGATCTCCCGCTTGCGCCACCACGGCACGCCGGGATTGCAGGCCCAGAAATGCTCGAGCACCGTGAAGACCAGCGCGAGCACGAAAGTGACGGGGACCACCTTCGCGATGGTATCGCCGAGCATCAGGGCGACTTGCATGGGCAGGCTCGACATCGTCGCCTCTCTTCCGAATTGCTGGTCTGCTTACGCCTACTCCGCGAAATTTAAGGGAGGGTGAAGCCGGCAGCGCAGTTGCAGTGCGTCCGGAACCGGAGCGAATTTCGATAGGTGCCTTAAGGTGAAATTCACTCTGGGCAAAAGCAGCGCGCAGGAATTGGGTTTACACAATCGAATTAACTCTACCGAAAGAGCTCGGCTCTCATGGTCATCACGTCAACGACAGCGCCGAACGAGGCGATCACACCCAAGATGGAGTTTGTTCATGAAGAACTTGATTGCGCGTTTCGCGAAGGATGAATCCGGCGCCACCGCCATCGAATACGGCCTGATCGCCGCCGGCATCGCGCTGGCCATCATCACCGTCGTCAACAATCTCGGCAGCACGCTGAACACCAAGTTCGGCTCGATCAGCAGCTCGCTGAAGTAAGCGACCGACCAACGACGGCAAAAGCCCCGGACCTCCGGGGCCTTTGTTTTTCTGAGTACGGCGAGTTCCAGTGGCGTTGCGAAAGTACAGAACCGATGCCGCGGTTGCGGCGAGCGAGGCGCAGGCGGCGCCGACCGGCTCGCCGGCCTATTGGGTATGCCTTGCGCTGCTGCTGGCAACGGTCGCACTCGCCGCACGCATTGCCAGCCTCTGGTGAGCTTGCTCCGGCGGGCTATTGCCGGTCCAGACCGCTGCCGCCGTTGTCGGTTTGTTTAGCACTGCCGGCTAGCATCGCGCGACGCCAGATCCCGCGACAAACCCAGGCCTCAAGACGCAGCCCATGATCCTCGACCTTGCGCGCCTCATGCTCTTCCCGGCCCTGATGGCGTTCGCGGCCGCGAGCGATCTCTTCACGATGACCATCTCGAACCGGGTGTCGCTGGCGCTGGTCGCAGGCTTCTTCGTGCTGGCCCTTGCCGGTGGCATGGCACCTTACGAGATGCTCACACATGTCGGCGCCGGCGCGCTTCTGCTGGTCGTGGCCTTCACGTGCTTCGCGATGGGTTGGGTCGGCGGCGGCGACGCCAAGGTGGCGGCCTCCGTCGCGCTCTGGTTCGGCTTCGCGCACCTGATGAACTTCCTGCTCTACGCCTCGCTGTTCGGCGGAGCGCTGACGCTGCTCCTGCTCCAGTTCCGGCAATGGCCGCTGCCCTATGGCCTCGCGGGCCAGGCCTGGCTTGCACGACTGCACGCCAAGGAGAGCGGCATCCCCTACGGCATCGCGCTCGCGCTGAGCGCGCTGATGGTCTACCCGGAGACCGAGTGGGTGAAGGCGATCGACCTCGCCCATTTCGCACTGCGCTGAACGCTTCGGGTAAACCCGGCGTTAAGGCGATTTAGATACGCCTCATTAACCATGCTTTGACGAATAGCTGGTCAACTGCCGATTACGGCGGCGGCAGCGTCGCGGCGTTCTTGTTGGAAAGTGAAGCGTATGAATAGGGCACGCATTGTCGTCCTGACGGTCGCCATCTGCGCCGGCGGCGTCGCCGCGTACCTGGCGAGCGGCTCGGACAATTCTGCGCCGCCTCCAGCGGCTCCGGTCGCGCAGCTTCCGACCGTCGACGTGCTGGTGGCCAAGAACGACATCGGTCTCGGCCAGACCGTCAAGCCCGAAGACGTGCAATGGCAGACCTGGCCGGCCGCGACCGCCAGCGCCACCTTCATCCGCCGCAACGAGCGCCCGGAGGGCGCGACCCAGGTGACGGGCTCCATCGCACGCGCCCCCTTCATCCAGGGTGAGCCGATCCGAGACCAGAAGCTGGTCAAGCCGGAGGGCTCCGGCTTCATGGCAGCAATCCTGCCCACCGGCATGCGCGCGATCTCGACCGAGATCTCGCCCGAGACCGGCGCAGGCGGCTTCATCCTGCCCAACGATCGCGTCGACGTGCTCCTGACCCGCCGCCTCAAGAACCCGGATCAGAGCAGCGGCGCTCCCGATCTCATCACGTCCGAGATTATCCTGGCCAACATTCGCGTCCTGGCCATCGACCAGGCGCCGAAGGAGAAGGACGGCCAGAACGCGGTGGTCGGCAAGACCGTCACCCTCGAGCTCAATCCCGCACAGACGGCGACGCTGTCCGCCGCCCGCCAGAGCGGCACGCTGTCGCTGGCGCTGCGCAGCATCGTCGACGTCAAGATGAGCGAGATCACGCTCGATGATTCCGCGCAGAAGCGCGATGGCGTTTCGATCATTCGCTACGGCATCCCGAGCACGACGGCAAAGGCACGATGAGGGCAGTCGATATGAAATGCAGGGCAGATTTGACGACGATGCGAACCTCACTGGTTCGCGCCCTGTCGTTTTCGGCCGCCCTCGCGCTGGTGCTCAACCCGGCGTTGACCCCCGTGGTCGCCGCCGACTACCGCCCCGTGGCGCCGGCCGCCGCCGACGGCCAGATGAACGCGCGCTTCCTTTCGCTCGGCGTCGGCAAGTCGATCGTGATCGACCTGCCGCGCGACATCAAGGACGTGCTGGTCGCCGACCCCAAGATTGCCAACGCGGTGGTCCGCTCGGCGCAGCGCGCCTACATCATCGGCGCCTCGGTCGGCCAGACCAACATCGTATTCTTCGATTCCGCCGGCCAGCAGATTGCGGCCTACGACATCGCGGTCAAGCGCGACCTCAACGGCGTGCGCGCCGCATTGAAGCAGGTCCTGCCGAATTCCGACATCCAGATCGACGGGCTCGGCGAGGGTGTCGTGCTGACCGGCAGCGTGGCGAGTCCGATGGAGGCGCAGCAGGCCAACGAACTCGCCGCGCGCCTCGCCGGCGGCGCCGACAAGGTGGTGAACTCGATCGTGGTCCGCGGCCGCGACCAGGTCATGCTGAAGGTGACGGTGGCCGAGGTCCAGCGCAACATCGTCAAGCAGCTCGGCATCGACCTCTCCGCGAACCTGAACTACGGCACCTCGGTGGTGAGCTTCACCAACTCGAACCCGTTCACGGCCCTGGGCCGCAATCTCGTGGACGGCAACAATCTGACCACGAAGTTCGGCACATCGGTGCAGGCGACGCTACGCGCGATGGAGACCGCGGGCGTGATCCGGACGCTGGCGGAGCCGAACCTGACCGCGATCTCCGGGGAGTCGGCGACCTTCATCGCCGGCGGTGAATTCCCGGTGCCGGCAGGCTATGCGTGCGATCCCACGACGCATGTCTGTACCACCCAGATCAGCTTCAAGAAGTTCGGCATCTCGCTCAACTTCACCCCTGTCGTCCTGACCGAGGGCAAGATCAGCCTGCGCGTGATGACCGAGGTCTCGGAGCTCTCGAACGAGAATTCGATCACGCTGTCGCAGGCCGTCACCTCGACGTCGGTGAACTCGCTGACGGTGCCCTCGATCCGGACCCGCCGCGCCGAGACCTCGCTGGAAATTCCCTCCGGCGGCGCGATGGCGATGGCCGGCCTGATCCAGCAGCAGACCAAGCAGGCGGTGAGCGGATTGCCGGGCCTGATGCAGCTTCCAGTGCTCGGCACGCTGTTTCGCAGCCGCGACTTCGTCAACAACGCGACCGAGCTGGTCGTGATCGTGACGCCTTATGTCGTTCGCGCAACAGCGCCGAAGGATCTGTCGCGGCCGGATGACGGCTTCGCCGCGCCTGCCGACCCGCAGGCCGAGCTGATCGGCAACATCAACCGCATCTATGGCGTGCCCGGCCGGACCGAACCGGCCCGGAACTACCGTGGCACCTACGGCTTCATCACCGACTGAGGCGGAACGGGGACTTCAAGATGATCACAAGACCACCCCAGCTTCGCAAACGCGCCATCGGCTTCGGCGGCGCGCTCGTCGGCATCGCGCTTGCGCTCGGCGGCTGCCAGCACGACGAGGTGGCGACCGCCTCCATTCCCGACGACTACAAGCAGCGTCACCCGATCGCGGTCGAGGAGCAGAACCGCTCGATCGTCGTCTTCGTCGGCCACGCGCGCGGTGGGCTCACCGCCGGCCAGCGCGCCGACGTGATGGGCCTGGCATCGGCCTGGCTGCACGAAGGCACCGGCGCCATCCATATCGACGTGCCGTCCGGCACGCCGAATGCGCGCCCGGCATCCGAGTCGATGCGTGAGATCCAGGCCATGCTGGCAGCCGCGGGCGTTCCCCCGCGCGGCATCATCACCCGCCCCTACCAGCCGACAGACAAGCGCTTCCTGCCGCCGATCCGGCTGACCTATTCCAAGATCGCCGCGGTCGCGGGTCCCTGCGGACTGTGGCCGGAGGACATCGGCCCCTCGATGAAGAACAAGAGCTGGTTCGAGAACAAGGACTATTACAATTTCGGCTGCGCCTATCAGCGCAACATGGCCGCCATGGTCGACAACCCGGCGGACCTCGAGCAGCCGCGTTCGGAATCGCCGTCCTACACGACGCGGCGCACCGCCGCGTTCGAGAAGTATCGCAAGGGAACTCCGACGGCCGTCATCTATCCTGAAGCCGAAAAGGCCAAACTCAGCGACACCGGCAAATGATCAGCTACGCTCGCCAGTCCCAAGAAGAGCAGCCGGAAGCATCGCTCCCACCGGTCGAGGAGCATATTGCGCCGGCGCCGCGCGTTTCGGTCCAGGCTTTCTGCGAGACCGTGGAGACCGCTGCCGCGGTGCAGTCGGCCGGCGAGGATCGCCGCCTCGGCAAGGCCCACCTGAAGATCCAGATGGGCGGCATGGCGGCCGCGATCGAAGCCTACCGCTCGGCGCCCACGCCGAACGTGATCGTGCTCGAGAGCGACGGCCGCAACGACCTGCTGGGCGGGCTCGACCAGCTCGCCACGGTCTGCGACGCCGGCACCCGCGTGGTGGTGATCGGCCGCATCAACGACGTCACGCTCTATCGCGAGCTGGTGCGTCGCGGCGTCAGCGACTACGTGCTCGCGCCGGTCGGCCCCATCGACGTCGTGCGCTCGATCTGCAACCTGTTCTCCGCACCGGAAGCCAAGGCGGTCGGCCGCATCATCGCGGTGGTCGGCGCCAAGGGCGGCGTCGGCGCATCCACCATCTCCCACAACGTCGCCTGGGCGATCGCGCGCGATCTCGCGATGGACGCGGTGGTCGCCGATCTCGACCTCGCCTTCGGCACCGCCGGGCTCGACTACAATCAGGACCCGCCACAGGGCATCGCCGACGCCGTGTTCTCGCCCGATCGCGTCGATACCGCCTTCATCGACCGTCTGCTGTCGAAATGCACGGACCACCTCAGCCTGCTGGCGGCGCCCGCCACGCTCGACCGGGTCTATGATTTCGGCACCGACGCCTTCGATGCCGTGTTCGACACGCTGCGCTCCACCATGCCGTGCATCGTGCTCGATATCCCGCACCAATGGTCGGGCTGGACCAAGCGCGCCCTGATCGGCGCGGACGACATCCTGATCGTGGCGGCGCCGGACCTCGCCAATCTGCGCAACACCAAGAACCTGTTCGATCTGCTGAAGGCCTCGCGCCCGAACGACCGGCCGCCGCTCTACTGCCTGAACCAGGTCGGCGTCCCCAAGCGGCCCGAAATCGCCGCCACCGAGTTCGCCAAGGCGATCGAGAGCCAGCCGGTCGTCTCGATCCCGTTCGAGCCGCAGATTTTCGGTTCGGCAGCCAACAACGGCCAGATGATCGCGGAGATCTCCGCCAACCACAAGTCGATCGAAATGTTTCTCCAGATCGCCCAGCGCCTGACCGGTCGCAGCGAGACGAAGAAACAAAAGTCGTCCTTGCTTTCACCCCTGATTGAGAAGTTGCGGGGAAAATAAGCCGCCGCATGGAGTCGTTAAGTGTTCGGTAAGCGTAGCGGAACAGACACCGACCTTCGGGCCCCCAAGCCCGGCGCCGTGTCGCCAGAGCCTGCCCCGGCTCCGGCGCCGACGATGTCGCGCGCGCCGCCCCCGCCGGCCGTCGCCTCGCCACCACTCGCCCCGATCAAAGCCCCGCCGCCGCCTCCCATGGAGAACCGGCGCTCGGACAATTATTACGAGGTCAAGGCGACCATCTTCGGCGCGCTGATCGAGGCCATCGACCTCGCCCAGCTGGCCAAGCTCGATTCGGAATCCGCCCGCGAGGAAATCCGCGACATCGTCAACGAGATCATCGCGATCAAGAATATCGTGATGTCGATCGCCGAGCAGGAGGAACTGCTCGACGACATCTGCAACGACGTGCTCGGCTACGGTCCGCTGGAGCCGCTGCTGTCGCGCGACGACATCGCGGACATCATGGTCAACGGCGCCAACACCGTCTACATCGAGGTCGCCGGCAAGATCCAGCGTACCGGCATCCGCTTCCGCGACAACCAGCAGCTCCTCAACATCTGTCAGCGCATCGTCAGCCAGGTCGGCCGGCGCGTCGACGAATCATCGCCGATCTGCGACGCACGCCTCGCCGACGGCTCCCGCGTCAATGCTATCGTGCAGCCGCTGTCGATCGACGGGCCCACGCTCACCATCCGCAAGTTCAAGAAGGACAAGCTGACGCTGGATCAGCTCGTCAAGTTCGGCGCGATCTCGCCGGAGGGCGCCGAGATCCTCCAGATCATCGGCCGCGTCCGCTGCAACGTGCTGATCTCCGGCGGTACCGGCTCGGGCAAGACCACGCTGCTCAACTGCCTCACCAACTACATCGAACACGACGAGCGCGTCATCACCTGCGAAGACGCCGCCGAGCTTCAGCTCCAGCAGCCCCATGTGGTGCGACTCGAGACCCGCCCGCCCAACATCGAGGGCGAGGGCCAGGTGACCATGCGCGAGCTGGTGCGCAACTGCCTGCGTATGCGCCCTGAACGGATCATCGTCGGCGAAGTCCGCGGACCCGAGGCGTTCGATCTGCTGCAGGCCATGAACACCGGCCATGACGGCTCGATGGGCACGCTGCACGCCAACAATCCGCGCGAGGCGCTCTCGCGCTGCGAATCCATGATCACGATGGGCGGCTTTTCCCTTCCGTCGCGAACAATTCGCGAGATGATCTGCGCCTCGATCGACGTCATCGTCCAGGCGGCGCGCCTGCGCGACGGTTCGCGCCGCATCACCCACATCACCGAGGTGATGGGCATGGAAGGCGACACCATCATCACCCAGGACATCTTCGTCTACGACCTGATCGGCGAGGACGCCAACGGCAAGATCATCGGCCGGCACCGCTCGACCGGCATCGGCCGTCCGAAGTTCTGGGAACGCGCCCGCTATTACGGCGACGAGAAACGCCTTGCCGCCGCGCTGGACGCTGCGGAAGCGGCGCCGACGAAATGAGCGGGTCAGCGACACCATGAACATGCAAATCCTCGCCCTCGCCTTCCTCGCCACCGCCGCCGTCGGCGGCATCGCCTGGGTCTTCCTCTATCCGTTGCTGTCAGGAGAACGGCAGGCGGAAAACCGCCGCGCCTCGATCGCGCGCGCCGACGCGCCGGCGGCCAAGCAGACCGAAAAGAGCCAGCGCACGCGCCGCGAGCAGGTCGAGAGCTCGCTGAAGGATCTCGAGGCACGGCGTCAGCAGGAGAAGAGCGTTCCGCTCAGCGTCCGCCTGTCGCAGGCAGGGCTGGACTGGACACCGCAGAAATTCTGGATCGTGTCCGCCGTCGTGGCGGGCGTGCTGTTCGCGGCCGCCATGTTCGTCGGCGGCGGCCTGCTCGGCGCCGCCGGCCTTGCCTTTGCCGGCGGCTTCGGCCTGCCGCGCTGGGCACTCGGCTTCCTGAAGAAGCGTCGCGAAGCCAAATTCCTGAAGGCGCTGCCCGACGCCGTCGACGTGATCGTCCGCGGCATCAAGGCGGGCCTGCCGCTGTTCGAATCGATCAAGGTCGTCGCTGCGGACGCGCCCGAGCCGCTGCGCAGCGAGTTCCTGGCGATCATCGAGACGCAGGCGATCGGCATGCCGCTCGGCGAAGCCTGCTCGCGCCTCTACGATCGGATGCCACTGCCGGAAGCCAATTTCTTCGGGATCGTCATCTCGATCCAGCAGAAGTCGGGCGGCAATCTCTCCGAAGCGCTCGGCAACCTCTCCAAGGTGCTGCGTGACCGCAAGAAGATGAAGGAAAAGATCCAGGCGATGTCGATGGAAGCCAAGGCCTCGGCCGGCATCATCGGCTCGCTGCCGCCGATCGTGATGTTCCTCGTTTATCTCACGACGCCGCACTACATCTCGCTGCTGTGGACCCATCCTACCGGCCAGCTCATGCTGGTCGGCTGCGTCATCTGGATGTCGATCGGCATCATGGTGATGAAGAAGATGATCAATTTCGATTTCTGACGGTGGCGTATGGTCGAATTTCTCGTCTCGAAACTTCATGACGTCCGCTTCATGACCATGCTGCTGGCGGCCATCGCCGCCAGCGCCACCGTCTATACGCTGGTGATGCCGCTGTTCGCCGGCGAAGGCCTCTCCAAGCGCATGAAGGCGGTGGCAAGCGAACGCGAACGCATCCGGCAGCGCGAGCGCGACCGCCTCAACAAGAATGAAAAGGTCTCGCTGCGCCAGACGCCGAAGCAGATCGTCTCCAAGGTCGTCGAGGACTTCAACCTTACCAAATGGCTCGCGCAGGAAGCCGCCCGCGACAAGCTCATCATGGCCGGCTACCGCGGCCAGGCGCCCTACATCACCTTCCTGTTTGCGCGCATGGTCGCTCCGCTCGTGCTGTTCATGGGCTCGATCCTGTACGTGTTCCTGATCGCGCACATGGACAAGCCGCTGCCGGTCAAGATCGGTATCTGCATCGGCGCCGCCTATGCCGGCCTCCAGGCCCCGATGCTGTTCCTCAAGAACGCGATCTCCAAGCGCCAGCTCTCGATCAGGCGCGCCTTTCCCGACGCGCTCGACCTGCTGCTGATCTGCATCGAATCCGGCATGTCGGTCGAAATGGCGTTCCGGAAGGTCGCCACCGAGATCGTGGGCCAGTCGATCGCGCTGTCGGAAGAGTTCGCGCTGACCACCGCCGAGTTGTCCTATTTGCAGGACCGCAAGGTGGCCTACGAGAACCTGGCGCGGCGCACCGGGCTCGAGGGCGTCAAATCGGTGTGTCTCGCGCTTCAGCAGGCGGAACGCTACGGCACTCCGCTCGGGCACTCGCTGCGCGTGATGGCGCAGGAAAACCGCGACATGCGCATGAACGAGGCCGAGAAGAAGGCTGCCGCGCTGCCGCCGAAGCTGACGGTGCCGATGATCCTGTTCTTCCTGCCGGTGCTGTTCGTCGTCATTCTCGGGCCGACCGGCATCAAGATCTCCGAGCTCCAGTGACGCGAAAGGCGGACCGCGCGCGGTCCGCATCAGTGAAGTCGAAACGAAGCGATCTGGGGGCGGATCAGTCTGACTGGCTGAGCGAGGCGACCGGCGTCCGCTTCGGCGCGCCGCGCGGGCCCTCGCTGCGGTTCAGCATGTCCTTGAGATAGGCGACATTGGCCGCGGCCTGGTCCGGCGGCAGGTCCGCCTTCACGATGGTCTCGGCCTCGGCGAAGCGGCCCTGGAGACCGACGACCAGGCCGAGATTCTGCCGCACCCGGCTACTGGCGCGCGGCGAGGCATAGGCCTGCCGCAGTGCCTCCTCGGCCTTCGGCAGGTCCTTCGACAGCATGTAGGACAGGCCGAGATTGGAAAGCACGCCGGGATCGCCCGGTGCGATCTTCAGCGAGCTCGCGTAATAGGAGCGCGCCTCCTCGTGACGTCCCATCTGATCGAGCACCGTGCCCTGCACCGAGAGCAGGCGCCAGTCCGGATTGTCGGGCGAATGCGCCTTCGACAGCACGTCGAAGGCCTGCTGGAAGTTGCCGTTGTCGGCGAGCGCCCGGCCATACTGGGCGAGCAGCGCCTTGTTGCCGGGATTGGCGATGGTCGCCTGCTCGAGCACGGCGGCGGCCTGGGCGCGCTGGCCGTTGGCGCGCAGGGCCTGGCCATAGCCGAGCGCGGCTTCGGCGTCCTTGGGATTGGCACGGTAGCGCTCGCCATAGACCTCGACGGCGCGCGCGGGATCGCTGGGAGCTGCTTCCGCACGCGACCCGGCCGACCCGATCGAGCCGGTGACGTCGGAGAGCTTTGACATTGCCGTGCAGCCGCCGAGGCTGATCGCCACCATCGCGACGAGCGAGGCAGACGCAAGAAGCCGGGCAGGACTGAACCGTTGACGCATGACGCTTTGACTCTCGAGCGGATGGATCGAGCCGAACGCGCCAGCAATAGACTGTTAACCCTAATAGCCGGTTAACACCGGCGCCCCCACGGCGGTGTCTGCGGCGGCGCCGCGCCGCCGAGCCCCAGATCGAGGCCGAGCACCTTCATGTGCTCGTTCAGGTCCCGCAGCAATTGCAGCACCCGTGCCTCTCCGTCGGTCCCCGTGTGCGGCAGTCCCGGCCATTGGCGCCGGAGATCCTCAGGGCTGACCAGACGCCGCGCCAAGAGTTCATCGAGCTGAAGCTGATCCATGGCAAGCACGCCGGCGGATTGCTCGACCAACCGGCGCAGCAGCAGCGCCACCGCGGCAATCGCGTCGGCATCATGCCTGGGCGCCGACCTCGAGAACTTGCGTTCGAGATCGGCCCAGGCCCGAGAGGTGACGAGATAGGTGTGGAGCGCATTCGCCGAACCCGGCTCGCCGTCGGCGTAGAAGGCACGGCGCATCAGGAGCCGGCGCGCCAGCACCGCCACCTGATCCCGCCTCAATGTCGCGATTGAAGCGATCTCGATCGCCGTCTGGACGGCCGGATCGCGGGAATAATCCCGCCCTGCCGACAGGCGGATCACGCCGTTCGGCAAGTTCGAGTCGAGCAGACGGAAGCCGCCAGCATTGCGCGGCCGCGAATGGCGCGCGATTGCAAATCCATATTCGGAACTGCCGTCATCGGACATCGGCCCAAAATGGATGATGTTGAATCCGGCATCGTCGCCGCCCTGCCCGGTCGAGGATGGACAGGACAGCACGTAGATGGTGCGCCAGAACGCTTCACTGCCCGTGCTCCGCGTCGCGCGCGGATCGGGAATCGAATAGCGGGTCAGTCCCTCGACATGCCGGTGACCGTGCAGAACCAGGTCGATGTTGAGCGAGGTCGCCGCTTCGAGGAAGGTGGCGGGCGCGGCGAGATACATCAGCGGCTCATCCGGCACGCCGAGAAACCGCTTTGCTTCGCCGGTCGCCTGCGGAAGCGGATGATGGTGCAGCGCCAGCACCCGCACGAGGTTTTCCGCCGGCTCGGAATGATCGGCGCGTCCCGCCGATCCAAGACTGCCTGCGAGCTCGACACTCAGCCGGGCGGAACCGGCGACCATGGCGCTGTAGGAGCCCTGGTCGATATTGCCGCTCGCCAGCGTCATGAGGCTTGCGCGGTTGGAATCCAGCAGCACCAGATCGAGGCCGGCCTGGCGGTAGTAGACGCTCTTCGAGGTCCGCGGCAGATGCAGGTAGTCATAGACGTCGTGACGGCCCGCACGCAGGCTCGCCCGCTTGACGTCGTGATTGCCGGCAACCGCCTGGATGTCGGTGAATAGCCCGGTCTGCCGGAAGGACGCGATCACCGCGAGCGCTTCGTCGAGCGCGCGCGGCGTCGGGTCGTCGACGAGATCGCCGGTGATCAGCAGGATGCGATCGGGAACGTCGGTGAAGTCCGCCATCCTCTCGCGCAGAGCAGCGCCGAGCGCCTCGACCGTCGGAAGCAACCGGCCTGACCCGTCCAGATGCAGGTCGGATATCTGCGCGATAACGAACGATCTATCCATTTTGCGCCGCTCATTGCGAATGCTGCGCCGCTCAAAACGATGAGAGAAATAACGTCGACGACTAGCTTGATGCCGGTCTCAGCCCGAGCACGGATCACCCGGGCAATCACATTCCTGCGCTCAACGCGCGCAGAAATGCACGGCACAATCTAAAATGTTGGCCAATCATGCCACAACCGCAGCGCTAGTAAAGCCCTGCGACCGCGCTCTCGTGAACGGCAATTCTCAACGTGGATACGGGAGCTGCCGCACCGCGGTTTCGTTTCGTCCGATCAATATTCGATGGCAAGCCGCTTGCGGATTTCGTCGACGCGCTTGTCGAGCGCATCGAATCGCGCGTGGACGGAGCGGTCGTGAAGATAGAAGACGTAGCCGCCGGCAAGGAAGGCGAAGATCCAATGATGATGTTCGACATAGCCAAAGATCGCCTCGACGGCCTGGCCGATGAATGTGACCACGCTCCACACAAATTCCATTGCATTTCCTCCCGGCAGGCCTCGCCTCCGGCCGCCGGCGATCTTTCGTACACCTGGCGGCCATTGCCGGAACCTAGCATGACCACCTTGCTGCGAGTAGCGGCCCACTGACAGGTGACAGCAAAGCCGATTGCGGCCGCGGCAAAACTTTGCGAAGTCTTCTGGAGTTCGCATGACCTGACGATCCGGACCCGCCAATGCCCTCTGTCTTCGAGACGTCCTCGACCGCCATCCCCATCACCTTCGTCACCAAGTCGAGCTGGGATGCCGTGCGCGACAGCCTGCCGCCGGCGCAACGGCTGTTCGCGGCCGCCAGCGCCTATTCCGCCAAGCCCGGCGGTTATCTCGCGCTGCCCGCGCCGGACGGTACGATCGCGCAGGTGCTGTTCGGCCTCGAGGACGCAGGGGCCAGATCGCGCGACCTGTTCCGGCCGGGCGCCCTGCCGGGCCTGTTGCCGCCGGGGACCTATCGCTTCGCCAATGCGCCGCACGATGCGCGGCTGGCGGCGCTCGCTTTTGCACTGGGGTGCTACCGCTTTTCCCGCTACCGCAAGGCCGACAGGCCCGAGGTCCGCCTGGCGCCGCCCGACGGCGTCGACGCCGCCGAGATCGATCGCATCGCGAATGCCGCGATGCTGGCACGCGACCTCATCAACACACCGTCCAACGACATGGGGCCGGAGGAGCTCGCCGCGGCCGCGCAAGCGCTTGCCGCCGAGTTCGGCGCGAGCTTTGCCTGCACCATCGGCGAGGATCTGAAGACGAATTTCCCGCTGATCCACGCCGTCGGCATGGCCTCCAGCCGCGCGCCGCGGCTGATCGACATCGGCTGGGGCGACCCTGCTCATCCCAAGGTGACGCTGGTCGGCAAGGGCGTCTGCTTCGACACCGGCGGGCTCGACCTCAAGCCGTCGAGCGGCATGCTGATCATGAAGAAGGACATGGGCGGCGCCGCCAACGTGCTGGCGCTGGCGCGCATGGTGATGGACGCGAAGCTGAAGGTGCGGCTGCGCGTGCTGATTCCGGCGGTGGAGAACGCCGTCGCCGGCAACGCCTTCCGCCCTCTCGATATCTTCACCTCGCGCAAGGGCATCACGGTCGAGATCGGCAATACGGATGCGGAAGGCCGGCTCGTGCTCGCCGATGCGCTGGCGCTGGCCGACGAGGAGAAGCCCGATCTGCTGATCGATCTGGGCACGCTGACCGGTGCCGCGCGCGTCGCGCTGGGGCCGGATTTACCGCCCTTTTACACCAATGATGAGACGCTGGCTGCCGACGTCGCGCGCTGCGCGGTGAAGGAGAACGATCCGTTGTGGCGCATGCCGCTGTGGCCGCCTTACGATGCCTGGCTGGACTCCAAGACCGCCACCATCACCAACGCGCCATCGGGCGGCTTTGCCGGCTCGATCACCTGCGCATTGTTCCTGCAACGCTTCGTCGAGCACGCCGGAAGCTGGCTCCATGTCGACATCTACGGCTGGACGCCGTCGGCGAAGCCGGCGCGGCCCGAGGGCGGCGAGTGCCAGGCCGCGCGCGCCATCTACGCATTGCTGAGCGAGCGCTATGCGTAATCCAGGATACGATCCACGACTGACGCCCGCACGTGGCGACCTCGCCGCGAAATATCTCGAAGGCAAGGTCGAGGCGGACCGCTTCGTCGAGGGTGAAGAGTTCGAGGTGGTCGAGCCGATCGCGTCCGTGCGCGAGCAGCCGTCCTCAGGCGCGATGCTGATGACAGAGGCGCTGCGCGGCGAGCGCGTCACCGTCTACGATCACAACGGCGAGGGCTGGGCCTGGGGCCAGCTCAATGGCGACGGCTATGTCGGCTGGCTGCCCGATGTGGCGCTGACGAAACCGGCGGCCGCGCCGACGCACAAGGTCAGCGCGCTGCGAACCTTTACCTTCCCGGGTCCCTCGATCAAGCTGCCGCCGGCCGCCACGCTCGTTCTGGGATCGAGCATTGCCGTGGTGCGCGACGACGGCAGCTTCGCCGTGACGCGCGACGGAAGCTTCGTGCCGAAGACGCATCTGGCCGCGCTCGATCATCGTGAGCCGGATTTCGTTGCCGTCGCTGAACGCTTCGTCGGCACGCCCTACCTCTGGGGTGGCAAGAGCAGCCTCGGCATCGATTGCTCGGGTCTCGTGCAGGTGTCGCTGACGGCAGCGGGCATCGGCTGTCCACGCGACAGCGACATGCAGCTGGCGGGCCTCGGCCGCGCGCTGGAACCGCACGAGCGAGGCAGCTTGCTGCGCGGCGACCTGATCTTCTGGAAGGGCCATGTCGCCATCGTCCGCGACGGCCACACCATGGTTCACGCCAACGCGCATCACATGGCGACGGTGGTCGAGCCGATCGAGCCTGCCATCGCGCGGATCAGGCAGGCCGGCAGCGAAGTCGCGGCGATCAAGCGGCTATAGGTCGTCTCGAATTCGCCGCGTGGATCAGACGTCACCATCGTGGCTGGACAAATTTCCGGCGCCAGGCTTCGGCTTGTAGATCGGGGGGATGCAACTGCCGAAGCGCGGATCGAGCGGATCGTAACGCGACCTCGTTCTCGCAACGATATACAGCACCGCCAGCGCAAAAGAGCCGAGCAGCAACAACAGCCATGCAGGCGCTCGAATTGCGATCAAAAGCACCGTCGCACCAAGCAACAGCAAGGCGAAAGTGCCCGAAGACAGCTTTGAAGCCATCGCCGGCTCCGCAATGGGCTTGATGCGGGAATATTATCGCGGAAACCGATATATTTGTGAGAGCCCACTGCGACACTCCAGCGCAGATGCCCGCGTTCCAGGAACACTGACGCGGCCCCCCGGCACCAGAAGGGCAATCCGCCCCGGCTTCCGGCACCGTGCGGTGCAGCTACGGAACAACGTTACATCTGAGAGATTCGCGGAACGAAAAGCATCGTCAGTCTTTCTCTGGCTTTGGGAGGTGCGCATGAGTTCTCATGCCAGAGAAGGCGCCTGTGCGTTCGCTTGGCGGAGCTACTTGCTGGTCCACAGCGGCATCAGCGAGAATGATGACAGGCGCACCGCCCTCCACCGCTACATTTCCAATCTTCGCGACACCGGCGAAGATGACTTCGATCTCCTGCAGATCGCTGCAGTTGCCTACTTGAAAAAGCTGGACGAATTGCACGACGACCAATGTGCGCGGCTCGCGGCAGATCAGATTTTGGCCGAGCGCCTGGAAGAACGCAGCTCACAGCCCGGCAGATAGCTTTGGGCAACAATACCAGGGAAGGAGCGAACAGCATGGCAGACAACACCAACGCAGACC
Source organism: Bradyrhizobium sp. CCBAU 45389 (assembly GCF_028128625.1). NCBI lineage: Bacteria > Pseudomonadati > Pseudomonadota > Alphaproteobacteria > Hyphomicrobiales > Nitrobacteraceae > Bradyrhizobium > Bradyrhizobium sp. CCBAU 45389. The sequence goes on along the minus strand of NZ_LBIY01000086.1, from coordinate 109,496 downwards.
GTTTCGCGAGCGAGCCGCAACGGCGCATCGCCGCCGCGACAGCAATGGGCATGAATGCCCTGAAGCCGATGATGCACTTTCAGGTCTCAATGCTGAGGATGTGGGCCGACAGCATCGAGAGGCTCGAGGCCAGCTACGAAAAGAAGCTGGAAGAAACTGCAACAGGAGCCGAGGAACGGTCCGACAAGGAGCGCGCCGCGTAAATCAACGCGACTGGCCGGGTGAAGCCAACCTGGCCAAAATTGAGAGTTCTGCTCGCGCGCCTGGAATGGCGGGCTACGTCGCCACTGCCCCGTTGCCCGCCGTCTCCAGCCGGAACGCGGCCGCGAACAGCGCGCGCGTGTAATCCGTCTTCGGGTTCTTGAACAGCTCGGCGGCCTGGCCTTCCTCGACCACCTTGCCGCCGCGCATCACGATGAGGTGGCTGGCGAGCGAGGCGACGACGCGCAAATCGTGCGAGATGAACATGTAGGTGAGCTCGCGCTTGCGCTGAAGCTCGCGCAACAAATCCACCATTTGCGCCTGGAACAGCATGTCGAGCGCGCTGGTCGGCTCGTCCAGCACCACGAAATCCGGCTCCAGCACCACTGCGCGCGCGATGCTGATGCGCTGGCGCTGACCGCCGGAGAATTCGTGCGGATAGCGGAAACGCGTATCCGGATTGAGCCCGACATCCTCGAGCGCCTTGACGACGCGCGCCTCGCGTTCCTCGCCCGACAGCTTCGGCTGATGCACGGAGAGGCCTTCGGCGATGATGTCGGCGACCGACATGCGCGGGCTGAGCGAGCCGAACGGATCCTGGAACACGATCTGCATGTCGCGCCGGAAGGGACGCATCTCCTTGAAGCGCAGGCCCTGGATGTCGTTCCCCAGGAACACGATGCGGCCGTTCGAGGAGATCAATCGCAGCAGCGCCAGCCCCAGCGTGGTCTTGCCCGAGCCGGATTCGCCGACGACGCCGAGGGTCTCCCCCTTGCGCACGGCGACGCTGACACCATCGACCGCCTTGATGTGACCGACCGTGTTGCGCATCAGGCCGCGCTTGATCGGAAACCACACTTTCAGGTCATCGGCCGACATCACCACCGGCGCATCCGGCTGCGGCGGCGCCGGATCTGGCTTGGGCTCGGCCGCGAGCAGGTCGCGCGTATAGGGATGTTTCGGGCTCTTGAAAACCTGCTCGACCGGCCCCTGCTCGACGATCACGCCGCCCTTCATGACGCAGACAGTGTCGGCGATGCGGCGCACGATGCCGAGATCGTGGGTGATGAACAGCAGGCTCATGCCGAGCCGCGAACGGATCTCGGCGAGCAGCGCCAGGATCTGCGCCTGCACGGTGACGTCGAGCGCCGTGGTCGGCTCGTCCGCGATCAACAGGTCCGGCTCGTTGGCGAGCGCCATCGCGATCATCACGCGCTGACGCTGGCCGCCGGAGAGCTGGTGCGGATAGCTCTTCAGCCGCGTTTCGGGCTCGGGAATGCCGACCTGCGTCAGCAGCTCCAGCGTCCGCTTGCGCGCCTCGGCATTGCTGGTGGGATTGTGCAGCTGGATGATCTCGCCGATCTGCGCCTCGATCGTGTGCAGCGGATTGAGCGAGGTCATCGGCTCCTGGAAGATGATGGAGATATCGCTGCCTCGGATCTCCCGCATCTGCTGCTCGGACTGGTCGATCAGCTCCTGCCCCTTGAAGCGGATGCTGCCCGAGGGATGCGAGGCGTTCGGATACGGCAGGAGCTTGAGGATCGAAAGCGCGCTGACCGACTTGCCGGAACCGGACTCGCCGACCAGCGCGACGCACTCGCCGCGCTTGATCTGGAACGAGACCTTGTCGACGGCGAGCGTCGTGGCGCCGCCCTGGTGGAAGGCCACCGAGAGATCGCGCACGCTGAGCAGGGGCTGGTTGATCGCGTCCATGGGCCTACCTGAACGTCTTGCGCGGATCGAAGGCGTCGCGCACGGCTTCGCCGATGAAGATCAGCAGCGACAGCATGATCGCGACCGAGAAGAAGCCGGAGAAGCCGAGCCAGGGCGCCTGCACATTGGCCTTGGCCTGCGACAGGAGCTCACCGAGCGAAGGCGATCCTGGCGGCAGGCCGAAGCCGAGGAAATCGAGCGCCGTCAGCGTCATCACCGACGAGGAGACGATGAACGGCAGGAACGTCATGGTCGCGACCATCGCGTTCGGCAACAGGTGGCGGAACATGATGACCGGGTTGGAGACGCCGAGCGCCCGCGCCGCCTGAATGTATTCGAAGTTGCGTCCGCGCAGGAATTCGGCCCGCACGAGACCGACCAGCGAGACCCAGGAGAACAGCAGGAGAATGCCGAGCAGCACGAAGAAGCCGGGCACGAGCACCGAAGACAGGATCAGGAGAAGATAGAGCGAAGGAATCGCCGTCCAGATCTCGATGAAGCGCTGGAAGATGAGATCGACCCGCCCTCCGAAATAGCCCTGCACCGCCCCCGCCGCGATGCCGATCACGGACGAGACGATGGTGAGGCAAAGGCCGAACAGCACGGAGATGCGGAAGCCGTAGATCAGCCGCGCCACCACGTCGCGGCCCTGATCGTCAGTGCCGAGCCAATTGTATTCGAGGTCGCGGCAGCTCTTCAGCCCCTTCTTCTCCACCACCGGCTGGCATTGCTTCTCGGTCAGCATCCAGGTCGGCGGCGACGGCGCGGGTGTCGGCAGGTCGAGATTGTGCGTGTCGTAGGAGTAGCGGATCAGCGGCCAGACGATGGTGCCACCTTTGTCCTTGATGAGCTTCTGCAAATACGGATCGCGATAGTCCGCCGCCGTCTCGAAATCGCCACCGAAGGTCGTCTCCGAATAGGTCACGAAGGCCGGCCAATAGAGGCGCCCATCGAACTTGATCAGGAACGGCCGATCGTTGGCGATCAGCTCGGCGAACAGCGAGACCACGAACAGGATGATGAATATCCAGAACGACCAGTAGCCGCGGCGATTGGCCTTGAAGTTCTGCCACCGCCGCCTGTTCAGCGGCGATGGCTCGAACGGCTTGCGCGTGATCGGGACGGCGTCGCCTAGCGGCGACTTCGCTGTGGTTTCAATCGGCGTCGGCGCGGTGATCGTCATCAGACCTCCCGTGCCTCGAAATCGATCCGGGGGTCGATCCACATATAGGTCAGGTCGGAGATCAGATTGATCACGAGTCCGACCAGCGAGAAGATGTAGAGCGTGCCGAACACCACGGGATAGTCGCGGTTGAGCACACTCTCGAAGCTGAGCAGCCCGAGCCCGTCCAGCGAGAAGATGGTCTCGATCAGGAGCGAGCCGGAAAAGAAGGCGTGGATGAAGGTCCCGGGGAAACCGGCGATCACGATCAACATCGCGTTGCGGAAGACGTGGCCGTAGAGCACCCGGTTCTCGCTGCAGCCCTTGGCGCGGGCGGTCATGACGTATTGCTTGCGAATCTCGTCCAGGAACGAGTTCTTGGTCAGGAACGTCATGGTGGTGAACGCACCTAACCCCATGGCGATCAGCGGCAGCGTCAGATGCCAGAAATAATCGATGATCTTCCAGTACCACGGAAATTGCGACCAGCCGTCCGAGGTCAGTCCGCGCAGCGGGAACCAGTTGAAGAACGAGCCGCCGGCAAACAGGATGATCAGCAGGATGGCGAACAGGAAGCCGGGAATGGCATAGCCGAGCACGAGCACGGACGATGTCCAGGTGTCGAACCGCGCGCCGTCGTTCACGGCCTTGCGGATGCCGAGCGGGATCGAGATCAGGTAGGTCAGGAGCGTCAGCCACAGCCCAAGCGAGATCGAGACCGGCAGCTTCTCCTTGATGAGCTGGAGCACGCTGACGTCGCGGAAATAGCTCTTGCCGAAATCGAAGCGGGCGAAATTCCACACCATCAGCAGGAAGCGTTCCGGTGCCGGCTTGTCGAAGCCGAACTGCGCCTCCAGCTTCTTGATGAAATCAGGGTCGAGGCCCTGCGCACCGCGATATTTGGAGTTGATGGAATCGCCGCCGGCGCCGACCTGCCCCGGCGCGCGCTGCGCGAAATCGCCGCCGCCCGAGATGCGCGAGGTCCCCCCGGTATCGGCGCCCGAGAGCTGCGCGATCACACGTTCGACCGGACCGCCCGGCGCGAATTGCACGACGACGAAGGAGACGAAGAGAATCCCGAGCAGAGTCGGGATCATCAGAAGGAGACGGCGGGCGATATAGGCGCTCATGATTATTTCGCCTGCTCGAGCTTGGACGCCTTGGCGCCATCATGCCACCAGATGTCGGGGGCACCGACGCCGTTGGCGTAACGCGGCAGCTTCTGGGGATGGCCGAACTGATCCCAATAAGCCAGCCGGTGCGTCTTGTTATACCATTGCGGCACCCAATAGCGGCCGGCGCGGAACAGGCGATCGAAGGCACGGCAGGCGATGGTCAGTTCCTCGCGGCTGTCGGCCGCCATGATCTTCTCGATCATGGCGTCGATGGCCGGGCTGGCGACACCCGCGAGATTGTACGAGCCCTTGGTGTTCGCGACCTGCGACGAGAAGAACGCCCGCATGGCATCGCCCGGGGTCGCCGACATGCTGAAGCGCTGGATCGTCATGTCGAAGTCGAAATCTTCCTGCCGCGCCTTGTGCTGCACGGCATCGACCACGCGCACGCTCGCCTCGATGCCGAGAGTGCCCAGATTCTTGACGTAGGGCGCATGGTGCGGCTGGAACGAAGGCTCGTCCAGCAGGAACTCGATCCTGAACACCTCGCCGTTCGGCAGCACCCGCTTGCCGTCCTTGATGGGTACGCCGGCTTCAGTCAGCAGTTGCTGCGCCTTGCGCAGCAGGCTGCGGTCCTGCCCGGAGCCGTCGGAGACCGGCGGCGTGAAGGGCGTCGCGAACACGTCGTCGGGAACCTGGCCGCGGAACGGCTCCAGCAGCTTCAGCTCTTCCGGGGACGGAGGCCCGTTGCTCGCCATCAGGTCAGAGTTCTGGAACGGCGACACCGTACGGGCATAGGCACCGTACATGATGGTCTTGTTGGTCCATTCGAAGTCGAACGCGTTGATCAGGGCCTCGCGCACGCGCGGATCTTTGAACTTCTCGCGACGCGTGTTGATGAACCAGCCCTGCGCGCCGGACGGCGTGTCGTCGGGCACGACCTCCATCTTGACGCGCCCATCCTTCACGGCCGAAAAGTCGTAGCGCGTCGCCCAGATGCGTGAGGTGAACTCCTCGCGGTAGAGATAGTTCTTGCCGGTAAAACCCTCGAAGGCGACATCGCGGTCGCGATAGAATTCGTAGCGCACGACATCGAAATTGTAGCTGCCGCGGCAAACCGGCAGATCGGCGGCCCACCAGTCCTTCACCCGCTCGAACTCGATGTAACGATTGACCTCGAACCTGCCGACCTTGTACGGGCCCGAGCCCAACGGGATCTCCAGCGACGACTCGTCGAACGGGCGGGAGGCATAATACGCCTTCGAGAAGATCGGCAGGCTCGCGACATAGAGCGGCACGTCGCGTGCACGCCCCTTGGCGAGGGTGACGACGAGCGTCGCATCGTCGATCGCCTCCGCGCTGACCATGTCGCGCATCTGCACGATGATCAGCGGGTGGCCCTTGGTCTTCAGCGCCGTCAGTGAAAACGCCGCATCGTGGGCAGTGAGCTTGGTCCCGTCATGAAATTTCGCCTCGGGCCGCATCGTGAAGCGATAGACCAGCTTGTCGGGCGATATCTGCACGGATTTGGCGGCAAGCCCGTACATCGCGTCAGGCTCGTCGTTTGCACGAACCATCAGCGGCACGAACGTCATGTCCATGCCTTGCGCGCCGTCCCCCTTCAGGATGAAGGCGTTGAGCGAGTTGAAGGTCTGGTAGGACTGGTTGTAGGCGCGCACCGACGGGATGAGCGAGAACGTGCCGCCCTTCGGCGCATCGAGATTGACGTAGTCGAAATGATGGAAGTCTGCGGGGTATTTCAGATCGCCGAAGGCGGAGATGCCGTGGGCTTCGGCCGGCCCTTCCGACGCCACCGCGCCACGCGACAGGGCGGCGGCGAACGCACCGCCCGCACCCAGGACCAGCACATGCCGGCGTGAAAGCTGCGTCATGCGGGCAATGTCCTTCACGACTTCTTTGCGATCCGCGCCGCCTTGTCTGCGTCGTACCACCAGATGAACGGGAAGCCGGACTGGCCGTATTTGGGCAGTTCCGCCGGCCGGCCGAAGCGATCCCAGCGCGCGGTGCGCACCTTGGTGTAGGTCCACTGCGGCACGACATAGTTATTCCACAGCAGCACGCGGTCGAGTGCCTTGGTCGCCGCGACGAGATCGTCGCGATCCCTGGCGTAGATCAACCGCTCGATCAGCTTGTCGACCGCCGGATTCTTGATACCCGAGATATTGCGCGAGCCGGCGATGTCGGCGGACTTGGACGACCAGAACTCGCGCTGCTCGTTACCCGGCGATTGTGACTCGCCCCAGGAGTTGGTGACGACGTCGAAATCCCACTCGCGCGTCCTGTTCTCGTACTGGGTCGGATCGACCGTCCGCACGCTGACGGCAATGCCGAGCCGCTCCAGTGACGGTTTGTAGAACAGCGTGACCCGTTCGAAGCTCGGATCCTGGTTCAGCAATTCGAGCGAGAATTGTGCGCCGGTCTTGACGTCGATCAGCTTGCGGTCGCGCACCTCGTAGCCGGCCTCCTTGAACAGGCGCAGCGCCTCGCGGAGATTGTCGCGCACGGCTTCGGGACTGCCGCCGACCGGATTGGTGTAGGCCGTCGTGAAGACTTCGGGCGGCACTTCGGCACGAACAGTCTCGAGAATTTCGAGCTCCTTGCCCTGCGGCAGTCCGGTCGCCATGAGCTCGTCGATACCGTCGAAATAGCTGCTGATGCGCTTGTACTGACCGTAGAAGATCTGCTTGTTCATCTCCTCGAAGTCGAAGGCGTAGTTGAGCGCACGACGGACGCGCGGATCGCTGAACTTGGCGCGGCGCAGGTTCGGCACGAAAGCCTGCATCACGCCCGAGCTGCGATTGGCGAACTCCTCGAGGATCACGCGCTTTTCGGCCACGGCCGGGAAATCGTAGGCCGTCGCCCAGTTCTTTGCACTGTTCTCGGTGCGCCAATCGACCTGATCGGCCTTGAAGGCCTCAATCGCGACGGTGGCGTCGCGGAAATACTCGTAGCGCAACTCGTCGAAATTGTTGCGGCCGACATTGGCAGCCAGATCGCGCCCCCAATAATCCTTGACGCGCTCCAGCACGATCGAGCGACCGGCCACGAATTCCTTGACCTTGTAGGGCCCCGAGCCGAGCGGCACTTCCAGCGTGGTCGCGGAGACGTCGCGCTTGCGGCCCTGCGCGTCGGTGCCCTCCCACCAATGCTTCGGCAGAACCGTGAGCTGGCCCACGATCTGCGGCAGCTCGCGGTTGCCCGGCGCGTCGAAGGTGAACTTCACCTCGCGCTCGCCGACCTTCTCGGCCTTCACGACATGGCTGTAATAGGCCGAATACATCGGGTGATACGTCTTGAAGGAATTGAGCGAGAAGATCACGTCCTCGACGGTCACCGGCTTGCCGTCGTGCCATTTGGCCTGCGGTCGCAGGCGATAGGTGACGAAGGAGAAATCGTCCGGGTGGCTGACGGCTTCGGCCAGCGCGCCATATTCGGTCGAGACTTCGTCGAGCGCAGGGGTCAGCAGGGATTCGTAGATGAACGCGACCGCCCCGGAAACCTGGCCCTTCACCCCCGACACCACGATGTTGAAATTGTCGAACGTGCCGACGGCGATCTGGCGCGCGACGCCGCCCTTCGGCGCTTCCGGATTGACATAGTCGAAACGCTTGAAGTCGGCGGGATACTTGACCTTGCCGAACAACGACAAAGCATGGCGCCAAGTCAGCCCATTGGAAGGCTCGCTGGCCGATTGCGCCGCGGCCGCACCGATGACGGGAACGCCCGCCACGGAACCGAGGACGGGAAGCGCTGCGGCCGCAGTGCCGGTGAGCAGGAGATCGCGTCGGGTAATGGCCAAATCAACAGTCCTGTCTTGGAAGGAGGCTACTCCTTTAAGGTCCCAATATAGGCGAGGTTTCGACGGAATATGTTGCTTTTTCCTCATGTTGGAAGGCCGGACGGCCTCTCGGATGCGGCCAAAAGCCCCGATAACGAGCCCGCGAGGTCCGGATAAGGAAACGGCCAGGCTTTTCAGCCTGGCCGCATCTTCCAAGATCGATTCTTGAAGGCCTTACTTCGACGCCGTCGGCAGCGGCTGCGGATGCTCCGACAGCGAGTTCAGATAGGCGATGACGTCGGCGCGCTCGGAATCCTTCGGGATACCGGCGAAGCCCATCGCGGTGCCCGGGATGAAGCCCTTCGGATTGGCGATGAACTTGTTGAGGTCGTCGAAGGTCCAGGTGCCGCCCTTGCCCTTCATCGCGGCCGAGAAGTTGAAGCCGCCACGGCCCTGGCCCCTGGCCTCGCCGACGACGCCATAGAGGTTCGGACCGACGCGATTCGGGCCGCCCTTCTCGAAGGTGTGGCAGGCGCCGCACTTCTTGGCGGCGGCAGCGCCCTTCTCGACGGAGGCGGTCTGGAGCAGCTTTTCGATCGGCTCGGAGGAGGCCGCGGCGCCGCCGCCTTCCTTGCCGTGGCCGGCGTCTTCCTTCACTGCGATCTCGAAACCCGGCTTTTCCGGCATCTTGGGGGAGAACAGCGCCTGGGCGGTGAAGCTCGTCACCAGCAGGATGAGACAGGTGCCGAGCACGGCGCCCATGATTTTATTGAGTTCGAAAGAGTCCATTTCCGGCCAGGCCCCACACCGCAAGAAGGAAACAGCGGCCCAAGCGGCCGCCAGGACGAGCCTCGGGAGAATCAGAACGTTCCTTGTTGTTTCCCCGAGTTTTGCCACTGAGATATCGGTTTGCCCGGGGTCTGGCAACCCGTATAAGCGACCCGGCTTCGAACCCGTCCCCACCCATTTCTCGGCGCGGAAAACGCTCCATTTCCAGGCCCTTGAACCCAAGCTCCTTGAACCAATGATCGATCCCCGCATCCTGGTGCTGATCCCGGCCCGCATGGCCGCCACCCGCCTGCCCGGCAAGCCGCTCGCCGATATCGCGGGCCTGCCGATGATCGTGCATGTCCTGCGCCGCGCGGAGGCCGCTGCAATCGGCCGGGTTGCGGTCGCCACCGACACCGACGAGATCGCCTCGGTCGTGACCGCCCATGGCGGCGAGGCGGTGATGACCCGCGCCGACCATCCCTCCGGCTCGGACCGCATCCACGAGGCCATGCAGAAGCTCGATCCCGAGGGCAAGGCCGAGATCGTGATCAATCTCCAGGGCGATTTCCCGACCATCACGCCGCAGACCATCCGCGAGGTGCTGCCCCCCTTCGACGATCCCGCGGTCGACATCGTGACGCTGGCCTCGCAGATCCACACCGAGGAGGAGGACCTCGCACCAAGCGTGGTGAAGGCGATCGGCTCGCCGATCGGGCCGAAACGGTTGCGTGCACTTTATTTCACCCGCGCCACCGCCCCATACGGCAACGGACCGCGATACCACCACATCGGCCTTTATGCCTATCGCCGCGCCGCGCTGGAGCGTTTCGTGTCGCTGCCGCCCTCCCCCCTCGAAAAACAGGAGAGCCTGGAGCAGCTCCGGGCGGTGGAGGCCGGCATGCGCATCGACATCATGATCGTCGACAGCGTACCCCGCGGCGTCGACACGCCGCCCGATCTCGAAACCGCGCGCAGCATCCTTTCCAAATCCTGAGCCGCTGCTACAAGGCCGACCAGGAGCACTTCAAGACATGAGCAAGATGAAGATCGCATTCCAGGGCGAACCCGGAGCCAATTCCCACATCGCCATCGTCGAGGCCTATCCCGACGCCGAGCCGATGCCCTGCGCCACGTTCGAGGACGCGCTGTCGGCGATCTCGTCGGGCGAGGCCGATCTCGGCATGATCCCGATCGAGAACTCGGTCGCAGGCCGCGTCGCCGACATCCATCATTTGCTGCCGGCCTCGGGCCTGTTCATCATCGGCGAATGGTTCTTGCCAGTGCGCCACCAGCTGATGGCGGTGAAGGGGACCAAGCTCGAGGACATCAAGAGCGTCGAGAGCCATGTGCATGCGCTCGGCCAGTGCCGCCGCATCATCCGCAAGCTCGGCATCAAGCCGATCGTGCACGCCGACACCGCCGGCAGCGCCCGCGACATCTCCGAGCGCAAGGACAAGACCGTCGCCGCGATCGCCTCGCGCCTCGCCGCCAAGATCTACGGCCTCGACATCCTCGCAGAGGACATCGAGGACGAGGCCCACAACACCACGCGCTTCGTGGTGCTGGCGCGCGAGCCGAAATGGGCCGCGCAAGGCTCGGGGCCGCTGGTCACGACTTTTGTCTTCCGGGTGCGCAACCTGCCCGCCGCGCTCTACAAGGCGCTCGGCGGCTTTGCGACCAACGGCGTCAACATGACCAAGCTCGAGAGCTACATGGTCGACGGCAATTTCTTCGCCACGCAGTTTTACGCCGACGTCGATGGCCACCCCGAAGACAAGGGCCTCGCCTTCGCCATCGAGGAGCTGAAATTCTTCTCGCGCGAATTCCGCATCGTCGGCGTCTATCCGGGCCACCCCTTCCGCGCGACGTTCAGCGAGACGCAGGATTGATGTCGTGTCCCGGACGCGCGAAGCGCGAGCCGGGACCCAGAAGCTGCGATTGACAGGTCTGCGATGGGCCCCGGCTCTGCAGCGCATCACTGCGTGCTGCGCCGCGTCCGGGGCACGAGAACTTCTACACAGCCTTCGCCAGCCCGAACGCCTCCGCCAGCAGTGAATATGACTTCTTTCGCGCTTCGTGGTCGTACACGGCGGTGATCACCATCAACTCGTCCGGCTTGCTCGCGTCGATCAGCGGCTGCAGCTTCCTCTGCACCGTCGCCGGGTTGCCGACGAACAGGCGCGAGCGATTTCGGGCGATCGAGATGCGCTCGCCATCGGAGTAAGGATAAGCCAGCGCCTCCTCGACGCTCGGCAGCGGCAGATATTGGCCGCGGTCGCGGCGGAGGCGATTGAGGTCGAACGACGTTGCCAGCTTTTCGGCCTCCTCGTCCGTCTCCGCCGTAATAGCGGCCACCGCGAGGATCGCGTGCGGCGTCGCGCGCCAGGCAGACGGCTGGAAGCGATTGCGGTAATGCACCATCGCATCGATCGCATCATGGGATGCGAAATGATGGGCGAAGGCGAAGCCCATGCCGACTTGCGCGGCGAGCTCCGAAGAATAGTCGCTGGAGCCGAGCAGCCAGATCGGCGGAAGCTTGGTATCGTCGGGCATCGCGACGACATTGTTGTAGGGGTGTCCTGACGGAAATTCGCGGGTCTCCCACAGGATCAGTTCGTGCAGCCGCTCCAGGAAATCGTCGCCCTCGCGGCGGTCGAGCCGGCTGCGCAGCGCGTAGGCCGTGGCACCATCGGTGCCGGGCGCACGGCCGAGGCCGAGATCGATGCGGCCGGGAAACAGCGCCTCCAGCATCTTGAAGCGCTCGGCCACCACCAGCGGCGCGTGGTTGGGCAGCATCACCCCGCCGGAACCGACGCGGATGTGTTTCGTCACCGCCGCGATCTGCCCGATCATCACGTCGGGCGCGGGGCTCGCGACCGAGGCCAGATTGTGATGCTCGGCGAGCCAGTAGCGGACATAGCCGAGACCATCGACATGGCGCGCCAGGTCGATGCTGTTGCGCAGCGCCGCGGCGGGCTTGGCGCCTGTGGTGACGACGGAGAGGTCGAGGACTGAGAGCGGGATCATGGCGCGTTAACGTAGTGGAGGGACGCGCGGCGGCAATGGGTTGGCCGCGCAGGTCTGGCGTGTGCGGGCCGCGCGCGCACGGCCGAGCCGGCAGCATTGGGACAAAGACGAAGATAGACACACCAACTTCAATCTGCCCACCTCAGTCCAAGCGATATCACGCCCCCCAAAAATCTTATCAACTATATACAGTATCTACATAATTTCTGCATTCACCCGTATCCCACACCAGCTTCTAAACGGCATAAAATACCGCCCTACCCATCCATAGTGGGCCACTTCCCACTTCCGATGGGCTGTCGTCCAGATGGCCTTTGCCTTATCTTAGGGTCACCCAATCTAGACCCGGCGGCCGGCCCCGAAACCTGGCGGGATACTTGAAGCGAGTAATGCGATGACTGACCTGACGACGCCTGCGACAGCCGACCGGCAGGACGGGCAGCTGAAGCGGCCTGCGATCTCCTTCGAGTTCTTTCCGCCCAAGACCGAGGAGATGGAGCGCAATCTCTGGGAGACCATCAACCGGCTCGCCCCGCTCGACCCGAAATTCGTCTCGGTGACCTATGGCGCCGGCGGGTCGACCCGCGAGCGCACCCATTCCACGATCACGCGCATCCTGAAAGAGACCGCGCTGCTGCCGGCAGCGCATCTGACCTGCGTCGGCGCCTCGCGCGGCGAGATCGACGAGATCGTCGACCGCTATCACGAGGTCGGCGTCCGCCACATCGTCGGCCTGCGCGGCGATCCCGCCGGCGGCATCGGCACGCCCTATTCCAGCCATCCCGAGGGCTATCAGAGCTCGGCCGAGCTCGTCGCGGGGATCAAGAAGCGGCACGGCGATATCGAGGTCTCCGTCTCGGCCTATCCCGAGAAGCACCCTGAAGCCCGCGACTTCGACGCTGACATCGACACGCTCAGGGCCAAGGTCGACGCGGGGGCGACGCGCGCGATCACGCAGGTGTTCTTCGATAACGACCTTTACTTCCGCTATCTCGACCGCGTGCGTGCGCGCGGCATCGACATCCCGATCGTGCCGGGCATCATGCCCATGCACAATTTCAAGCAGGCTCGCAATTTCGTGACGCGTGCAGGCACCACGGTGCCCGACTGGTTCGCCGCGAAATTCGAAGGCCTCGATGACGACGCCGAGACCCGCAAGCTGGTGGCCGCGACCGTCGCCGCCGGCCAGGTGCAGAAGCTAGCCAAGCACGGCGTCGACACCTTCCATTTCTACACCATGAACCGCGCCGATCTCGTGTTCGCGATCAGCCATTTGCTCGGCATTCGCGCCAAGAGCGCGCAGAAGGCGGCGTAAGAGAAAATGACCGTATCCGTTTCCGCCAAGCGAACTGCCCTGCTCAATGCCGCGCGCGAGCGCATCCTCGTGCTCGACGGCGCCATGGGCACGATGATCCAGAACCTGCAGTTCGACGAGAAAGCCTTCCGCGGCGAGCGTTTCAAGAACTTCCATCGCGACCTGCGCGGCAACAACGACCTGTTGATCCTGACGCAGCCGCAGGCGATCGAGGACATCCACGCCGCATACTTGCGCGCCGGTGCCGACATCGTCGCGACCAACACCTTCTCGACCACCTCGATCGCGCAGGCCGATTACGACCTCACCGACATCGTCTACGAGATGGCGCGCGAAGGCGCCCGCCTCGCCGGCAATGCCGCACGGCGTGTCGCAGCCGAGGACGGCAAGCCGCGCTTCGTTGCGGGTGCCATCGGCCCGACCAACCGCACCGCCTCGATCTCGCCCGACGTATCCAATCCGGGCTACCGCGCCGTCACCTTCGACGATTTGCGCAAATCCTATGGCGAGCAGATCCGCGGCCTGATCGACGGCGGCGTCGACTTGCTGCTGGTCGAGACCATCTTCGACACGCTCAACGCCAAGGCGGCGCTCTATGCGATCGCCGAGATCACCGAAGAGATCGGCATCGACATGCCCGTGATGGTGTCGGGCACCATCACCGACAAGTCCGGCCGCCTGCTGTCGGGCCAGATGCCGGAAGCGTTCTGGAATTCGGTGCGGCACGCAAAACCCATAACGATCGGCTTCAACTGCGCGCTCGGCGCGGAAGATTTGCGCGCCCATATCGCCGATATCGGCCGCGTCGCCGACACGCTTGTTTGCGCCTATCCGAATGCCGGCCTGCCCAACGAGTTCGGCCAGTATGACGAGACGCCTGAATACATGGCGCGCCTGGTCGGCGAGTTCGCGCGTGATGGTTTGGTCAATATCGTCGGCGGCTGCTGCGGCACCACGCCGGACCATATCGCGGCGATCGCTGCTGCGGTCGCGCCGCACAAGCCGCGCATCGTGCCGGAAATCGAGCCGCGCCTGCGGCTCTCCGGACTCGAGCCGTTCGTGCTGACGGACGCCATTCCCTTCGTGAACGTCGGCGAGCGCACCAACGTCACGGGCTCCGCAAAATTCCGCAAGCTGATCACCGCCGGCGACTACACCGCCGCGCTGCAGGTCGCGCGCGACCAGGTCGAGAACGGCGCGCAGATCATCGACGTCAACATGGACGAAGGCCTGCTCGATTCCGAAGCGGCGATGGTGACCTTCCTCAACCTCGTCGCCGCCGAGCCCGACATCGCCCGCGTCCCCGTGATGGTGGACTCCTCGAAATTCTCCGTGATCGAAGCCGGCCTGAAATGCGTGCAGGGCAAGCCGGTCGTCAACTCGATCTCGATGAAGGAAGGCGAGGAGAAGTTCATCCACGAGGCGAAGATCGCCCGCCGCCATGGCGCGGCCGTGGTCGTGATGGCGTTCGACGAGGTCGGCCAAGCCGACACGTTCGCGCGCAAGACTGAGATCTGCAAGCGCGCCTACGACATCCTGGTGAACAAGGTCGGTTTCCCGCCTGAGGACATCATCTTCGATCCGAACATTTTTGCGATCGCGACCGGCATCGAGGAGCACAACAATTACGGCGTCGACTTCATCGAGGCGACGCGCTGGATCCGTCAGAACCTGCCCGGTGCGCATATCTCGGGCGGCGTCTCCAATCTGTCGTTCTCGTTCCGCGGCAATGAGCCGGTGCGCGAGGCCATGCACTCGGTGTTCCTGTATCACGCCATCAAGGCCGGCATGGACATGGGCATCGTCAACGCCGGTCAGATGATCGTCTATGACGACATCGATCCGGAGCTGCGCCAGACCTGTGAGGACGTCGTCCTCAACCGCGATCCCGGCGCCTCCGAACGGCTGCTGGCGCTCGCGGAGAAATTCCGCGGCAAGAAGACCGAAAGCAAGGAAGCTGATCTCGCCTGGCGCGAATGGCCGGTGGAGAAGCGGCTGTCGCACTCGCTGGTCCACGGCATCACCGAATTTATCGAGCAGGACACCGAAGAGGCCCGCAAGAATTCCTCGCGTCCGCTCGATGTGATCGAGGGCCCGCTGATGGCCGGCATGAACGTGGTCGGCGATCTCTTCGGCGACGGCAAGATGTTCCTGCCGCAGGTCGTGAAGTCCGCGCGCGTCATGAAGCAGGCGGTTGCTTACCTCATGCCGTTCATGGAGGAAGAGAAGGCGCGCAACCTTGCGAGCGGTATCGGCACCGAGAGCTCCTCGTCCGCCGGCAAGATCGTGCTCGCGACGGTGAAGGGCGACGTCCACGACATCGGCAAGAACATCGTCGGCATCGTGCTCCAGTGCAACAATTACGAGGTCATCGACCTCGGCGTGATGGTGCCGGCTGCGAAGATCGTCGAGACGGTGAAGGCGGAGAAGGCCGACATCGTCGGCCTCTCCGGCCTCATCACGCCCTCGCTCGACGAGATGGCATTCTTCGCCGGCGAGTTGCAGCGCGAAGGCCTCAAGCTGCCGCTCCTGATCGGCGGCGCCACAACCAGCCGCGTGCATACGGCGGTGAAGATCGACCCGAGCTATCGCGCCGGCCCCGTCGTACACGTCAACGATGCCAGCCGCGCCGTCGGCGTTGCCTCCTCCTTGCTCTCGCCCGAGAAGCGCGAGGCCTATGCCGCCGAGGTTCGCGCCGAATACGCAAAGATTTCGGACGCGCATCTGCGCGCGCAGGCCGACAAAAAGCGCCTGAAGCTGGAGGCCGCCCGCGCCAACCGCGTGCCGGTTGACTTCGCCAAGAGCAAGCCGGTGAAGCCGACCTTCCTCGGCATCCGCAGTTTTGACGAATACGACCTCGCCGAGCTCGTGCCCTATATCGACTGGACGCCGTTCTTCCAGACCTGGGAGCTCGCGGGGCGCTTCCCCGCCATTCTCGACGACGTCAAGGTCGGCGAGGTCGCGCGCTCGCTCTATGACGACGCGCGCAAGATGCTCGACACCATCGTCAAGGAGAAGTGGTTCCGGGCCCGCGCCACGGTCGGCTTCTGGCCGGCCAATGCGCACGGCGACGACATCGTGCTCTATTCCGACGAGAGCCGCACCAAGCAGATCGCAACGCTGCACACGCTGCGCCAGCAGCTCGAGAAGCGCGAGGGCCGCTTCAATGCCGCGCTCGCCGACTTCATCGCGCCGGCCGGCGTGCCGGACTATATCGGCGGCTTCGTCGTCACCGCCGGCATCGGCGAGGATGCCGTCGCCGACCGCTTCAAGATGGCGAATGACGATTACTCCTCGATCCTATGCAAGGCGCTGGCCGACCGTCTTGCGGAGGCCTTCGCCGAGCGCATGCATGCCCGCGTGCGCCGCGAGTTCTGGGCCTATGCGCCGAACGAGGCGCTCTCCAACGAGGAGCTGATCCTCGAGAAGTATCAGGGCATCCGCCCCGCGCCCGGCTATCCCGCGCAGCCTGACCACACCGAGAAGGCGACGCTGTTCGAGCTGCTCGATGCGGAAGCCACCGCCGGCGTGAAGCTGACCGAGAGCTTTGCGATGTGGCCGGGCTCCTCCGTGTCCGGGCTCTATTTTGCAAACCCCGAGAGCTATTATTTCGGCGTCGGCAAGATCGAGCGCGACCAGGTCGAGGACTACGCGGCCCGCAAGGGCATGACGGTCGCGGAGACCGAGCGCTGGCTCGCGCCGGTGCTCAACTACATCCCGTCACAGCAGGACAAGACCTTCGCGGCGACGCCTGCGAACGACGAGGCGTCGAACGACCTCGCCTCGCATCCGCCGGGCTGCACCTGCGCGGTGCATCTGGTCTGGCAGAAGAAGCGCGCAGGCGCGGGCTAGCCGCGCCTTCCAAACCAAAATGCGAAAACAACCCCATGCACAGTAGAATGGGGTTGAAAGGGTTGAGCAATTTCGGCCTTGCCGAAATTGCGTTGCGGCGTCGGGCAAAACAGCGGTATTATTCCATCATCGCCTGCTGTGCCGTCAGGTCCCACACGCACGGTCCCCATCCTCCCCTGGAGGGGGAGGATCGGTTCGCATGCAGCGAAGCGGAATGCGGACCGAGGTGGGGTGACAGTCTATCCGTAGTTCTCACTGCCCGTGTTGAGAGATCACCCCACCCCGCTCGCGCTTCGCGCGATCGACCCTCCCCCTCCAGGGGAGGGTAAGAGGGCCTCATCCCTTCGGCGGCGCCAGCGGCTGCACGATCTCCTGGAATGGAGCCAACGCCTCGCAGCGTTCGGCATGCGCTGACAACGCCGGATAGCGTACGGCATCGAACAGCTGCGGATGCGCTTCGCGGGTGAAGCGGACCACGCAGGCGACCGCAATGTCGGCGTGGCCAATGCGATCGCCGAGCCAGTAAGGCGTCGTCACTTTGGCGCGCTCGGCTTCGAGCACGCCGAGGACATCAGCGATCTGCGCCTGGCAGCGCTCGACCCAAAGCGCAAGCTGCTCCTTCCGCAGCACGCGCTCATAGAGCAGGCTGACCGCCTTGTCGCCGAGGCCGGAAGCGAGCGCGCAGATGCGCAGGTGCTTGCGCCGGCCGGCACCACTGCGCGGCAGCATCGCCTTCTCCTCGCCGACGAGTTCGTCGAGATGGTCGAGGATGATCGTGCTCTCGATCAGCGCCTCGCCGTCGTCGAGCACCAGCGTCGGCACGCGACGCAGCGGGTTATACGGCGCGATCTTGTCGGCATCGCCGAAGGTCGACCACGGCCGGTGCTCGAAAGCGAGCCCGTAAAGCCGCAGCGCAATCGCGACGCGGCGGACGAAGGGGGAGTCGTATTGGCCGATCAGGAACATGGTTCTCGCTCTTGTCAGTCGTGGGAGATGGCAGGGCCGTCCAGTTCATCGCCAATGCGGACCTGCCGCAACAAATATCTTGCGCAAGCCCCTCCTTCGAGGCGCGCAAGAGCGCGCACCTCAGGATGACGGCGGAGTGAGCGGCAACAGAGAATCGCACCCCGGATATCGCTTCCGCCTTCGCTCTTCGAGCTTCGACGGACAAGTCGCTCCATCTAGGCTACGCTCACCCGCACACTATTCGATGATAGGCACATGCTTTGCCGCATCGCGCGGCGCGGTGCCGTCGAGGCGCGGGTCGTCGGCGATCTCGATCTGGCGGCGGAAGGGGCGGAAGCCGGAGCGCTGATAGAACGCGACGGCGGAGGGGTGATCGAAGGTGCAGGTGTGGACCCAGACGCGACGGAGATTTCGCGACCAGGCAATCTCCTGCGCGCGGTTCATCAGAAAGCGGGCGGCACCGGTGCCGATCAGTTTCGCGGTGACGCCGAAATAGACCAGCTCGCATTGGCCGGGCTCGCGGAAGTCCAGTTCCAGCAGCCCTTCGTCGCGGCCGTCCACGGCCAGTGCGTAGACCTCTATGCCCGGCGCGTGGATGATTGCGGCAAGCTCGGCGTCGGTCATGCGGGCACGGGAGAACCACAGCCATTCCTCGCCGACGCGGCGGTAGAGATCGCGGTACCAATCAAGCGCGGGGGCGTCGAGCTTGCGCAGGGACCAGCTGCCGGGCGGATCGGCGCGGTGCGCGGGACGTGCGGTCATTTCGAGATGGGTGACGACCGCGGCGATCTTGCCGGCGGGGACGTCGGAATAGCCGTCGGGGAGGATCATGGGATGCGTCCCTTTGAAGCTGAACGCCGGCCACACACTCCGTGTCGTCCTGGCGAAAGCCAGGACCCATTACCACAGTTGGTCGTTGTTGCGGCTGGGGCCGATAGCGGTCCAAGACAACTTTGCTCGGTGGTTATGGGTCCTGGCTTTCGCCAGGACGACGGCGGAGTTTGTGGACGCGCCTCGTTCAGCTTTGGCCAAAGCGGCGGCCATACAATCATCGTCGTCCCGGCCTAGTGGCGGGACGACTCGCTGAGAGAGCTCGCTACCCCTCCCCCTCGTCGCTCGCGAGCACGCCCTTCACCGCCCTCGCCCATCCCGCGAGCTTCCGCTCGCGCGTTGCTTCGCTCATGTTCGGCTTGAAGCGGTGCTCGAGGCGCCAGTTGTCGGCGAATTTTGTCGGCTCGGGATAGACGCCGGCATTCAGGCCGGCGAGATAGGCGGCGCCGAGCGCCGTGGTCTCCTGGATCACGGGGCGGTCGACCGGGGCATTGAGGAGATCGGCGAGGCGCTGCATGGTCCAGTCCGAGGCGGTCATGCCGCCGTCGACGCGCAGCACGACGCTAGCCGTCTCCGAGCTCGGCCAATCCGCGCGCATCGCGGCCCATAGGTCGAAGGTCTGGTAGCAGACGCTTTCCAGCGCGGCGTGGGCGAGCTCGGCGGGACCGGTGTTGCGGGTGAGACCGAACAGGGCGCCGCGCACGCGCGGATTCCAGTAGGGCGCGCCCATGCCGACGAAGGCGGGGACGAGATAGACGCTCTGCATGGAGTCCGACTGATCCGCGAGAGGTCCGGTCTCGGCGGCGTGCTTGATGATGCCGAGGCCGTCGCGCAGCCATTGCACCGCCGAGCCTGCGACGAAGATCGAGCCTTCGAGCGCGTAGGTACGTTTTCCGTCGAGCTGGTAGGCGACGGTGGTGAGCAGCTTGTTCTTGGAGACGACAGGCGTTGTGCCGGTGTTGAGCAGGGCAAAACAGCCGGTGCCATAGGTGGACTTCATCATGCCCGGGCGGAAGCAGGCCTGGCCGATGGTGGCGGCCTGCTGGTCGCCGGCGATGCCGGAGATCGCGATGGCGCCGCCGAACAGGTCCGGCGTGCTCTCGCCGAAGCGGGCGGAAGAATCCTTCACCTCGGGGAGCATCGAACGCGGCACGCCGATGATCTCCAGCAGCTCATCGTCCCACTGGCCGGTGTGGATGTTGAACAGCAGCGTGCGCGAGGCATTGGTGGCGTCGGTGGCGTGCACCTTGCCGCCGGTGAGGCGCCAGAGCAGATAGCAATCGATGGTGCCGAACATCAGCTCGCCGCGTGCGGCGCGCGCGCGGGCGCCGGGAACGTGGTCGAGGATCCAGGCGACCTTGGTGCCGGAGAAATAGGGATCGATGATCAGGCCGGTCTTCTCAGAGATCACCGGCTCGCGGCCGTCCGCTTTCAGTTTCGCGCAGATGTCGGCGGTGCGGCGGTCCTGCCAGACGATGGCGCGGTGCACGGCTTGGCCCGTGGCGCGGTCCCACACCACGGTGGTCTCGCGCTGATTGGTGATGCCGATGGCGGCGATGTCCTTCGCGCTGATGCCGGCGTGCTCGATCGCCTCGCGGCACACCATCACCGTCGAGGTCCAGATGTCCTCCGGCTCGTGCTCGACCCAGCCCGAGGCCGGAAAGTGCTGCGGAAACTCGGCCTGCGCCTTCGCCGCAATGGAAATGTCGCCGCGAAACACGATCGCGCGCGAGGAGGTGGTGCCCTGGTCGATGGCGAGGACGAAAGACATGGC
The DNA here is from genome assembly GCF_028128625.1 of Bradyrhizobium sp. CCBAU 45389. NCBI lineage: Bacteria > Pseudomonadati > Pseudomonadota > Alphaproteobacteria > Hyphomicrobiales > Nitrobacteraceae > Bradyrhizobium > Bradyrhizobium sp. CCBAU 45389. The sequence continues at coordinate 88,970 of NZ_LBIY01000086.1, read as the reverse complement.
GGCTTACCTTGGTGTTTTCTTGGCGCTTCCCTGATGGGGTCGTTGTGTCGGGCCAAAGAAACGGGATTGCCAGCTAGAGGTCAAGGCGGCTGTCCCCCACCCTCCCCTGGAGGGGGAGGGCGAAGTGAAACGCTTTCGCGGCGCAGTTGCAAGCGGCGGGAGCTACACCGCCGCCGTGGTGACGCCGCCGTCGATGACGATGGTCTGGCCGGTCATGAAGCTCGAGGCGTCCGAGGCGAGGTAGGCAACGGCGCCGGCGATTTCGTCGGGTTCGCCGATGCGGCGAAGGGGCGTGGTGGCGGTGCGGCGCTTGAGCATGGCTTCGTCTTCCCAGAGCGCGCGAGCGAAATCGGTTTTGACGAGGCCGGGCGCGATGCAGTTGACGCGGACGCCTTTCGGGCCCCATTCGCCGGCGAGGCTGCGGCACAGCGCGAAATCGGCGGCCTTGGAGATGCCGTAGGCGCCGATCACTGTGGAGCCGCGCAAGCCGCCGATCGAGGAGATGATGATCACCGAGCCGTTGCCGCGCTCGGCCATTTGCGGGATCGCGAGCGCGGAGAGCCAGATGTTGCTCTTCACGTTGGAGCCCATGATCTTGTCGAAGGCCTCGTCGGTGATGTCGAGCAGCGGGCCGTAATACGGATTGACCGCGGCGTTGCAGACGAGGATGTCGATCTTGCCGTAATGCTCCGTGCTGCCTGCGATCAGCGCCTCGACCTCGTTCTTGCGCGCGATGTTGCAGGGGATGACGATGGCATCACCACCGGCCGCGTTGATGCCGTCGGCGACCTCCTTGCAGGCCTCCGCCTTGCGCGAGGAGACCACGACCTTTGCGCCGAGCTTTGCCAGCAGTTCGGCCGAGGAGCGGCCGATGCCGCGGCTCGAGCCGGTGACGACGGCGACCTTGCCGGTGAGATCGAACGGGGTGTTCTTCATTGTTATTGGCCTCGCTGCTTCCGCTTGTTCGCTGGCTGCCCCGCCCCGATCGGCATGACGCCCCGGCGAAGCATTGGCCTGGCCGGGGCGCGGGGCAAGACGGCGGAGAGTTTGGCTTGCGCTGCGCCATCTGTCGAGACCGGCGCGGCGCAGACGATGGCGGCGTGCGGCCGCTCAGTTCTCGTCGTCGCCGAGCGCTGCGACCAGTTTGTCGTAGTACTTGCCGACGAGATCGATGTTGCCCTTGTTCTCGATCGCCGGCGCCGGCGTCTTCAGCGCTTCGTTGAGCTCGTCGAGCGCTTCCTTCTTGTCCTTGGCCGGCATCTTCTTGTCGGCCTGGAGCTGCGCGATCTGCGCCTTGATGACGGCTTCGGTGCCGACATACTTCTTGGTCGCGGGATCGAAGCCGCCGAGCACCAGGCTGATATTGTCGACGACGTTGTTGTAGTCGTCATAGCCGGCAAAGCCGTGTTTCTTGGCGACGCCGTCGAGCTGGCCGATCACCTTCTGGTCGGGTGCGGTGTTCTCGGGAAG
>NZ_LBIY01000086.1:0-82500 GCF_028128625.1 Bradyrhizobium sp. CCBAU 45389 | reverse complement strand
TGTGTACAAGGCCCGGGAACGTATTCACCGTGGCGTGCTGATCCACGATTACTAGCGATTCCAACTTCATGGGCTCGAGTTGCAGAGCCCAATCCGAACTGAGACGGCTTTTTGAGATTTGCTAGGGGTTACCCCTTCGCATCCCATTGTCACCGCCATTGTAGCACGTGTGTAGCCCAGCCCGTAAGGGCCATGAGGACTTGACGTCATCCCCACCTTCCTCGCGGCTTATCACCGGCAGTCTCCTTAGAGTGCTCAACTAAATGGTAGCAACTAAGGACGGGGGTTGCGCTCGTTGCGGGACTTAACCCAACATCTCACGACACGAGCTGACGACAGCCATGCAGCACCTGTGTTCCAGGCTCCGAAGAGAGGGTCACATCTCTGCGACCGGTCCTGGACATGTCAAGGGCTGGTAAGGTTCTGCGCGTTGCGTCGAATTAAACCACATGCTCCACCGCTTGTGCGGGCCCCCGTCAATTCCTTTGAGTTTTAATCTTGCGACCGTACTCCCCAGGCGGAATGCTTAAAGCGTTAGCTGCGCCACTAGTGAGTAAACCCACTAACGGCTGGCATTCATCGTTTACGGCGTGGACTACCAGGGTATCTAATCCTGTTTGCTCCCCACGCTTTCGTGCCTCAGCGTCAGTATCGGGCCAGTGAGCCGCCTTCGCCACTGGTGTTCTTGCGAATATCTACGAATTTCACCTCTACACTCGCAGTTCCACTCACCTCTCCCGAACTCAAGATCTTCAGTATCAAAGGCAGTTCTGGAGTTGAGCTCCAGGATTTCACCCCTGACTTAAAGACCCGCCTACGCACCCTTTACGCCCAGTGATTCCGAGCAACGCTAGCCCCCTTCGTATTACCGCGGCTGCTGGCACGAAGTTAGCCGGGGCTTATTCTTGCGGTACCGTCATTATCTTCCCGCACAAAAGAGCTTTACAACCCTAGGGCCTTCATCACTCACGCGGCATGGCTGGATCAGGGTTGCCCCCATTGTCCAATATTCCCCACTGCTGCCTCCCGTAGGAGTTTGGGCCGTGTCTCAGTCCCAATGTGGCTGATCATCCTCTCAGACCAGCTACTGATCGTCGCCTTGGTGAGCCATTACCTCACCAACTAGCTAATCAGACGCGGGCCGATCTTTCGGCGATAAATCTTTCCCCGTAAGGGCTTATCCGGTATTAGCACAAGTTTCCCTGTGTTGTTCCGAACCAAAAGGTACGTTCCCACGCGTTACTCACCCGTCTGCCGCTGACGTATTGCTACGCCCGCTCGACTTGCATGTGTTAAGCCTGCCGCCAGCGTTCGCTCTGAGCCAGGATCAAACTCTCAAGTTGGACTTGAACTTTGAACCGGCTGATCACAACGTTTGACGAGGTCCCACCATTTTTCATCGACCGAAGTCGACGAGCTGCCTGCGATTCACATCGCTGGCAACGATGGTGTTTCCTTTAAAACGTGTACCGCCGAAGTCTTTCGTCCGGTCTCGATCAGAAAAGCCGAAGCTTTTCAGAAGCGAGACCCGCAAGGACTCCGCCGTCCACGTTTCTCTTTCTTCATCTTCACTTGTCAAACAGCCCGGAACCGGAGAGGTCCCAACCTTCCTGAGAGGAAGGGTTCCGACACCCTTACCGACGATGGATGAACTCCAACCGACTGGTGTCGGCTGTTGTGTTCACTCAACAAGGTGAGGAGCATCAGTGGCGCGTTCGCTCGCCTTGGTCAGTGACCCGGCGGCGCCGCGCTCAGTGGTTGGGGTTATAGGCCCCACCTTCCGGGCTGTCAACGCCAATCGTCAACAAATCGTCGCACAGTGGATCAGCGAAAAAATTCCCACGATTCCAGTCGGTTAGAGGGGCGCCGGACGCGCCAAACGAGCCGGCCCGGCAAAAAATCTGAAAAAAAGTTTGGCCCCTGGCGGGCTCCGGAGGGGCTCCGGAAGCGGTCCTGAGCGCCCTTCCCGGGCGGTCCCCGGCGCCCGCCCGTTCAGGAAACTTTTTCCATATTAGGCGCCGTACTTGAGCCACAATCCCGCGGCGTTCTGATAAGAGACAAGCTTGAATCGCGGGATGCCAGTGGGGGCTGCCGGCGATTTTGGTGAGGTCGGAGGAAGGCGATCAGACGATGAAGCAGCCTTCTTCGGACATTCGAGAGACATCGAGAGATCTTTTTCCGCTTAGCTGTTCGTAATTTCGGCCGGCCCATTATCGGGGCCTTCTGACTGCGGACGCCTGTGCGGCTTGCCCATTCCTGCGATGCCCCTCGAAGAGGGCGGTCAGGAAGGGGCTCGAAACCGGGCTCTTGGAATTGGGCTCTTGGAATTGAGCTCGTGGAATTGGGCTCTTGGGTCGTTGATTGGGGGACTTGGGTTGAACCACAGGACGTCACGCGGCGCTTATGGGCGTGAGACCGGGATCATCGATCTCGGCCACGAGCCGCCGCTGTCCGTCGATGGTTCGGAGGCCGCCGTCATCGACCGCCGTCGCGTCTCGGTACAATGGTTCAGCGGGACAATTCTGACCGGACTTTGCGGCGCGGCCCTGATCGGCGGCGCCGTTTTCGCGTCGCTCGACGGCGAGATGACCTTCGCCAAGGTTCCGGAACGGGTCGAGGGTGCGCTGCGTGGCGCGTTCGGCGCAGCCGATCGCGCCGCCACGCTGCACAAGAGCGACCGCCTGCCGCCGCCCAGCGAATCCACGGCCTCGCGCAACATCATGCGCGTCTCGACGGTCGCCCGCGTCGGCAACCGCGACGTGATGCGGGTGCGCCCCTTCGTCCGGATCGCCGGCAATCTGTCGATGACGACGAGCGATCTGTCGGCGAAGATTCCGCCGTTCAACGCCCAGCGTCTCCTCACCGACGTCGGCTCCGATCCGAAGACGGCATCGGACGATCCGAACAATCCGGAAGCCGTCGAGCCCGACGCCGAGGTCTCTTTCGTGACCAAGGACCTGTCGCCGGTGCTGCCGAAAGCCAAGATTTCCGCGGTGGTGGCGCTCGACGACATCCTGATGCGGGTGCGCGACGCCGCCAACTGGCGCGGCAATGGCGGGGTGCGCTACGCTTCGCTCGCCAATGCCGCCGCCGACGTGTCCGGCGCGACCGGCCCCTCCGACATCAAGATGGCCTACGCCACCGAGGTGTCGCCGTCCGATCCCTATGCCGGCTTCGAGACCCGCGTGGTGCCGGAAAACGTCACGCTGCTGCCGAAGACCAAGGAACAGATTACCGGCGGCAATCCCAACGGCGAACGCGTCCATCTGGTCAAGAAGGGCGACAGCGTCGGCTCCGTGCTGCGCGATCTCGGCGCCACCGCGGACGAGATCAAGGCGATCACCGCAACCCTCGGCCCCCGGGGGCGCGACGGCGGCCTGAAGGAAGGCGAAAAACTCCGCATCCTGATGGCGCCCGCAAGCCCCGGCGCCCGCCTCCAGCCCTATCGCGTCGTGGTTGCAAACGACACCATGGTGGAAGCGATCGCGGCGCTGTCCGATCTCGGCAAATACGTCGCGGTCGACGTCTCCAGCATGAACACCGTCGCGGACGCTGCGGCCAACGCCAACAGCGACGACGATGACGACGATGACGGCACTGGCGTCCGGCTCTACCAGAGCATCTACGAGACCGCGATGCGCAACAAGGTGCCGATGCCGGTCATCGAGGACATGATCAAGATCTATTCCTACGACGTCGATTTCCAGCGCAAGGTGCAGCCGGGCGATTCCTTCGACGTCTTCTACGCCGGCGAAGAAGAGGGCGTGACGTCGAGCGAAAAGAACGACGTGCTGTTCGCCTCGCTCACCGTCGGCGGCGAGACCAAGAAATACTACCGTTACCAGAGCCCCGACGACGGCGTCGTCGACTACTACGACGAGACCGGCAAGAGCGCGAAGAAGTTCCTGGTCAGGAAACCCGTCAACAACGCCATCATGCGCTCCGGCTTCGGCGGCCGCCGCCACCCCATCCTCGGTTTCGTGAAGATGCACACCGGCGTCGACTGGGCCACCGCCTACGGCACGCCGATCTTCGCCTCCGGCAACGGCGTGATCGAAAAGGCCGGCCCCGAAGGCGGCTACGGCAAGTACATCCGCATCAAGCACGCCAACGGCTACGAGACCGCCTACGGCCACATGTCGGCGTTCGCCAAGGGCATGGAGCTCGGCAAGAAGGTGCGGCAGGGCCAGGTGATCGGCTTCGTCGGCTCGAGCGGCATGTCGACCGGCCCGCACGTCCATTACGAAATCCTGGTCAACGGCCGTTTCGTCGACCCGATGCGCGTGAAACTGCCGCGTGGCCGTTCACTGGAAGGCCCGATGCTCGCCGGCTTCGAGAAAGAGCGCGACCGCCTCGACGCCATGATGAGCGGCCGGGGTGCTGCCATCGCCCGCATGTCGGACGCAACCGGCGGGCCGTTGCAGGTCACCAACCGCTAAGTCGGCCACCGGCCGACGGCGACCAAACATCCTTCAAGCACGATCGAACTGAAAAACGTTGCGAGGCGGGCCGCTTCACGGCGCTTACAATTTCAAGTTTCGTTTGCCAAAGCCGCAGGACGGGCGAATACTTTCCAAAAAATGGGAGGTCTCGCCATGAAGAACAGGCTCGCCTGCGCAGCCCTGATTGCCGCCGTTTTCTCCGTCACGAGCGCATCCGCCGCGGAAAACTGGGAGGTGACCAGGCTCGTTCCGGGCTCGGCGTTCCATGGCGTGCACGGGCTCGGGATCGACAAGGCCGGCCATTTGTTTGCCGGCAGCGTCGCGGGCGCGATGCTCTACGAGGTCGACATCGCCAGCGGTACCGCCAAGGTTGCAATCCCCTCACCGGTCGGAATGGCCGACGACATCGCGTTCGCGCCCGACGGCACCATGGCCTGGACCGGTTTCCTGGCCGGCGATCTCTATTCGCGCAAAGGCGACGGACCGATCAAGAAGCTCGCCTCCGGGCTCCCAGGCATCAACTCGCTCGCCTTCCGCAAGGACGGCAGGCTCTACGCCACGACCGTTTTCCTCGGCGACACGCTCTACGAGATCGACGTCGAAGGCGTCAAACCGCCCCGCCAGATCATGGAGAAGATGGGCGGCCTCAACGGCTTCGAGTTCGGCCCGGACGACAAGCTCTATGGTCCGCTCTGGTTCAAGGGACAGGTCGCCAAGGTCGACGTCGACAAGGCCGAGCTGACCGTCGTCGCCGACGGCTTCAAGGTGCCGGCCGCCGTGAACTTCGATTCCAAGGGCAATGTCTTTGTGGTCGATACCGCGCTCGGCCAGCTCGTGCGGGTCGATCCCAAATCAGGCGCCAAGACCGTGGTCGCGCAGCTGAAGCCGTCGCTGGACAACCTTGCCATCGACGACAAGGACCGCATCTACGTCTCCAACATGGCCGACAACGGCATCCAGGAGGTCGATCCGGCGACCGGCCAGGCCAGGCAGATCATCATCGGCAAGCTCGCCCTGCCCGGCGGCATCGGCGTCACCTCGGAGAATGGCAGGGACACGATCCACGTCGCCGACGTGTTCGCCTATCGCACGGTGGACGGGGTGACCGGCGAGGTCACCGAGAAGGCGCGCATGCATGCCGCCGACGTCACGCTCGAATATCCGATGAGCGCGACGGCGAAGGGCAACGACGTGGTCCTGTCGAGCTGGTTCACCGGCACGGTGCAGGTGATCGACGGCAAGACCGGCGCAACGCGCGACATGCTGCACGGCTTCAAGGCGCCGCACGACGCCATCGTGCTCGCGGACGGCAGCATCCTGGTGGCCGAGCTCGGCACCAAGTCGCTGGTCCGCGTCAGCGGCGAGCATGGCAAGGATCGCACCACGCTGATTGGCGACCTCGAGGGCCCGGTCGGACTCGTCGGCGGAACGCGTGGCGAGGTCTACGTCACCGAAGCCTTTGCCGGCACCGTCTCCAGGATCGAAAGCAATGGTGAAAAGACCGTGCTCGCCAAGGAGCTGAAAATGCCCGAAGGTCTCGCACGCGGCAGCGACGGCAAGCTGATCGTGGCGGAAGTCGGCGCCAAACGGCTGATCGAGATCGCGCCGGAGACCGGCACAGTGACCGAGATCGCGGCCAATCTCCCGATCGGCCTGACGGGCGCGCCCGGCGGCCTGCCGACTCACATTCCGACCGGCGTGGCGGTCGGCGCGACGGGCGTCGTCTACTTCTCCTCCGACATCGAGAACGCGATCTACAAGGCGGTGAAGAAGTAGCGTCCGCCGGCGGAGTCCTGCTGACCTGGAACCGGCCCCGCCGGTTCCCCGTTATACACCAATGGGAAGCCGACCAGCAGGAGGATCGCCCCATGACGCGCCTCTCACGCGACGATGTCATCAAGACCGTGGACCGGGCCGACGACGTCACCATTGCCGAGATCATCGGGACCGGCGCGACCGTCGAGGAACTCGCCGAGGCCCAGGCCTGGCTCGCCAATGACGAGCCGATGATCAACGATTTGCGTCCGCTGGCGCAGGGACGGGTGCGCGAGCTCGTCGACATCCTGTCCGAGCTTGAAGAGGACGACGACGAGGTTGGACCGGCCGAGCCCGGCTCCGCGTCCGCAATCGGCTAGGACGTCAACGAGCCGCAAAACAATCCGCCCCGGAGAGATCATCTCTCCGAGGCGGTTTGTCGTTTCAGGCAACGAATGGCGCTCAGTTCAGCTTCCGCTTCGGCACCGGCGCCTCGAACTGGGCGATCTCCGCGGTCTGCGGCGCCTTGCCGTTGAAGGTCAGCACGTTGCCTTCGGAGGAGATCGCGACCGTGTCGCCGTCCCTGACGTCGCCGCCGAGGATCATCTCGGCGAGCGGGTCCTGCAGGTAGCGCTGGATTACCCGCTTCAGCGGCCTTGCGCCGTAGGCAGGGTCCCAACCCTTGGCAGCGAGCCAGTCGCGGCCGGCGGCATCGAGGCTCAGCACGATCTTGCGATCGGTCAAAAGCTTCTGCAGCCGGGCGAACTGGATCTCGACGATGCGGCCCATCTCGCTCTTCTGCAAGCGGTGGAACAGGATGATCTCATCGACGCGGTTGAGGAATTCGGGGCGGAAATGCGCCCGCACCGTTCCCATCACCTGCTCGCGCACGGCGGCTGTGTCTTCGCCCTCCGGCTGGTTCACCAGGAATTCCGAACCGAGGTTCGAGGTCATGATGATCAGCGTGTTGCGGAAATCGACGGTACGGCCCTGGCCATCGGTCAGGCGGCCGTCGTCGAGCACCTGCAGCAGGACGTTGAAGACATCAGGATGTGCCTTCTCGATCTCGTCGAACAGCACGACCTGATAGGGCCGGCGCCGCACCGCTTCGGTGAGCGCGCCGCCCTCGTCATAACCGACATAACCCGGAGGCGCGCCGATCAGCCGCGAGACCGAGTGCTTCTCCATGTATTCGGACATGTCGAGGCGGACCATCGCAGTCTCATCGTTGAACAGGTACTCCGCGAGCGCCTTGGTCAGCTCGGTCTTGCCGACGCCGGTCGGCCCTAAGAACATGAACGAGCCGGTGGGGCGGTTCGGGTCCTGCAGGCCCGCGCGCGAGCGGCGCACGGCGGTTGCGACCGCACGCACGGCCTCGGCCTGGCCGACGACGCGGGTGCCGAGCTGCTCCTCCATCTTCAGGAGCTTCTCCTTCTCGCCCTCCAGCATCTTGTCGACCGGCACGCCGGTCCAGCGCGAGACCACCTGCGCGATGTGGTTGGCGGTCACCGCCTCCTCCATCACCTCACCGGAGCCTTCACGCGCCTCGATGTCGGCAAGCTGCTTCTCGAGCTGGGGAATCCGGCCATAGGCCAGCTCGCCCGCCTTCTGGAATTCGCCGCGCCGCTGCGCAGCGGCCAGATCGACGCGCAGGGCGTCGAGCTCCGACTTCAGCTTCTGGGCGTTGGAGAGCTTGTTCTTCTCCGCGCTCCAGCGCGCCGTCAGCGCCGCAGACTTCTCTTCGAGCTCGGCGAGCTCCTTCTGGAGTGCCTCGAGACGAGATTTCGAGCCGAGATCGCTTTCCTTCTTCAGCGCCTCCTGCTCGATCTTGAGCCGGATGATCTCACGGTCGAGCGAATCCAGCTCTTCCGGCTTGGAATCGACCTGCATCTTCAGCCGCGCCGCGGCCTCGTCCATGAGGTCGATCGCCTTGTCGGGCAGGAAGCGGTCGGTGATGTAGCGGTTGGACAGCGTCGTGGCGGCGACCAGCGCGGAATCGGTGATCCGCACGCCGTGGTGCTGCTCATACTTGTCCTTCAGGCCGCGCAGGATCGAGATGGTGTCCTCGACCGAGGGCTCGCTGACGAAGATCGGCTGGAAGCGCCGCGCCAGCGCCGCATCCTTCTCGACGTGCTTCTGGTACTCGTCGAGCGTGGTCGCGCCGATGCAGTGCAGCTCGCCGCGGGCGAGCGCGGGCTTGAGCAGGTTGGAGGCGTCCATCGCGCCGTCGCCCTTGCCGGCACCGATCAGCGTGTGCATCTCGTCGATGAACAGGATGAAGGTGCCTTCGCTGCCGGTCACCTCCTGGAGCACGGCCTTCAGCCGCTCCTCGAACTCGCCGCGGTATTTCGCTCCGGCAATCAGAGCGCCGAGGTCGAGCGACAGCAGCTTCTTGTCCTTGAGGCTCTCCGGCACATCGCCGTTGACGATGCGCAGCGCGAGCCCTTCCGCGATGGCGGTCTTGCCGACGCCGGGCTCGCCGATCAGGACGGGATTGTTCTTGGTCCGGCGCGACAGCACCTGGATGGTGCGGCGGATCTCCTCGTCGCGGCCGATGACCGGGTCGAGCTTGCCGTCGCGCGCAGCCTGGGTCAGGTCGCGGGCATATTTCTTCAGCGCGTCATAGGCGTTCTCGGCGGTCGCCGAGTCCGCGGTGCGGCCCTTGCGCAGCGCCTCGATTGCCGCATTGAGGTTTTGCGGAGTGACACCGCCCTTGCTCAGGATCGCGCCGGCCTCGCTGGTCTTCTCCAGCGTAAGGCCAAGCAGCAGCCGCTCGACGGTGACAAAGCTGTCGCCAGCCTTCTCGCCGGCCTTTTCGGCGGCATCGAAGGTGCGGGCAAGCTCGGGCGCCAGATAGATCTGGCCCGCACCGCCGCCGGAGACCTTCGGCACCTTGTTCAGGGCCTCCTCGGTCGCCTTCAGGATCGCACGGGAATTGCCGCCAGCGCGGTCGATCAAACCGGCCGCGAGCCCCTCATTGTCGTCCAGGAGGACCTTCAGCACGTGCAGGGTGGAAAACTGCTGGTGCCCCTCGCGCACCGCGAGCGACTGCGCGGACTGGATGAAGCCCCTGGAGCGTTCGGTATATTTGTCGATATTCATGTCTTTTCTTTCCCTCGGCCTGCCCCTGGGGCCCTCTAAGGCACCCCAAACGGCATCTTCATTGGGTTTCCAATTACCGCATTGACGTTTCTCAACCGGTAACGGTCGTCGTGGACCGGCGTGGCCGCCGGCCTGAGGCAGATGTGGGAAGCGGGTTGCGGATGCGAAAGAGGCGACTTCACAATTTCGTGCGCTGATCCGCCGGCTTGGCGGAGTTGCGTCGAATCCCCTAAGTAGCGACATGACAGCCAGCCAGACCGCCGAGATCACCGGCCTCTTCCGCTACCCGATCAAGGGCCTGACACCGGAGCCCCTCTCCCGCGCCCCCTTGCGGCGAGGGGAGACCCTGCCTGCCGACCGCCGCTACGCCATCGAGAACGGCCCGAGCGGGTTCGATCCCGAGGCGCCCGAATGGAAGCCGAAAATCCTGTTCCTGATGCTGGCGCGCAATGAGCGGCTGGCCTCGCTCGACAGTCGCTTCGAGGACGCGACCAACCGCCTGACCATCCGCAAGGACGGCCAGATCGTCGCCAGCGGCGATCTCGAGACCGCCGCCGGGCGCGCCGCCATCGAGAGCTATTTCACCGAGAACTTCCAGCCGGAGCTGAAGGGGCCGCCGAAGGTGCTCTCGGGCCGCGATCACAGCTTTTCCGACGTCGCCCGCAAGGTGGTGTCGATCATCAATCTCGACAGCGTCCGCGCCATCGAGGCCATGCTCGGCGGCACTGCCGTCCACCCGCTGCGCTTCCGCGGCAATCTTTACGTGAAAGGCTGGCCGGCCTGGTCCGAGTTCGACCTCGTCGGCCAGACGCTCGCGATCGGCGAGGCCCGGCTCAAGGTGGTCAAGCGCATCGTGCGCTGTCCGGCGACCAATGTGGACCCGGTGACGGCAAAGCGCGATCTCGAGATCCCGCCGACGCTCTCCCGCCATCTCGGCCATATGGACTGCGGCATCTATGCCGAGGTCATTGCCGATGGTGAGATCGGGGTGGGCGATGCGGTTGCGGTGGAGCAGCCCAAGCTGATGTGAGCGGCGCCTGCTACATAAGCGGCCGAAAAATCGGCTGGCCGTTTTTCAGCCGATCGAGGAAGTCCTGCGGATCGACGGACTCGCCGTTTCCAAAGCTCAGCCTGTGCAACGACGCATCGCGGTCATGCCGTGGCTCGATCGCCTCGGCCGCAGCCGCGGTGTATCCGATCGGCAGGCAATAGCCGTCGCCATATTCCATCTCCGCGCGGCCCCCGACCTCGGCCCAGATGTCGATGCCGTGATAAAAATAGGTCCGGAGATGTCCCGTCACCATGAGGGCCGAATCTTCGAACGAATTGACGATGATCTCGTCGGCCTCGAGGTTGCCGTCGATCATGACGCACTTGCCGTAAGCATTTGCAAATGCGCTGCAGGCAACGTTGCCCAGCACGATGAAACAGCCGCACTCCGCACCATCCTCTCCGAGATCGAGGAGGCCGTCCGCCGAGAGATCGCCGAGCACGAGCATGTTGACCGCCGAGGCCGGCAGCGCACCTGGCACGGACAGCGAGCCGTGATGCACGGCGCAGTCGCCTCCCGGCGCGAAAAACTCGTAACGCGCCAGCACGCGCCGAAACCTTGCCGAACCGCGTCCCTCCAGCAGTGCGTAGAACTCCGCCGCCGTCACCTTCGCGAATGCCATGATCCTCTGCCGCTCCGGGCCGAAGGTTCGGCCAGTGCTAGCTTCGTCGCACCGCAGCGGCAAAAGGTTCGTGGCGCAGCTGACAGCCTCGCACATGTGAGCACGAGGCTGTCAACCAGTGAACTTCGTAGGGTGGGTTAGCCGAAGGCGTAACCCACCACTGTCTATCTCCGCAGAAAGAGAAGAGGTGGGTTACGCCAGCGGACCGCGCTTCGCGCAACCGCTAGCTAACCCACCCTACGCACCTCGCCTCAGTTCGGCATCACATACGCATAGATCCGGCCGCGCGAGACCGGCGCTTCGCGGACGCGGTTGCCGTTGTTGCCGGAGATCATGATCGGATTGCCCTGCGCGTCGATGCCGGTGATGATGCCGACATGACCGCCGCGGCGACCGCGCGACATCACTGCGATGGCGCCGACCTGCGGGCCAGAGACGCGCGTGCCGTAATGCGCGAACGAGCTGGCCATGTCGGAGCCGGTGCCACGATGGCCGCTGTGCTCCAGCACCATGTTCATGAAGCGCGCGCACCACAGGCTGCCGCGCCCGGTCGGATTGCCACCGAGATAACGGCGTGCCTCGGACACGAGGCCCGAGCCGCCACCGAAGCCGCCGCTCGCAGCCATGCCGTTATTGCCCATGCCGCCGCTGTTGGCGTTCGGATCATAGCTGGCCTGGGTGTCGGCGAAGCCGCCCGCCTGCAACTGCGCCGCGCTGCGCTCGAAGCGCGAGCTGCGTGCATGATGGCGGGAGTGATGATGTCTGGCGTGGTGCACGTGAGTGTGCCGCTCTGCGCTATGACGATGATGCGGCCGTGCCGAGGCCGGAGAAACGAATGCGGCGACCGCCGCGAAGAAGACCGCCAGCGCGACAACACAACGCGACAGGCGGAACGCAAACAACTCAAACATTCTTCATCCTTCGTTGACACCCCTCTTTCCCGCCGGCCCGTGCGGTGGCCGACATCCGCCGGGGCGTAAAGCTTCCGGATGTGGCGAGAAAAAGACGCAACGTCGGCGAATAGCTGCGATGATTTTGCGCCGGTGCTGGTTTGAAGCTGCCGCATTGCAGACAACAGCATTAACTGCGATCCTGAAAAGGCGGCTTGAAGAGAGGGAAACAGTTAATGCCCCACGCCACGACATGGGATGACGTCCGCATCTATTTCGAAGAGGTGGGCCAGGGAACGCCGATTATTTTTCTGCACGAGTTCGCGGCCGACTACAGCAATTGGGAGCCGCAGATGCGCTACTTCTCGCGCGGCCACCGTTGCATCACCTATTCGGCGCGCGGCTACACCCCGTCGGACGTGCCTGATGGCGAGGTCTACACCTACACGCATTTCTACACCGATGCGCTCGCCGTGCTCGACCATCTCAAGATCGAGCGCGCGCATCTCGTAGGCCTCTCGATGGGCGCCTACTCCTCGCTGCAGATCGGCCTGAACGCGCCGCATCGCGCGCTGTCGATGACGCTGGCCGGCGTCGGCTCCGGTTCGGAGCTCGAAAATCTCGACGCCTGGCGCAAGCAGTGCCGCGCCAATGCCGAGCAGTTCGAGACGCTGGGCTCAGCCGAGGTCGCCAAGGTCACGCGCGAGGCGCCGAGCCGGATTCCCTTCCTGGTGAAGGATCCGCGCGGCCACGCCGATTTCTATGCCGCGCTGGCGCGGCACGATGCGAAGGGGTCGGCCAACACGATGCGCGGCTTCCAGGGCGGCCGTCCCTCGATCTACACGCTGACGGATGCGATCAGGAAGGCATCCACGCCCGCGCTGATCATCTGCGGCGACGAGGACGATCCTTGCGTCGGAGCCAGCCTGTTCCTGAAGAAGCATCTGCCGGCCGCAGGGCTCGCGATGTTTCCGAAATCGGGCCACGTGCTCAATCTCGAGGAGCCCGCGCTGTTCAACGCGAGCGTGGAGCGGTTCGTGACGCTGGTGGAAGCCGGCCGCTGGCCGGTGCGTGATCCCAGGTCGCTGGCGGCGCATTAGAGCGAAGGCGCCGCCAAACGCTCCGTCTCGTAGCCCGGATGGAGCGCTAGCGTAATCCGGGATTCTCGAGCGCGGTGCGACCTGCCCCGGATTGCGCTCCGCTCCATCCGGGCTACGGGAAACTACTTCCCCTCACCCCGGCTCAGCAGAAACACGCCCTGCTCGCCGAACATGTTCCACACCCACCAGGGCAGGTTCAGCGGGACCGGGCGGCCATAGAGATCGAGCGCCACCGAGCGCTCCATCTTGACGTTGATCGCGTCGCAGAGCTCGACGAAATCCTTGATGGTGCAGAAGTGGATATTGGCGGTGTCGTACCAGGTCGCGGGCAGGTTCTCCGTGCGCGGCATGTGGCCGCCGATCAGGAGCTGCAGTCGCATCTTCCAGAAGCCGAAATTCGGGAACGACACGATGGCGCGGCGGCCGATGCGCAGCAGATTCTCCAGCACGACCTTCGGCTGCCGCGTCGCCTGCAGCGTCTGCGACAGGATCACGTAGTCGAAGGCATCATCGGGATAGTTGACGAGGTCGGTGTCGGCGTCGCCCTGCACCACCGCGAGGCCCTTGGCGACGCAGCGGTTGACGCCCTCGCGCGACAGCTCGATGCCGCGGCCGTCGATGCCGCGGGCCTCGAGCAGCTGAAGCAGGTCGCCGTCGCCGCAGCCGACGTCGAGCACTTTCGAGCCCGGCTTGACCATCTCGGCCATCAGCAGATGGTCGGCGCGAGCCTGGCCGGACTGCCCGGCCGCAACGCCGCCCAGCGGCAGCACTTCCTGCACCGACATCCTAGCTACCCCCGCCATTCAGTCCGCGCGCCTTGCCGGCCGATTGCAGGAAGGCGCGGGAGATGTCGAAAAACTCAGGCACGTCGAGCAGGAAGGCGTCGTGGCCGCGATCGGTCTCGATCTCGGCAAACGACACCCGCGCGCTCGAGGCGTTCAGCGCATGCACCAGCGCGCGCGATTCCGAGGTCGGAAACAGCCAGTCGCTGGTGAAGGAGACGACGCAGAAACGGGTCTGGATGCCGGCGAACGCCTTCGCCAGCACGCCGTCATGGTCGGCGGCGATGTCGAAATAGTCCATCGCGCGCGTCAGATAGAGATAGGCGTTGGCGTCGAAGCGCTCGACGAAGGACGAACCCTGGTAGCGCAGATAGGACTCGACCTGGAAGTCGGCGTCGAACGAGAAGGTCGGCAGCTCGCGATCCTGCATGCGCCGGCCGAACTTCCGGTGCAGCGCGGCGTCGGAGAGATAGGTGATGTGCGCCGCCATCCGCGCCACCGCGAGGCCGCGATGCGGATGGATGCCGCGGTCGGCATAGCCGCCGTTGTGCCAGTCGGGATCGGCCATCACGGCCTGGCGGCCGAGCTCGTGGAACGCGATGTTCTGCGCCGAATGCCGCGTCGAGCAGGCGATCGCCAGCGCGGAGAACACGCGCTCGGGATAGGCCGCAGTCCATTGCAGCACCTGCATGCCGCCCATCGAGCCACCGACCACGGCAAACAGCGTGTCGATGCCGAGCCGGTCGATCAGCATCGCCTGCGCGCGCACCATGTCCGGAATGGTGATGACGGGGAATTCCAGCCCCCACACCTTGCCGGTGGCGGGATTGATCGAGGCGGGCCCGGTCGAGCCCATGCAGCCGCCGATCACGTTGGAGCAGATGATGAAGTACCTGTCGGGATCGAGCGGCCGGCCCGGGCCGACCAGGGTCTCCCACCAGCCGGGCTTGCCGGTGACGGGATGCACATTGGCGACGTGCTGGTCGCCGGTCAGCGCATGACAGATCAGGATCGCGTTGGAGCGATCGGCGTTGAGCTCACCATAGGTCTGGTAGGCGATCTGGAACGGGGCGAGATCGACGCCGCAATCGAGCGGCAACGGCTGCTCGGTGCCGAAATGCGCGATGAGCGAGCTCGGATGATCCACTTCGTGCGACCGATCGTCGGCACTGATCGCGGGGCTCGGAATCGACTTGACGCCAACCATCTGACCATCGACCTCGTTTGCGATCGGACTTCAGACCGCATTGACATCAGGCCATGAAAAACCCGGCCTGAACGATAGGTTCGGCCGGGATCGGAAGCGTCCCCGGCCTGTTTAGCGAGTTTTTTAACGTGGCTGCAAGCCGGCCGGCTCAAATGACCACGGAACAGGCAAAAACCTACCGGCTTGGACGGTTTTCGTCAAGTCGCGGCCCGGATGAGCCAAATTCGTCCCCTGGCGCGTCAGCCGAAAGGGCCGTCATTTCTCTTTGCTTTCGCGGCCCTGACTGCCTAATCAAGACATCGATCGCAGCGGACCGGCTCGGCTGGCCCGCATTGGAACGCCTCTCAACAGTCCTGTCAGATATGTCCCAACGTCCGCCCGCGCCACCATCATTGCAGGAATTGCGCAAGGAAATCGATGCGATCGACGAGGGCATGCATCGCCTGCTGATGCAGCGCGGCGACATCATCGACCGCCTGATCCAGGTGAAGCAGACCCAGGAGGTCGGCTCGGCGTTCCGCCCCGCGCGCGAGGCCTCCATGATGCGCGAGATCGTGCAGCGTCATCGCGGCATCCTGCCGCTCGACACCGTCGAGAGCATCTGGCGCGTCATCATCTCGACCTTCACCTATGTGCAGGCGCCGTTCTCCGTGCATGCCGACATCTCGGTGAGCGAGCCCGCGATGCGCGATTCCGTGCGCTTCCATTTCGGCTTCACGGTGCCCTACGTCGCGCATTTCAGCGCGCAGGCCGCGGTCGAGGCGGTGGCGAAATCCAAGGGCGACCTGGCGCTGGTCTCGGCAACGTCCAGCCGCACGCCGTGGTGGCTGGAATTGGAAGCACAAGGCGCGCCGAAGATCATCGCGCGCATGCCCTTCGTCGAGCGCGCCGACCATCCGGCGTCACTGCCCGTGTTCGCGATCTCACGCGTCGCCGACAGCGCCGTGGTGACGGAGGTCGAGACCTTCAGCGTGCGGGTCTCCGGGTGGAACGCCGAGGTCGCGCGGGCGCTGTCGCCGCTTGCCGACATCGTGGCGGTGCCCGATACCGCCTTCGACGGCGCGGCGCTGCTGGTCTCGGTCACGAGCGACACCAGCATCGACAAGATCAGGGCTGCCCTGATCGAAGCGGGGGCCTCGGTGCGCTCCACGGCCCTCGTCGGCAGCCACGCAACGCGCTATACGGTGGCCCCGACCGGGTCGAAATCGTAAATCGCGTACCGCCTAAAGCCTATCCGGAGTTGAAGATGTCCCGCCCCGTGCCGAACCCCGGCATTCTCGATATTGCGCCCTACACGCCCGGCAAGACCCCGGTGCCGGAGCCGGGCCGCAAGGTGTTCAAGCTCTCGGCCAACGAGACGCCGTTCGGGCCCTCGCCCAAGGCGATCGAAGCCTTCAAGAATGTGGCGGATCATCTGGAAGACTATCCGGAGGGCACCTCGCGCGTGCTGCGCGAAGCGATCGGCCGTTCGTTCGGGCTCGATCCGAACCGCATCATCTGCGGCGCGGGTTCGGACGAGATCCTCAACCTGCTCGCCCACACCTATCTCGGCCAGGGCGACGAGGCGATCTCCACCACCCACGGCTTCCTGGTCTATCCGATAGCGACCATGGCGGTCGCCGCCAAAAACGTGATCGCGGAGGAAACCAACCTCACCTGCAACGTCGACGCCATCCTGAAGGCGGTGACGCCGAAGACGAAGCTGGTCTGGCTCGCCAACCCCAACAATCCGACCGGCACCTACATCCCGTTCGACGAGGTCAAGCGGCTGCGCGCCGGCCTGCCCTCGCACGTGCTGCTGGTGCTGGATGCCGCCTATTGCGACTACGTCTCGCGCAACGATTACGAGATGGGGATCGAGCTCGTCGCCACCACCGAGAACACGGTGGTGACGCACACCTTCTCCAAGATCCACGGCCTTGCCGCGCTGCGCATCGGCTGGATGTTCGGGCCTGAGCACATCATCGACGCGGTCAACCGTATCCGCGGTCCCTTCAACGTGTCGACGCCGGCGATGTATGCCGCGGTCGCCGCGATCGAGGACACCGCGCATCAGGCGATGTCGAAGCAGTTCACCGAAACCTGGCGCAACTGGCTCACCGAGGAGATCACCAGGCTCGGCCTGAAGGTGACGCCGAGCGTTGCCAATTTCGTGCTGATCCACTTCCCGACCGACAAGGGCAGGACCTCAGACGATGCCGACGCCTTCCTCACCAAACGCGGCCTCGTGCTGCGCGCGCTGAAGAATTACGGCCTGCCGCATTCCCTGCGCATGACCATCGGCACTGAAGAGGCCAACCGCCTCGTCGTCGATGCCTTGCGCGACTTCGTGGCCGGCAAATGAGCGTGAACCCGCACTTCCAGCGCGTCGCCCTGATCGGCTTCGGCCTGATCGGCGGCTCGATCGCGCGCGCTGCGAAGCTCCAGGGCCTGGCTTCCGAGATCGTCACCACCGCGCGCTCGGAGAAGACGCGCGCGCGGGTGATCGAGCTCGGCATTGTCGACCAGGTGGTGGCGACCAATGCGGAAGCGGTGAAGGACGCCGACCTCGTCATCCTCTGCATTCCCGTCGGGGCCTACGGACCGGTGGCGCAGGAGATCGCGCCGCATCTGAAGCCCGGCGCGATCATCTCCGACGTCGGCTCGGTGAAGGGCGCCATCGTCAGGGACATGGCACCGCAC
Source organism: Bradyrhizobium sp. CCBAU 45389 (assembly GCF_028128625.1). Classification (NCBI taxonomy): domain Bacteria; kingdom Pseudomonadati; phylum Pseudomonadota; class Alphaproteobacteria; order Hyphomicrobiales; family Nitrobacteraceae; genus Bradyrhizobium; species Bradyrhizobium sp. CCBAU 45389. The sequence continues at coordinate 64,867 of NZ_LBIY01000086.1, read as the reverse complement.
CTGCCGAAGACGGTCCATTTCGTGCCGGCGCATCCGGTCGCGGGCACCGAGCATTCGGGCCCCGATTCCGGCTTCGCCGAGCTCTTCATCAACCGCTGGTGCATCCTGACGCCGCCGGAGGGCACCGACACGGAGGCCGTCGCTCACTTGCGCGCCTTCTGGGCGGCGATGGGCGCCAAGGTCGAGGTGATGACGCCGGATCACCATGATCTGGTGCTCGCGATCACCAGCCATCTGCCGCATCTGATCGCCTACACCATCGTCGGTACCGCCGACGAGCTGGCGCAGGTGACGGAGTCCGAGGTGATCAAGTTCTCCGCCGGCGGCTTCCGCGACTTCACCCGCATCGCGGCCTCCGATCCGACGATGTGGCGCGACGTATTCCTTGCCAACAAGGAAGCGGTGCTGGAGATGCTCGGCACCTTCACCGAGGATCTCGCCAAGCTGACGCGCGCGATCCGCCGCGGCGACGGCGAGGCGCTGTTCGATCACTTCACCCGCACCCGTGCCATCCGCCGCGGCATCGTCGAGATCGGCCAGGATTCGGCGGCAGCCGATTTCGGCCGCCAGCACGGGCAGCTCGAGAAGAAGCCGTAGCTCCTGTCATTCCGGGGCGCCCGAAGGGCGAGCCCGGAATCCATTGGGCCACAGCGCACGGGGTGAAATGGATTCCGGGTTCGATGCTACGCATCGCCCCGGAATGACGACACATCAATCAATATAGCGGCGGGATCTGGCCGACCTTCACCGGTCCGAGCAGCACCGCGCCGTCGACGAACTTCAGCGGGAAGCTGCGCGCCTTCTTGCCCTCGAGCGTGCTCTCGGTGCCGATCGAGTTGATGCCGGCCGCAACGCCGGCGTTGGCGTTCTGCTTGATGACCTTGCCGAGGCCGGGAACAGCGCGGTCGAGCGCACCAAAGAGATTGTTGAGGTCCTGCGACTTCACGCCGGGCGCGACGCGATCCAGCGTTGCCTGCGGCACGCCCTCTTCCAGCAGCTTCTCGATGCCGAGCGCCGGGATCACGCGCTCGAGGCCGGTCACCGTCATCTGCAGCTCGCCATCGAGTCGGCCATTGGCCGACAGGCCGAGCGTGCCGGCCGCGACCGCTATCATCTCGCCCTGCTGGATCCGCGACTGCACGATCTCGATATGGCCGCCCGCGGCCTGGATCTCGCGGAAGCGCTGCGGCCAGGGCTTTGGCGTGAGGTCGGAAAGGCCGGTGATCTTGGCGCGCGTGTCGGCCTCGAACGGCTCGGCGAGCAAGGGATGAACGCCCTGGATACTGCCTTGCGCGACGTGGAGCACGGTCTCGATCACGGGATGATCCGCCGGCGAACCGTCCGCGAGGCGGCCATGCAGTTCGACCTGTTTTGCGCGCGCGAGCGGCACCTGCACCGGGCCATCAACGCGGTTGATGCTGGGATCGTCGAACACGAGGGAGGCGCGCTCCGGCACGGCGGGCAGGCCGAACACGCTGCTGCGGCCCTTGCTCCAGTTGACCACGAAGGTGTTCTGCGTGACCCCGTCGACCAGTGTCGCCGGTGCCGAGAACTCTGCGATCACGAGCTTGGGATCATAGACCTGGGCGACGACCAGGATGTTGTCGAGCCTGGCCGTGAACGGCGTCTTGCTAGCATTCTGCGAGACCAGGGCGACGCTGGCGCCGGAACATTGGACCTCGAAGCGGAACGGGAAGCCCGCGATCGAGCGCTTGGCGCAATCATAGATGCGGCCGGACTTGGCCTCCTGCGCGCGCCAGGCATCTGCGGCGGTCTCGGCCTGCGACGCGGCATAGAACCAGAAGCAGGTCCACGCGACGGCGAGGATCAGCAGGAGAACGGGTGCGATGAAAAGGCCCCAACGGGAGCGGCGGCCTGTGGCAACGGTCATATCGGACATGCGGCGACCCTTTGGCCCCAGATTCAGGCAAATGTAAGCGGGGCTGGCCCCCGACGAAAGACTGAGAATCCGCTTCGCTTGGAGCCTTCATTCTGGTAGCCGTGCCCGAAATGTCCGAAATCACCCTCCCCTCCGTCACGAATGCCAAGGGCGACCTCTGGGTGTTCGGCTACGGCTCGCTGATGTGGCGGCCGGGCTTCGAATTCGAGGAGCGCGTCCCGGCCCGGCTGGTCGGCGAGCATCGCGCGCTCTGCGTCTATTCCTTCGTGCATCGCGGCACGCCCGAGAAGCCGGGCCTGGTGCTCGGGCTCGACCGTGGCGGCGCCTGCCGCGGCATCGCCTTCCGCGTCGCCGAAAAGCACCGTGCCGACGTGGTCGCCTATTTGCGCGAACGCGAGCAGGTGACGTCGGTCTATCGCGAGGTGATGCGCTCGGTATGGCTGGAGAACGATGCGCGCCAGCGCGTCTCGGCGCTCGCCTATGTCGTCGACCGCGGCCATGTGCAATATGCCGGACGCCTGTCGCTTGCCGACCAGCACCGCCACGTCGTCCAGGGCCATGGCCAGTCCGGCGCCAACCGCGACTATGTGACGGCAACGGTGAAAGCCATCGAGGCCGAAGGTTTTCGCGACACGCAATTGCATCAGCTCGCGACGATGCTGCATGGTGATGCGCATCCCCTGCACGCGCCTGCTCCCGAAGATCGAGAGAGCCGCTAAAGCGCGATGAGATTTGGATGAATCGTCATCGCGCTTTAGGTTGTTGTTTGCGCATGATCTTTCCGGAAAACCGCTTCGCACTTTTCCGGATCATGCTTTAGCTCTCCGAGGGAGCGTAGCTCGGCGCGCTGCCGATCAATTGCTCCTGCTCTTTGCGGCCGGCTTCGACGAGGCGAACGGTCGCGTCTTCGATCACCGTCTGCACGCGGGAAAGAAACTCATCCTTCGGCAGGCCTGATGGCAGCGGAGCGAGGAACTCGACGACGAGCGTGCCCGGATAGCGCATGAAGGTACGGCGCGGCCAGAACAGGCCGGAATTGAGCGCGATCGGCAGGCACGGCACGCCGCAGGACGAATAGATCTGAGCGAAGCCGGTCTTGTAGTCGGGCGGAGCGCCCGGCGCGCGGCGCGTGCCTTCCGGAAAGATCACGAGCTGCTTTCCGCTGCGCACCGCCTCGCGCGCCCGCCGCGTCATGTCCAGCAGCGCCTTCACGCCGGCATTGCGGTCGATCGCGATCATCCCAGTCTTGACCAGGAACTGGCCGAACACCGGAATCTGCATGAGCTGGCGCTTGAGGATGAAGATCGGGCGGTTGAAGAAGCCCGGCAGCACGAAGGTCTCCCAGAACGACTGGTGCTTCGCTGCGATCACCAGCGGCCCCTGCGGGATGTTCTCGACACCCCGGAATTCCACCTTGATGTTGCAGATCACGCGCATCAGGACCAGCGTCGCCTTCGCCCACCATTGCGCGACCGTCAGCATGGCACGCGGCGGCAACGCGAAGGTCGGCAGCGCCACGATCGCGAGGCACACCAGCACGGCATAGAACAGCACGTTGAACACGAGCGAACGCAGGAAAATCAGAAACATCGACGATCCGATTAGTTTGCCGATCAGTTTGCCAGTCAATTGGCCTGGGCGGTGGCGGGCCGCTTCGGTTGCTGGCCTGCAGGCTGCTCCGACATCTCGGGCGAAAGGTCAATCCCGAAATCCTCCAGCCGCACCCTGAGCTCGGCCGCGATGTACTTGACATATTCGGACAACAGCAGCCGCAGGGTGGACGCCGAGGTCCACCACGGCTCCTCGCGCCATTTATCGCCGACCACCACGAACGGGATCAGCGTGGTCTCCGGCATCGCATGCGAGAATTCCACCAGCGCGCGCGGCATGTGATAGTTCGAGGTGACCACGATCAGCGACTTGAAGTGCCGCCCCTCGGCCCAGCGCCGCGCCTCCGCGGCGTTGCCGCGGGTCGTCAGCGCGGTGCGATCGAGGTCGACGCAGCAGGTCATGAAGGACTGGTTCTCCGGCAAGGTCCGCGAGATGTCGTTTGCCGTCGAGGTCGGATGCACGCCGGAGATCAGCAACCGCTTGCCATAGCCTGCGGCCAGCAGCTCCATCGCATCCGACACCCGCGAGGAACCGCCGGTCAGGACGACGATGCCGTCGGCCTTGCGGTCGGGCGCAATCTCGGCGCCGCGCATCTGCGACAGGAACGCGACGAAGCCCGCCGCCGCGCCGACGAAAGCGAACGCAATCGTCGACACGATTGTCGCGCGCAGCCAGCCGCGCGGCAGTTTCGGCGATCGATCGTCGGTCGGCGAGGTCATGCGATGTCAGTGATCCCTTCCCTGAATGATTTTAGGACGTTTTGAGGCGAAGTGGAGTCCGGTTTGTCAGGCTTATCAAAGCGACGAACCACAACTCGATCCGCGGCGGTGCTGTGCTCCCTCGCCCCGCTTGCGGGGAGAGGGTTGGGGTGAGGGGGAGTCTCCGCGGGGACGGAGGCAGTCGGCGTCGCGGAGAGTCCTCCTCACCCGGAATCCGCGCTTGCAGCGCGGATTCCGGCCTCTCCGCGCAAGCGGGGAGAGGCGAAGAAACTTCAATCGATATCATTCAGCGTCGCGAACAGCGTCTGGCGCGAGGCGACCGCGGTGATGGCGCCGATCAGGACCGCCTGCACCGCGAGCACGACATAGCCGGACGGCCGCAGCGAGAAGGTGCCCAGCAAGGCCGCGAACTGGTCGCCGACCGGGGTCCCCGAGAACCAGCCGGCGATCGACTCGGAGAAGCCGAACACCAGCATGGCGGCGCCGCCGCCGATCACGCCGCCTTCGAGGCCGAGCCTGAGGAAATGCCGCAGGAAGCGGTTGGCGATGTAGCGGTCGCCGGCGCCGACGAAATGCAAGACCTCGACGATCGGGCGGTTTGCCGCCATGGCGCCGCGGGTCGCGAACGACACCGAGATGATGGTCGCGATGATGACGAGCGCGAGAATGCCGAGGCCGGCGAGCACGGTGGCGTTGGTCATCGAGCGCATGCGCTCGATCCAGGCGCGGTGATCGTCGACGCTGGCGCTTGGCGCCACCTGCGTCACGCGGGCACGCAAGGCGCCGAGATCGAGCGGCGTGCCGGGCTGCACCCGCGCGATGATCATGCGCGGCACCGGCAGGTCGTCCATCGACAGGCCGGTGCCGAGCCACGGCTCGAGCAGCTTGCCGCTCTCGTCCTTGCTGAACGGCTTGACCTCGACGATGCCAGCCTGCGCGCGCATCGCCTCGGTCACGGCCGCTGCGTCGCGGTCGAGATCGCGCCCCGCTTGCGGACGGACCTGGATGGTGATCTCGCTTGCGACCTCCGACTGCCATTCCGCGGCGGAGGCGCTGACCAGCAGCACCGTGCCCGTGGTCATCGACGCCAGGAACGTCATGATGGCGACGACGGCGACCAGCGCGCGGCCCTGGATCGAGGCGCGCGGCACGATCGGCGACATGTTGCGCGCCTTGGCCGGAAGCTGCGGACGCTCCTGTCCGAGGTCGACCAGCACGCCGCGCTCGTCGGTCCTACTCATAGACGTGCAACCGTCCCTGGTGCAGCACCAGCCGCCGCGCCTCGTACTGGTCCATCAGGCCGATGTCGTGGGTCGCGATGATGACGGCGGTGCCGGATTTGTTGAGCTCGATGAAAAGCCGCAGCAGACGGCGGCCGAGCGTCGGATCGACGCTGCCGGTCGGCTCGTCCGCGAGCAGCAGCTGCGGCCGCGAGATCACCGCGCGCGCGATCGCGGCGCGCTGCTTCTCGCCGCCCGACAGGATCGGCGGCAACGCATCCATGCGATCGCCGAGGCCGACCCAGCGCAGGAGGTCGATGACCTCCTTGCGATAGCTCGACTCGCTGCGCCCCATGACGCGGAACGGCAGCGCGACGTTCTCGTAGGTCGTCATGTGGTCGAGCAGGCGGAAATCCTGCAGAACGATGCCGATGCGCTTGCGCAAATCCGCGATCTCGTCTTTGCCGAGCTGCGAGATATCGTGGCCGAACAGATTGACGAGGCCGCGCGTCGGCCGGTGCGACAGGAACAGCAGGCGCAGCAGCGAAGTCTTGCCGGCGCCGGACGGGCCGGTGAGGAATTGGAAGGAATGCGCGGGGATCTGGAAGCTGAGGTCGCGCAGGATCTCCGGCCCCAGACCGTAACGCAATCCGACATTTTCGAACCGAACCAAGCTCAGCTCCGTTCGAGAGGGGACGATGGAAGCGACGCGGCGCGCTGCCATGCGCGATCAACGGTTTTTGCGACCGTTATGGTTTCCGGTTCGTTAACGGTCGCCTTGTAGCATCCAGGGCAACCGGCTCTCCGGGTCATCAAGACCAGTCCATGCATCAAGGCTCGTCCATGCATATCGTCTGCCCCCATTGTACGACATCCTACGCGATCAAGCCCGCGAGCCTGGGGACGAACGGACGGACGGTCCGCTGCTCCCGCTGCAAGGAGACCTGGGTCGCCTATGCCGAGGATGCCATCGAGGAGGCGTCCGTGCCGGCGATGGCCGCGGCCAGCCAGGCCGACGACCAGTCCGACCTGGCCGAGCAGTGGAACTCCTATGCCAAGGACGATAACGCCGCCGACACCCCGGTGGTCGAGAGCCCCTCGATCGCCGGCGACTGGCCGGCCGACAACGCCCGGGAGATCGAGGACGAGTGGTCAGCGGCGGCACGGGCTGCCGAGGAAGAAGCCGTCGGCGCACAGCACCAATCCTGGTTCCGCAGCCTGTTCAGCCGCCCCGGCGCGCGGGTCAAGCGTCCAGTCCCCGCTGTTGCTCCGCGAAAATCCTATTTCGGCCTGCCGACCGCCTGTGCCGCCATGGCCGCGCTGGTGCTGGCCCTGATCATGTGGCGCGGCGACGTGGTGCGCCTGCTGCCGCAGACGGCGGCGTTCTACAGGATGGTCGGGCTCGAGGTGAATTTGCGCGGACTGGCCTTCAAGGACGTCAAGCTCTCCAGCGAGACCGTCGAAGGTAAGCAGGTGCTGGTGATCGAGGGCGTGATCGTCGGCCAGGGCAAGAAGCCGCTCGACATCCCGCGGCTGCGATTTGCCGTGCGCGACGCGCAGGGCGCGGAGATCTACGCCTGGAATACTGTGCTGGAACAGACCGTGCTGCAGCCCGGCGAGCGCGCCTTCTTCCGCTCCCGCCTGGCCTCGCCGCCGCCGGAAGGCCGCAATATCGACGTTCGCTTCTTCAACCGGCGCGACATCGCCGGCGGCAGCGTATAGTCGTCGCACGGGAGGTTGGTCCCAAGGTTGGTCCCAAGGTTGGTCTCATGTCCAAAATCCTGATCGCCGACGACGAGGATTCGATGCGCACGCTGGTGGCGCGCGCCATCGCCATGGACGGCCACGAGACCGTGACCGCACAGGACGGCGCCGAGGCGCTGGAGATCCTGACCCGCGAGGGCGGCGCGTTCGATCTCCTGCTCACCGACATCCAGATGCCTGTGATGGACGGCATCGCGCTGGCGCTGTCCGCCGCGCGCGACTTCCCCGAGCTCACCATTTTGCTGATGACCGGCTTTGCCGACCAGCGCGAGCGCGCCTCGAATTTGAATGCGCTGGTGCATGACGTCGTGACCAAACCGTTCTCGGTGGCGGACATCCGCACCGCAGTGGCCGACGCGCTGGCGGCGAAGAAGGGGTAGTCGGCGATCGCCGCAGTCACGTCGGCTATGCCTCTATGACGCGACGTCGCCGCGACACATTCGGTGTCGTCCTGGCGAAGGCCAGGACCCATACCGCGTGATTTATCTGTCGGAAATGGACGTCGTACCGGGCAACCAGCCTTCGCCAAATGCCTCCCCGGGGTAATGGGTCCTGGCTTTCGCCAGGACGACATCGGGGAGGCATCGAGGCTATCGCCTCAAAAATCCTTCAGCAGCCGCTCGATGTAGTCGAGCTCGATCTGCGGGCGCGAGGGATCGCCTAAGCGGCGGCGGAGCTCTTCGAGGATGCGGCGGACGCGCTGGGCGTCGATCTCGCCGGGGATCTTGACGGTGTAATCGTCGCTGAACTCACGGCCGTGAAGGGGCCGGCCGAGCGGGTCGGTCTGATTGCCGCCGCTCTGCTGGCGGCCGGCCCGGTTGCCGGGACCATCACCCTGCCCGTCGCCATCGCCCTGCTGCATCGCCTCGGCCATCTTCTGCGCGCCCTTGCGCAGGGCATCGAGCGCCTTGCCCTGCGAGTCCACGGCACCATCCGCGTTGCCCTCGCCGAGCTTCGAGCCGGCATCGCCCATGGCGCCGTCGGCGGCATCCAGGCTGCCATCGTCATCGCCCTGGTCGCCGTCCTGATCGCCATCCTGGCCGGACTGTCCCTGCTCGCCCTGCTGACCCTGCTGACCCTGCTGACCCTTCTGACCCTGCTGCTTCTGGCCCTTTTGACCCTTCTGCGTGAGGCCGCGCTTGGCGAGCTCGTCCTGCAGCTTCTTCAGACGATCGCGCAGCGCCTGCTGGTCCTGCTGGAGGTCCGACATCGACTGGTCGCCCTGCTTGCCGCGGGAGCGGTCGCGCCGGGAATCCTGGCCCTGCTTGAACGTCTTGTCGCGCAATTGCTGCTGCTTGCGGATCATGTCGCTGAGCTCGTTCAGCGCCTGCTCCATGTCGCTGTCACCGGACTGCCCCGGCTGCGCCATCTGGAGATTTTCCATGATCTGCGCGAGCTGCTCGAGCATGCGCTGCGCGGCTTCTTTATTGCCCTCGCGCGCTGCCTTCTCGATCTGCTTCAGCAGCTCGTCGAGATCGCGCTGCGTGATGACGTTGCGATCACGGCTGGAGGATTGGCTCCGTTCCGTCGCCCGCTTGTACTCCTCGAGCTTCTGGATGGCGTCGGATTGGTTGCTCAGGCTCTTGCCGGATTCCTTCTGCCTGAGGCTGTCGCCGGAATCCTGCATCGCCTTTTCGGCGCTGTCGAGCAGCGCATCGGGATCCTGATCCAGCTGGGCAGCGGCCGGCGAGACGCCGCCCAACAGGAAGGCGAGGCAGGCGATCGAGATCGCCCTGCAGACTGGCGCGCGTGCTAGCTTCCGCATTTCCGGTCCCGCGTAAACTGGTTGGCCCCGTCGTTGCCCGCCTTCGCCCGGTTGCTTGCCGACTTCCGATAGGCCTGAAGCTGCTCCCGCAACGCGTCCTGCTGCTTCGACAGTTCTTCGAGCTGATCTGGCGTCGCCTTCTGGGTCTTCTGTTTCAACTCGACGGCCTTGTCGAGAATGAGCTGGACCTCGGCCGGGAACGGCTGACGGGGCCCGAGCGGATTCTGCTCGGCGCGGCGAGCGAGATCGCGCACCTTGCCGGCCATCGCCTCGCGAAGCTTCTGCGTCAGCACCTTGAGCTCTTCCTCGCTGGCGCCGCGTTCCAGCGCCCGCTTCAGCGCGTCCTGCGCCGAGCGCAGCGCGGCGTTGACGCTGCCGGCGACACCGTCGTCCTCGATGGTGACCGCGAACGCCCACATGCTCGCCACCACGTCGCGCAATGCATCGTCGGTGCGGGCCGCCTCGAGCTGGGCAGCGAGACTCCGGAGGCCGAGATAGCAGCCGGCATCCGGGGTGAACAATTCGGGCGCGATCATCAGCGCATCGAGCGCGGCGTAGACGTCGGAATTCCTGTTGGCGTCGAGCGCGAGGATGCGGCGCTGCTCGATCAACGCGCGCGCGAGCGAGTTGGTGAACAGGCGCTCGGGCAGGCGCATGTTGAACGGCTCGCTTTTCGCCTCGTTGCCGGCCTCGTCCTTGGCGGAGAGCGTCAGCGTGACGTCGGCACCGGCATAGGGATCCTCGCTGAGGTCCTTCACGGTCTGGCCGACGCCGTTGCGGGTGCGCGCGTTCGGCAGCACCAGCGGGAATTGCGGCGGCGGGAACAGCGGCCGCGCGGCGGCCTTGGTGTCGTCCTTGCTGCCATCCTTGCCATCGGCAGCGCGCAAACCGATTTGCGCCTCGGCGCCGGTGACGCCGTAATCGTCCTCGATCTTGTAGGAGAGCTGGAGTCCGCCGCGCGCCTGGCGCTCGGGATCCTTGGCGAGCGAGATCGTCGGCGCGCGGTCAGGCGTCGCTGCAAAGGCCCATTGCGGCTGGCCGGAAGGCGCACGGACATGCGCGGTGCCGTCGGCGGTGATGGCAAAATGCTTCTCGTTGGTGCCCTTGGGCGTGGCTTCAGTGGGGGCGACCTCCTTCAGGCCGCCGGAGATGACGACATCGAGGTTGCCGCCGGAGGAGCGCACGATCAGGGTCGAGCCGGCGGGAACGGCGAGCGGACCGCTCGCCGGCAGCGCGGCGGCTTCCTTGTTGGCGGCCGACAGGATGACGGGCGGCTTGCCGGTGTAGAGCGGCGGCGTGACCCAGGCATCGACGCGAACGTTCGTCGGCGCCAGCACGCCATTCCAGTCGAAGGCGGCCCCGACGCGCATCGCGCGCTCGTCGCCGGCAGCGAAGAAGGTCGCAACCAGCATCACCATGACCAGCGCCCGCAGCGCCCAGGGATCATGGAGCGCGAGCCGCGGTCGCGGCAGACCGGCACGGATGCGCTTCAGCGAGGCCAGCGTGCGCTCGCGCTGCGCCTGCCACAGCGCCTTCGCGATCGGGTCCTGCGAGGTCAGCGTGTCCGTGAGTGTGGTGGCCGGGCGGTGACGGATGCCGGAGCCGCGGTCGAGCCGGCCCAGCGCTTCCTCGCGGCTCGGCCAGCGGAACCGAAGCAGGGGGAACAGCGCGGCGATCGCAATGCCGGCGAAGATGACGAGACCGACGGCACGGGCCAGGAACGGCAGCGCCAGCCAGAGACCGGCCCAGGACACCACCAGGAACAGGCCGATGACAGTCAGCAGCCGCGCGAGATTTGGCCAGGCACGCTCCCACGCGATGGCATAGATGGCCCTGTCGAGGGCCTGCGCCAGCTTCAGCCGCGACAGAGCGTCGCCGTCGCGGATAGGGTCTGACGGGTCGGGGGTGACGCCGTTCAATCAGCTCTCCAAGTTGCCCGGTAGAGTGAAGCGTACCACAACGGCAGCACTGAGGCATCCGTTCTGGTACGGGAGACACCCCTTTTCCCGCATAACACGAGGACGTGACTGGCCCGCCGCAACCCCGTAATTTCCGCGCCGCCACCTGAGGACAACGAAGGAAACGCCATGGACAAGAAGATGCACGACAAGGGCCTCGAGGTCCGCAAAGCGGTACTCGGAGAAGCCTATGTCAACAACGCCCTGAAGAACGTCGACGATTTCAACCGTCCGTTCCAGGAGATGCTCAACGAATATTGCTGGGGCACGGTGTGGGGCCGCGAGGAGCTGCCGCGCAAGACCCGCAGCATGCTCAACATCGCGATGATCGCGATCCTCAACCGCCAGCACGAGTTTCGCGCGCATCTGAAGGGCGCGCTCACCAACGGCGTCACCCGCGACGAGATCCGCGAGATCCTGATGCAGGTCGCCATCTACGGCGGCATGCCCGCCGCCGTCGACAGTTTTCGCATCGCGCGCGAGGTGTTCGCGGAGATCGACGGCAAGGCGTGAGGGTTCTGTGGTGAGGGGCGCCGTCCCTCACCACCGTCGTCCTGGCGAAAGCCAGGACCCATAACCACCGTCGGATGTGATGCGAAGGCTGGTGGTTACGACCGCCCTTGACGACTCCTCCCTGGGGTAATGGGTCCTGGCTTTCGCCAGGACGACACCGGGGATGGACGCGCGCAGACCGACAAACAACGAAAACGAAAAAGGGAAACACCATGGACATCGGATTCATCGGGCTCGGAAACATGGGTTTCCCGATGGCGCGGCGGCTGATCGAGGCGGGACACAGGCTCGTCGTGTTCGACACGCGCAAGGAGGTCGTCGGGAAGCTGGTGGCGCGCGGCGCCACCGCTGCGTCGTCGCCGAAGGACGTCGCCGACCAGGTCGAGACCGTGATGGCGAGCCTGCCCTCGCTGCAGGCTTCGCTCGAGGTTGCCACGGGCGCGAACGGCGTCATCGAGGGCAAGCGTGCAAAGCGCTTCATCGATCTCTCCACCGTCGGCTCGGCGATGGCATCGAAGATTCACGGCCTCCTGGCCAAGCGCAACATCGTGCAGATCGACTGCCCCGTCTCGGGCGGTGTCGGCGGCGCCGAAAAGGGCACGCTGGCAGTGATGGTGTCGGGGCCGAAGGCGGAGTTCGAGCTGCTCAAGCCGGCGCTCGACGTGATCGGAAAAGTGTTCTTCATCGGCGAGAAGCCGGGGGCGGCGCAGACCATGAAGCTCGCCAACAATTTCCTGTCGGCCACCGCCATCGTGGCGACCTCGGAAGCCGTCGTGATGGGCGTGAAGGCCGGGCTCGATCCCGCCGTGATGATCGACGTCATCAATGCCGGCTCCGGCATGAACACCGCAAGCCGCGACAAGTTTCCGCGCTCGGTCCTGCCGCGCACCTTCGATTTCGGCTTCGCCACGGGATTGATGGTGAAGGACGTGCGGCTGGCGCTGGAGGAGATGAAGCAGCTCGGCCTGTCGATGGAGGTCGCCGACGCAGTCGGGCGGCTATGGGAGACCGTGATCAGCGCGGAAGGCGCGGAGTCGGATTTCACCGCGGCGATCAAGCCGATCGAGAAGAAGGCGGGGGTGGTGGTTGGCGGGAAAGGCGGATTGGCGGGGAAGTAGTGCCCCAAACTCTCCTCGTCGTCCCGGCGAAGGCCGGGACCCATAACCACAGGCAGACGTGATTACGAAGGCTCGGAGTTACCAGCTTAAGCCGCAACCAATCCCTGGGGTTATGGGTCCCGGCCTTCGCCGGGACGACACCGAAGTTGTTAAACCGCCTTACCGCCCCTCACCGCCTCACAGCCACGGCGCGGGCTTGTCCATCGCGATCAGCTGCTCGACCTCGATGCGCGGGCGCACGACGGCGTACTGATCGCCCTTCACCAGCACCTCGGGCACCAGCGGGCGCGTGTTGTAGGTGCCGGCCTGCACGGCGCCATAGGCGCCGGCGGTCATGATGGCGAGGAGATCGCCCGCCTTCGGCGTCGGCAGCGTGCGGTCGAGCGCGAGATAATCGCCGGTCTCGCAGACCGGGCCGACGACGTCGGCCGTAATCGTGGCGGCATCCTTCGCCGGCTGCGTCACCGGCAGGATGTCGTGATGGGCTTCATACAGCGTCGGGCGGATCAGATCGTTCATCGCGGCGTCGATGATGACGAAGTTCTTGCCGTCGCCGTGCTTCACATAGATCACCTTGGCGACGAGGATGCCGGCATTGCCGACGATCATGCGGCCCGGCTCGAACATCAGCGTGCAGCCGAGATTGTGGCTGACGCGCTTGACCATGGCGGCATAGGCGGCGGGCGCCGGCGGCGCCTCGCGGTCCATGTAATAGGGAATGCCGAGGCCGCCGCCGAAATCGACGTGGCTGATGTCGTGGCCGTCGCTACGCAGCGTCTGCACGAATTCGGAGAGGATGCGGAACGCGGTCTCCATACTGGAGAGATCGGTGATCTGGCTGCCGATATGCACGTCGGTGCCGGTCACTTCGATACCAGGCAGCTTCGCAGCGCGGGCATAGACCTCGCGGGCATGCACGATCGGGATGCCGAACTTGTTCTCGGACTTGCCGGTGGAGATTTTTGCATGCGTGCCGGCATCGACGTCGGGATTGACGCGCAACGAGATCCGCGCGGTCTTGCTCGTCTCGGTCGCAAGGCGCGACAGCAGCTCGAGTTCCGGCTCGGATTCGACGTTGAGACAGAGGATGTCGGCGGCGAGTGCCGCCCGCAGCTCGTCTTCCGTCTTGCCAACGCCGGAAAAGACGATCTTGCTGGCGGGAATGCCGGCGGCCAGCGCGCGCTTCAGCTCGCCGCCCGAGACCACGTCGGCGCCTGCCCCGAGCTTCGCCAGCGTGCGCAGCACCGACTGGTTGGAGTTGGCCTTCATGGCGTAGCAGACCAGCACCTTCTCGCCGGCAAAAGCCTCGGTGAAGACGCGGTAATGCCGCTCCAGCGTCGCGGTCGAATAGCAATAGAACGGCGTGCCGACCGTTGCGGCCAGCTCGGACAGGTTCACCGCCTCGGCGTGCAGCACGCCGTTGCGATACTCGAAATGGTTCATGGCGTTGGCTCAGTTACTCCAGCCTACCGGCCGGGCTTGTCGTCCAGGAGCGGGTCGAGAATAAACGATTTCTTCTTGCCCTTGGGAGCCGCCGGCGCAGCGTCCGCACCATAGGTGGGGTTGAACACGCTCGGCGTCTTCTGGGCTTCGGTCTCGGTGTCGGTGGGCGCGGCGACGTTGGCCGTGGACGCGCTGGAGGCGGTCGGCGGCAGGTCGAGCGGCCCTTTGCGGCCGCAGCCGGCAAGCGCGAGCGCCGTCAGGCTCAAGACAATGATGGCCCACCCCGAGCCGGCCGGGCGAAACTTTGACGTCACGACGAAATCCCCACTACGCGGGCCGCACCATACAGAGATTGGCGCGCTCTGGCGAGAGCCGGATGACCATGAAACATAAGCGAAATTTTGCCCTCAGCCCTATTTCCGCTCTTTTTCCAGCCGCTTCGCCCAGCTCTTTGCCTGCGACGCCACGTTCTTCGGCGCGGTGCCGCCGAAGCTGGTCCGGCTCCTCACCGACGATTCGACCGAGAGCACGCCGAGCACGTCCTTGGTGATCTTCGGCTCGATCGCCTGCATCTCCTTCAGCGGCAGTTCGTGCAGCGCCACGCCGCCCTCGGCGGCCTTGGCCACGATCCGCCCGGTGACGTGATGGGCCTCGCGGAACGGCATCTTCAGCGTCCGCACCAGCCAGTCGGCCAGATCGGTCGCCGTGGCATAGCCCTCGCCGGCGGCCGCCTTCATCTTGGCTTCGTCGGGGACGAGGTCGCGGACCATGCCGGTCATGGCGCGGATCGCCAGCGACAGCGCGGCAAAGCCCTCCATGGCGCCCTGCTTGTCCTCCTGCATGTCCTTTTGATAGGCGAGCGGCAGGCCCTTCATGACGATCAGGAGGCCGTTGAGCGCACCGATGACGCGGCCGGTCTTGGCACGCACGAGCTCGGCGGCATCCGGGTTGCGCTTCTGCGGCATGATCGACGAGCCCGTGGTGAACTTGTCGCTGAGGCGGATCATGCCGACCAGCGGCGAGGTCCAGATCACGATCTCCTCGGCAAAGCGCGACATGTGCACGGCACAGATCGAGGCCGCCGACAACGTCTCCAGCACGAAGTCGCGGTCGGAGACCGCATCGAGCGAGTTCGCCATCGGGCGGTCGAAGCCAAGCGCCTTCGCAGTGGCGTGGCGGTCGATCGGGAATGAGGTGCCGGCGAGCGCGGCGGCGCCGAGCGGCGACTCGTTGAGCCGCTTGCGCGCGTCCTGGAAGCGGCCGCGGTCGCGCGCAGCCATCTCGACATAGGCGAGCAGATGATGGCCGAAGGTCACGGGCTGCGCGGTCTGCAGATGCGTGAAGCCGGGCATCACGGTGCCGGCATGCTCCAGCGCACGCTCGACCAGTGCCTGCTGGAAGGCGGCGAGCGCCGCATCGGTCTCGTCGAGAACGTCGCGGACATAGAGACGGAAGTCGGTCGCGACCTGGTCGTTGCGCGAGCGCGCGGTGTGCAGGCGGCCGGCGGCGGGGCCGATCAGCTCCGACAGGCGGCTCTCGACATTCATATGGATGTCCTCGAGCGCGCGCTTGAATTCGAAGCCGCCCTTGCCGATCTCTGACAAAATCGTGTCTAGACCCTTGCCGATATTTTTCGCATCAGAGGCCGTGATGATGCCCTTCGCGGCGAGCATCGCGGCGTGGGCCTTGGACGCGGCAATGTCCTGGGCAAAGAGGTGACGATCGACGTCGATGGAGACGTTGATCTCTTCCATGATCTCATCGGGACGCTCCGAGAACCGGCCGCCCCACATCTTGTTGCTCATGATCCCCTGCTCACGCCTTGCCTGTCGCTAGCCACGTTTGCTGGCCGCAGCCAGCCGTATTAAGAGGCCCCTGATAGCCATATCTGCGACCGGATGACAAACGATATGCTCGACAAGAAGCCCTCCGCCACGCGCCGGATCCCCCTCGTCATCGCCACGGTGGCGATCGGCGGGCTGGCCGGCTTCGCCGCGCTGTACGGGCTGGGCCTGAGCCGGGCGCCTTCGGGCGATCCGACCTGCAAGCCGGCGGTGGCGACGGCGCAAAAAATCGCTCCGCTCGCCCATGGCGAGGTGGCGGCGCTGACCATGGCGACCGCGCCGTTGAAGCTGCCTGACCTGGCCTTCGAGGACGCCGACGGCAAGCCGAAGAAGCTGTCCGATTTCCGCGGCAAGACGCTGCTGGTGAACCTCTGGGCGACCTGGTGCGTGCCCTGCCGGAAGGAGATGCCGGCGCTGGACGAGCTCCAGGGCAAGCTGGCGGGCCCGAATTTCGAGGTGGTGGCGATCAACATCGACACCCGCGACCCCGAAAAGCCCAGGACCTTCCTGAAAGAGGCCAATCTGACCCGGCTCGGTTACTTCACTGATCAGAAAGCCAAGGTTTTTCAGGATCTTAAGGCCATAGGCCGGGCGCTGGGCATGCCCACCTCGGTGCTGGTCGACCCGCAAGGCTGCGAGATCGCGACGATCGCGGGGCCGGCGGAGTGGGCGAGCGAGGACGCGCTCAAGCTGCTGCGGGCGGCGACGGGTAAAGCGGCCGCCTCGCTTTAAGCCGTGACGTTGAGATTGCCGCCGACGCCGGGGCCGACATTGGCGAGCGAGGGCTGGCCGGCGCCGAGCAGCGTCAGGACTGTGGATTTCTCCATGTCCAAGTTCTGATTGGTCAGCGTCGCCGCAATATTCGACTGCAGCGCGCCTTGCTGAGCGGCCAGCATGGTGCTGACCATCGCCATCATATCCATTACGCGAACCCTCGTACCGGCTGTAACCTAGAGGCGAGCGGTTAATGGGACATGAATTGTCACAGAGTGGATGCTAGCCGAGACCAATGGCGCCGTAGGGTGGGCAAAGGCGCACTTGCGCCGTGCCCACCATCTCACCATTGCAGCAAAAAATGCGTGGGCACGCTTCGCTTTGCCCACCCTACGGCACCGGGAAATGGATCAGCGGGTCGGAACCGGCTTGGCGCCGCGGTAGTCGTAGAAGCCGCGCTGGGTCTTGCGACCGAGCCAGCCGGCCTCGACGTATTTCACCAGCAGCGGGCACGGGCGATACTTGGAGTCGGCGAGGCCCTCGTGCAGCACCTGCATGATCGACAGGCAGGTATCGAGACCGATGAAGTCGGCAAGCTCCAGCGGACCCATCGGATGATGGGCGCCAAGCTTCATCGCCGCGTCGATCGCCTCGACGTTGCCGACGCCTTCGTACAGCGTGTAGATCGCCTCGTTGATCATCGGCAGCAGGATGCGGTTGACGATGAAAGCCGGGAAATCCTCGGAGACCGCGACCTGCTTGCCGAGCCTGGCGACGAATTCCTTGGCCGCCTCGAAGGTCGCATCATCCGTGGCGATGCCGCGGATCAGCTCGACCAGCTCCATCAGCGGCACCGGATTCATGAAGTGGATGCCGATGAAGCGCTCGGGCCGGTCGGTGGCGGCGGCAAGGCGCGTGATCGAGATCGAGGATGTGTCGGAGGCGACGATCGCCTCGGGCTTCAAGATAGCGCAGAGCTCGTGGAAGATCTTGCGCTTGACCTCTTCCTTCTCGACGGCGGTCTCGATCACGAGATCGCAGTCGGCGAGGTCGTCGAGCTTCTCGGCGGCCACGATGCGCGACAGCGCCTTGGTCTTGGCCTCCTCGGTGACAACCTTCTTGGAGACCTGGCGGGCCAGATTGCCGTTGATGGTGGCCATGCCCGACTTGAGGCGGTCGGCCGAAACGTCGTTGAGCACCACGTCGAAGCCGGCGAGCGCTGCAACATGCGCGATGCCATTGCCCATCTGACCCGCGCCGATCACGCCGACCTTCTTGATCACTGCCGCCATAATGTCATCCACCGGAACGGCGCGCATAGCGCGCCCTGCCTATCCCCTGAGCCGGGAGGTCTGATTGACCAGAAGCCTGATTTAATCAGAACCTTGGCTCGAAACCTAGATTGGATCGCTTCGAAGGCGTGCCCCACGCCAAAGAAAACGCCTCAAAAATGAAACACCGGCCGGAGTTTATACCTCCGGCCGGTGTTTTGAACGCGTTTTACTTGCCGAGCTTGCCGAGTTCGGCCGTCAGCTCCGGAACCGCCTGGTAGAGGTCGGCGACCAGGCCATAATCGGCAACCTGGAAGATCGGCGCGTCCTCGTCCTTGTTGATCGCGACGATCACCTTGGAGTCCTTCATGCCGGCCAGATGCTGGATCGCGCCGGAAATGCCCACGGCGACATAGAGCTCGGGGGCCACGACCTTGCCGGTCTGGCCGACCTGCCAGTCGTTCGGGGCGTAGCCGGCGTCCACCGCCGCACGCGAGGCACCGACGCCGGCACCCAGCTTGTCAGCCAGCGGCTCGATGTACTTGGCAAAGTTCTCGCGGCTCTGCATGGCGCGGCCGCCGGAGACGATGATCTTCGCCGAGGTCAGCTCGGGACGGTCGCTCTTGGCGACCTCCTCACCGACGAAGGACGACAGGCCGGGATCGGCCGCCGCCGCCACGGTCTCGACCGGCGCGCTGCCGCCTTCGCCTGCCGCGGCGAAGGTGGAGGTACGGACCGTGATGACCTTCTTGGCGTCCTTCGACTTCACCGTCTGGATGGCGTTGCCGGCATAGATCGGACGCTCATAGGTATCGGGGGCGACCACCTTGATGATCTCCGAGACCTGCATGACGTCGAGCAGCGCGGCGACGCGCGGCATCACGTTCTTGAAGCGCGAGGTCGCGGGCGCGACGATCGCATCATAGCCGGAAGCCAGCGAGACGATCAGCGCGGCCAGCGGCTCGGCGAGATCGTGCGCGTAGAGGTCGCCGTCGGCGAGCAGCACCTTCTTCACGCCGGCAAGCTTGGCAGCGGCATCCGCCGCAGCCTTGGCGTTCTGGCCGGCCACCAGCACCTCGACGTCCGCACCGAGCGCGGCAGCCGCGGTCAGGGTCTTGTTGGTCGCATCCTTGAGCGACGCATTGTCGTGTTCGGCAATCAGAAGCGTCGTCATCAGAGCACCCCGGCTTCGTTCTTGAGTTTCGACACCAGCTCGGCGACGTCCTTGACCTTGACGCCCGCCTTGCGGCCCGCCGGTTCAGTGGTCTTGAGAACCTCGAGGCGCGCGGCGACGTCGACGCCGTAATCGGCGACGGTCTTCTCCGCGATCGGCTTCTTCTTCGCCTTCATGATGTTCGGCAGCGAGGCGTAACGCGGCTCGTTGAGACGGAGGTCGGTGGTGACGATCGCCGGTCCCTTCAGCTTGACGGTCTGCAGGCCGCCGTCGACTTCGCGCGTGACCTTGAAGTCAGAGCCTTCGACCTCGAGCTTGGAGGCGAAGGTCGCCTGCGACCAGCCGAGCAGCGCGGCCAGCATCTGGCCCGTCTGGTTCGAGTCGTCGTCGATCGCCTGCTTGCCGAGAATGATGAGGCCGGGCTGCTCTTCTTCCGCGACCTTCTTCAGGATCTTGGCGACGGCGAGCGGCTCGACATTGCCTTCGGCCTTCACCAGGATGCCGCGATCGGCGCCCATGGCAAGACCGGTGCGGATCGTCTCCGACGCCTGCGCAGGTCCAATGGAGACCACCACGACCTCGGTCGCCTTGCCGGCTTCCTTCAGGCGCAGCGCTTCCTCGACCGCGATTTCGTCGAACGGGTTCATCGACATCTTGACGTTGGCGAGTTCAACGCCCGATCCATCGCCCTTGACGCGGACCTTGACGTTGTAATCGACCACCCGCTTTACCGGCACTAAGACCTTCATCGATCCTCTTTCACTCAATTTGGGAGGGGGGTTATCAACTGGCGCGGAACCTAAAGGCCTGATCCGGCCCGGTCAACGCGCGAAGAGGCCAATTTTTAGACCTTAGAAATGCGCCGTCCAAATGGGTCAGCGGTTCTGGCCCGGAACCCAGAGCACGTCTCCGGCTCCGTTATGGTTAGCGGCACGGCTCGCCACGAACAGGAAGTCCGACAGGCGGTTCATATACTGGATGCCAGCCGCGCTGACCGGCTCGCCCGGCCGGGCCGTCAGTTCCACGATCACGCGTTCCGCCCTGCGGCATATCGTGCGGGCGACATGGAGGTAGGCCGCAGCCGGCGTGCCGCCGGGGAGCACGAAGGAGGTCAGCGGCGCGAGCTTGTCGTTGAGCGCGTCGATGTCGCGCTCGAGCCGCTCCACCTGGCTCGCGACCACCCGCAGCCGCTCGGCCTTGCCTTCACGTTCGGGCACCGCGAGATCGGCGCCGAGGTCGAACAGGTCATTCTGGATACGGCCGAGCATCGCGTCGAACTCGGGCATGTCATGGGTATGGAGCCTGACAACGCCGATTGCGGCATTGGTCTCGTCGACCGTGCCATAGGCCTCGATGCGCAGATCGTATTTCGGACGGCGCTCGCCCGAGCCCAGCGCCGTCGTGCCGTCGTCACCGGTCTTGGTATAGATGCGATTCAATACCACCATGTTCAGCGTCCCATCGCCCAGACTGCCGCCATGGCGATGACGATCGCCACGAACTGAAGCAGCACCCGCCAGCGCATCAGCTTCTGCGAGGTATCTGGCGAGCCGCCGCGCATCATGTTGACGAGGCCGAGCAGCAGCACCAACGCCACGGCGCCGACCGCGATCGGCAGGATGAAAGTACTCAGGATAGATGCCATCTGAGGGTAGATAACACCGTGTGCGGCGGTCCGCCATGGCGTTCCCGATCTGGCTTTTAAGCCAATAATATCAGAAGCTAGCTGGATGATTTCAGATTTGCGCGAGCGGCCCGTTCTCTTCGCCTCTCCCCGCCTGCGCGGAAAGGCCGGAATGCGCTCGCAGCCCGCAAACGGGGCGAGGCGAATTCGGGCCGCAAGCGGAGCGAGAGCAACATTGCTCTGGAGCAAGCCGTGAAAGCGATCCGCTACATCTACTGCGTGCTGGAGGACGCGTTCTACACGTTCCTGGCCGACGACGGCTGGGCGATCGCGAGCCATATCGCGCTGTCGACGCTGATGGCGCTGTTCCCGTTCCTGATCGTGCTGACCTCGCTCGCCGGCTTCTTCGGCTCCAAGGAACTCGCCGATCAGGCCGCCAGCCTGATGCTCGAGGTCTGGCCCAAGCAGGTCGCCGATTCGATCTCGGGCGAAATCCACGACGTGCTGACCACCACCCGCACCGGCGTGCTGACGATCGGCGCGGCGCTGTCGGTCTACTTCGCCTCGAACGGCGTCGAGGCGCTCCGCGTCGCGCTCAACCGTGCCTATGCAGTGGTGGAGATGCGGCGCTGGTACTGGCTGCGGCTGGAATCGATCGGCTACACGCTGGTCGCGGCCTTCACCGCGCTCGCCATGGCGTTCCTGATCGTGCTCGGTCCGCTCTTCATCGAGGCGGCGCGGCGCCATATCCCGCTGTTCGTCGAATCCAACGAAAGCATCCTCACCTGGCTGCGCTACGGCATCACCATCGGCGCGCTGGTGGTGGCGCTGGTGATCCTGCATGCCTGGCTGCCGGCGGGCCGGAGGAGCTTCTTCCAGATCATGCCCGGCATCGTCTTCACCATCGTGGCGTCGCTGATCTCAGGCATCGTGTTCGGACAATATCTGGCGCGCTTCGCCAACAATTACGTGACGATGTATGCAGGCCTCGCCTCGGTGATCATCGCGCTGGTGTTCCTGTATTTCATCGCCGCGATCTTCGTTTACGGCGGCGAGCTCAACGCCGCGATCATCAAATCGCAGCTTCCTCACGGCGTGTCGCTTCAAGCAGCGCAGTCGCTAAAGCCCGCGGAGACACAGGCTTGACCAGGAAGGCGTCGGCGCCGGCTTCACGCGAGGCCGCCTCGTCCTCGCCGCGCCCGGAGACCCCGATGATGGGGATTTGAGCCAGCGGCGCCGGCATGGTGCGGATCCGCCTGATCGCCTCGACGCCGTCGATCCCCGGCAGCACCATGTCCATCAGCACCGCATCGAAGGCGCCCTGCTCCAGCCGGTTCACGGCATCCTCGCCGCGCCCGATGAACTCGGCATGATGGCCAAGCTCGGTGAGGATGGTGTTGAGCACGACGCGGCCGAACGGGTTGTCCTCGACGCTGAGCACGCGCAGCGCCGCGACCGTGTCCATCTCGGCTTCGCCTTTCGATTTACCCGACCTGGCCGGCCCTGCCGCATCCAGCGACACCGTCAGCGTGAAGGTGGCGCCGCCGCCATTGCGCGGCGCGACCGAGATGTCGCCCCCCATCGCGCGCGCCAGTTGCTTCACCGAGGACAGCCCTAGGCCGGCGCCGCCGAAACGCGAGGCGATGGTGACATTGGCCTGGCTGAAGGGGCGAAACAGCCGCTTGATCTCGGCCATGGTGAGGCCGATGCCGCTGTCGGACACCGCGAAGGCGACCCCGACCTTGCTTTTGCCCTTGCTCGTCTTGGTAGGACGCCAGGGCGTCACCGCGAGCGCCACGCCGCCCTGCTCGGTGAACTTGACGGCATTGTCGATCAGGTTCTCGAGCGCGGCGCGCAGGCGGACGGGATCACCGACCACCAGCCCCGGCAGCTTGTCGGAGATCTCGACCTGGGCCTGGAGCCCCTTGGCCGCGGCGCGCCCGGCGAGCGAATCGCCGGTGCTGCGCGCGAGCGCCCGCAAGTCGAACAAATCCTGCCGCAGCGTGCTGCCGCCCTTCCCGGCGCCCTTGCCCGTTCGGGCAGCGTCCACGAACAGCGTGGCAAGGCTCGCCAGATGCTCGGCGCCCGCCTTGATGGTGTCGGCCCAGCGCCTCTCCCGCTCCCCGAGATCGGAGGTCGCGAGCAGATCGCTGATCGCGAGAATGCCGGTCAGGGGGGTGCGGACCTCGTGGGCGAAGGCGGCGAGCGCCGCCTGGACCACATCTGGCGCGGCAGCCTTGGGGACGCGCCTGCGCGACCGCCCGGCCGCCCCGGACCGTTTCCGAGGCGGTCGCCTGGACGTCCGCGTAGTGCGCACTGCGCGCGTTTTCGCCGCCATAATTCCCCTTCGAAGTATCCGCTTCGAACCCGGGCCGTCGGCCGAGCATGGCACGGGGGAACCCCCGGAGTCACGGCAGCGTTTCGCTAACCCCCAGAGAAACTTAACCTAATCCCACCAGCTGGCGGACACTGGCGGGTGTGGCGCCAGCAGCGCGCAACTCGCGCAGCCCCGTCGAACGGCTGGATTTCGACAGCTTCCGGCCCTCGCCGTCACGAATCAGAGCATGGTGCCGGTAAGCCGGTTCCGGCAGGCCGAGCAGGACCTGGAGCAGGCGGTGCACCGCGGTTGCGTGAAACAGGTCCTGCCCCCGCACGATCTCGCTGACGCCCTGGAGCGCGTCGTCGACGACCACCGACAGATGGTAGCTGGTCGGCGTCTCCTTGCGGGCCAGGATTACGTCGCCCCAGGCCTCCGGCCGCGCCGGGACGGCGCCGCGCTCGCCATCGGGTCCTTCGCCGAGCTCGTTCCAGCTCAGGCCGTCGACACGGCGGCAGGCCGCCGCCATGTCGAGCCGCAGCGCGTAGGGCGCGCCCGAGGCGATCAGTCGTGTCCGCTCGTCGGCAGGGAGCGACTTCCCATTACCAGGATAAAGCGGTGCGCCATCGGGATCGCGCGGCCACGGCCCGTCGGCCTCCCGCGCCGCCACCAGTCTTGCGATCTCGGCCCGGCTTTCGAAGGCGGGATAGACGAGGTCCAGCGCCGAGAGTCTTTCGAGCGCGGCACGATAGTCGGAAAGATGCTCCGACTGCCGCCGCACCGGCGTCTCCCAGGCAATGCCGAGCCAGGCGAGGTCCTCGTAGATCGCGGTCTCGTATTCCGGCCGGCAGCGCGTCGCATCGATGTCCTCGATCCGCAGCAACAGCCGCCCACCGGTCTCTCGCGCGCGATCGAAGTTGAGCAGCGCGGAATAGGCGTGGCCGAGATGCAGCAGGCCGTTGGGGCTGGGGGCAAATCGGAAAACGGGTGGCATGCGTTCTCGGTGTATCCGTCATTGCCGGGCTTGACCCGGCAATCCATCTTCCATGACTCTGTTACGATAGGAGATGGATGGCCGGGTCAAGCCCGGCCATGACGCCGGAGAGAGCTTACCGAGCCCCATGACCATCCACCTCGAAACCCAGTCCGACCTCGAAGAAGCCGTCCATGCGCTGATCAAGCGCGATCCGCGCCTCAAGCCCGTGTTCGAGATCGCGGGCATGCCGGCGCTGCGGCGGCGCGAGCCGGGCTTTACCGGGCTCGCGCACATCGTCTGCGGGCAGCAGCTTTCGACCGCGAGCGCATCGGCGATCTGGGGACGGCTGTCGGCCGCGTTCGATCCGTTCGACCATGACGCCGTGCGCCGCGCCCGCACCGACCGGCTGGGACGGCTCGGCCTGTCCGCCGCCAAGATCAAGACGCTGAAGCATCTCGCGCGCGAGATCAATGCGCAGCGGCTCAACCTCGACGTGCTCGCCGAGGAAGACGCCGACGCTGCGCACCACACGCTGATCTCGCTGCCCGGCATCGGGCCGTGGACGGCGGATGTCTATCTCCTGTTCTGCCTCGGGCATGGCGATGCATGGCCGGCCGGCGATCTCGCCGTGCAGGAGGGCATCAAGGTCGGGCTCGGCCTCAAGGCGCGGCCGACGGAAAAACAGATGGCGCCGCTCGCCGAGCCCTGGCGCCCGCTGCGCGGCGCGGCCGCGCATCTGTGGTGGAGCTATTATCGCGCAGTGAAGAAGCGCGAGGGCGTGCTCGCCGGAAACTGAATTTTTTTGCGCATGACCTTTCCGGAAAACCTCTAGCCCCGCAGCCGCTCGCGATCGGCGCGAGCGCATTCGGCCACGAAGTCGATCACGGCCCGCACCGCGGACAGCTCGACCAGATCGGGATGGGCGAGCAGCCAGAGGTCGGCGACACTGACGAGCTTCTGCGGCGCGACGCGCACGAGGTCCGGATAGCTTTCCGCAACGAAGCAGGACAGCGCGGAGATGCCGATCCCCGCGCGCACCGCGGCCAGCATGTCGCCCTGCGAGGAGCAGCGCATCACCACGGTGCCCTGGCGCGTGATCGTATCGCTCCAGCGCGCCAGCTGCGCGTTGGAATCCTGATCGGCAAAGCCGATGACGCTGTGCCCCTTCCACTCGCCGCTACGCTCCGGCAGAGGGCGGCCGGCGGCATAGTCGCGCGAGGCATAGAAGCCGGTGCCGAGGCGGCCGATCTTGCGGCCGACCAGGTTTTCCTCGCCGCTGTCGACCGGCCGCAGCACCACATCGGCCTCTCGGCGGCGCACGCTGGCCGGAAACGGATGGGTGATGATCTCGAGCCGGATGTGATCATGCGCGCCGAGGAAGGATCGCAGCCGTGGCATCAGCCAGTGCGAGGCCAGCGTCGCACCGATCGACAGCTTGACCGTGCCGCGCGCCTTGCGCCCGCCGGCGCCGACCGCCGCCTCGGCCCGGAGCGCGGCAGCCGCCATCGCCTCGGCATGCTCGCGCAACGTCCGACCATCGGCGGTGAGCACGAATCCATCCGCGGCGCGCGCCAGCAGTTTTGTGCCGAGCTGCGCCTCCAGCGCCGCGACCTTGCGGCTGACGGTCGGATGGCTGGCGTGCAGACGCTTTGCCGCTGCCGTGAAGCTGCCGGTATCGGCGACCGCGACGAAGGTCTTGCAGAGATCCCAATCCACCGCCGGCTCCGTACAAATCTGAATATACGCTTGTTCAATATTGAACGATCACCTGTCCGCCGTCCAACTTATATTGGGGTCAAAGCGCTGGGCGGCGGACACCCCGCCAGCGCGACAATCGACATGGAAGCGCTCACCATCGGCCGGCAGGCCGTTGACGCGCGTTATCAGGAGGATCGGATGGCACTGCCTGCCTTGCTCAAGAACAATCTGGAGCTGCCCGTCGTCGGCTCGCCGCTCTTCATCGTCTCCGGACCGGAGCTGGTGATCGCCCAGTGCAAGGCGGGTGTCGTCGGCTCGTTTCCCGCGCTCAATGCCCGCCCGGTCGAGAAGCTCGACGAGTGGCTGAGCCGGATCGAGGACGAGCTCGGCGAATACAAGTCGCGCAATCCCGGCAAGAAGGTCGCGCCCTACGCCGTCAACCAGATCTGCCATGCCTCCAACGACCGGCTGATGAAGGACATGGAAACCTGCGTGAAGCACAAGGCGCCGATCATCATCACCTCGCTGCGGCCGCCGGCGGAGATCGTCGAGGCCGCGCATTCCTATGGCGGGCTGGTGTTCCACGACGTCATCAACGTCAAGCATGCGCGCAAGGCCGCCGAGCAGGGCGTCGACGGCCTGATCCTGGTCTGCGCCGGCGCCGGCGGACATGCCGGCACGCTGTCGCCCTTCGCGCTGGTGCGCGAGGTCAAGCAATGGTTTGACGGCGCGATCCTGCTGTCGGGCGCGATCAGCGACGGTTTCGGCATCGCCTCCGCGCTGACGCTGGGCGCCGACCTCGCCTATATGGGCACGCGCTTCATCGCGACGCAGGAAGCCAACGCCGACGAAGCCTACAAGTCGGCACTGACGCAGCATGCCGCGCACGACATCGTCTACACCAACCTGTTCACCGGCGTGCACGGCAACTATCTGGGACCCTCGATCGCCGCCGCGGGGCTCGATCCGGACAATCTCCCGGCCGCTGACAAAACCAAGATGAACTTCGGCTCCGGCGGCAACATGAAATCGAAAGCATGGCGCGACATCTGGGGCTCGGGCCAGGGCATCGGCCAGATCCTAGATGCGCCGCCGGTCGCCGAGCTCGTCGACCGGATGAAGGGCGAGTTCGAACAGGCCCGGCAAGATTTCCTGATGCGCGCCAGCGCCTGACGTCTCGAACTGGTAGAAAAGAAAAACGGGAGGACATCATGAAGCTGGCAGCCGCACTGATCGGCCTGTCGTTGCTGACACTCGCGACCGGGATCGCCCGCGCCGAAGGCAGCAACGAGATCCGCATCGGACAGACCCTGCCCTATAGCGGCCCGGCCTCCGGCTTCGGCGCGATCGGACGGACGCAGGAGGCGTTCTTCGAGAAGGTCAACACTGAGGGCGGCATCAACGGCCGCAAGGTCAAGTTCATCACGCTGGACGATGCCTACTCGCCGCCGAAGACGGTCGAGCAGACCCGCAAGCTGGTGGAGCAGGACGAGGTGCTGATGATGTTCGGCTCGCTCGGCACCGCCACCAACAGCGCCGTGCAGCGCTACCTCAACGGCAAGAAGGTGCCGCAGCTGTTCGTGCTCTCCGGTGCGACGAAATGGGCCGATCCGCAGAAATATCCGTGGACCATGCCCGGCATGGCCGCCTACGAATCCGAGGGTGTGGTCTATGCCAAGCACGTGCTGCGGACCAAGCCCGGCGCAAAGATCGCCATCCTGTCCCAGAACGACGATTTCGGCCGCGACTATGTCGCCGGCTTCAAGCGCGCGCTCGGCGAGAAAGGCGCCAGCATGATCGTCGCGGAGCAGACCTATGAGACCAGCGCGCCGACGATCAGCTCGCAGCTCTCGACCCTGAAGGCGTCGGGCGCCGACGTGCTGTTCGGCGTCGTGCTCGGCAAGTTCACCTCGCAGATGATCAAGGGCGTGGCCGAGATCGGCTGGAAGCCCGAGCTGTTCTTCGTGCCGACATCGGCCTCGTCGATCTCGTTCCTCGAGCCGGCCGGGCTCGACAACGCGGTCGGCCTGATCTCGTCGAGCAACCAGAAGGACACGATGGACCCGCAATGGGCCAGCGATCCCGGCGTGAAGGAGTACTTCGCCTTCATGAAGCAATACATGCCGACTGCGGACCTCTCCAACTCCAACTACGCGGCCGGCTATCACTATGCGACGCTGCTGATGACGGTGCTGAAGGCGTGCAAGGATGATTTCAGCCGCGACAACATCATGCGCCAGGCGGCCTCGCTGAAGGAGGTGAAGCTGCCGCTGCTGCTGCCGGGCATGTCTGTCACCACCGGCCCCGACGACTATCTGCCGTTCCAGCAGCTTCAGCTCCGCCGCTTCAACGGCAAGAGCTGGGTCGGGTTCGGCGACGTGCTGGACGATCGCTAGACTCGAGCGCAAAAAGGGACACGCCATGATCATCAGCGGCGAACGCCGGATCGGCTATGACGAGATCCAGGCCTGCATCAGGCGGGCGGCGAGCGGGCTTCGCGAGCTCGGCCTCGCCGAGGGCGCTCCGGTCGCCATGATGCTGCGCAACGATTTTGCGCTGTTCGAGGTGGTCGCGGCCTCTGCCGCGCTGGGCAGCCCGGTGGTGCCGATCAACTGGCACCTCAAGGCCGAGGAGGTCCGCTACATCCTGACCGACAGCGGGGCGAATATCCTGGTCTGCCATGCCGATCTGCTGCCGCAGATCCGCGCGGGTCTGCCCGAGGATGTCCGCCTGCTCGTCGTCGCGACGCCGCCCGAGCTCGCCGCGACCTTCGCCATTCCCCCCGAGCTGACTCAAGTCCCGGCGGACCTCACCGATTGGGATCGCTGGCGCGACAGTCATCCGGAAATGCAGGAGCCGCCGCGCCGTGCCGCGGCAATGATCTACACGTCGGGGACCACGGGCATGCCGAAGGGCGTGCGGCGGATGCCGATGCAGCCCGAACAGGCGGCCGCCTCCGAGCGCGTCGGTGCGATCGCCTATGGCATCAAGCCGCGGGACAACCAGGTCGTGCTGATCAACGGCCCGATGTACCACTCGGCGCCGCACTCCTACGGCATGCTGGCGTTCCGCAGCTTCTGCACCATCGTCCTCCAGGCGCGGTTCGACGCCGAGGAGCTGTTGGCCCTGATCGAGCGCCACCACGTCACGCATATCCACATGGTGCCGACCATGTTCGTCCGGCTGCTGCGGCTGCCCGAGGCCGTGAGACAACGCTACGACCTCTCGTCGCTGCGTTTCGTCGTGCACGGCGCCGCGCCCTGCCCGCCCGAAGTGAAGCGCGCCATGATCGATTGGTGGGGACCGGTCATCAACGAATATTTCGGCTCGACCGAGACCGGCATCCCGGTCTGGCACTCGGCCGAAGAGGCGTTGAAGAAACCGGGGACGGTCGGCCGCGCCATCGAAGGCGGCATCGTCAAGATTTTTCGCGACGACGGCAGCATCTGCGGCGCCAATGAGGTCGGCGAGATCTACATGCGCCAGACGGCGGTGCCCGATTTCGACTATCACGGCAAGGCGCAGGCGCGCGCCGAGGCCGGGCGCGACGGCCTCGTCAGCGTCGGCGACGTCGGCTATCTCGACGAAGACGGCTATCTGTTCCTGTGCGACCGCAAGCGCGACATGGTGATCTCGGGCGGCGTCAACATCTATCCCGCAGAGATCGAGAACGTGCTGATCGCAATGCCCGGCGTGCGCGACTGCGCCGTGTTCGGCATCCCCGACGCCGAATTTGGCGAGCGGCTGTGCGCCTGCATCGAGCCGGAGACCGGCGCGCAGCTCTCCGCCGCCGCGGTGCATGCCTTTCTGCGCGAGCGATTGGCCAACTTCAAGGTGCCGAAGGAGGTCCAGTTCCTGGATGCGTTGCCCCGCGAGGCGACCGGAAAGATCTTCAAGCGCAAGCTGCGCGATCCCTACTGGGCGAACCACCGCTAACGGAGGCGAACGAACAGCGTTTAAAACTATGTTGAGGTTGCAAACGGGGCGCGCATGGTCGATGAGATGCCGGTGCGGATCAGAGCCGGGATCGACATCATGACAGCCACCGACTTCATCGTTGCACGGGACAATCTCGAAACCTGCAAGACGATCGCAACCGGGCTTCCCACGGCAGATGCGCTGCCGCAGGATGCACTTCTCGTCAAAGTCGAGCGCTTTGCGTTCACCGCCAACAACATCACCTATGCGGTGATGGGCGACGAGCTGAAATACTGGCAGATCTTTCCCGCGCCACCGAGCTTCGGCAACATTCCGGTGTGGGGCCTTGGCGAGGTGATCGCCTCGAACCACCCGAACGTGCCGGTCGGCGAGAGGCTGTTCGGCTATTTCCCGATGGCGACGCATCTCGTGATCGAGGCGACCGACGTCAGCAAGCGCGGCTTGCGCGACGGCGCCGCGCATCGGCAGGGCGTGGCGCCCGTCTACAATGCCTATGCGCGTGTCGGCGGCGATCCCGCTTACGCCGGGCGGCAGGGCGACTACCAGGCGCTTCTGCGGCCGCTGTTCATGCTGTCGTTCCTGGTCGACGACTTCCTCGCCGAGAACGATGATTTCGGCGCGCGCGCCGTGCTGCTGTCGAGCGCATCGAGCAAGACCGCATTCGGGCTCGCACATCTGCTTCACACGCGCGGCCGCAAGGTGATCGGCCTGACCTCATCAGGCAATTCCGGCTTTGTCACCTCGCTCGGCTGCTATGACGAGGTCGTCACCTATGACCGCGTGACGTCGCTACCGTCAGACGCGCCGGTTGCCTTCGTCGACATGGCCGGCAACAGCGCGCTGCGCGCCACGCTGCACCGGCATTTCGGCGACCAGATGAAATGCTCGGTGCGCGTCGGTTTGACGCATCGTGCGACCGATGCCGACGAAGGCGTCCTGCCCGGCGCAAAGCCACGCTGGTTCTTCGCCCCCGACCACATCCGCAAGCGCGCCAAGGAATGGGGTCCGGGTGGCATCGAGCAGCGCCTTGGCGCGGCCTGGGCCGGCTTCGCGCCGATGTTGGAGCGATGCCTGACCGTGGTCGAGGGCCGCGGGCCCGAGGCGGTGCGGCAGGTCTATCTTGACACGCTGCAGGGCCGCATTCCGCCGGAGCAGGGCCATATGCTGTCGCTGCTCGGGTAAGGCGCTTTTGACGTCAGCCGAACCAGTATAGCGTCAGCCTCAGAGGAAACGCCGCGAAGACGGCCATGAGGTCGCGCATGCTGGACAAGACGCAGGATATTTCCGTCTCCGCACAGGCCTGGCTCGATGAGTTCGAGCGGACTCTCGGCAAGCCCGATCCAGCCGCGCTGGAGCGCCTCTTCCTCAGCGACGGCTTTTGGCGCGACGTGCTGGCGCTGAGCTGGAACCTGCAGACGATCGCAGGCCGCGATGCAGTCGCTCAGGCGCTGACAGCACTTGCGCCCGAGGCCGTACCGACCAATTTCAAGATCGCTCCGAACCGCGCGCCGCCGCGCTGGGTGACGCGTGCCGGTACGGCCAACATCGAGGCGATCTTCAATTTTGAGACTGCGATCGGCCGCGGCAGCGGCATCGTGCGGCTCGTCCCTGATGCGGCCGACGCCGACTACCTGAAGGCCTGGACGCTGCTCACCGCACTCGACGAATTGAAAGGTTTTGAGGAGCAGCTCGGCACCTCGCGCCCGCGCGGCCAGGCCTATTCGCGCGATTTCCGCGGGCCGAACTGGCTCGATCTGCGCAACGCCTCGCGTGACTATTCCGATCGCGATCCGGCCGTGCTGGTTGTCGGCGGCGGCCAGGCGGGGCTCGCGATCGCGGCACGGCTGAAGCAGCTGAGGGTCGACACTCTGATCGTCGATCGTGGGATCCGGATCGGCGACAATTGGCGCAAGCGCTATCACGCGCTGACCCTGCACAACCAGGTGCAGGTCAATCACCTGCCCTACATGCCGTTTCCGCCGAACTGGCCGGTCTATATCCCCAAGGACAAGCTCGCCAACTGGTTCGAGGCCTATGTCGATGCCATGGAGCTGAACTTCTGGACCGGCACCGAGTTCGGGGGCGGCTCGTATGACGAGGCCAAGGGCCACTGGACCGTCAGACTGCGCCGCGCCGACGGCAGCAAGCGCACCATGCATCCGCGCCACGTGATCATGGCGACCGGCGTCAGCGGCATCGCCAATATTCCCGACATTCCGACCCTCGACGCTTTCAAGGGGACGCTGGTGCACTCCAGCCGCTACGAGGACGGCGAGAACTGGACAGGCAAGCGCGCCATCGTCCTCGGCACCGGCAACAGCGGTCATGATATCGCGCAGGATCTTTATTCCAGCGGCGCCGAGGTGACGCTGGTGCAGCGTTCGCCGACACTCGTCACCAATATCGAGCCGTCGGCGCAGCTCGCTTACGCCACCTACAATGAAGGCACGCTCGAGGACAACGATCTGATCGCGGCCTCGATGCCGACGCCGCTCGCGAAGAAGACGCATGTGATGCTGACGGAGCAATCGAAGGCGCTCGACAAGGAGCTGCTCGACGGCCTCTCGCGCGTCGGCTTCAAGCTCGACTTCGGCGAGGCCGGCACCGGCTGGCAGTTCAAATACCTCACCCGCGGCGGCGGCTATTATTTCAACGTCGGATGCTCCAACCTGATCGTCGAGGGCGCGGTCAAGCTCAGGCAGTTTTCCGACATCGAGAGCTTCGTCGCCGAGGGCGCGCGCATGAAGGACGGCTCGACCATCGCCGCCGACCTCATCGTTCTCTCGACCGGCTACAAGCCGCAGGAGTACCTGGTGCGAAAGCTGTTCGGCGACGGCATCGCCGACCGCGTCGGCCCGATCTGGGGTTTCGGCGAGGGTTTTGAACTGCGCAACATGTATGCGCGTACGAAGCAGCCCGGCCTCTGGTTCATCGCCGGCAGCCTCGCGCAATGCCGCATCAACTCGAAATATCTCGCGCTGCAGATCAAGGCGATCGAGGAAGGATTGTTGGGGCGGACGTAGACACAGCCGTCATTCCGGGGCGCGCGAAGCGCGAGCTATGATGCGCAATTGCGCATCTGAGAATCCATTTATCCCCGACACCGCCGTACGATGGATTCCGGGTTCACGCTTCGCGTGCCCCGGAATGACAAGAGGAGAAATCAATGCCAGCCATTCTCGGCACCGGCGAGCACCGCTACCGCGTCGTCGAAAACTTTGCGAAACTTCCCGACGGCTGGACGCTCACCGACGTCGCCTCGGTCGCGGTCGACAGCAAGGACCGCGTCTACGTGTTCAACCGCGGCGCCCATCCGATGGTGGTGCTGGACCGCGAGGGCAACTTCCTGCGCAGTTTTGGCGAAGGCCTGTTCTCCCGCGCGCACGGCCTGCATATCGACGGCGACGACAATCTCTATTGCACCGACGACGGCGACCACACCGTGCGCAAATGCACCACCGACGGCAAGGTGCTGCTGACGATCGGCATCCCCGCAAAGCCGGCGCCGTTCATGAGCGGCGAGCCGTTCCACCGCTGCACCCACACCGCGCTGTCGCCGAAGGGCGAGATCTACGTCTCCGACGGCTATGGCAATGCGCGCGTGCACAAGTTCACGCCCGACGGCAAGCTGATCAAGAGCTGGGGCGAGCCGGGCACCGATCCCGGCCAGTTCAACATCGTGCACAATATCGCGACCGATGCCGACGGCTGGGTCTATGTCGCCGACCGCGAGAACCATCGCGTGCAGGTGTTCGACGGCGAGGGCAAATACGAGACGCAGTGGAACAATTTGCACCGGCCCTGCGCGCTGTGCTGCTGCGGCGGGGCCAAGCGCCCGACCTTCGTGATCGGCGAGCTCGGTCCCGGCCTCGACATCAACCGCAACGTGCCCAATCTCGGCCCGCGGCTGTCGATCGTCGATGCGCAGGGCAAACGCATCGCGCGGCTCGGCGGCGAGGAAGGTCCGGGCGTTGCCAGCGGCAAATTCCTGGCGCCGCACGGCATCGCGCTGTATTCGAGGGGCGACATCTATGTCGGCGAGGTCGGCGTCACCAACTGGAAGGCGAGCTTTCCGGACGAGGAAGTGCCCGCCGTGGTGCGTGCGACGCGGTGCCTGCAGAAACTGGAGCGGGTGCCGGAATGAGGCGTCGGCGACCGCCCGGCGGTTCCGTCCCGGCCTCGCCCGCCCTCCCCGAATCACGGCGTTTTTGGGCGCTTCGCCACCCCGCCGCCGCATTGGCTGAGGCTGAATAAGTCTCTCGACGGGCTTCACAATCCCGTCACGCTGCATGTAGTATGTCAGTACATGCTGCTTCGCAGCGTACATTGGAGGCCGGGAGCGTTACTTGAACGCACATGTCTCGCAAGGCAGTTGGCCGGTGTTGGTGCTGAATGCGGACTTCCGGCCGCTGAGTTACTACCCACTGTCTCTGTGGTCGTGGCAGGACGCGATCAAGGCGGTGTTTCTCGACCGCGTCAACATCGTCGCCCATTACGATCAGGCGGTACGAAGTCCGACGTTAGAGATGCAGTTACCGAGCGTCGTCTCGCTCAAATCCTTCGTCAAGCCGACCACCCATCCTGCCTTCACCCGGTTCAACGTCTTCCTGCGCGATCGCTTCAACTGCCAATATTGCGGCTCGCCCGAAGACCTGACGTTCGATCACATCATTCCGCGCAGCAAAGGCGGCCAGACCACCTGGGAGAACGTGGTCGCGGCATGCTCGCCGTGTAACCTGCGCAAGGGCAACCTCACGCCCGCGCAAGCCAAGATGTTTCCGCGCCAGACCGCGTTCGCCCCGACCGTGCACCAGCTCCACCGCAACGGCCGGCTCTTCCCGCCGAACTACCTGCACGACAGCTGGCTGGACTACCTGTACTGGGATACGGAACTGGATCCGTAGAGGCCGGTCTCATACCCCAATCGCATTCCGCGCCACCACGTCGCGATAGAACGCCGCGCTCAGCTTCGGCACCCTTGCCTGCGTCTCGAAGTCGACCCGGTAGAGGCCGAAGCGCTTGCCGTAGCCGAAGATCCATTCAAAATTGTCCATCAGGCTCCACAGGAAGTAGCCGCGGATCGGCACGCCTTCCGTGATCGCGCGCTGCATCTGGGTCAGGTAGTTGCGCAGGAACATGATGCGGTCGAGGTCGTAGACCTGGCCGTCGGCAGCGATCCTGTCCTCGGACGAGGTGCCGTTCTCGCTGACGTAGATGGTCTCGATGTTCCAGATTTTCGCGGCAAGGCGCGGGGCCCAGTAGATCACCTCGGGGCCGACCCGCAGCCATTCCGAATTCATGTGCGGGAACGAGGTCGGGAACGGCAGCACGTGGAAGCCCGGCGCGCGGTCCGAGGCGGTGACATAGTATTGCGGCGCGTAGATGTTGAGGCCGACGAAATCGTTCGGCGTGCCGATGATCTTCAACTCCTCCGCGGTGAATTTCGGCGCGTTCGCACCGGCATAGGCGAGGAAGCCGTCGGTGTACTTGCCCTCCAGCACCACGCCGAGGAAGCCGGCATTGAGTTCGCGCGTCGCGATCTCGGCGGCGCGGATGTTGTCCGGCGTCGCGATCGCCGGCACACAAGCGGCGATGTTCTCGGCTGCACCAACTCTCGTGCCGGCACGCCCGGAGGCGCGGATCGCCTGCACGGCAAGCCCGTGCGCCAGCGCGACGTGATGGCGGGCCTGGTTGAGCTGTGCGGTCGACAGCTTCAGGCCGGGCGCATCGATGCCCCAGCCATAGCCGAAATTCACGAAGCGCCCGACCTCGTTCACGGTGAAGACGGTCTTGACGCGATCGGTCAGGCGCGCGGCGACGTAAGCTGAATAGTCGGCAAAGGCTTTCGCCGTATCGCTCGACTGCCAGCCGCCGACGCGATCCTGCAGCGCCTGCGGCAGGTCCCAGTGATACAGCGTGGCGTAGGGCTCGATGCCGTTCGCGAGCAGCTCGTCGACAAGGCGGTTATAGAAGTCGAGCCCCTTCGGATTGGGCTGGCCCGATCCATCCGGGAACACGCGGGGCCAGGCGATCGAGAAACGGTAGGCCTTGACGCCGAGCGCCTTGATCAGCGCGACGTCCTCCTTGTAGCGGTGATAGTGCTCGTTGGCGCGGTCGCCGGTCGAGCCGTCCTCGATCTTGCCGGGCGTGTGGCTGAAGGTGTCCCAGATCGACTTGCCGCGCCCGTCCTCGTTGACGGCGCCTTCGATCTGGTAGGACGAGGTCGCTGTGCCCCACAGGAAATCCTTCGGGAAAGGCGCGGGTGCGTGTCGGTCGGCCGGAGTGGTCTCCGCAGCCCTGGCGTCCATTGCCGCGCCAAGCGCGGCGAGACCCGCAAGCCCTGCAAATTCGCGCCGCGAGACATCAGCTGACATCGTTATCTCCGCGCCTGCTCCATATCGATCTGATAGACGGAAATCCTGTCGATCTCGAATGCCACGCGCGGCGGCGATTCCGCATCGACCGGTCCGACGCCAAGGAAGAACTTCGATCCGATCGCCAGGTTGACGATCATGTACATGGGATCGTCGAAGCCGATCGGCACCTTGATGTCGGAGACCGGCCTGCGGTCGATGAAATAGACCAGGCGATCCTCCGCCCACAGCACACCGTAATTGTGGAAGGTGCTCGACGCATCGCCAACTGCGAAATCGAAGCCGCAGGACTGGATTTTCTGGGTCGACGGAATCCGCCAGTGCGTGGTCATGACGAGATTGCCAGGCCGCTCGCCGCGGCCTTCCAGCACGTCGACCTCCGGCGGCCAGCCGCCGTCATCCGCCAGCATCCAGAACGCCGGCCACACCGCATGGCCGACCGGGACTTTGGCGCGGATCTCGAAATAACCGTGCTTCTGCGCGAACGAGCCCTGGGTCGTCAGGATCCCGGAGATGTACTCGTTGTTGAACAGCACGGGTCTCAATTCCGGCGGCGTGCGGCTGGCCACGATCGACAGCACACCATCCTTCACCTCGAACGGATCGAGCCCGAGCGGCGCCGCCCCACGGCCGGCGTAGCGCGGATCGACATAGATCTGCTGCTCGCCATTGGCGCTGGTCTTGCGCTTGAAGTCGGAGCCGTCGCCGCCCCAATAGCGCGCCTCGGGCCACGCCGCGCCGCCGGCATAATGCGGTACCCAGCGACCTGTCGCGAGCGGATGCTCGTTGAAATCGTCGTTGAAGGTCCGGCGCAGCGTCAGGAACGCAAGCGAGGCGGGATTGACCGTCTCCAGCCTGCGGCACTCGATCGTGGAGGGATCGGTGGTGACTTGCAGCGACATCGTGCCGGGCGCATCACCGAGATCGTCCTGCGCGACGACAGGCGCAGGCACGGCCGACAGACCGATCGCGACCAGAGCGCCCTTCGTCCAACGGTCGATCATCACCGCACATCGAACATGCCAGGAAACCTCACCGAAATTAGCTTGCCTGTCCCTGAACGGGCAAGCGCACCCATCGGGCGCCTGCGGGCGATTTCGCAAAGACATCTCGACCGCTCACGCCGATCGGCCGCGGCCGGGAAGCCTGTCATCCGGCACAGGACTGATGACGAACCCGGGCAGATTCTCGCGTTCCCACATCGCCAGGGGCGGCTTCCTTCAACATTCGTTACGGTCCCTTAAGCCTCCAATGGCAGCTTTTCAGGGATCTGCGGACCTACCCGGCCGGTCGCCAATCCGTCAGGTACGAGGTTGCCGCCGCCATGCTTGCCGAAACACTGGAAGGGGTTCAGTTCTCGCCGTCGAAGCGGGCGACCTATCTGCGTCTCGTGCTGGCTGCGCTGGCGGCGGTCATCGCGTTCAAGACCTTCTGGTTCGCCCGCTGGGGCGGCTGGACGGACCGCGAGCTCGCCGATTTCGACGCCTTCCACATCGTCGCGCAGCGCGTCTGGCGCGGCGACGTCGACCAAGTCTATCACTTCGGGGCCCTCTTGAAGATGCAGATGGAGGCCGCCGGCGGCACGACCGGCTTCATGCCCTGGACCTATCCGCCGCAATACGGTCTCCTGCTCGCGCCGTTCGCGTTGCTGCCGGTCGGCGTCGCCTATCTCCTGTTCACGACCGCAACACTCGCGCTCTATCTTGCAGTGTTGCGCACGATCTCCGGCGCGAATTTCGCGCTAGCGCTGGTGATCCTGTTTCCGGCACTGGTGATCACCATCGGCTCCGGGCAGAACGGCTTTCTCACCGGCGCGCTGATCGCGCTCGTCTGCCTCAACCTCGAACGGCGGCCGCTTCTCGCGGGCCTTGCGCTCGGCGCCATGGTGATCAAGCCGCACCTTGCCATTGTCGTCGGCGTCTATTTGCTGGCGACGCGGCGCTGGGTCGCGCTTGCGACCGCAGCAGTCGTCGTGCTGGCGAGCTCGCTGCTCTGCACGCTCCTGTTCGGCTGGCAGATCTGGGCGGCCTGGCTGGGCGCGATCAGGGAATCGGCGAGCTATCTCGAGCAGGGCTCCTATCCGCTCTATCGCATGATCTCGACCTATGCGGCGCTCTCCAAAGCCGGTCTTCCGGCAAGTATCGCCTTCTGGGGACAGGTAACCGTTGCGGGGCTGGCCTTGCTCGCCGTCCTCGTCGGCACGGCACGTGGTACGTCGTCCAGATTCGCACTTGGCATCACGGTGATGCTGTCGGTGATGATCAGCCCTTACGCCTATGATTACGACCTGCCGATGCTGGGGATCGGTCTTGCCTTGATCCTGCCCGATCTCGCCGGGCTGGCGAGCCCGCGCGAGCGCAGCTGGATGTACGGGTTGATCCTGCTCGCGGGCGCCTATGGACTGCTACAGTCGGCGCGGCTGGCCGCACAAGTCGATCCCAGTCGGCATTTCACACCCGCCATTGGCGGCTTCGCGCTGATGGCACTGCTGCTTCTCCTGCTAAAATTGCTGTGGAGCCGGGGACAACCTGCGCCGGCCCGGCCGCAAACCGCACAACAGCGTCTCTAGGCCCGCTGCAATGCCAGCGTCACGCCGCCGAGCGTGAGCGCCATCGCCGCCCATTCACGCAGGCCCAGCGGCTCGCCGAGGATGATTGCGGCCGAGATCACGCCGATCACGGGCACGATCAGCATGCCGGTCGACGCCGCGGTCGGCGGCAGGCGACGCAGCGTCTCGAACCAGGTGACGTAGCAGAGGCCCATCGGCACCAGCGTCATGTAGATGAAGCAGCCGAAGCCCAGCGGAGTGATCGCCGAGACATCCGGATGCTCGAAGAGCACGCCGAGAAGCAGCATGGTGGCGCAGCCGAGCCCGACCTGCCAGGCGACGACGACCAGCGGCGGCATCGGCAGCGGCTTGCGGTTGAGCACATTGCCGAGCGCGAATAGGATGGCGCAGAGCAGCGCCAGGACGATGCCCAGCAGCTTGTCGGCGCCGAACGCGAAGCCATTGCCGCTCAGCAGCAGCGCAACGCCGGCGACGCCGAGGACGAGCCCGAAGACATCCCGCAACGTGGGCCGCGTGTGCAGCACCGGCCAGGCGAACAGCATGGCCCAGATCGGCATGGTGTAGGCGAGCAACGCCCCCTCGCTCACGGTCACGTATTTCATCGCGACCGTGCCGAGCCCCATCCAGGCAAAGACGTTGGTGAGGGTCGCAAACAGCAGCCGCGGGATCGCCTCGCGCGGTACGGCAAACGCCTCCTTCCGGCTCAGCGCCAGGGCCCCGAGAATGACCGCGGCGCAGACACCGGCGAGCCCGCGGGCAAACAAGGGCGGCCATTGCTGGAGCAGCAGCTTCATCAGCGGCCAGTTCAGCGCCCAGCCGATCGCGGTCACGCAGAGGCAGAGAGCACCGATCGTCCTGTCGTGCCGGGCCGAATCCATGGCTAGCGCTTAGCAGGCGGGTGCTGGCCGCTCCACCTCGGCTGGTGCATGCTGGCCATCGCCGGGCACGGAACCCGACGCGCGGGTGCCCGTTCACAGGGGAGGCCCGACGCTCCAAACCGCGGGAGCGGTATCCGGGCCCGCCACAGCACAAGGGGAGACGTCTCATGCCCACAGCCGAGAAGGACCACGTCTACAAGATCCTGGAACTGGTCGGATCATCCGAGACCTCGATCGAGGATGCGATCAAGAACGCGATCGGCCGCGCCGCCAAGACCGTCCGCGAGATGAAATGGTTCGAGGTGGTGCAGACGCGCGGCCATATCGAGAACAATGCCGTGCGCCACTACCAGGTGACGCTACGCGTTGGCTTCACGCTGGAGGGATGACGCGGCCGATGCCGGGCAAGACCGTCACACCGGGGCGGCGTGGTTAACATCTGCCGACGAGAGTCGATCAAGATCTATCGACCCTCGCCCGGTTGAATACGGACCGCGCACAATCATCGCGGATATTGCAACAGGCCGTTAAGTCCAAAGTGAGAGGTTTGCGCCGATCTGGAGCAAGCCTCATGGTCACGAGCCGCGAACTCGGCAAGACGCGCCTTCCGCTCTGGGCGGCGGGTTTCGTCGCGCTGATTTGCGTCGCAATCCTCGGCTTGAGCGCCTGGCGCGAATGGGAGGCGCGGAATGCCGATCTCAGGAACGCCGAGATCGACGTCGCCAACCTGGCGCATTCGCTGGTCCAGCACGCGGACGATACGTTCGAGCTCGCCGACACGATCCTGGTCGGGCTGGTCCACCGTCTCGAACTCGACGGCATGGGTCCCGACACGATCGCGAAGCTCCAGACCTATCTGCCGACCCGCAAGTCATCGGACCGCATCCGCGGCATCTTCGTCTATGACGATACCGGCCGCTGGCTCGCCACGACCGAGCAAATCGATTTCTCCAGACTCAACAACAGCGACCGCGAATATTTCCGGCAGCACCGCAGCTCGCCGGAAAAGGGCACGCTGATCGGACGGCCGATCAAGAGCCGCTCCGGCGGCCAGTGGATCATCACCGCGTCGCGCCGGATCGACCATCCCGACGGCAGCTTCGCCGGCGTCGCCCTGCTCACGATCGACGTCGCCTATTTCGTCAAATTCTACGAGCGCTTCGACGTCGGGCCGAACGGCTCGGCGTCGCTGCTGAACAATGACGGCATCATGCTGGCGCGCAGCCGCGACGAGAGCGGCGCCTTCGTCGGACGCGACTTGTCCAATGCGCCCTTGTTCAAAACCTGGAAAAGCCGTCCCGCCGCGGCGGTCTACTATTTCAAGTCGCCGCTCGATGGCGTGCAGCGGCTGAGTTACTATCAGCGCAGCAGCCGCTATCCCCTGATGGTGCTGGCGAGCAAGTCCCAGGACGACGTGCTTGCCCCCTGGCGCCGCGCGGCAATCGCGCGCATGACCTTCGTCCTCGGTCTCGTCCTGCTGATCGCGCTGATCGGCTCCTACCTGGTCCGGCAGTTGGTGCAGCGCCAGCGCATGGCGCAGGCCCTGGTCGCCAAGGAAGCGAATTTCCGCCTGCTGGCCGAGCAGTCCAGCGATATGGTCACCAGGATCGGCCTGGACAACCGGCTGCTCTACGTCTCTCCCGCATGCGCGCGCATCACCGGCTGGTCCGCCGACGAATTGCTGGCGACCTCGGCCCTCGCCGGCATTCACCCGGAGGACCTGGAACGCGTCGAGCAAGCCATTGCCGCGCTGAAGAATGGCGAGGCCGAGGAAGCGCGGTTCGTCTATCGCCAGCGTCATCGGGACAAGGGCGAGATCTGGGCGGAGGCAGCGCTGCACGTGACCCTGGCCTCGGACAGCGGCGAGATCGACGGGGTCGTCGCAGTCGTGCGCGACATGACCGAGCAGAAGGACCTTCAGGACAAGCTCGCCTCGCTGGCAACGACCGATGGCCTCACCGGCCTTGCCAACCGGCGCGCGTTCGACGAACGCCTCACTGATGAATGGGCGCGCGCGCGGCGCGACGGCACGCAGCTTTCGCTCCTGCTGATCGATGTCGATCACTTCAAGAAGTTCAACGACCATTACGGGCATCTGGCGGGCGACGGGTGCCTTCGCGCGCTGAGCCGGATTCTATCCGCTCACGCCAGGCGCCCCGCCGATCTTGCCGCCCGCTACGGCGGCGAGGAGTTCGCCCTGTTGTTGCCGAACACCGGCCCGGACGGCTGCGCCGAAGTAGCCGAAGCGATTCGCCGGGCGCTGCTCGATCTCGCCATGCTGCATGCGCAAAACCCGCCCTCTCGCCTGGTGACCGTCAGCGTGGGCGCCGCGGCAAGCCTCCCATCGGAAACCACGGCGGACTCCAGCACGCTGGTGGCGGCTGCTGATCGCGCGCTCTACGCTGCCAAGGACAGCGGCCGTGACCGGTTGGTGATGTCGGGACAGGTCGTGCCCTGGCCCGCGAGGACCGCATGACGGGATCGACCTCTCACCAGATGCGGCGGACGCCGCGCCGCCCACCACAACCGTAGAGACATCCCGGGTTTGTCCTCAGTATTCGGGCAGGATATGACTGCAGTCGCGGCCGGATGTTCGGCCGATCCGAGAGTGTTGCCGTGACTGACCCTATCAAGCTCGTCCTGTTCGACATGGACAATGTGCTCTGCGACTACGACAGGGCAAAGCGCGTCGCCTGCCTGGCAGAGCTGGCGGGGACGACCAGCGCGTTCATCCACGAGGCGATCTGGGACAGCGGCTTCGAGCTGCTCGGCGATTCCGGCGCACTCGATGCTGCGGACTATCTGCGAGGCTTCGGCGAACGCATGGACTACCCGCTGTCGCTCGACGAGTGGGTGGAGGCGCGGCGCCGTTCGATGCAGGCGAATGCCGCGATGCTGGGGATCGTCCGCCGCCTGCGCGAGACCGTCGATGTTGCCGTCCTGACCAACAATACCACGCTGGTCGCCGACCATATCGATACGCTGCTGCCCGATCTGCGTCCGCTGTTCGGCTCGAAAATCTACGCCTCGGCCCGGTTCAAGACGGCGAAACCGGACCCGCGCTGCTATCGCCGCTGCCTGTCCGAGCTCAACGTGATGCCGCAGGCCGTCCTGTTCGTCGACGATCTCAT
This sequence comes from Bradyrhizobium sp. CCBAU 45389, assembly GCF_028128625.1. Taxonomy (NCBI): domain Bacteria; kingdom Pseudomonadati; phylum Pseudomonadota; class Alphaproteobacteria; order Hyphomicrobiales; family Nitrobacteraceae; genus Bradyrhizobium; species Bradyrhizobium sp. CCBAU 45389. The sequence continues at coordinate 22,347 of NZ_LBIY01000086.1, read as the reverse complement.
GGCCAATGTTGCCGGCGCGCGCGAGGCGGGGCTGTTCGCGCATCACCATACGTCGGTGGAGACTTTCAGGCAGGCCCTCTCGGAATATGGCCTGCTGCATGGATGAATATGCGTAACATCGTAACGCCGGTGAAGGCGTCCAGGCAGGCTCGGCCCCGGCGCGATCACCTGTCGTGATTGGGGACCCATTCCTCTGCGGTCGCGTCCCAATGATGGGTATCGTCGAAGTGCCGCCATGGGGGCCGCTGTGGTTTGGGCTCGGCGGGCTTTTGCCGCGGTTGGGGCAGGAGCGCGCCAAGCCTCATCGTCCAGTCACGGGCGCTCTGTTCCCAGTACGGCCTGTTGAAGGGTGTCAGCATCGGGGCCTCCTTCAAGCAAGTAGCGCGGCCATTCTAGCACCATCGGAGCCATGTGGTGTAAGATGCTTCACAGTCCGAAATGAATTTTTCCGCCTACTCCAGGAAGCGGCCGGGGAATCCATGCCGCCCATGGATTCCAGGCCGGCGAAGCCCTGAGACGTTCGATGCTCAGCCTCCGTACAGATAGTTCGGCAGCCACAGCGTCAGGCCGGGCCAGATGTACATGAACACCATGCAGACGATCACGATCAGCATGTAGGGCATCATGCCGGAGAATATCTGGTTGAGCGTGACGTGCTTTGGCGCCACGCCCTTCAGATAGAACGCCGACATCGCCACGGGCGGCGACAGGAATGCGGCCTGGAGGTTGACGAAGACCAGCACGCCCCACAGGACCGGATCGATGTTGAAGTGCTTCAGCATCGGCAGGAAGATCGGCACGAAGATCACGATGATCTCGGTCCATTCCAGCGGCCAGCCGAGCAGGAAGATGATCGCCTGCGACAGGATCATGAACTGCACCGGCGACATGTTGAGCGAGAGCACCCAGCTTTCGAGCAGCGCCTGGCCGCCGAGGATCGCGAACACCGCCGAGAACAGCGCCGAGCCCACGAAAAGCCAGCACACCATCGAGGTGGTCTTGGCGGTCAGGAACACCGCCTCCTTGGTGCGCTTCCAGTCCAGCGTCCTGGCCTGGAACGCGAGCAGGAAGGCGCCGGCCGCCCCCACTGCCGCCGATTCCGTCGCGGTGGTGATGCCGAACAGGATCACGGCGAGCACGACCACCGTCAGGATGCCGAGGGGCATCACGGACATGACCAGAAGCCGCAACACCTCGAACTGCTCGGCCTCCATGGTCCAGTAATAATAGAGCAGCATGAGCGCGCAGATGCCGACGACGACGGCAAAGTAAGTATAGAACTCAGGCGGCGGTCCGGACTCCACGGGCGCGGCCGTGGTCTTGCCCCGCAGCTCGGCACTGCCCATCTGCTGGAGCACCTCGGGCCCGTTGGTCGTGGCCCTCTCCGACCGGCTGGCGGCGCCGCCGAGCTCCTCGAGCTTTTCTTCGGCGCTCTCCTGCTGCTGGGCGCCCGCGCCGAGCGGCTGGAGCGTCTCCTCCGCGCGCGGCTGTTGCTGCGTCGCGGCCGCGACCGGCGTTTGAATGTCGGCCTGCTGGTGGATCACGACGTACCACCAGGCGGCCCAGAGCGTTGCGAGCGTGAGCACCAGCGGCACCAGCGCGTAGCCGAGGCTCTGCACCAGCGTCGAATAGGTGACGCGGGCGCCATCGACGCCGGCATTGACGATCCTGCGGGGCGCCAGCAGCGCCGCAACGAGCGCCGGCAGAACCTTGCGTGAATAGGCTTGCTGCAGCGTGACGATCCATGGACGGACCGGAACCCTGATTTCGCTTTCGGGAAGCTTCGGCGCAATCTTCGGATTGAGTAGCGCCCAGCCGACGATGTAGACGAGATAGAGGAAGGCCAGGAAGAAGCCCGGAAACATCGCCGCCGCGTAGAGCTTCACCACCGACTGTCCGGCCACGGCCGCGTAGACGATGATCATCACAGAGGGCGGAATCAGGATGCCCAGCGTGCCTCCGGCGGTGATGACGCCGGAGGCGAGCTTGACGTCATAGCCGGCCTTCAGCATCGGATTGAAGGCGATGACGCCCATCAACACCACGACCGCGCCGACGAGCCCGCTTGCGATGCCCCAGAACGTGCAGACGATCAGCGTCGCCACCGCGAGCGAGGCAGGCACGCGGCGGAAGGCGAGCTGGATCGAGTAGAACATCTTGTCGACCAGCGCGCCGCGCTCCATGACGTAGCCCATCAGCACGAACAGAGGGATCGAGATCAGGACGTCGTTGGTCATCGCACCATAGGTGCGCTGAACCATCAGGTCGAAGATGTGGTTGTCGCCCCATGCTTCGCCCGCCCGGTGATAGGCGAAGAAGCCGAAGAACATGCCGAGCCCCATCAGGGTGAAGGCGGTCGGAAAGCCCATCATGATCACGACCACGATGAGGAAGAGCATCAAGAGTCCGAGTGCCGGATCGCTGATCATCCCTGCAGGTCCCCGCCCATGCCGCGCTGCCGCGCGCTTTCCTCGATGTCCTGCGCGCGTGCGATCGCTGCCTTCCGCGCCTCTTCGTCGACATGTTCGCTGTGCGCAAGCTGCTCCTCGATGACGTCGATTTCGGAGACATCGGCGAGCCGGCTCGGCCAGGTGCCCGTCTTGAGACAGATCACGCAGCGGGCGATTTCGGCTGCCCCCTGCAGCAGCACCAGAGCGCCCGCGAGCGGAATCATGAACTTGAAGTGGTAGACCGGCGGCCCCTCGGCGGTGACGTTGGAATGCTCGTTGATGCGCCAGGAATCCAGCGCATAGTCCCATCCCGCATAGACCAGCGCGGCAATTCCGGGCAGGAAGAATGCGAGGTACAGCACGAGGTCGAGGCTCGCCTGGGTGCGCGGCCGCATCGAGGAGTAGAGGAAGTCGCCGCGAACATGCGCGTTCTGGGCCAGCGTATAGGCGCCCGCGATCATGAACAGGGTGCCATACAGCATGTTCGAGGCGTCGAAGATCCAGGCGGTCGGCATGTTGAGGATGTAACGCTTGAAGACCTCGGCGCAGACCAGCGCCATCAGGCCCACGACCAGCCAGGCCGCGACCTTGCCGGTCCACGTGCTGATCCCGTCAATGGTGTACAGAAGGCGCTGCGGACTCATGTGCGTTGCCACCGCCAATCCTGCGTTACTGCTGCCTAGAGACAAGACAAGCGCCATCCGGGTTGTGGTCCCGGATGACGCTTCGATCGTGCGATGAGCCTGCTAGCTCTTCTTCTTGGCGTTGGGACCAAAATAGTGGGCGTAGGCCATGCGGCGGCTGACCACCGTATCCTGCTCCCACTGCGTCGCCCGCTTGGCGAAGGCCAGTTGCGATTCGACGATCTCCTTGAACAGCGGGTTCTCTGCCGACTTCTTCTCGGCCACTTGGTCGAACACCTCCAACTGCTTCTGGAGGATCGAGTCCGGCGTCTTGTAGAACTTGACCTTGTCCTTGGTCTGCAGCTCCTCGTAGTCCCTGGAGTAGCGGTCGATCGCCTTCCAGGCCATGTCCTGGCCGGCCGCGTCGACGGCATTGGCGATGATCGCCCTCATCTTCTCCGGCAGTGCGTCGAACTTGGTCTTGTTGAACATGATCTCGAACTGCTCGGCGTTCTGGTGGTAGCTCTGGAGCATGCAGATCTTGGAAACATCCGGGAAGCCGAGGACGCGATCGGATGTAGCGTTATTGAATTCGGCCGCATCCAGGAGGCCACGGTCCATCGCCGAAACGATTTCACCACCCGGCAACGCGTTGACCGCTGCGCCGAGGCCAGTGAACACGTCGATGGAGATGCCGACGGTGCGGAATTTCAGGCCCTGGAAATCCTCCACCTTGGTCATCGGCTTCTTGTACCAGCCAAGCGGCTGGGTCGGCATCGGTCCGTATGGGAACGAGACGACGTTGGCGCCGATCGAGGCGTAGAGCTTCTCGAGGAGCTCCTTGCCGCCGCCATAGCGGTGCCAGGCGAGCAGCATGTTGGCATCCATGGCATAGCCCGGACCCGAGCCCCACAGCGCCAGCGCGTTCTGCTTGCCATAGTGATAGGCGAGCACGCCGTGCCCGCCGTCGAGCGTGCCCTTCGACACCGCATCCAGCAGGCCGAAGGCCGGCACCACGGCGCCGGCGGGAAGCACCTCGATTTTGAGGTCGCCGCCGGTCATGTCGTTGACCTTCTTGGCGTAGTCGAGCGCGTATTCGTGGAAGATGTCCTTGGCCGGCCAGGTGCTCTGCCAACGCATGCTGATCGGCCCCTGCGCCAGGGCGATGGTTGGCGCGGCGACAGTGGCGGCCGCTCCGGCTGCGGCCGTCCTGAGAAAACGGCGGCGCGTCGACGCGCCGTCCTTGCTCGTCTTCGTCATGATGTCCTCCCTCAGCGCGATCCGTGACGGATCGCCTTTTTTTTGTAAGGAGAAGACAAGGACTTGCGCCGGACTTTGGCAAGAAAGTTCCTGACGATGCGACGCTACGACGCGGAGGGCGTGCAGGACGCCGCCAACTCGCCCGTTCGAATTATTCCCCGCCTGCCGGATCAAATTAAGCGGCAGCGTAAAGGCGCCTGCTGCGCATGGCGCGCTGCACCATTACGCCAGATGACACGCCACGAAGTGCCCGCCGGCCCCTTCCTTCAGCTCAGGAGCGCTTTCGGCGCAGCGCGGCTGGGCGATCGGACAGCGGGTGTGGAAGTGGCAGCCCGACGGCGGCTTCATCGGGCTCGGCACGTCGCCCTTGAGGCGGATGCGCTCGCGCTTGAGCTTTGGATCGGGCACCGGCACCGCTGACAGCAGCGCCTTGGTGTAGGGATGCTGCGGATTGCGGTAGAGGTCGCTGGCCTTGGCGAGCTCGACGATGCGGCCGAGATACATCACGGCGACGCGATCGGAGATGTGCTCGACCACCGAGAGATCGTGCGCGACGAAGAGATAGGTGAGGTTCAGCTCGGCCTGGAGGTCTTCCAGGAGGTTGATGACCTGCGCCTGGATCGACACGTCGAGCGCCGAGACCGGCTCGTCGCAGACGATCAGCTTCGGCTCGACCGCGAGGGCGCGCGCGATCACGATGCGCTGACGCTGGCCGCCGGAGAATTCGTGCGGATAGCGGCGCATGTGCTCGGCCTTCAGGCCGACCTTGACCAAGAGACCCGCGACGCGCTCCTCCCGCTCCTTGGCGGACGAGGCCAGATTGTGGATGGTGAAGGCCTCGCCGAGGATGGCGCCGACCGTCATGCGCGGATTGAGCGAGGCGAACGGATCCTGGAACACCAGCTGCATGTTCCGCCGCATCGCGCGCAGATCGTTGCCGCCGAGCTTGCGCACGTCCTGGCCGTCGAAGGTGACCTCGCCGTCGGTCGGTTCGATCAAGCGCAGCACGCAGCGGCCCGTGGTGGACTTGCCGCAGCCGGATTCGCCGACGAGGCCGAGCGTCTCGCCGCGATTGACCGAGAACGACACGCCGTCGACCGCATAGACGCTGCCGACCTGGCGCGACAACAGGCCGCCGAGCACGGGGAAATGTTTCTTCAGGCCGCTGACGCGGAGCAAGGGTTCGCTCATGACGCGGCTCCCAACTGTGTATCGCCGAGGTGACAGGCCATGCGATGGCCGGGCGAGACCTCGCGCAGCAGCGGCTCCTTCTCGATGCAGACGTTCATGGCGAACTTGCAGCGCGGCGCGAAGCGGCAGCCGACCGGCGGATTGATCAGGATCGGCACCGAGCCGCCGATCGCCTCCAGCCGGGTCTTGTGCTCGCTGTCGAGGTCGATGCGCGGGATCGAGCGGATCAGGCCTTGCGTATAGGGGTGACGGGGATCGCCGAAGAGATCGTCGACGGGCGCCTCCTCCACCACCTTGCCGGCATACATCACGACGACGCGCTGCGCGGTCTCGGCGACGACGCCCATGGCATGGGTGATCAGCATCACCGCCATGCCGAAGCGCTCCTTCATGTCCTGCAGGAGGTCGAGGATCTGCGCCTGGATGGTGACGTCGAGCGCCGTGGTGGGCTCGTCGGCGATGATCAGCTTCGGCTTGCAGGCGAGCGCCATCGCGATCATCACGCGCTGGCGCATGCCGCCGGAGAACTGATGCGGATAATTGTGCACGCGGCCTTCGGCGTTGGGGATCTGCACCAGCTTCAGCATCTCGATGGTGCGCTCGAGCGCCTGCTTCTTCGTCACCGCTTCATGCCGGCGCAGGCTCTCGGCGATCTGCTCGCCGATCGTGAGCACCGGATTGAGCGAGGTCATCGGCTCCTGGAAGATGAAGCCGATCTCCTTGGCCCTGATCTCGTCGAGCTGATTGCTGGTCAGCGGCACGAGATCGCGGCCCTCGAAGATGATCTGGCCGGCCGCGATGCGGCCCGGCGGCATCGCGATCAGCTTCAGGATCGACATCGCGGTCACGGTCTTGCCGCAACCGGATTCGCCAACGACGCAGAGCGTCTCGCCCTTGTTGATGGAGATGTCGACGCCGTCGACGGCCTGCAGGATGCCGTCATCGGTGGAGAAGTGGGTTTTCAGGCCCTTGATCTCGAGCAGCGGCGCCATCAGATCACCCGTCGCGCATCGAGCGCGTCACGCAGACCGTCGCCGATGAAGTTGATGGCGACCACAGCGATGAAGATCGCGCCGCCCGGGAACAGCGCCCAGTGCGGACCGATGTCGAGAAAGTCCTTGGCGTCATACAGCAGTCGTCCCCAGGTCGGAGTGTCGGGTGGAAAGCCGAGACCGAGGAAGGACAGCGTCGATTCCGCGATGATGGCGGCGGCGACGTCGATGGTGCCGGCAATGATCACCGGGCCGACCGCGTTGGGCAGGATATGCCGCACCACCTGCCGCACCGGGCTGGCGCCGAGCGCGCGGGCCGCCTCGACGAACTCCTTCTCGCGGATCGACAGGAACTGCGCGCGCACGAGCCGCGCCACCGGCATCCAGCGCAACCCCCCGATCACGAGGACGATCAGGATGAAAATGCCGCCTTCGGGTCCGAACACCTGCTTCAGCCCGTCGCGGAAGAGATAGATCAGCAGGAGCAGCAGCGGCAGTTGCGGCAGCGACAGGAAAAGGTCGGTGAGCCACATCAATCCGTGCCCGAGCGCGCCGCGCGACATGCCGGCGAGCGCGCCGATCAGCGTGCCGATGAAGACCGAGACCAGCATCGCGGCGAGCCCCACCGCGAGCGAGATGCGGCCGCCATAGATCATGCGCGCCAGAATGTCCTGGCCGAGATCGTCGGTGCCGAAGGGATGGGCGAGCGAGGGGCCCTGCATGCCCGCGACGATGTCGATCTCGTTGATCTTCACGCGCCACACGAAGGGCCCGACCACGACGGCGAGCACCAGAACGAGGAGCAGGAAGGCGCTGACGACGGCGAGCTTGTGGCGGCTGTAGCGCCGCCACGTCTCGCGCCAGGGCGAGTAGACGCCCCGCTCAGCGGAGGGAGATGCGAGGGTCAAGCCAGCCATAAAGGACGTCCGCGATGAGGTTGAACAGCACCACGAGGCACGCGAAGACGAAGGTGACGGCCATCACCACCGGCGTGTCGTTGGAAAGGATGGAGGAGATCAGCAGCGAGCCGATGCCGGGGATGCGGAAGATCTGCTCGGTGACGATGGCGCCGCCGAACACCGCAGGCATCTGCAGCGCGATCAGCGTGACCACGGGGATCATGGCGTTGCGCATCACGTGCTTGACGATCACCGTGGCCTGGCCGAGGCCCTTGGCCCGCGCCGTGGTGACGTAGTCGAGCCTGATGACGTCGAGCATCGCCGAGCGCACGAAGCGCGTCATCGACGCCGCCTGGAACAGGCCGAGCACAGCCACCGGCATGATGGCCTGACGGATCATCTCCAGCACCCAATGGATGCCGGTGGCCTTGATGTCGGTGGTGTAGACGAAGGGCAGCCAGTCCAGCGTGACCGAGAAGATCAGGATGAACAGGATGCCGGTGAAGAAGGTCGGCAGCGAGAAGCCGACGAAGGCGAGCGTGTTGGCGATCTGGTCGAACAGCGAATAAGGCTTTGTCGCGGCATAGACGCCGACCGGAATCGCGATCAGCAGCGCCAGGATCTGCGCCGAGCCGATCACGTAGAGCGTGGCCGGCAGGCGCTGGAGGATCAGCGTGTCGACGTCCATCCGGCTGACGAAGGAAAAGCCCCAGTCCCCGTGCAGCATGGCGTTGAGCCAGTGCAGGTAACGAAGGTGGATCGGATCGTCGAGACCGAACTTGGCCCGAAGTGCGGCTTGCACCTCGGGCGGCACGTTCGGGTTCGTCGCCAGTTCAGAGAACGGGTCGCCGGGGGCGAGCGCAAGCACGACGAACAGCACGACCGAGATTCCGAGCAGGCTCGGAATCGCGATCAGGAGGCGACGCAGGACGTATTGACTCATGAGGGAAGGCCCCGTCTAGAGCTGGGGGATCATTCCTCGCGGTACCAGTCGAACAGATTGTCGGTCTCGTTGGCCCAGCCCGAGATCACCGGGCGCAACGTGTTGGAGGCCGCCTCCACCTTGAGCCGGTGCTGTGCCGGAACGAACACGGTCTCCTGGAACAGGATGTCGTTGGCCTTGATGTAGAGCGCCGCACGCTTGACCGGATCCATCTCGCCATCGGCGGCATCGATCGCGGCGTCATAGTCCTTGTTGACGAAGCGCGGGAAGTTGGTGCCCTGCCACTTGTTCTCCTTCGTCGCCACGTTGCTCGAATGATAGCGGCGCATGTGCTGGGCCGGATCCGGCTGGCTCATCGGGATCTGGAACATCTCGATGTCGGCGTAGAACTTCGCGTAGGTGTCGGGATTGGCGACGTCCGACGAGAAGAACACCGAGGCCACGACCGACTTCAGCTCGACGTCGATACCCGCCTTCTGGCAGGCCTGCTTGACGATCGCCTGCGTCTTCTGGCGCGGGCCGTTGATCGAGGTCTGGTACAGCAGTTTCAGCTTCTTGCCGTCCTTCTCGCGGATGCCGTCCGCGCCGGGCTTCCAGCCGGCATCGTCCAGAATCTTCGAGGCCTTCTCGATGCTGAACTCCCAGGAGGTGTTCTTGGAGACGAACTTTTCCGGACCGTTGAGGAAGTTCGCGGTGGTGCGGCCGGCGCGGCCGTAGATCGCCTTCTTGATGGAATCACGATCGACCAGCAGCGACAGCGCCTTGCGCACGGCAGGGTCCGAGAACAGCGGATGCTTGGTCTTCATCGACGACTTCTCGCCGTCGACCTCGGTGTTGGGATCGGTGAAGTTGAGCGCGATGAATTCGGTGTCGCCGCCGACGGCGTAGATGGTCTTGCCCTTGCCGCCCTTCTCCAGGCGCAGCAGCACGTCGTCCTCGACCTGGATGTTCCAGCCGAAATCATACTCGCCGGTCTGGATCACCGCACGCGCGGCCGAGACGGCATCGCCGCCGCCCTTCATCTCGAGCGTGTCGAAATAGGGCCGGTTCGGCATGTGATAGTCTTTGTTGATCTCGCCGCGGATGAGATCGCCGGGCTTGAACTCAATGAATTTGTAGGGGCCGGTGCCGACGGGCGCGAGGTTGTTCGGCGCCTCGCGCGACTTGGAGCCCTTGTACTCGGCGAACAGGTGCTTGGGCAGAACCTGTCCGGTTGCGCCGACGAAGGCATCCGCCCAGAACGGCGTCGGCTTCTTGAAGGTGAGACGGACCGTCAGATCGTCCACCTTCTCGACCGTGATGTCGCGATAGGTCGCCACGGTGACGGCGGCGGTCGCGGGATCGATGATGTATTCCCAGGTGAAGACGACATCGTCGGCGGAGAACGGCTTGCCGTCATGCCACTTCACGCCGGGCTTCAGCTTCCACGTCACCGACTTGCCGTCGGCGGCGAGCAGGCCGTTCTGGGTCGAGGGAATTTCGGACGCCAGCACCAGCTTCATGTTGCCGTCCGGATCCCAACAGGCCAGCGGCTCGTAGAACAGGCGCGAGCCGTCCTGGTCCTTGGTGCCGGTGGCGAAGTGCGGATTGAGCAGGGTCGGGCCCTGCCACCACAGCAGCTTCAGCGCACCGCCGCCGCCGCGCTTGGTCGGCTTGTAGGTGGAAGCACCCTCGGCCATGGCGACGCCGCCGAGCGCGAGGATCTGGTTGGCCAGGGGAGCCGTGAGACCGACCGCGGCGAGGCGCTTGATGAAGCCGCGGCGATCCATCCGCCCGTCCTTCACCTGACCGATCATCGAACGCAGTTCTTTATCCAGCATGGTTGTCCCCCGTCTGGTTCCCGTATGGATGCAGGCGGCCGCAAGACGCGGCCGCCGAGTTTGGCTGGCGGTAGATGGCACACCGATTAGGGGGCACGTCAACTGGGACCGTGTGTATGCAAACGGTCTTCTGGCTGTCCGTTGGGCAAAACCGTGTTCCGCAGCCCAAGCGTTCGGCAATCCGGCGCCGAAACACGCCGGAAACCGCGCTGCACTGCGGAAAATTTGTTCGCCGGATCAGACGAAGTATCGAGACGGAATTCTACGCCACGGACATAGTCAGCGGCGGCGCGACGTGGTCGGGCAGCGGGCAGACATAAGGTGTCTTGGTCGTCCGCCTCACCAGGTCCGCCTTCGCGGCCTCGATCAGCTTCGGCTCAGTGAGGGCCTTGATGCCGAGCCCGGCCATCGCCTTGGCCGCCTGCACCATGGCCTTGTGCGCGTGCGGGCTCTTGCCCTGCGCCACCACCTGCCAGGTGTGGAAGGGCGTTCCGATTGCAACCGTGGGTGCGTGAACCTGCACGGTCGGCACCACCCAGCTGACGTCGCCGACGTCGGTCGAGCCGACAAGCGGGTTGCGCTTGGCATCGAGCGGCACCAGGAAGTCGGCCAGCGGCCGATCGGTCGGCTCCATGCCGATCGCGTAGTAGACCGAGGAGATGTCCTTGTCGCTCAGCGTCGCGCGGATCTCTGTGGCAAAGCTCTTGTCCGCGTCATCGAAATGCGGCGGTCCGAGCTCTTCCATGACCCGGTGCAGCGCCTGCTCCAGCGGCGCGTTCGGCAGGATGTTGGAGACCGCGGAGATGATCTTCATCTCGACCTTGGTCTCGGTCATCAGCGCAGCACCCTGCGCGATCTTGGACACGCGTTCGACCAGTTCGTTCATGCCGGGCAGATCGCGGGCGCGGATCGAGTAGCGCACGCGCGCATGCGCCTGCACCACATTGGGCGCGATGCCGCCGGTGTCGAGCAGCGCGTAGTGCACGCGCGCATCGCTCGGCATGTGCTCGCGCATGTAGTTCACGCCGACATTCATCAGTTCCACGGCGTCGAGCGCGGAACGGCCGAGATGCGGCGAGGCCGCCGCATGCGAGGTGCGGCCGGTGAAGATGAAGTCGGCGCGCGTGTTCGCGAGCGACGGCGTCACCGCCACTTCCCAGAAACTGTGCGGATGCCAGGTGATGGCGATGTCGGCGTCCTCGAACGCGCCGGAGCGCACCATGAAGGCCTTTGCCGCGCCGCCTTCTTCGGCCGGGCAGCCGTAATAGCGCACGCGGCCCGGCACCTTGTTCTCGGCGAGCCAGTCCTTCACTGCGGTCGCAGCGAGCAGCGCGGCGGAGCCGAGCAGGTTGTGACCGCAGCCATGGCCATGGCCGCCGGTCTCAACCGGACGGTGTTCCGCAACGCCCGCCTCCTGGCTGAGGCCCGGCAGCGCATCATATTCCCCCATGAAGGCGATGACCGGTCCGCCCTCGCCCCACTCCCCCATCAGCGCGGTCGGTATGCCGGCGACGTTCTCGGTGATGCGGAAGCCCTGATGACGCAACTCGGCGAGATGTTCGGCGGCGGACCGCGCCTCGGTGTAGCACACCTCGGGCGTGCCCCAGACCTTGTCGCTGAGGTCGATGAAACGCGCCTTGATCGTGTCGACGCCACGCCAGATGTCGCTGCGGTTATCCATGCTTCGGTCCGTGATCCCTTGGTCAAACGAAGCGGCAATGGTTAGCAGCTTCATTGCAGCCCGCCTAGCACCTCGCCGGACAGCAGCCATGCGGCCGGTGCCGGATCGCGCGGTTGCCCGCCCCCTGTGCACGAGGCGTTTCCGAGCGTTTCGAAGATTTCCTGCGGCGTTCGCCGGAATTGTTGAGGAGCGAGGCTTTCAAGACGGCCCTCTCCGGCCTAAATTGTGCGTGCTTCGCGCGTCGTCCCGCGCCAATGGCGGCGCGATGCACTCAGCAGGAGAACTCCATGCCCGCCCTGACCGAATGGAGAGTGCCGCCGGCCAATCAGCCGCGTGCGAGCGATTACGCTTTCGATCTCGACCGCGCGCTCGCGTCCGTCGTCGGCCTGCACGCCATCGTCCCGCCGGACGCATTCAGCGCCGAGACGCTGGGCACCGAACGGGCCGGCAACGGCGTCGTGATCGACGACGGGCTGGTGCTGACCATCGGCTATCTCATCACCGAGGCGGAATCGGTGTGGCTGCACCTCGCAGACGGACGCGTCGTCGAGGGGCATGCTCTCGGTTTCGATTCCGTCACCGGCTTCGGCCTCGTGCAAGCCCTCGGTCATCTCGACGTCGAACCCTTGCCGCTCGGCAATTCGGCGGATACCCGCATCGGCGACCGCGTCGTGGTCGGCGGCGCCGGCGGCCGCACGCGATCGGTTGCAAGCCAGATCGTGGCCAAGCAGGAGTTCGCCGGCTACTGGGAATATCTGCTGGATGAGGCCGTCTTCACCTATCCGGCGCACCCGAACTGGGGCGGCACTGGCTTGCTCAACGAGCGCGGCGAGTTGATCGGCATCGGCTCGCTCCAGCTCGAGCGTGAACGCGACGGCAAGGCCGAGCACGTCAACATGATCGTGCCGATCGACCTGCTGAAGCCGATCCTGGAGGACTTGCGCAAATACGGTCGCGTCAACAAGCCGGCGCGCCCCTGGCTCGGGCTCTACTCGACCGAAATCGACAACCGCGTGGTGGTGATCGGCATCTCCGCCAACGGCCCGGCCGCACTCGCCGAACTCAAGACCGGCGACGTCATCCTCGCCGTCAACGGCGACAAGGTCACGAGCCAGACTGCCTTCTACAGGAAGATGTGGGCTCTCGGCGCCGCCGGCGTCGACGTGCCGCTGACCGTGCACCATGAGGGCGTCACCTTCGACGTCACGGTGACCTCGACCGACCGCTTCAGGCTTTTGAAGGCACCGAAGCTGCATTGACCCCAAGCCAGGGACGCCGCGATGAGCGAGGCCGTGATCGACGACATCGTGGCCGTGCTGCCGCCGCTGCTCAATGCACTTGAAGCGCTCGGCTTCTTCCAGCGGCACCTGCACCCGCCGGCCTTCGCCTCGGTGATGAATGCGATCGGCACACCCGACGAGGCGCTGCAGGCATCCCACACGGCGATCGGAGAATGGCCGGAGCAATTCGCCGGCCTGCGCGAACGGCTCGACCGCGCCTGCAACGAGGCACTCGCCGCCTTTGCCGGCATCCGCGAGGTCGAGCGCGGCAATGGCGATCTCGTCGCCGTGTTTCGCGCACTGCGCCACGCGCCCCGCGCGCTGGAGGCACTCTACCCGCTGGCGGTGCAGTTTCCGCCGGTGAGCAGCTTCTTTCTCAACGCCGCCAATCGCGAGAATGGCGATCTGCTCTCGCGGTTGGAAATGGAGGCGAGCGAGCACACCGGCATCTTCCACGACCACAACGAGCTCGGCAGCCGCGGCGGCTTCTCGGTCTATGTCCCAGAATATTACAGGCCCGACCGCGCCATGCCGCTGGTGATGGCGCTGCATGGCGGCAGCGGCAACGGCCGCGGCTTTCTGTGGAGCTGGCTGCGCGACGCGCGCAGTCTCGGCGCGATCCTGGTGGCGCCAACCGCGACCGGTCCGACCTGGGCGCTGATGGGCGACGACGCCGACACGCCCAATCTCATGCGCATCCTCGAGACCGTCCGCAACCGCTGGAATATCGACGCCTCGCGCATGCTGCTGACCGGCATGAGCGACGGTGGCACCTTCTGCTACGTCACCGGTCTCGAGAGTGCTTCGCCTTTCACCCATCTTGCGCCGGTCTCGGCCACCTTCCATCCGCTGATGGCGGAGATGGCGGACGCCGAGCGCATGCGGGGCCTGCCGGTTTTCATCACCCACGGCAAGCTCGACTGGATGTTTCCGGTGCAGACCGCGCGACAGACCCAGGCCGCGCTTTCAGCGGCCGGCGTCAATGTCACTTATCGCGAGATCGACGACCTCAGCCACACCTATCCGCGCGAGATCAATGCGGAGCTGCTGGCATGGCTGAACGGAGAATGAACAACCTCTCCTTAGATGCGCCGCATGGCCGCGGAACCATCGCGCGGTGCCGACGTTATCGGCGCGACACCGGAGGCTTGCTATGAGAACCTTTTTTGGAATGATCTTGGGCGCGCTGCTGCTTGCGGGCGGCGTCTACGTCTACGACTCCATGCAGACCTCGTCGGTCGCCAATGGCGAGGTCGCGACCACCAATCGCACCATCGTGAACTGGGATGTCGCCAAGGCCGATTGGGAAGCGCTGCGCGATCGCGCGCACAAGGACTGGGTCCGGATCTCGTCCAAATAATTTCGTTCGAGCGACATGAACAAGGCGCCGTCGCGGGTTCGCGGCGGCGCCTTTGTGTTGGCTGCGATCAACGATGCGCGTCAGTTCATCTTGGCCTTGCGGGCGTCGGCGATGACCTGCTCGAATTCGGTCATGCTGAGCACGCCGGGCACGCGGTACTTGCCGACGATGAAGGACGGGGTGCCGCGAAAACCAAAAGCCTCTGCCTGCTCGTTGTTGCGCTTGAGGATGGCGTCGATGTCCTTGGCATGGCCGGTGAGATCGCGCTTCAACCGGTCCATGTCGACGCCGGCGGTCGCGAGCAGCTCGTTGATGCGCGGCTCGGTCAGACGCGAAGAGACGCCCATCATGGCGTCATGGGCCTGGTGGTACTTGTCCTGGAATTTGGCCGCGAGCGCGGTCCGCGCTGCGGTGACCGAGACCGGCCCGAGGATCGGCCAGTCCTTCATCACCAGCCTCACCTTGCCGTCATCCTGCACGACCTGGCGCAGCTCGGGCTCGAGCTTGCGGCAATAAGGGCAATTGTAGTCGGACCATTCGACGATCGTGATGTTGCCGTCGGCATTGCCGGCGACCGGCGTGTCGGGATCGCGCAGCACCTTGGTTTCGGTCAGCACCTCGTCATCGCCGGCGGCTGCCAGCGCAGAAGTGATGCCGCCCGCCGCAAGCGCGCCCGCCCCGATCAGCGTCAGCGCCGCACGCCTGGTCGGCACCCTATTCCCAAATCCAGTCATATCTCGCCCCGTTTCGGTCCCATCTTCGGCAAATACGGCTGAGGACCGGGAATTGTTACCGAACATATAGAGTGTCGCGGCGGCGATGTCATCGCACCAGCAGTGTAATCGCCAGCGGTACCTGGAATGAGGTCACCAACGCGTTCAGGTAAGCAGCGCAAGGCGGGCGCACGCCAGCAACAGGATAGGAGCAGTCCGGAGCGGCCAGGCTCGTCAATCGCCGCTATGCGCGCGACGCGCGCGGTTCATGCGAAGCGGCAAGGCGAGGCAGCATCGCCATCAGCGTCCCGGTCATCGTGGCGATCAGCGTGGTCTTGCCGTCATGCTCGGCGAAGGCCTTTGCCTCGCAGAAAGTGAGGGTGCGGCCGGGCTTGACCACTTCGGCCTTGAAGACGAAGCGCTCGCCGCGGGCGGGTGCCAGCAGCGTGGTCTTGAACTCGACCGTGAGGATGTCGGCCCCCTGCGGCATCAGGGTGAAGGCGGCAACGCCGCAGGCGTTGTCGAGCCCAGCCGTGATGATGCCGGCATGGATGAAACCGTTCTGCTGTGTGAGAGCCGGCGCGTGCAGCATCGCCAGCTCGACCTCGCCCGGCGCGAGACGGACGATCACGATGCCGAGCGTGCGCATCGCCGGCTGGGCGTCGAACATGGCGACAGTCGCCGCGCGATAGCCCGGATTTTTCGGCTCGAAGGCGGCCATGGTTCAGGCCTCGGCTGGTTCGGCAAGATGCTTCGAGGCCGCTTCGCGAATCGCATCGGCGAACGACGCGGACTTGCGGAGCTGACGGTCCATATGCACGCCCGTGATCTCGCACGTCGCGGCAATCTCCCCGGTCTCGGCATTCCTCATGTCGTGCCGGAAACGGATCGACTTATCGCGGAGCTCGAGCAGGTGGCTGTGGATCTCGACGATGTCGCCGGCGAGCAGCTCGCGCTTATAGGCGATGTTCTGCTGGACCGCGGCCATGCCGCGCCCTGAGTTGCGCAGGTAACTCGGCGTCAGGCCGAGGCGGGCGAACAGATTCCAGTTGGCCTCGTCGAATTTGCCGACATACCACATGATGTTCATGTGGCCGACATGGTCGCATTGCCACGGATAGACCGTGCCGCGATAGGTCGCCTCCCGCTCCATCGCCAATCCTCCTGCCCTTTGATTTTTGATACGGTAGCGTATCAGGGCTGTCCTGCGTTAGCAATACGGCACCGTATCAAGAACCGGTGAGGCTTCCTTCATGAGCGACGGCAAGGGCGATGTCTGGGTCGAGGCGGGGTTCGCCGAGCTCGCCCGCTCTGGGGTCGAGGGTGTCAGGGTCGAGGTTCTCGCCAAGAATCTCGGCGTCACCAAGGGTGGCTTCTACCGCCGCTTCGCCGACCGCGCCGCGCTGCTCCAGGCCATGCTGGAACGCTGGCGCGAGGGGCGCGCGGCGTCCATCGCGCAGCAGACGAGCCTCGATGGCGAGGCGCCCCGCGAACGGCTGAAGGCGGTGATCCAGCTCTATTCCGAGCGGCTCAATCCGGAAGGCATGGCGATCGAGCTTGCGATCCGGCAATGGGCCCGCTCGGACGAGAACGCCGCAGCAGCAGTAGCGAGCGTGGATGCAGCGCGGCTCAAGCACGTCGCCGAACTCTATCGCGCGACCGGCTTAGAGGCCGAAGCGGCCGAGGCGCAGGCCTTCCTGTTCTACTGCTTCATCTTCGGCCAGAGCCTGCTGTTCGTCGAGCGCGGCCCGCGCAAGCGTTCGCAGCTCGTGGCGAAGTCGGCCGAGAAGCTCCTGGACTAGGACCAAACGAAAATGGCCGGAGCTGTGCTCCGGCCATCGTATCCCGTTGTCGAAGCTTAGGCGGCGCCCTTCAGCTTCTTGGTGCATTCGCTGTAATAGCCGCCGCCCTTCTGGATCCACTTCAAGCCGCCATTGCCATTGGTGGTCTTGTTGGCATTGTACTGGTCGACGCAGGTGTGCAGGCGCGCCTTGCCGGCGGGCTCCTTGGCGTATTTCGGATCGACCGCGTTCGGATAGATCGCCGGTCCGGCCGGCAGCGTCGGCGCGGCAGCAGGAGCCGCCTCTTTCTTCGCCTGCTTCGGCTCGGCGGGAGCGGCAGGCGCAGCCGGAGCAGCCGCGCTCGGCGCAGCGGCGGGCGTCGCATCGGCACCGCACTGGGCCTTGCGGAAGTCGTTCCACTTCATGGTGCCCAGCGAGCCGTCCTTCTTGGCGGCCTGATATTTCGCGCTGCACTCCTGCGAGGTCAGCGCCTGCGCCGGTGCGGCGGCCATCAATGCCACGACACCTGACGCCACAATCGCACACAGCAATTTTGTCTGATTGGTCATCCCTGATCTCCTCCTTGGTCTTCCCTTGCGCTTCCCTTGGGGGGAAGTGAAACGAGGATTGCTATCCTAGCGTGCCACCGGCTCGCGACAAGGAAACGATGGCTCTCGCCGCAAAAATATAGTGATCGCGCCGTTCAAATCATTCATGTCGCGTTCAGCATCGCAAGCCGACGTTCCAGCCCTTCGCAATTCTCGCAAGAAGAGTGCAACATCATGACCCTCGCCTCTCGCCTCGCCGCCGCCGCCCTCGTCTCCCTGCTCGCCTCCGGCGCTGCCTTCGCGCAGGCCACAGCGCCGGCTGCCAAGACCGATGCCGCTGCCACCACCGACAAGAAGGCAGCGCCGAAGGAGCGCTCGGCCGAGTCGCTCGAATGCTCCAAGCAGGCGGACGCCAAGGGACTGAAGGGCAAGGAGCGCAAGAAGTTTCGCCGCGAGTGCATGAAGGAAGCGAAGGCCGGCACCGCCGCCCCCGCCGCCGACAAGAAGTAAATCCGGCACAATACGGTTCGCCGGCATCCGTGAGAGGCGTGCGCATTGCGCGCATGACCTGGCCGCAATTGTGCGCCTCTCGCTGATTTGCGATAAGGCGGCGTGAAGCAAATCACCGCCTCCCTGCCGTTCGAATGGCCGAGCCGTGCCAAGATCCTGAGCACGGTGGAAACGCTCGTCATCGGCACAGCCGGTGGTCTGGTGTTTCTCCTCGCCAATCTTCCCGGCGGCCTGATCTCGGGCTCGATGATCGCGGTCGGCGTCGCCGCGATTGCCGGCCGCCAGCTGACGCTGCCGCCGATCCTGACCCAGACCGTGCTCGTGCTGCTCGGCATCTCGCTGGGCTCGGTCGTCTCGCGCCATCTGATCCAGCAGGTCAGCGCCTATCCCCTCACGATCGGCCTGCTCGCGCTCGCCACGTTCTGTTCGACCTTCGGCTCGAGCTATTACCTCCAGCGCATCCATGGCTGGGACCGCACCTCGGCCTTCCTCGCCGGCAGCCCCGGCGCACTGTCGCAGATCACGATCTTGGCAGTCGAGCGGGGCGCCGACCTGCCGGGCATCGCGGTGGTGCAGACCATGCGCGTCATCATCCTCACCGCCGCGCTGCCGATGGTGCTGGCACTCGCGGGCGTGGCCCCTTCGGCCGCGCCGTCGCTGACGACGACGATTGCCTCGCCGCTCGGCCTCGTGGAGCTGGTCGCAGCCTCCCTGGCCGCGGCGCTCTTCCTGCGGCTGGTCAAGTTTCCGGCAAGCTGGATGTTCGGCGCGATGATCGCCTCCAGCGTGCTCCATGGCACGGGCTGGGTCGAGGGCGGCCTGCCGGACTGGGTGCGCGGCGTGGCGCTGGTCGGCATCGGCGCGCTGATCGGCAGCCGTTTCGCGCGGATGCGGATCAAGACGCTCGCCGGCCACATCAACGCGGCGCTGGGCTCGTTTGCCGTGGCCATCGCCGTCTCCGCGATCTTCGTCGGCATCGTCGCACTCACCACGCAGGTGAAGTTCTCCGACGTGGTCGTCGCCTTCGCGCCGGGCGCCATGGACGCGATGCTGGCGCTGGCCCTGACGCTGCATATCGACCCGATCTTCGTCGGGGCCCATCACCTGTCGCGTTTCGTGTTCGTGACGATCGCAACGCCGGGCATCGTGCACCTGTTCGGGCGCACGCAAGACGATGTGGATGATTAGCTAACTCTCCTCATCCCGAGCTCTCGTAGGGTGGGCAAGGGCGCGCAGCGCCGTGCCCACGTTTTCTGACGGGATCCTCGCCATGAGGAGATGGTGCGCACGCTTCGCTTTGCCCACCCTACGGCAGCTAGGTACTACGGCTGCTACGCGCGCTTCGCCGTCCGCACAAATCCCCACGCGGCGATCGCGGCCATCAGGAGCGAGATCAGCACGTTGTAGCCGGCGAGCGAGAGGCCGAGGAAGCGCCACTGCACCTCGTCGCAGCGGACCACCTTCACCGTGTCGAGCTTCGACAGCAGATCAGCGGCGCTGCCGAGATTGACGACGGGGCCGGAGCAATCGGTCGGGCCCTTCCAGAAACCCCATTCGACGCCGGAGTGGTAGGTGCCGAGGCCGGCATTGGCGAGGGTCGCCAGCGCGAGGATCGCGAGCCCCGCGAGCAACAGCGGCCGCGGTGCGCCGGCGCGTGCCGCGAGCGCCGTCAGCGCACCGAGCGGGATCGCGAGGTAATAGGCGTAGCGCTGCTCCAGACACAGCGGGCAGGGCAGGATTTCCAGCACGAGCTGGAAGAACCAGGCGCCTGCGATCGTGGCGACCGCGATCAGGGTGACCGCCAGCGAGGCGGCCAGCGCAGGGTTTGCCGCCGCCGGCTTGAACGCAGGTATTGCGGCACTCTGGGTGGTCACGGCGGCCTCGTAGCATGTCTCGCGCTTCTCAAGCCTCTAACTCCAGCCCATGCGGCTGTCGAGAACGGCCGGGATCACTTTGGCGCGGGTTGACCCCGCCTTGTCCATGGCTATAGTCCGCCGGCTTCGCGACGCCTCCCGGGCCGACCGAGGGCCCCTGTGGCGGAACTGGTAGACGCGCTCGACTCAAAATCGAGTTCCGCAAGGAGTGCTGGTTCGATTCCGGCCAGGGGCACCAACTAGGCTGTTCAAGCCCGTTCTAAAGCGTTCGCAACCGTCCGCACACTGCTCGGAAGCCCTTGAAAAAGAGGCCTTTTCGCGCACATCGGTGTTCGTCACCCTTTG
The DNA here is from genome assembly GCF_028128625.1 of Bradyrhizobium sp. CCBAU 45389. Taxonomy (NCBI): domain Bacteria; kingdom Pseudomonadati; phylum Pseudomonadota; class Alphaproteobacteria; order Hyphomicrobiales; family Nitrobacteraceae; genus Bradyrhizobium; species Bradyrhizobium sp. CCBAU 45389. Next base: position 2,077 of record NZ_LBIY01000086.1, on the reverse strand, counting down.
TTCTCGTCCGCTCCCAGCCGCTCGATTTGTTGGTATTTTTGTTGGTATCGTGTTGACGTCGGGAGAACAAACGTTCACGGTGACTTTCGCTATTCCGAACGAAGGAATTGAGCAGATGGCCCGCAAGAACGACGGCGAGCGCTTCAATCCCGAGCAGATCAGAACCGACGTCGATTGCCGCGCTGCCGGACCGCGATTCGACAATGGCGCGTGGAGTCCCGCCAAGATTTCCGACGTGACCGGCGGCGGCCTTTATCTCTTCGTCACGCCGGACCAGAGCAGGCCCGGCAGTGCCGCTTCCAAGCTTTGGCGCATGGGCTACCGCTTACATGGGCGCCAAAAAACCTACTCCATTGGCCCTTACGGCAACGGCAAGGATGGCACGTTCTCGCTCGCCGACGCGCGGCGCGAGCGCGACAAGGCAAAAGTCCTGCTCAAGGACGGCAAAGACCCAAGCACCGAGAAGCAGCTCGACAAGCATAGGCAGGCGGCCGCCCGGCCTTTCGGGCAATGGGCCGACGAGTGGCTCGCGAAGAAGAAGGTGGAGAAAGTCAAACGCGGTAGGATCGTCGCGGTGCGCGACCCTAAGACTATCCAGGTGCTTGAGATCCGCGTTGGTTACGTCAAGAATCGCTTCGGCAAGCTCTGCAGGCAGGACATCAAGCGTCCGGACGTACTCGCTTTCATGCGCTCATACGAAGCCGAGGGAAAGCTGGAAACCCGCGACCGCGTGCGCAGCATCGGCGAGCAAATCTGCGACTATGCCGATGTCGAGGGCGACGGCTACAATCCATTCCGCAATCTGCGCGGGCAAATGATTGCGAACATTTCGACACCGCGTCCCGGCGTTACCGAGCCACGTGACGTGACGCGCGTCTTCAAGCTCATCATCGCACCATGGACGAGAGCGCGGTTTGGTGACGTTGTTGGCCTTGCCCTACGCTTCGATGCGCTGACTATTCCCCGCCCCGGCATGGTCAATGAAATGGAGTGGAGCGAGATCGACTGGGATGCCGAACGCTGGACTATTCCGGCCACCAAGATGAAGACCGGTTGGGATCATGTCGTTCCTTTGTCACGGCAGGCACTCGCAATCCTGCGCAGCGTTCGGAAGCTGACCGGCCATCGCCGGTACGCGTTTTCCTGTTCAAAGGACGCGCCGCTATCAAACAACACGCTCAACAAGCGCTTGCGTCTGCTTGGTATTGACACCAAGACTGACCATTGTGCCCACGGTTTCCGGACTACCTTCTCGACCCTATCTCACCATGAAGAGATCAAGGACGCCAAGGCGTGGGATGGCGATGTCGTCGAGTTGCAGCTTGCGCACCTCGACAACTCAACTGTGGAAGGTCTGTACAAGAGGCACGGACCGCTCGCGCTAATCGGCTCGCGCACGAAGCTGATGCAGCATTGGGCTGACCGGATCGACCACTGGGTCGATCCCAAGAAGGTGTCGCCGATCAAGAGAGGCGCGCAGGCTTGAGGCACCCAAAGGCAACCCTTCCGAGTCACCTGCGCCGATAGCGCAACACCGGTGGTTGCGTGGAGGCGCAACACCCGATTGTTGCGATTGGTAGAACAGGAAATTCCCAGGCTCGTGGCATGAACGATCCCGACTGTTGGAAGCCCTTGTTTCTGTACGCCGCGGATGCCTTCTAAGTTATTGATCTCTCTTGCCATGGCATATGATTCGACACGTTTTGTTCACGATCATTTCACCCAATTTGCTGCGACTTCATCGCGGCCTTTCTCTCCGTGAACGAGGTTCGCCGTGACTTGGGATGCCATAGCCCGGCTCCTCGACCACGATCTTGCCGCCAGGACTAAACGCGATTTCGCACAGTTGCTATAAGTCGTTGCCCGACGCAGAACATCGGCAAACTTTCAAAGCGATTGTCCACCCTTCACGGCTGGGTCGCATTCTCTCGATGTCCCTTCCGAAAGAACTGAAGTGCGTTGCCGCGCATGATCCGGTCAGTCAGGTCACGGGTGTCATCTGTAAGCGCGTATTTTACCGCACAGGCTAGGCGCGCGGCTGGCCGCGGCGTCGCGTGACGCCGGGCCCCAGCAGTGT